>NZ_VFTJ01000001.1:0-726582 GCF_006439595.1 Mesorhizobium sp. B3-1-9
GTGGGGGAGATGTCCGGCAGGACAGAGGGGGGCGCGAAGGATCGCCTGCCAAGACGATTACCAGGAGCATGTTATGAACATCCTCGAACGCTATCACGCCATGGAATACGGCCCGGCGCCGGAAGCCCGCAACGAGGCCGATGCCTGGCTTGCCGCGCGCGATTTCTCCAAGGCCCTGTTCATCGACGGCGCCTGGAAAGCGGCGGCCAGCGGCAAGACTTTTGAGACCAGCGAACCGTCCTCGGGCAAGCTGCTTGCCAAGATCTCGGATGCTGGCGCCGCCGACATCGATAGCGCGGTCGCTGCTGCGGCAAAAGCGCTGCCGAAATGGTCGGCATCCTCGGGCTATGCCCGCGCAAAAGTGCTCTATGCCATCGGCCGCGCCATGCAGCGCCACCAGCGCCTGTTCGCGGTGCTGGAATCGATCGACAATGGCAAGCCGATCCGCGAGAGCCGCGACATCGACGTGCCGCTGGCGATCCGCCATTTCATCCATCATGCCGGCTGGGCGCAGGCGCTCGAGAAGGATTTTCCCGACCACAAGCCGGTCGGCGTCGTCGGCCAGGTCATCCCGTGGAATTTTCCGCTGCTGATGCTGGCCTGGAAGATCGCGCCGGCTCTTGCCGCCGGCTGCACGGTGGTGCTGAAGCCGGCTGAATTCACGCCGCTCACCGCCATCCTGTTCGCCGAGATCTGCGAGCGGGCGGGCGTGCCGAAAGGCGTCGTCAACATCGTCCAGGGCGGGCCGGAAGCGGGTGCCGCCATCGTCAATCATCCCGGTGTCCAGAAGATCGCCTTCACCGGTTCATCCGAAGTCGGCAAGATCATCCGCAAGGCGACGGCCGGCTCAGGGAAAAAACTGTCGCTGGAGCTTGGCGGCAAGTCGGCCTTCATCGTCTTCGAGGATGCCGATCTCGACAGCGCCGTCGAAGGCCTGGTCGACGGCATCTGGTTCAACCAGGGCCAGGTCTGCTGCGCCGGCTCGCGCCTCCTGGTGCAGGAGGGCATTGCGGAAGCACTTATCGCCAAGATCAAGGTCAGGATGAGCCGGCTGCGGGTCGGCAGCCCGCTCGACAAGAACACCGACATCGGCCCGTTGGTCGACCGCAGCCAGCTCGACCGTGTCAAGGGCCTGATCGCCGAAGGCGCCAAGCAAGGCGCCGTCTGCTGGCAGCCGGACGCCGCGCTGCCGGCAACCGGCTATTATCATCTGCCGACGCTGGCGACGTCTGTTTCGCCGGCTAATATTCTGGCGCAGGAAGAGGTCTTCGGGCCGGTGCTGGCGACGATGAGCTTCCGCAACACCGAGGAAGCGATCGAGCTTGCCAATAACACGCGATACGGCCTCGCCGCTTCGGTGTGGAGCGAGAACGTCAACCTCGCGCTGCATGTCGCGCCGCAATTGAAGGCAGGCGTCGTCTGGGTCAACGGCACCAACATGTTCGACGCCGCCTGCGGCTTCGGCGGCTATCGCGAAAGCGGCTTCGGCCGCGAAGGCGGCCGCGAAGGCATGTTCGAATATCTCACCGCCAAGCTGCCGGTCGGCCCGGCCATCAAGCCGGCCGCGGCTGGCTCGGCCCAGCCGGTCGAGCAGGCCGACGGCTTGGCCATCGACCGCACGGCAAAGCTGTTCATCGGCGGCAAGCAGGTGCGGCCGGACGGCAATTACTCGCTTGCCGTCGCCAGTGCCAAGGGCAAGCTGGCCGGCGAAGTCGGTCTCGGCAACCGCAAGGATATCCGCGACGCCGTCGCCGCTGCCCGCGCCTGCAAGGCCTGGCCGGATGCGACGGCCTTCAACCGCAGCCAGGTGCTCTATTATCTTGCCGAAAATCTGTCCGGCCGCGCCGACGAGTTCGCCGCGCGTCTTGTCCAGTTGACCGGCGTCGCCGCCAAGGCTGCGCGCGAAGAGGTCGAGCAGTCGATCGAGCGGTTGTTCCTCTATGCCGGCCTCACCGACAAGTTCGAGGGCCGCGTCCATCAGCCGCCGGCCCGTGTCGTGACGCTTGCTCTGCATGAGCCGGTGGGTGTCGTCGGCATCGTCGCGCCCGACAATCAGCCGTTGCTTAACTTCGTCTCGCTGGTCGCGCCGGTGCTCGCCATGGGCAACGCCGTGGTCGCCGTTCCGTCGGAGCGCCACCCGCTTTTGGCCACCGATCTCTACCAGGTGATCGAATATTCCGACATTCCGGCTGGCGCCATCAACATCGTCACCGGCCGCAGCGCCGAGCTGGCCGGCGTGCTGGCCAAGCATGACGATGTCGACGGGCTCTGGGTGTTCGCCGACGCCGAGACCTGCGCTAAAGCGGAGGCCGACTCCATCGGCAATTTGAAGCGCGTCTGGACCGGCAATGGCCGCTCGCTCGACTGGGCGTCGGACGAAGCTGCCGGCGAGGCTTTCCTGCGGCGCGCCATCGAGGTCAAGAACGTCTGGGTTCCCTATGGCGACTGAAGCCCTTCGCACGAGGCGCGTCCGCAACCTTGCGGCAATGATGTCGGCGCGCCGGAGCCCGTCTGGTCGCTGTCGCGAAGGTGATGGCGTTCGGGCTTGACGCTCGGGCGCGTGTTCTTTAACGAGAAAAAACATCTTTATCTGTGAAGCAGGGACTTAGGCCGCACGATGCTGGCGGTCTGGCACACGACGCCGGGGCTGGCCATCGATAGAGGCGGACGCACTGAAGCAATTTTCCAGGAAAGTGTGAGCGGTTTTCCGTCCGGAATTGCATCAAAACAAGGAGATAGAGCGGTTCGCCGTTTCCGTGAAACGGTCAGACGCTCCAGGCAGGCGAGGAGAAGAACATGGCGGATCTGGCGGGTAAGGTGGTTGTGGTCACCGCGGCGGCGCAAGGCATCGGCCGGGCGAGCGCGCTGGCTTTCGCCAAGACGGGCGCGACCGTTCACGCCACCGATATCAACGAGCCGCTGCTGGCCGAGCTGGGCAAGACGCCTGGCATCAAGATACGCAAGCTCGATGTGCTGAACGATGCGGCCGTCGCTACTGCCTTCGCCGAGATCGGCCAAATCGACGTGCTGTTCAACTGCGCCGGTTTCGTCCATGGCGGCTCCATCCTCGAGATGAAGGACGAGGACCTCGACTTCGCGCTCAACCTCAATGTCCGTTCGATGATCCGCACCATCCGTGCCGTGCTGCCCGGCATGCTGGAGCGTGGCGACGGCTCGATCATCAACATGGCGTCGCTTGCCAGCTCGCAAAAGGGTGTGCCGAACCGCTTCGCCTACGGCCTGACCAAGGCGGCCGTGGTCGGCCTGACCAAGGCGGTCGCCGCGGACTATGTCGCCAAGGGCATACGCTGCAACGCCATCTGCCCGGGCACCGTCGAAAGCCCGTCGCTGCAGGACCGCATGCATGCCCAGGGCGACTATGAGGCGGCGCGCGCGGCTTTCATCGCCCGCCAGCCCATGGGCAGGCTTGGCACGCCGGAGGAAATCGCCGATCTCGCCGTCTACCTTGCCGGCGCCACCTACACCTCGGGGCAGGCCTACAACATCGACGGCGGCTGGTCGATCTGAGGGATCGGAACGGGCTTGGCAGGAGATCGGGGTTCTGCATCCATCAGTCTGAAAATCCCTTTCGCCAGATCGCCCGATGCGGCGTTCGCGCTTGCCGGGGATCAGATCGATGGCTACGGTCCGCCCGGCTTTCGCGACGTCACCCCAATCGAAACGAATTCTGCAAAATGGCTTCAGGCCGCACCTTAGGAGAAGAATGATGAAGTTGTTGCGCTATGGCGAAGCTGGCAGCGAAAAGCCCGGCCTGCTCGATGCGGATGGGACGATCCGCGACCTTTCTGCTCACGTCGCCGATATCGCCGGCACGACGCTCCATCCGGCCTCGCTGGAGATGCTCTCGAAGCTCGATCCGAAGTCGCTGCCGGTGGTTTCCGGCAAGCCGCGCCTGGGCGCCTGTGTCGCCGGCACCGGAAAATTCATCTGCATCGGCCTCAACTATTCCGATCACGCCGCTGAGACCGGGGCTACCGTGCCGTCCGAGCCGATCATCTTCATGAAGGCAAGCTCGGCCATCGTCGGGCCGGATGACGACGTGCTGATTCCGCGCGGCTCGGTCAAGACCGACTGGGAGGTCGAGCTCGGCGTCGTCATCGGCAAGACGGCGAAGTATGTCTCGGAGGACGACGCGCTGGATTATGTCGCCGGCTACTGCGTCGCGCACGACGTTTCCGAGCGCGCCTTCCAGGCCGAGCGTCAGGGCCAGTGGACCAAGGGCAAGTCCTGCGACACCTTCGGCCCGACCGGCCCGTGGCTGGTGACCAAGGACGAGGTCGCCGATCCGCAGAACCTCAAGATGTGGCTGACCGTCAACGGCAAGACGATGCAGAACGGCTCGACCAAGACCATGGTCTACGGCGTGAAGTATCTGGTTTCCTATCTCAGCCAGTTCATGTCGCTGCATCCCGGCGACATCATCTCCACCGGCACGCCGCCTGGCGTCGGCCTCGGCATGAAGCCGCCGGTGTTCCTGAAGGCCGGAGACGTGGTGGAGCTGGGCATCGAAGGGCTCGGTCAGCAGAAGCAGACGTTCAAGGCGGATGAGTAACGCAGACTTTCCGTTCTCTCCTTTTGATATTCCGGAAGTGAGAAGGTGGTTTCGCGCCCTTCCTCTCCCCCGTCGATCGGGGGAGAGGTGGCTCGGCGAAGCCGAGACGGAGTGGGGGCTCGACCACTCGTCAAGACCAACATCAAGGATCCAAAGAATTCATCATTCGCTGTCTGCCGGGGCGCCCGCACCAGCGCCCCGGTTCCTGTTCTACGGCTTCGACTTGGGTCTAGGTCTTCCCCCACTCCGTCGCCGCTTCGCGGCGCCACCTCTCCCCCTCCGGAGGGAGAGGAAAGAAACTCCGCCTACTTCAACACCTTCCCATCCGCCCCGAACCGATACGTCTTCGCCGCATCGGGCGTCGCATAAAGCGTCGCGCCTGGCTCGGCATTGTAGACGCCGAAGATGCGCACCGTGATCAGCCCGGCCTTCTCGCAGTCGAGATAGAGGTTGGTGTCGGCGCCGAGATGCTCGGCATGCACGACCGTGCCTTTCCAGGCGCCGGACTTCGTATCGACCGTCAGATGCTCCGGCCGCACGCCGACGGTCTTGGCCGTCTCGCCGAGCCTGGCGCCATCGATGAAATTCATCTTCGGCGAGCCGATGAAGCCGGCGACGAATTCGTTGGCCGGCGAATTGTAGAGCTCCATCGGGCTGCCGATCTGCTCGATGCGGCCGGCATTGAGCACGACGATCTTGTCGGCCAGCGTCATCGCCTCGACCTGGTCGTGGGTGACGTAGATCATCGTCGCCTTGAGGCGGCGGTGCAGCTGCGCGATCTCAAGCCTGGTGTTCACGCGCAAGGCGGCATCGAGGTTGGACAACGGTTCGTCGAAGAGGAACAGCTTCGGCTCGCGCACCACGGCGCGGCCGATGGCGACGCGCTGGCGCTGGCCGCCCGACAGTTCCGCGGGCCGGCGCTCGAGATAGGGCTCGAGCGACAGCATCGCGGAAGCGATCTTGATGCGCCGCTCGATCTCGGCCGCCGGCGTGCCGGCCTGCTTCAGGCCCAGCGCCATGTTGTTCTTCACCGTCAGATGCGGATAGAGCGCGTAGGTCTGGAACACCATGGCGATGCCGCGTTTCGCCGGAGGCGTGATCGAGACATCGGCGCCGTCGATCAGCACGCGGCCGGAGGTCGAGTCCTCAAGCCCGGCGATGACGCGCAGCAGCGTCGATTTTCCGCAACCGGACGGGCCGACGAAGACGACGAACTCGCCGTCCGTCACCTCGAGGTCGATGCCCTTCAGAACCTCGACCGGCCCGAAAGCCTTCTTCACATTCTCGATCTTCAGCGAGCCCACGGCTTCGTTCCTGTTCTAGAGTTTGACGGCGTCGCCTGTGCGCACGCTCTCGTCGGCGGCGAGGCAGACGGCGAGCGATTTCACGGCATCATCCATGTGGCGGGTGAGGTCGATATTTTCGCGGATGGCCTTGAGCAGGAAGGCTTGCTCCAGATCGCAGAGCTCCTGATGGCCCGGCTCGCCTTCCATCGACAGCAGCCGGTCTTCCCTGGCGAATTTACCGTCCGGTCCGGTCTCGGCGCTGTGCAGCCGGATCGTCGAGGTCTTGGTGTGGGTGTCGATGTCGTCGGACTTGACGCCCTCCTTCATTACGATTGACACACAGCCTTTGGGCGACATCACATCCTTCACGAAGAAGGCCGTCTCCGAGATCATCGGCCCCCAGCCGGCCTCGTACCAGCCGACCGAGCCGTCCTCGAACAGCACCTGCAGGTGCCCGTAATTGTACATCGACGGCGCCACCTCGTCGCTCAGCCGCACCCCCATGCCGCGCACTTCGACCGGCCTGGCGTCGGTGATCTGCAGCATGACGTCGAGATAGTGCACGCCGCAGTCGACGATCGGCGACGTGGTCTGCATCAATTGCTTGTGCGTCCCCCAGGTATGGCCGGAGGATTGCTGGTTGAGGTTCATGCGGAAGACATATGGACCGCCGAGCTTGCGCGCCTCGGCGATCAGCCGCACCCAGGACGGATGGTGGCGCAGGATATAGCCGATCACCAGTTTCCTGCCGTTGGCCTTGGCGGCGTCGACGACGCGCTTTGCGTCGGCAACCGTCGTCGCCAGCGGCTTCTCGACGAAGACATGGCAGCCGGCCTCGAAGGCCCTGACCGCATAATCGGCATGGCTGTCGGAATAGGTGGCGATCGCGGCGACGTCGGGTTTCTCGTCGCGCAACGCGTCCTCGAAGGAGCGTCTGATGCCGTAGTTCCCAAGCCCGTCCGGCAGCGGCACGTCGGAACGGTTGACGAGTGCGGCGATCTCGAAACCTGGATTGGTGTGGTAGGCGAGCGCATGGCTGCGGCCCATATTGCCGAGGCCGGCGACGACAACGCGAAGGGGTTTTTCCGAGCTCACTTGACGGCTCCCGACGTGATGCCGCGGATCAGCTGCCGCGAGAAGATGACATAGAGGATCAGCACCGGCAGGATCGCCAGCGACAGCGCCGCCAGGATCGCGTTCCAGTTGGTGACGAACTGGCCGAGAAAGAGCTGCGCGCCGAGCGTCACGGTCTTGGTCGCTTCCGAAGGCGCCAGGATCAGCGGGAACCACAGATCGTTCCAGATCGGGATCATTGTGAAGACGGCGACGGTCGCCATCGCCGGCCGCACCAGCGGCAGCACAAGGCGGAAGAAGATCGTGTATTCCGAGAGCCCGTCTATGCGGCCTGCGTTCTTCAGATCGCTGGACACCTGCTTCATGAATTCCGACAGGATGAAGATCGCCAGCGGCAGCCCTTGCGCCGTGTAGACCAGGATCAGCGCCGTCAGCGTGTTGACCAGCCCGCTCGCCACCATCAATTGCAGGATGGCGACGGTGCCGAGCCTGATCGGGATCATGATGCCGAGCGCCAGGTAAAGACCCATCAGCGTGTTGCCGCGGAAGCGGTATTCCGACAGCGCGAAGGCGGCCATCGCCCCGAACAGCAGCACGAAGAACAGCGAGGCGACGGTGACGACGAGGCTGTTCTGGAAATAGTGGAAGAAATCGCCCTGGCCGAACACCGTGGTGTAGCCGATCAGGTCGAAGGTCTTCGTCGTCGGCGGCGTCAGCGGCGCGCCGAAAATGCCCGCGCGAGACTTGAACGAATTCATCACCACCAGGATCACCGGGAACAGCGCGATCGCCGTGTAGGTCAGCAGGATCGCATGCGCGCCGATGGTGCGGGGAAGCGAACGGGTGGCTGTGCTCATGGCGCGCCTCAGAACTGGTAGCGACGCAGGCGCGTCTGCACGAGGAACAGGTAGACGCAGACGCCGGCCAGAATGATCAGGAACATGATCGTAGCGATCGCCGCGCCCATGTTGGGGTCGCCGACCTGCAGCTGGAAGCCGAAGAAGGCGCGGTAGAGGAAGGTGCCGAGGATATCGGTCGAATAATTCGGTCCGGCGAGCGCGCCTTGCGCGGTGTAGATCAGGTCGAAGGCGTTGAAATTGCCGACGAAGGTCAGGATCGAGATGATGCCGATCGAGGGCAGGATCAGCGGCAGCTTGATCTTCCAGAACTGCGCCATGCCGGTGACGCCGTCGCATTCGGCCGCCTCGATCACCTCGTCGGGGATCGACAGAAGCGCCGCGTAGATCAGCATCATCGGGATGCCGACGAACTGCCAGACCGACACCAGGCTGAGCGCGGTGAGCGCATATTGCTCCTTGCCGAGCCATGGCGTGAACAGGCTCTTCAGGCCGACGAAATCGAGCAGATGCGGCGCCACGCCCCACAGCGGCGACAGGATCAGCTTCCAGGCGAAGCCGACGATGACGAAGGACAGGATCGTCGGCACGAAGATCGCCGTGCGGTAGAAGGCGGTGAAGCGCAGCCTGGGGCTGGAAAGCAGCGCCGCGAGCAGGATGCCGATCGGGTTCTGCACCAGCATGTGGATGATGAAGAACCAGACATTGTTCCGCAGCGCATTCCAGAAATTCACCGACCAGTTCGGATCGCCGAACAGCGTGCGGAAATTGCCGAGTCCGACAAAGACCTGGGACTGGTCTATGTTGCGGAACAGCGAGAGCTGCAGCGTGCCGAACAGCGGCAGGATCATGAATGCGGTGTAGACCAGCACCGCCGGCGCCAGGAAGACGCCGACATGCCAGCGTATCGGTCTTTTCGGTCGCGTTTCTGCAGCCATGAGTTCGGTAGCCATGAGTTCGGTTCCCCGCCGTCTCTGGATTCCAGTTCGGTTGATACTAGCTGATGCCTCGATGCACGGCTTGGCTGTCCCCTTCGAGGAGAAAAGACAAGGCCAGCGACAGATCGGCTCCGTCTTCCCCGCAAGATGAGGGTAAGACCGGGAGGCTGCGCCGACAATCGCTATGTGGAGCTGTTTGAATGCCGGCCGGGTCCGCGCCCGGCCGGCATCGCAATCGATGCTCTTACTTCGCCGGCTTGTACCAGCTGTCCAGGCCGTCCTGCAGCTTCTTGGCCGCGGCTTCCGGGGTATCGGTGCCGTTGATCACATTGGCCGATTCGACCCAGGTCTCGTTCTCGAGGTTCGGCGTGCCGCGCGACAGGATCTGGTAGGTCGAGCGGATCGTCGACTTGCACTTGCCGCGCCAGGAAACGAACTCCTGCGCCAACGGGTCTTCCATCTTCACCGGCGAGGAGTTCAGGCTGAAGAAGCCCGGCAGCGCGTTGGCGTAGATGGTGGCGAAATCCGGCGAGGCCACCCAGGACAGGAAGGTCTTTGCCGCGTCCGCGTGCTTGGAAGCAGCGTTCAGGCCCATGCCGATGTCGGTATGGTCGGAGATGTAGCAGGTGTCGCCGGCCTTCTCGACCGGCGGCGGGAAGGCGCCCATCTTGAACTGCGCCTGGGTGTTGAACAGGCCGATTTCCCACGAGCCGGCCGGGTAGATGGCGGCGCGGCCGAGCGTGAACAGGTTCTGGCTGTCCGGATAGGTCTGCGCCTCGAAGCCGTCGCCGAGATACGGCTTCCACTTGGCCAGTTCCTCATATGGCGCGACCCAGTCCTTGTCGGTCAGCTTCTGCTCGCCCTTGATCAGGGCGGCGCGGCCGTCCTCGCCCTTCCAGTAGTTCGGGCCGATGTTCTGGTAGCCCATGGTCGCGGCCTCCCAGAGGTCCTTGGTGCCCATCGCCATCGGGATGTAGGTGCCGTCGGCCTTGATCTTGTCGAGCACGGCGAAGAACTCGTCGCGGGTCGTCGGCACCTTGAGGCCGAGCTTGTCGAACGCGTCCTTGTTGTAGATGAAGCCGTGGATGACCGAGGCCATCGGCACGCAGAAGCTCGACTTGCCGTCGTCGGTCTGCCAGGCGGACTTGGCGACGGGCGAGAAGTTTTCCATGCCCGGCAGCGAGCTAAGGTCGGCGAGGTTGCCCTTCTTGAACAGTTCGAGCGACTTGTCGAAGGGGCGGCAGGTGATCAGGTCGCCCGCCGAGCCGGCGGCGAGCTTGGCGCCGAGGGCCGCGTCATACTCGGTCGGGGCCGAAGGCGCGAACACCACCTTGATGCCGGGGTTCTTGGCCTCGAAGGCCGGGATCAGCTTGTCCTTCCAGATGGTCAGGTCGTCGCCGCGCCAGCTTTCGATGTTGAGCGTTACGTCCTCGGCCAGCGCCATCCCGGTCGTGCCGAGGATGCTTGTGCCGAGCAGAAGGGCCGTCAGTAGTTTGGTCTTCATCTTCAGTCTCCCTGTTGACCTTTTTCAGGTTCCGTTTTGATGAGAACAGGGGCTCAGCGCCCCTTGCTCCCCTCGCAAGCCCGTTTCACCCCGATGGAAATCGGGATGAAACAGGCCCTACTTCTTTGTTAGGGCATGATCTTTTCCGAAAAGCGGGTTCCACTTTTCGGGATCATGCCCCAGCGCGGAAAGCGCCGGCCGAAGCTTCTGGCCGGTTCCTTCCAGTATCTTCTCGGCCGCGTCGGCGTTGGCGGCGCCGGCGGCGAGCAGAATGGCGGTCTTGACGACGCCACCGCTTTCCTCGAGCAGGCGGGCGGCGTCGTCGCGGCTCTTGCCGCTGATGGCGGCGACCATGCGTACGGCGCGGTCGCGCAGCTTGATGTTGTCGGCGGTGAGATTGACCATGTAGCCGTCATGGACATGGCCCAGATGGATGGCGGCGAGCGTCGACAGCATGTTGAGCGCGATCTTCTGCGCGGTGCCCGCGCCCATGCGCGTCGAGCCAGCGATCAGCTCCGGGGGCGTTTCGAGCAGGATGGCGACGTCGGCTTGCTTGAACAGCGCGGCGCCTCTGTTGTTGGCGATGGCGATGGTGGCGGCGCCCCGGCGCCGCGCGTCCTGCAGCGCCTGGACCGCATAAGGGGTCGAGCCGCTGGCGGAAATGGCGATCAGGCAGTCGCCCTTGCCGATATCGGCCGCTGCGACGGCCGCCGCCGCTTCCCCGGTGTCGTCCTCCGGTCCGCCGGCCAGCGTGCGGAAGGCCTCGTCGCCGCCGGCGATCAGGATGGCGATGCGGTCGCGCGCAATGCCGAAAGTGCCGGGCAGTTCCAGCGCATCGGCCAGCGCCATAAGGCCGGAGCTGCCGGCCGCCGCATAGGCGAGCCTGCCGCCGCTCTTCAACTGCTTCGCGATGAGTTCGGCGGCAACGGCGATTGCCGGAATGGCGCCGTGCACGGCCTTGCTGGCCTCGATCTGGGCATTGGCCAGGAACGCCAGAATGGCTTCGGGGGCCTGGACATCCAGCCCCTCGGCATTCTGGTGGAGCGCTTCCGTGCGCGTCTCGGCCATCCATTTTCCTCCAACTGAGCGAAACAATACCAAAAAAATACCACTTGTCCACACGCATTAACGAATTTCGGGCAGGGGAATTTGCTTGCCGGCAAATTGCTATGGGTTTTCAATAAAATACGCCTTAATCTTTTTTGAACCGAAATTAACTCTTGGCTATTGGTATTTTATTGGTATTATCCCGGCCGAGGAGAAAATCGCGTGAAATTCGTGCTTGGCATCGATGGCGGCGGCACCAGCTGCAGGGCGGCCCTTGCGACCGTCGACGGCGCTGTCGTCGGCCGCGCCAAAAGCGGCGCCGCCAACATCCGTACCGACCTCACCGGCGCCCGCGCCAACATCGTCGAGGCGGCCAGGCAGGCTTTCCTCGCCGCTGGCCACGATCCGGAGCTGATCCCGCGGACACCTGCCGTCCTTGGCCTCGCCGGCGCCAATGTCGGCACCTACCGGCAGCAGCTCGAGGCAATCCTGCCTTTCAGCCAAAGCCGTGTCGAAACCGATGCCGAGATCGCGCTCGAAGGCGCGGTCGGTTCCGGCGACGGCGCCATGGCTATCCTGGGCACCGGCACCGCCTATATGGCGCGTAAGGGCGGAAAATCGCGCGCCATCGGCGGCTGGGGGTTCCAGGTCGGCGACCAGGGCAGCGGCGCCCGCATCGGCCGCGACCTACTCGAGCAGACGCTGCTTGCCTATGACGGCATTCGTCCCGGCTCACCCTTGACCGACGCCATGCTTGCCGTCTTCCGCAACAATCCGGAAGACGTGGTCGAATTCACCACCAACGCCAAGCCGGGCGATTTCGGCGGCTTCGCGCCAAAGGTCTTCGACCATGCCGAAAAGGGCGATCTCGTCGCCAATTGGATCCTCGGCAAGGCGGTGGCCGATGTCGAGGCTTCGCTCGGCGCGCTCGATCTCGCCGAAGATGCCCCGCTCTGCCTGCTCGGCGGCCTGGCGCCGCTTTACGCGCCGCGCTTGTCGGCGCGCTACCAGGCGCTGCTGAAAGCTCCGCTCGACGACGCGCTCGGCGGCGCCGTGCAGATGGCCTTGCGCATCTTCGCCAGGGGTTCGGAGGTCGGCCGATGAGCGCCGCCGACCAGATCTTCGCCATGCTGAAAGAGTCCTCGCAGAGCGGTGCGCCGCTCTATTTGCAGCTGAGGAGAAGCATCGAGGAAGCGGTCAATCGCGGCTTGATCGGCCCCGGCGACGCGTTGCCCTCCGAGCGCGACATCGCGAGCAAGGCCGACATCTCGCGCGTCACCGTGCGCAAGGCGGTGCAGGACCTGGTCAAGGGCGGCATCCTCGTCCAGCGCCACGGCTCGGGCACCTTCGTCGCGCCGCGCATGGAGCGCGTCGAGCAGTCGCTGTCGCGGCTCACCTCCTTCACCGAGGACATGGCGCGCCGCGGCATGAACGTGCGCTCCGTCTGGCTGGACCGCGGCCTCTATGCGCCGTCGCCGGACGAGATGATGGTGCTGGGCCTGTCCTCGACCGAACTGGTGGCACGCGTCGCGCGCCTGCGCATCGCCAACGACACGCCGCTGGCGATCGAGCGCGCCGCGCTCTCGGCCAGCGTCCTGCCCGACCCCGAGGCGATCGGCTCTTCGCTCTATGCGGCGCTGGGCACGACCGGCAATCGCCCGGTACGCGCCGTGCAGCGCATCTCGGCCACCAACCTCGGCGACGCCGATGCGCGCCTGCTGGAAGTGCCGCCGGGGGTTGCCGGTCTGCAGATCGAGCGCATTTCCTATCTGGCGAGCGGCAAGGTGATCGAGTTCACCCGCTCGGTCTACAGGGGCGACGCCTATGATTTCGTCGCGGAACTCCGGCTGACCGGGCCAGGAGAGGAGATCCGGCAATGATGGCAAACACCACCCATATGCGGCGCGAGATCGATGAGATCCCTGAAGCCGCCGCCCGCCTTCTCGACGGCTCGGCTTCGGCTTTGGCCGAGGCCGGTCGCGGCCTGCGCGAGCGCGATCCGCATTTCGTCGTTACCGTGGCGCGCGGCTCGTCCGACCACGCCGCGACCTTCATGAAATATGCCGTCGAGCTGACGGCGGGCCTTGCCGTCGCCTCGGTCGGGCCGTCGATCGCGTCCATTTATGGCGCCAAGCTCAGGCTGCGCGGCTCCGCATGCCTGGCGGTCTCGCAGTCGGGCAAAAGCCCCGATATCGTCGCCATGGCCGAAACGGCAAGGGCCGGCGGCGCGCTCACTGTCGCGATCACCAATACGGCCGACTCGCCGTTGGCGCGCGCCTCGGATTATGCCATCGACATCCTGGCAGGGCCGGAACGCTCCGTCGCCGCCACCAAGACCTTCGTCAATTCGGCCGTCGCCGGCCTTGCGCTGATGGCGCACGCGACCGACGACCAGCCGTTGCTGAAGGCGCTCGCCGGCCTGCCTGGCCATTTCGAGAAGGCGATCGCCTGCGACTGGATGGCGCTTGCCGGCGCGCTGGAGAACCCGCAGTCGCTGTTCATCCTCGGCCGCGGCCCATCCTTCGCGATCGCCAGCGAGGCGGCGCTGAAATTCAAGGAAACCTGCGCCATGCATGCCGAGGCCTACAGCGCCGCAGAGGTCATGCATGGGCCGCTGGCGCTGGTCGGACCGGGTTTCCCGGTTCTGGCGCTTGCCGCGCGCGATGCGTCCGAACCTTCGGTCGCCGAGGCGGCCGACGGGCTGACGGCCAAGGGCGCGGCCGCCTTCATCACCTCCGACAAGGCGAAGGCCGCGAGATTGTTGCCGCATGTCGCCACCGGCCATCCGCTGACCGATCCGCTGCCGCTGATCGTGTCCTTCTACGGCTTCGTTGAGGCCTTCGCGCGCCATCGCGGCCTCGACCCCGACACGCCGCGCAACCTGCGCAAAGTGACGGAAACCGTATGAGCGACCGTTTCGCACTCACGGGCGCCCGCATCTTCGACGGTGCCGACTGGCATGACAACGCCGCCCTTGTCGTCAAGGGCGACGCGGTCGAGGCCATCCTGCCCGCAGGCGCGATTCCGTCCGGCGTTCCGGCGGTCGAGACCGGTGGTGGCCTGCTGGTGCCTGGTTTCGTCGACATCCAGGTCAATGGCGGCGGCGGCGTGATGCTCAACGACCATCCCGACGTCGCCTCGATTGAGACCATCTGCCGGGCGCACGCGCCCTTCGGCACCACCGCGCTGCTGGTGACGCTGATCACCGACACGCCGGCCGTCACCGCCGCCGCCATCGCCGCCGGCGCCGAGGCGGCCCGGGAAAAGGCGCCGGGCTTCCTCGGACTGCATCTGGAAGGGCCGCATCTCTCCGTAGCCCGCAAGGGCGCGCATGATCCGGCGTTGATCAGGCCGATGACCGATGCCGACCAGGCCGCGCTCTTTGCGGCGCGCAAAGAGCTTCCGGTGCTGCTTACCACGATCGCCCCGGAATCGGTCGAACCGGCCCGTGTCACGGCGCTGGCCAAGGCCGGCGTCGTCATCAGCCTCGGCCATAGCGATACCGACTATTCGACCGCCAGCGCGTTTGCCGGCGCCGGCGCCACGGTGGTGACGCATCTGTTCAACGCCATGAGCCAGATCGGCAACCGCGAGCCGGGTCTGGCGGGCGCTGCGATCGACACCGGCGGCTTGTACGCCGGCATCATCGCCGACGGCATCCATGTCCATCCCGCGACGATGATCCTTGCGCTGCGCGGCAAGCAGCGGCCGGGCAAGATCGTGCTGGTCACCGACGCCATGGCGACGATCGGCACCGATATGACGTCGTTCACGCTGAACGGCCGCACCATCTACCGCAAGGACGGCAGCCTCAGGCTTGCCGACGGAACGCTGGCCGGCGCCGACCTGGACATGATTTCCGCCGTCCGCTTCGTCCACCGCGTCGTCGGCCTCGACCTCGACGAGGCCTTGCGCATGGCCTCGCTCTATCCGGCCGAAGCAATCGGCCAGGCGCATCGCCTCGGCCGTTTCGCCAACGGCACCGCCGCCGACATTGTCGGCCTGTCGGAAGGGCTGGATGTCAGGAACGTCTGGATCGGCGGCAAGAAGGTTTTTGGGGCGTAACCTCCGCGATTTTCGTCATCCTCGGGTCTGCGCGCGTCGCTTCGCTCCTTGCTCCGCCCTAGAATGACGAAGCGATGGGCGTTTCGGCTAACCTCCGAGGCCTGCGGCTCGATAATCGTTAGCCGGCTCCACGCACCCCGTAGATATCCTTGTACGACTCGCGCAGCACGTTCTTCTGCACCTTGCCCATCGTGTTGCGCGGCAGTTCGTCGACGAAGATCACCTGCTTCGGATGCTTGTATTTCGCCAGCCGGCCAGCGATGGCGGCGGTAATACCGGCCGCATCTACCGCCGATCCCGGCTTGCGCACCACGACCGCGGTGACACCTTCGCCGAAATCCGGATGGGCGACGCCCACAACCGCGCTTTCGCTGACGCCATCGAGCGCGTCGATCTCGCTCTCGATCTCCTTCGGATAGACATTGTAGCCGCCCGAGATGATTAGGTCCTTGCCGCGCCCGACGATGTGGACATAGCCGTCGGCATCGATCCGCCCGAGATCGCCGGTGATGAAGAAGCCGTCGTCGCGGAACTCGGCCCTGGTCTTCTCGGGCATGCGCCAATAGCCGGCAAAGACGTTTGGACCCTTGACCTCGATCATGCCGATCTCGCCCTGGGCCAGCGGCTCGGCGGTCTCGGGGTTGGTGATGCGCAATGAGACGCCGGGCAAGGGGAACCCGACCGTGCCGGCGCGCCGTTCGCCGTCATAGGGATTGGACGTGTTCATGTTGGTCTCGGTCATGCCGTAGCGCTCGAGGATGGCGTGGCCGGTGCGCTCGCGCCAGGCCTTGTGCGTCTCGGCGAGCAGCGGCGCCGAGCCGGAGATGAAGACCCGGATGGCGCTGGCCGCTTCGCGCGTCAGGCCGTGCTGCTGCAACAGCCGTACATAGAAGGTCGGCACGCCCATCAGCGCGGTCGCGCGCGGCATCAGCGACAGGATGCGTGCCGGGTCGAATTTCTGCTCGAAGAACATTTTCGCGCCGGCCATCAGGATGACGTTGGTGGCCACGAACAGGCCGTGCGTATGGAAGATAGGCAGCGCATGGATCAGCACGTCGTCGGCGCCGAAGCGCCACTGCTCGACCAGCACGCGGGCATTGGAAGCAAGGTTCTCGTGGCTGAGCATCGCACCCTTGGAACGGCCGGTCGTGCCGGACGTGTAGAGGATAGCGGCAAGATCGTCCGGCCCGCGCGCGACATCGCTGAAATCCGTCGCCTGCCGCGAAGCCTGGCTGGCGAGCGTTCCCTGCCCGTCGCGGCTGAGCGTGAGCACCGTCGCGCCGATCGATGCGGCAAGCGGCTCGACGCCCGAAAGACGGTCCGGATCGCACACGATCAGCCTCGGCTCGGCGTCGCGGAAGAAATAGTCGAGCTCTGGCAGCGTGTAGGCGGTGTTGAGCGGCAGGAAGACCGCGCCGGCGCGTAACGAGGCGAGATAGAGCAGCGCCGCCTCCGGGCTCTTCTCGACCTGGACGGCGACGCGGTCGCCGGGCTCGACGCCGGCCTGCGCCAGCGCATGCGCCAGTTGCGCCGACTTCGCCAGCATGTCGCCATAGGTGATCGAACGGCCGTCATCCGTCTCCATCAGCAGCCGGTCGGGCGCCGGCATATGGGAACGGAAAGCGCCGAAGAGATGATTGGTCATGAAATGTCCTCTGGAGCAATTCGAGGAAAGGCGGTTTTCAGTCTGAATTGCGTCAAAACAAGGAGGTAGAGCGGTTCGCCGTTTTCGTGAAACGGCGAACCGCTCAGGCGTACGCAGGATGGCTCATGTGCTGCCCGAGCGATACCAGATTTGGCGGCCGGAGCAAAAACGGCGCGGCAGTTATCTGCGGCGCCCTTTGCTGACGCCTGCCTTCGGATCATAACCCTGCGCGAAGCGTTCCATGCACATCGCCGCGGTGAGGCGGTAATGATTGAGAAGCGCCTCGACCGCGCCGTCGGCGTTGCCATCCAGCGTGCGCTCGGCAATCATGCGGTGCTCGCCAAGATCGTCGCGTCCCATGCCCGGCGCGTTTTGCGAGATCAGGCGGTAGCGCGAAGCCTGATCGGAAAGCTGATCGCAAAAGCCGATCAACCAGTGCGACCGGCACGCCGCGATCAGCGCGCGATGGAAGGCGCGGTGCAGCTTCTCCCATTCCGGATTGTTGGTTGCCGGGTCTTCCGGCAGGCGGCGCTCGGCGCGCGCGAGGCGGTGCAGGGCCAACACCAGCTGCTCTTCCCATTCGGCGGTGCGGTGCGCAATGGATTCGCGCAGCGCTCGCTCCTCCAGCCAGCAGCGCGTACGCGTCAACTCCTCCAACTCCACGGCGCTGACCGGCATCAGGAAGAAGCCGCGTTGGTCGTGACGGCCGAGCAGGCCCTCGGCGGCCAGGCGGTTGAGCGCCTCGCGCACCGGCGAAGCGCCGGCGCCATAGCGGGAAACGACCCATTCGACACGCAGTTTCGTCTCGGACTCCAGAGCTCCGCGCAGCAAGTCGTCGCGGAGTTGCTGGTAGACCGAACTGGCAAGCGTGCTTTTGGCGCCCTTGCTCTCGCCCGGCTCGGTGTTTCCGTTTGTCAATCGAACTCCTGTTGCTTTGCCCCTGGTTTGCCAGGGCCCCGCGGCGAAGCAATTCCCGTACATATATCATACAGCCGGGCAACGGCGCCTCAAGCGGAAGATGACGATATTCGACCTTAAGACAGGGCGGGCCGTCTATTCATTGAATAAAGTAGAATCTCGGGGAAAAGCCGATAATCCTGCGTCGCTTCCTATATCGAACAGTCGTTCAATTGCCGCGGTCATGCAACTCGGGAGAGATGGGGTAGTTATACGTTTAACCGACGGCTCTGTCGGCGGCCGTTCGAATTGCTTCGATATTTGCCCTGTAGGCTTCGACGCTGCCGCCCTTGAAGACGGCGGCGCCCGCCACCAGCACATTGGCGCCGGCCGCGGTCACCAGCGGCGCCGTTTCTGCCGAAACGCCGCCGTCGATCTCGATGTGGATCGGCCGGCTGCCGATCAGCGCCTTGACCCGTTTCACCTTGTCGACGATCGCCGGGATGAAGGCCTGTCCGCCGAAGCCCGGATTGACGGTCATGATCAGGATGAGGTCCAGCCGGTCGAGCACATATTCGATCGCCGTTTCCGGCGTCGCCGGGTTGAGCGAGACGCCGGCCTTCTTGCCAAGGCTCTTGATGGTCTGCAGCGAACGGTCGAGATGCGGCCCGGCCTCGGCGTGAACCGTCATGCCGTCGCAGCCGGCTTCGGCGAAGGCCGCCAGGTAAGGATCGGCCGGCGCAATCATCAGATGGCAGTCGAAGAAGGCCTTGGTGCGGTTGCGGATCGCCTTGATCACCGGCGGGCCGAAGGTGATGTTGGGCACGAAATGGCCGTCCATCACGTCGAGATGGATCCAGTCGGCGCCGGCCGCCGCGACGGCCTCGACCTCGTCGCCGAGCTTGGAGAAATCCGAAGCCAGCACCGATGGCGCGATCAGGGTCTTCTTGCTCATGGCGCAAATTCTCCCGGCAGTCCTGTGCGCGTGGTCGCGCGTCTGTCAGGGCGATTGCCTAGAGCAATTCCAGGAAAAGTGCGAGCGCTTTTCCGTCCGGAATTGCGTGAAAACAAAGAGATAGGGCGTTTCACCGTTTCCGTGAAACGGTAAAACGCCCTGGACCAGGATCCGGCCAAGGGGAAGCATGTTTTCGACGGGCGCACTGGCCCGCCTGCCATAGGGCTTTCTTCGATGTGGAAGAGAAAACCCGCCGGATCGCTCCGGCGGGTTTTGGTCTTCAGCCAAGATTACGGCTTGAAGTTCTGGATGTTGGCGCCCGCCGGATCCTGCAGCACGCGCCGCGGCTGGCGCTGCGGCACCAGTTGCTGCAGCACGTTCGGGTTGAGCAGGATGCCGGGGTTGATCTCGACGCCCGGCCGCCTGCGGATCGGCGTGCAGTCCGGGAACCGTCCGGTCGTGCCGACCGGGCAGCGCCGCTTGGTCAGCAACGGCTGGCACTGGCCGTCGATGTAGCGCGAGCCCGGCGCGCATTCCTGTTGCGGCTTGCGGCAGGCGCCGTCGCGGATTTCGGTCCCACGCGGGCAGACGCAGTCGCCCCGCTTGTTGTGGACCTGACCGCGAATGGTGCACTGCTCCTGCTTCGGCTTTGGCGGCCTGCAGGCCTTGCCCCGCACCTCCAGGCCGTCCGGGCAGGCGCAGTTGCCGTTGGCGTCGCGCACCTGGCCGCGAATCGGGCATTGCCTCGACACGATCGGCCGGCAGGCGCCGTCACGGACTTCCGTGCGGCTCGGGCAGACGCAATCGCCATCGGCATTGCGGGACTGGCCCCGGATGCGGCACTGGGCGGGCGGCTGCCTGTCGGGCACGCAAGCCTTGGCCAGGCGGTCGAGATGCGTGCCGTCCGGGCAGGTGCAGCCATTGCCGTTCGAAGTCGGCACCGCGCCGCGCACCGTGCATTTCGGCGGGATGACCTGGCAGACGCCGTTGACGAGTTCGCCGCGGCGGCACACGCAGTTGCCGTCCTGGTCCCGGTACTGGCCGGGACGCAGCGTGCACTGCGGCTCCTGTGGCTCTTCGCCCCGCACGCATTTGCCGTTCTCCAGCTCCGTGCCGCGCGGGCAGACGCAGCGTCCGTCCGCTGTCCGGATCTGGCCCTGCAGCAGGACGCAGCGCGGCGGCACGGGCAGCGGCAGGAGCTTGGTGCCTCCACCGCCTGAGCACTGGCCGTTGCGGAAGGTGGTGCCGTCCGGGCAGGCGCAACGGCCGGCCGAGTTCAGCACCAGCCCGTCCGAGCACTGGTTCTTCACCTCATGCCTGATGGTGAAGGGGTGGCATGCATAGGCCTTGCCGCGATCGCCCTGGCTGGTGGTCAGGTCGCGCGACAGCACGTCGCCGCCGCCGTGCACCGGCGTGTTCGGAGGAAGCACGCCGACGCAGTTCTGTCCGGTGACCGTTCCCTGCAGATCGGCGAGGCGCCCGTCCTCGGGAAGGATCACGGTGACGTGGTGGGTGTGGCTTTCGCCGGCGCCCAGCGTCAGGTTGGCGATGCAGGATAGAGGCAGTGTCGTCGGCTCCGGCGAGCAGCCGAAGGGCGGATCGATCGAGGAGATCTGAACGCCTTCCAGCCGGCCGAGACCCTCCACGCCGATCGCATCGCCGATGCGAACCGGACCGGAGAAGGGGTTCGGCCCATCATTCATGATGGTGATCTCGAACGAGCAGGGTTCTCCCGGCTGGCATTCGGCATCGCCGGTCTTCTCGACGCGGATGGTCGAGGCGCCGCCGCCCTTCGCGCAAGCCTGGCCGATCGGGTAGACGATGTCGTCGCCCGGCGCCGGCCCGTAGGAGCCGCGCGCGCAGTTCTCGAACGCGCCATTGCCGCTCACCGTCACGTCGAAGTGCCTGGAGGCTCCGGGCGTCATCACGGCGCCGGGAATCTGGCACGACAGCGTGTTGGCAGGCACCGGTCCGCAGTTCCATTCCGGGCCGTCCGGGACGACGGTCTGGATTTGCACCGGCGCACCGCCCGACACCAGGGCCGCGGCATCGTTGACCCGCACCGGTCCGGTGGGGGCCGCGGTGCCGGCATTGCTGACGGTGATGCGGCAAGCGACCATTCCGGCGCGCACGAGTTGATCGCCGCTGCAGGTCTTGGTGATGCGCAGGCCAGGCTGGCCGCCATTCGGATGGCGGATGCGTTCGGTGGCGCAGGCCTTGTTGTTGGCGAGGTCGACCTCGCCGGGAATGGCCTTCACCTCGGCGCAATTCTCCACCGTATCCGGCCGGTAGTTTGCCGGCATCACCGCCTTGACGACGATCGGCGTCGAGGCGCCCGGAGGCAGCGAGATGCCGGCATTGTCGCAGCGGAACTGTCCGGGCCCGTTCGGTCCGCAGCTCCACGGCGGGCTCGGCCCGAAGGCCGACGAGGTGGGCGCACCGCCGGGGTAGTTGTCGATCACCGTCAGCGGCCCGCTATAGGTGTTGGTGCCGTTGTTGATGACGTCGATCACGAAGAAGCACACGCCGTCCGGCGTGCAGACCGGTACGCGGGCGCGCTTCTTCAGGATCAGGTCGACCTTCTTTTCGACCGGCGGATTGCACTGCGGATCGCGGTCGCCACGGGGGCAGATCGGGATCGAAGCGCAGCCGCGGTCGTTCTGCTGGCTGCCGAACAGCGGCTTGCCGCTGGCCTGGTAGTCATAGGCGGCGCAGTTGCGCAGCACGCTGCCCTGCAAGCCGCCCGCCGGCTTGAAGCCGAGCTTGAGGTTGACGAAAGCGCCGGGGTTGAGCGTGGTCGGCGGATAGGTACAGGTCATCGGCGTCGTGCCGGGCAGGCAGACCCAGGGCGCATTCGGCCCGGAGGTCAGCACGGAGCCTGCCGGCAGCGTCACCTCGTCGAGCACGATCTTGCCGTTATAGGGCGCGTCGCCGACATTGGTGACGGTGATGGTGAAGTCGCAGCCGCCGGCCATCGTGCAACGCGGCACGTCGGCATGCTTCTCGACCTTGAGGTCCGGCTCCTTGTCCTTCGGCGGGCATCTCAGATCGCGCGGGATAAGGATGTCGATGACCTGCGTGCAGCAGAGCCCCCAGCCTTCCTTCGGCCCGGCATAGGTCTCGATGCCGGTGACGATGAGGTGGATGGCCTCGCCGGGCGAAGCCCCGATGATCTTCCAGTTCAGCACGCCGCCGCCGACCGGCACCTTTTGCGTGTCGGGAACGATGGTGATGCCGGGCGTCGTCGTCGACACCTGCACCCACTTGCCGCCCATCTCCGGGCCGACCGGCATGTGGTAGATGAAGGCGCCGCCGCCGGGCACGCAGTCGACCGTGCCGTGCTCGACCTTGAAGCATTCCTTGCTGGGAGGTGGCGGCGGGTTGCACTTGGTGACGTCGATATGGATCGTCGTCTTGGCACCGGTCAGGAAGTCGCCGTCGTCCGGCTTGCTCGGGTCCTGCGACGGGATGACGGTCCCCGGGCCGCCTCCCATTGTCACCTTGATCTGACCCTGGTTGTTGACATTGGCCGGCGCGGGAAACGCCGCCTGGTCGATCTTGGCCAGGATGCGGAAGGTGATGGTGCGTTCGTTCGGCGCGCCCGAACCGTCGAGATCGTCGGTGGAAATCCGGAAATCGGACACCGTCGCCGTATCGTCGGGGTTGGCCGAGCTGCTGATCGTGGCCGCCGGCAGCGCTCCGCCGCCGGCATCCGTGCCGTCGCCGGTCACATTCACGTTGACGATCTTCAGGCCGTGCGCAAGCTGGTCCTTGAAGTCGATCCTGGCGTTCTTCAGTGCGTTGGCCAAAGCCGGATTGGCGAAGGCTTGCGCATTGCCGCGCAGGCCGAAGGTCAGCGTGTAGTAGACATAGTCGCAGCCGCGCTGGCCGCCCGTCTTGGTGAAGAAGGGCACGATGCGGCCGGGTTCGGGGTTGACGATGCGCGGATTGTCCAGGTCGAGCCTGGGCTCCGGTCCGGCGACTTCGGTGAGCTTGGCCGGAGCGGTGTCTTCGGCGAGCGCCGGCAAAGCCGGGATCATGGCGACCGCGATACCGGCCGCCATCAGCCAGCGCGCGCCGCGCCTGGCGTATGACAGGGGTTTCATGATCGTCTCCATGACGGGTTTCGTGTTGCGCGAGGCGAGGTGGGAAAGGGCGAGATTTGTCATCTGTCCCTCCCTCAACGTTCGCAGCTGACGGCTGGCGTTCTGAGCGGCAGCGTCATCTTGCAGCAAGGGTAGTAGCCGCCCTTGTCCTGGTCGGACTTGCGATAGAAGCAGAGCCCGACATTGACGGTGTCGCCAGGATCATGGCCGGTGATGTCGACCGTGTAGGGCTTGCCCGGGACATGCGACATGGGGGTTGTCATCCCGACGCCGGGCGTCCTGGACCGCGCCTTGATCGAATCGCCGCCGAAGCCGGCATGGTCATGGAGATAGAGTTCGGCCCGAAGTCCGCGCGGCGTGCAGTAGTAGTGCACGTCCTCGACGTCGACGCAGGGCGGCAGGTTGCCGGGCGGCGGGAAGTCGGGCGGATAGAACGGAGGCAGATAGCCGCCGCCCGGGATTTCGTCATAATAGCCGGCGCGGCCCTCGCAGGGGCGCCAGACCCTGACGTCGCCGACATGGCCTTCGACCTCGGGGTCTTCGAAATAGCCGTCGAAGTCGACGAACCAGGAGCCGAAGGGCGGCACGTTGGCCGGCTTGACCAGCGCGCTCGGCGTCAGTTGCACGCCATGCACGGCGAGCGGCCCGCCGGCGGCGAGCCGCTCGGCAAGCTCGGGATTGTCGCGCAACTTGTCGCCGGTATTGACGACGGTGTCGGTGCAGACGCTGGTGTCGATATTGCCGTCGGCATCATAGCCATACTGCAGGTCGACGCCGCCGGCCGACTGTCGGTTGCCTTGCGGGAAGCCGACCGCATATTCCTGCGGCACCTCGACCCAGGCCGATTCCGTCGCCGGATCGTCCGGGTCTTCCTGCCAGTAGCGGATCAACTCGCCTTTGCCGGAATCGGCGAAACGGCTGTAATCGTAACGGTTTTCGACCGGGCCGCGCTGGGCGAGATACATGAAGCCCTTGTTGTCGAAGGCTATGTCGGTGACGGCGTAATCCTTCTCGGCCTTGACCGTCAGTTCCCAACGCGGATCGCCGGCGAACGTGCCGTCGCGCGCAATGCCGACCGACCAGATCTCGGATTTTTCGCCGACCGAATAATAGAGCCGGCCGCCGTGATAGGAGACCGCCCAGACACGGCGCTCGTCCTGCGTATAACCCCAGGTCTCGGGGTCTTCGGTACCGAAGGCCGCGCCCTGGATGTCCATAACCGCGCCATCGTCGGCGACGGGGCCAAGCCCATGCGCCGGGCGGCCGGCGACGCCATGGTCGAACGTGTCGATCAGATGGCCGTCGGCGTCGATGCGATGGATCAGGCCGGTGTCGATATCCGAGGCGAAGAACTGGCGGTGGATGGGATCGAAGGCGAGGTTGCCGATGCCCGGTCCGCTGTTGGTGTCGATGTCGGCGAATTTCGAGACGGCGCCCGTGATGCCGTCGATCTTCCAGATCGTGCCTGGGCCGCCGCCATTCTCGGTGCCGAACTGGCCGTCCATGAAGGTGGCGCCGGCGGCGCCGCGACGCTGCCGCTCCGGACGCCCGTCGTCGTCGGCGTCCGGCGTGACGATCTCGACGCCATGCAGCGAGGTCGCGGCGGCATAAAGATTGGGAATGCCCGATGGCACGCCATCGCGTACGCCGTCGTCATAGGTCAGTCCGAACACCTCGCCGATCTGCCCAGCCGTCACCTCGAAGGGCGGCGGCGTGAAGACGAGCTGGCCCGAGGCAGGCCCGCCGAGATGCGAGACGTCGAAAATGCGCAAGGATGCCCGCGAGGTGTCGATGAAGGTCTCGTCGACCGGGTCGGTGCCGGGCGGCAAGCCCTGGTCGAAACCGGGGATTATGGTGCCGGGGAAGCCGGTGACTGCCATCGATCCAGGATAGATGATCTGGGTTTCCTGCGCCTTCGCCACGCCGCCGAGCCAGAGGCTGGCGGACAGCGCCACGGCAAGAATTCCGCTGGTGGATGCTATTGCGCGGCGCAGACGGCCGCCACGAGAACGCAGAAACGAGCCGCGAGCGCCAGACATTGAACTCCCCCCGAAGCCGCAGGAAGGAACATCCGGTCTTGTCGCGCCAACCAGGGCAAGGCGCGGCGTTGCGGCACGTTCTTCCCCGATCGAATTGTCTGCTTTCCTCTTGGTGACGATACGCCTGCGCCTATGCAGGGTCAACGGAATCAGCCGAAAGCCCAGCGCGTCGACCCCTTCCCGAAGGCGGTGATCGCGCTGGACTCCCGTTGTTCCCGGAGACCGCGTAGTCTCTGGGTTTCTGGTCATGGGGCTTTCCCTTTCCGGGCCGCACCATTGCAGCGCCTGGCCATCAGTCGCTGTCAGGCAGGGAAAGGTTCATTTGAGGGATAGCGCGGCGGAAAGCGTTCCCCGGCCGCCGGGCGTCACCAGATCCAGTCGCCCCGGCCGAGCGCCGATACCGCCTCGACGATGCGGGTGAAACTGGTCCGTGCCCGGCCGACCATGTGCCGGGCCCTGAGATAGCCGTGCACAAGGCCCGGCTCCTCGAACCAGGCGGCGCGTCCGCCGGCCGCGACGATGCGGTCGCGATAGGCCTCGCCGTCGGACGACAGCGGGTCGCATTCGGCGGTGATCAGCACCGTCGGCGGCAAATTGGCGAAATCGGCGTCGGCGAGCGGGTAGAGCGTGATATCGCCGGTCCGGTCCGCGCCGCCGGTGCGGATATGCTTGTAGAAATCGAGGTCGCGCACCGTCAGCATCGGCGCCTCGGCATGGGTGACGTAGGAGCCGCGCGAATGGTCGCCGCCAAGGCCGGGATAGATCAGCATCTGGCCGGCCGGCTTCTTTGCATGGCCGCGCGTCGCATGCGCTGTCGCCGCGCAGAGATTGCCGCCGGCGCTGTCGCCACAAAGCACGACAGGGCGGTCATAGGTCCTGGCGGCCCATTCGAAAGCGTCCATCGCGTCGTCGAAGGCGGCCGGATGCAGATGTTCCGGCGCCAGCCGGTAATCGACCGAGACCACCTCGAAGCCGGTGCGGGCGCAAAGCTCGGCGCAGACATCGTCATGGCTGTCCAGCCCGCCCAGGATGAAGCCGCCGCCATGGAGATAGAGCACCATGGCGGCATTGTTCGGCGTGGCGTTGCGATAGATGCGGATCGGGATGCCGTTGGCGATGCTTGTCGTCTCGGCGGTCACGCCTTGCGGGTAGCCGGCAAAGAACTCCCGGCACATCCGGTCATAGATCGCGCGCTGCTGGGTTATCGTGTAGTCGATCGTGTCCGGCGGATAATAGGAGTTGGTCTTCTCGATGAAGGCCCAGGTCTCGGCATCGATCAGGGTTTTGTAGTCGGTCATGGCGATTGGACCGACTGGAGAGGTTCAGCCCGGTCACCCCCCTCTGGCCCGCCGGCCATCTCCCCCGCAAGGGGGGAGATCGGATGTCGCATTTGCCTTCGCCAATCTCCAGCGGGGGAAGGTGAGCGCCGGCGCCGACACTGCCAATCTCCCCCCTCGAGGGGGAGATGCCCGGCAGGGCAGAGAGGGGTGCCTCGCGCCGTCATCTCCGACGTTATCGTCCCTTCCAAACCGGGTCGCGCTTTTCCGCGAACGCCCGGAACCCCTCCATATTGTCTTCGGAGCCATAGAGCGCGTCGACCGTCGGCAACTGCCGGCGTGTCACCTTGTTCATCGCGTCCTGGAAGGTCAGCGCCTCGGCCACGCGCGCCGTCTCCTTGATCGAGGCGAACACCAGCGGCGGGCCGCTGGCCAAGAGCCTTGCGATCTCCCAGACGCGCTCTTCGAGCTTGTCCTTGGGCAGCACTTCGTTGACTAGGCCCCAGCGATGCGCTTCGGCGACATCCATCCAGCGGCCGGTGAACAGGAGGTCCATGGCGATGTGGTAGGGGATGCGCTTCGGCAGCTTGATGGTGGCTGCGTCGGCCAGCGTGCCCGCACGGATCTCCGGCAGCGCGAAGGAGGAATGGTCCGAGGCGTAGATGAGGTCGCAGGACAGCGCCAGTTCGAAGCCGCCGCCCACCGCCATGCCGTTGACGCAGGCGATCACCGGCTTGTTGAGGTCGCGCAACTCCTGCAGCCCGGCAAAGCCGCCGACGCCGTAATCGCCGTCGACCGCGTCGCCGGCGGCGGCCGCCTTCAGGTCCCAGCCGGCGCTGAAGAACTTGTCGCCTGCGGTCTTGACGATCGCGACGCGCAGGTCGGGATCGTCCCGGAACGCCCTGAAGGTCTCGCCCATCAGCCGCGATGTCTTCAGGTCGATGGCGTTGGCCTTCGGCCGGTCGAGCGTGACCTCGAGGATCGTGCCCTCGCGGCGGGTGGTGATGATTTCAGTCATTCTTCTTTTCTCCAAGCACCAGCAGGGCATCCGCGATCCAGGCGCCCTTGCCTTCGGCACAGACGATCAGCGGGTTGATGTCGAGCTCCTCGATCTCGACTTCGTTCTTCTGGACGAAGTCGGCAATGCCGGCGATGGCGTCGATGGCCGCCTGGACATCGGCCTTCGGCCGGCCGCGATAGCCTTCGAGCAGCGGATAGAGCTTCAATCCATGCAGCGCCGCCTCGATGTCGTCGCGCGTCGCCGGCAGCATCAGGGTCACGCTGTCGCGCAGAAGCTCCACCAGCACGCCGCCGGTGCCGAGCGTCATCACCACGCCGAACATCGGATCGCGGGTGAAGCCGACGATCAGTTCGGCGACGCCGTCGCGCACCATGCGCTCGGCATAGAGCCCGGTGCCGAGCGGCAGAAGGTCATGCGCGGCGGCGCTGACGGATTCGGCGTCCTTGAGGTTCAGCCTGACGGCGCCGACTTCCGACTTGTGCGTGACGCCGAGCGCCTTCAGCGCCACCGGGAAGCCCAGCGTCATCGACGAGATCACCGCCTCGACCGCGTTGGAAGCGCGCTCGCCCTTCGGCACCGGCAGGCCGGCCTTGATCAGCCTTTCCTTGGCTTCGGCCTCGTCCGGCGTCACGTGTCTGGCTTCCGACGCGCCCGCGGCCGTGGTGTCGACCGGCTGCGCCTGCGGCTCGCGCCAGGCCCAGCCGATGAAGGCGGCGGCCTGGGCGGCGTCCATAGCCTCCGAAATGCCGAACAACGGCACCATGCCGCGCCCCATCAGCCCGGCGGTGTACTCCTCCGGCAGGTTTTCCGGCAGCGAGGAGACGATCGCGCCTTGCGCCTTGTTGGTCTTCAATGCCGCCTCGAAGGCGCGCAGCGTCGCCCACCAGTCGACGTCCGAGCAACGGTCGGGGCGCGGGAAGTCCAGCACCAGCATGTTGAGGTCGAAACCGCCCGACACCATGGCGGTGAAGGTGGCCGTCATCGCCGGCTCGTTGTTCCAGATGAAGGTGTGATAGTCGAGCGGATTGGCAACCGCGACCAGCGGTCCGAGCGTCGATTTGACATGCGCGCGATGCTGATCGGCAAGCGCCGGAAAATGCACCCAGCGGCCCTCGGCGCTGTCGGCCATCACGGAGGCTTCGCCGCCGGAGCAGCTCATCGAGGAAAGCTTGTAGCCGGGCAACGGCCCGGTGATGTGCAGCAGCTTCAACGCTTCGATGAAGGCCGGGATGGAATCGACACGCGCAATGCCGAGCCGCTTCAGGAACGCGCCGGAGGCGGCGTCCGAGCCGGCCAGCGAGGCGGTATGCGAGACGGTCGCCTGCCGCGCCTGCTCGGAGCGGCCGACCTTCATGGCGATGATCGGCTTCTCCAGCTCGCGGGCGCGCGCCGCCAGCCTTTCGAAGCCGGCTACCGAGTCGAAAGCCTCGATATGCAGGCCGAGCGAAGTGACGCGCTCGTCCTCGATCAGGCCGAGCGCCATTTCGGACAGGCCGGTCTGCGCCTGGTTGCCCGCCGTCATCAGGAAGGCGATCGGCAGGCCGCGTTTCTGCATCGTCATGTTGATGGCGATGTTGGACGATTGGGTGATGATGGCGACGCCCTTGCCGCCCTCGGCCAGGCGGATGCCGCCATGCTGGTCGGGCCACAACAACGCGCCGTCGGCATAGTTGATCAGGCCATAGCAGTTCGGGCCGATGATCGGCATCTGGCCGGCGGCGGCAACGAGTTCCGCCTGCAGCCGCTCGCCATCCTCGTCATAGGCCTCGGTCTCGAGGAAGCCGGCGGCGAAGCAGACGGCGCCGCCGGCGCCGCGCTCGGCCAGCGCCTTGATCACCTCGATGGTGAGGTGACGGTTGACGCCGACAAAGGCGGCGTCCGGTGCTCCGGGCAGGTCGGCGACGGAGCGGTAGGCCTTGCGACCGGCGACCTCGTCCTTGGTCGGATGCACCGGCCAGATATCGCCGGCAAAGCCCATCTTGATCGACTGTGCCACGACGGCGGCGGCCTGCGCCCCGCCGAACACGGCGATCGATTTCGGGCGCAGGAGACGTTCGAGTTTATGCATGGCCATCTTTTCGTTTGAGCGCGATCTTTCCCCAAAACCGGTCCCGGTTTGGGGTAATCATGCTCTAAGCTCCGAACGGACGCAGCAGCGCCCGCGAAATAATATGTCGCTGAATCTCCGACGTGCCTTCCCAGATGCGCTCGACGCGGGCATCGCGCCAGATGCGCTCCAGCGGCAGGTCGTCCATCAGACCCATGCCGCCATGGATCTGGATGGCTTCGTCGGCGACAAAGGCCAGCATCTCGGTGGCCTTCAGCTTGGCCATCGCCATGTCCTGGTCGGTGACGGTGCCCTGATCGTACTTCCAGCCGGCTTCGAAGACCATCAGGTCGGCGGCCTTGAGCTCCGTCGCCATGTCGGCGAGCTTGAAGGAGACGCCCTGGAACTTGCCAATCTGCTGGCCGAACTGCTGGCGCTGCGCGGCATATTCGATGGCGTGCGACAGCGCGCGCTCGGCGCGGCCGAGGCAGGTTGCGCCGACCTGCAGGCGCGTGGCCCCCAGCCACGAATTCGCGACGTCGAAACCCTTGTGCACCTCGCCGAGTACCTGGGATGCCGGCAGTCGGCAATCGTCGAATTCCAGGATCGAATTGGTGTAGCCGCGATGCGAGACATTGCGGTAGCCGTCGCGCACCGAAAAACCCTTGGTGCCCTTGTCGACGAAGAAGGCGGTGATCTTCTTGCGCTTGCCGCGCGGCGAATCCTCTTCGCCCGAGGCCATGAAGACGATGGCGAAGTCGGCGATGTCGGCATGCGAGATGAAATGCTTGGTGCCGTTGAGCACCCAGTCCGAGCCGTCCTGCACGGCGGTTGCCTTCATCCCGCGCAGGTCGGAGCCGGCGCCCGGCTCGGTCATCGCCAGGCAGTCCCACTTCTCGCCGCGAATGCAGGGGAAGAGGTATTTCTCGCGCTGCTCCGGCGTGCCGGCGAGCAGGATGTTGGAAGGCCGCGCCACGCAGGTCCAGTGCAGCGCGTAGTTGGCGCGGCCAAGCTCCTTCTCGTAGAGCAGCCAGCTTACTGTGTCCAAGCCGGCGCCGCCGACATCGGCCGGCATGTTGGCGGCGTAGAGCCCGGCCCCGATCGCCTTGGCCTTCAATTCGTCGATCAGCTCGCGGCGCAGCACGCCGGTGCGCTCCACCTCGCGCTCATGCGAATAAAGCTCGTTCTCGACGAAGGCGCGCGTCGTCTCGACGATAAGCTTCTGTTCTTCCGAAAGACCGAAATGCATCGCCTCAGCCCTTCTTCTTGCTCTTCTTCGCCTTGTCGGCCTTGGCGGGTTTTGCAGCCTTTGCAGGCTTTTCAACCTTTGCCGGCTTTGCGGCCTTATTCGTCGGCTTGGCGGCTTTGGCCTTAACGGCGGTCTTGGCGGCCGGTTTCGCCGCCAGCTTGGCGAGCTGCTTCGTATAATCCTTGTGCAGCGCGCCGGCGCCCCAACCCTTGCCCTTGTTCTGCTTCGACAGCGCTTCCATGATCGCGACCAGATTGTCGTCGCGGATCTTCTCCAGCTCGCGGATCGACAGGCCGTGCGCCTGCTCGTCCGACTGCGTGGCGATCAGGTCGACAAGCTCGTCGTTGAACTCCGGCACGTCCATCAGCTTGGTCCACGGCCATTTCAGGCAAGGTCCGAACTGCGCCATGAAGTGGCGCATGCCGGCCTCGCCGCCGGCGACCCGGTAGACCTGGAACATGCCCATCTGCGCCCAGCGCAGGCCGAAGGAATAGCGCATGATGTCGTCGAGTTCCTCGACGGTGCAGATGCCGTCCTTGACCAGCCAGAGCGCCTCGCGCCAGGCGGCTTCAAGCAGGCGGTCGCCGACAAAGGCCTCGATCTCCTTGCGCACCACCACCGGCTTCATGCCGATCGAGGCGTAGAGCTCCTTGGCGACCTCGATCGCTTCGGGGAACGTCTGCTCGCCGCCGACGATCTCGACCAGCGGCAGAAGATAGACCGGGTTGAACGGATGGCCGACGACCAGCCGCTCCGGGTGCTTCTTCATCGCCACCTGCATGTCGGTCGGCTTGATGCCGGAAGTCGACGAGCCGACGATGGCGTTGGCCGGCGCATGCGCGTCGATCTCGGCCAGCACCTTGTGCTTGAGATCGAGCCGCTCCGGCACGCTTTCCTGGACAAAGTCGGCATCGACCACCGCCTCGGCGATCGTCTTGGCGAAGGTGAGCTTGCCTTCCTTGGGCAGACCGCCGGGCAGCATCTGCTTGTAGGCGCGGCGCGCGCCCTTCAAGACCTCGCCGACCTTGCGCGACGCTTCCGGATCGGGATCGAAGATCGACACGTCGATGCCGTTCAAGAGCAGCCGCGCCACCCAGCCGGCGCCGATGACACCGCCGCCGATGGCGGCCGCCTTGTTGATGATGCTCATGCTTGTCAGGCTCCGGTTCTCGTCTTGGCTGTATCGGGGTTGGTGAGGGCCACGCGCTCGCCGGCGCGGATCACCGCCGGGTCGTAGGCCTTGCGGGCGAAGACTTCGAGCACGAAGGGCCGGAAGAACTCGACCGGCAGTGTCTCGTAGTCGGGATCGAAGCTCGACTGGTCCCAGCGCTCGCAGAACCGGTCGCAGTCGTCGAAATAGGGATGGCCGGCGAAGCGGTCGCGGGTATGCCGGTTGCCGCCAAGGTGATGCGCGTAGTAGAGCCGTTGGAAGTCGCCGTGCTTTTCCACCACCCAGGTGCATTGCTCGCGCACGAAGGGCTTCAGGATCGCGGCCGCATATTCGTCGTGATTGTAGGGCGCGTAGATGTCGCCGATGTCGTGCAGCAGAGCGCAGACGATCCAGTCGGTGTCGGCGCCGTCCTGCCAGGCCCGCGTCGCCGCCTGCAGCGAATGGCCGAGCCGGGTGATCTTGTAACCGGAAAGCCCTTCGTCCAACTGCACGAGCGCGTCGAGCAGCCGGTCGCCGGTCTTGGCGGCATAGTCGATCTCATGGGCGGTCAGGAATTCGTAGTCTTCCTTGTCGCCGTCCTTCATCGCGGTGAATTTGACGGTATCAGCCATGACCAACGCCCGCCTTACGCCGCGGCCGCGATCGGTGCCCGCTTGGTGAGATTGAGCTTCTTGCGCACTTCCTCAGGCCCGAGCACGCGCGCGCCGAGATTGGTGACGATGCTGGCCGCGCGCTCGACCAGCTGCGCGTTTGTCGCCAGCACGCTCTTGTCGAGCCACAGATTGTCTTCCAGGCCGACGCGGACATTGCCGCCGGCAAGCACGGCCGCCGCCGCATAGGCCATCTGGTTGCGGCCGATCGAGAAGGCCGACCAGTTCCAGGTCGAGGGCACGTTGTTGACCATCGCCATGAAGGTGTTGAGGTCGTCCGGCGCGCCCCATGGCACGCCCATGCAGAGCTGCACCAGCGCATCCGGGTCGAGCACCTTTTCCTCGACCAGCTGCTTGGCGAACCACAGATGTCCGGTGTCGAAGGCCTCGATCTCCGGCTTCACGCCCAGCGCCGTCATCATACCGCCCATGGCGCGCAGCATGCCGGGCGTGTTGGTCATCACATAATCGGCCTCCGCGAAATTCATCGTGCCGCAATCCAGCGTGCAGATCTCCGGCAGGCACTGGCGCACATGTTCCATGCGGTTGGTGGCGCCTCCCATGTCGGTGCCCTTCTCGTTGAGCGGCAGCGGCGCTTCCGGCGAGCCAAACACCATGTCGCCACCCATGCCGGCGGTCAGGTTCAGCACCACGTCGACGTTCGCTTCGCGGATGCGCTCGGTCACCTCGCGGTAGAGATGCACGTCGCGCCTCGGCTTGCCGGTCTCGGGGTCGCGCACATGGCAATGGACGATCGCCGCACCCGCCTTGGCGGCGTCGATCGCCGAATCGGCGATCTGCTTGGGCGAGCGCGGCACATGCGGGCTGCGGTCCTGCGTGCCGCCGGAGCCGGTCACGGCACAGGTAATGAAGACCTCGCGGTTCATCGCAAGCGGCATCTTGATCCTCCCAGATTCGATCGGCCATGCATGCCACCCAGAAGCGGGAGCCGATAGCGGCACGGCATGCACGGCAACTCAGCAAGAATGCCCGACTTGCCGGAAACTGTTTTGCGTTTTACGAAGCTCTCATGATCAAAAGCGAAAAACCGACCATCTTTCGGTCCGAGCGCGAGACGCTGAAGGTTACGCTCCTCGTGTTCTCGGGGTCATCGATCATGTGCGTGGCCTCGGCGGTCGACCCGCTGCGCGCCGCAAACCGCATCTCAGGCGAGACGCCGTTCGATTTCAAGCTGGTCTCGGTCACCGGCGAGGCGCCGGTGACGACATGCGGCCTTCCCGTGGCTGTCAGCGGCCGCTTCGACGCGGCCGAGGCCACCGACATGCTGGTTGTCGTCGCCGGCTTCGGCACGCAGAACTACGCCACGTCGGCATTGCTCGCGGGCCTGCGCAGGGCAGCGCGCGCTGCACGCGCTTGCGGTGGTGTCGAGGCGGGAACCTGGCTGGTGGCGCGCGCCGGCCTGCTCGAGGGCCGCAGCGCCACCACGCATTGGGAAGACATGGAGGATTTCTCCGCCGCTTTCCCGGGCGTGGATGTGCGGCCGGATCGCTATGTCATCGACGGGCCGGTCTTCACCTCCGGCGGCGCCTCGCCGACCTTCGACCTGATGCTGCATCTGGTCCGCACAAGGCTCGGCATGGCCGCCGCGCTCGATGTAGCGAGCGTCTTCATTTACGACCAGGCGCGCGCCGCGACCGACGCGCAGCCGCTGGTCTCGCTCGGCCGGCTCGACGGCTACGATCCGCGGCTTGCCCAGGTAATCCGGCTGATGGAAGCGCATGTCGACCAGCCGCTCACCATCGACGCCGTGGCAAAACGCGCCGGCGTCACGGCGAGAACGCTGGAAAGCATTTTTCGCAAGTCGATCGGCGAGACGCCCGGCGCCTATTATCTGAGGCTGCGCCTCAGCGCCGCCCGCCGCCTGGTGGTCGATACGCGCATTGCCATGGCCGATATTGCCGGGCGGACAGGCTTTTCGTCCGCCGCAGCATTTTCCAGGGCATTTTCGAGAGCGTTCGGCGAGGCGCCGGTCAGGCTTCGCCGAGGGTAGGGCTAAGGCGGCGGCTTGCCGCTCGCTGAGGCGGCGGCTTGCCGCTCGCTCAAGCGGCAGCCTGCTGCTCGCTCAAGCGGCGGTCTGCCGGTCGCTGGCGCTGTCCATCTGCGAGCGCATCTGTCTCGCAAGACGGATTTCGAAGCGGTTGCTGACGGCGCGATCCCATTCGGTCTTCACGTCGTTCGTCGGCCGCGGCAATGCCATCAGCCGGTCGATGATTGATCCGGTTTCGCCGGACGAGAGCAGGGCGTCGATTTCGCGTTCATGCTGCATATCGGTTCGCCTCCTTCTTCTTCACCCGCCACAGGAGCTACGTTTATACGAGTTCCGTGACGGCTGTTTGAAGGCAAGAGCGGGGCGATTAAGGGGCGGCTCGGGGCAAAACCTTGTCGTGAAGTTCTGCCCCGCGCGAATGCAATACGGTCGGGCATTCCGCCTGAGCGATCAGACGTAGCGGTTGACGATGTTCTCCAGCAGTTCCTGCCGGCCGGAGCGCGGCTGCGGCTCGATCTTCTCCTTCACCACGCGCTCGGCGATCTCCTCCAGCGTGCGCTCGCCCGAAACGATCGCCTTGCCTTCGGCGGTGTTCCAGCCAGCATAGCGCTCGGCGAGCGGGCCGGACAGCGCCTTGTCCTCGATCATCTTGGCCGCCGCCTTGAGGCCGCGCGCGCAAGCATCCATGCCGCCGATATGGCCGATCAGGAGGTCGCCCGGGTCGAGCGACTGGCGCCTGAGCTTGGCGTCGAAATTGGTGCCGCCGGTCTTGAAGCCGCCGGCCTGCAGGACCTGGTAATAGGCCAGCGCCATTTCCGGCACGTTGTTGGGGAACTGGTCCGTGTCCCAGCCCGACTGGTAGTCGTTGCGGTTCATGTCGATCGAACCGAAGATTCCGAGCGCATTCGCCAAAGCCAGCTCATGCTCGAAGGAATGGCCGGCCAGGATCGCGTGGCCCTGCTCGATGTTGAGTTTTACTTCCTTCTCCAGCCCGAAGCGCTTGAGGAAGCCATAGACGGTGGCGACGTCGTAGTCGTACTGGTGCTTGGTCGGCTCCTGCGGCTTCGGCTCGATCAGTATCGTGCCCTTGAAACCGATCTTGTGCTTGTAATCGACGACGAGATTGAGGAAACGGCCGGCCTGCTCCTGCTCGCGGGCAAGGTCGGTGTTGAGCAGCGTCTCATAGCCCTCGCGGCCGCCCCACAGCACATAGTTCTCGCCCTTGAGCTTCTTGGTGGCGTCGATGCAGCTTTTCACCGTCGCGGCCGCATAGGCGAACACGTCCGGATCGGGATTGGTGGCCGCGCCCGACATGAAGCGGCGGTGCGAGAAGAGGTTTGCCGTGCCCCATAGCAGCTTGACGCCGGTCTCGCTCATTTTGGTTGCGAAATAGTCGGTGATCTCGTCGAGGCGCGCGGCGCTCTCCGAAAAATCCTTGCCTTCCGGGCGCACGTCTGCGTCGTGGAAGCAGAAATAGGGCGCCCCCAGCAGCGAGAACATTTCGAAGGCGACGTCGGCCTTGAGCTTGGCCAGTTCCATCGTGTCGACGCCGCCCGGCTTGGCGAACCAGGGGCGGTCGAAGGTCTGGCCGCCAAACGGGTCGCCGCCCGGCCATGCAAAGGAATGCCAATAGGCGACGGCGAAGCGCAGATGGTCTTCCAGTCGCTTGCCGGCGACGACCTCGTCCGGATTGTAGAAGCGATAGGCGAGCGGATTGGTCGAATCCGGCCCTTCATATTTGATTGTCTTGATGTCGCCGAAAAATCCGCTGCTCATGGTTTCCTTCCTCTCCGAGATGGTTTCGCCCGATTACCTCAGGCGTAATTGGTTTCACTCTTTTGCGGCGCGAAAAGCGTCATGTCGAAACGATCCAACGAAGGATGATGACAATGACCGAACTCAACACGATCGCCCGCAACTACATCGCCGCCTGGAACGAGAGCGATGCGGCCCGCCGCAAGGCACTCCTCGACGCGGCCTTCACCAAGGATGTCAGCTATCGCGACCCGGTCATGCACGGCGACGGCCACGCCGGCGTCGCGGCACTGATCGACGGCGTGCAGCAGCGCTTTGCCGGCTTCCGCTTCTCGCTGAAGGGTGAGCCGGACGGCTTCGCCGACCGCATCCGTTTCTCGTGGAATCTGGGACCCGAAGGCACGGAGTCCGTCATCGAGGGAACGGATATCGGCGTCATCGAGGATGGCCGCCTCAAGAGCGTCACCGGGTTTTTGGATAAGGTGCCGGCGCAGTGAGGCTAATTTCGGAGGGGCGGTGCGAGGCCCCCCTCTCTGGCCTGCCGGCCATCTCCCCCTCGAGGGGGGAGATCGGACGTCACGCCGGCTTTCGCTAATCTCCAGCGTTGCAGGAAGGAGCAGGGCGCCCCAACTGCCAATCTCCCCCCTTGAGGGGGAGATGCCCGGCAGGGCAGAGAGGGGGGCCTCGCGCCTGCTCACGCGGTTACCGCCCGGATCGCCGGATAGAGCGCGCGATAGCGCTGGTAGGCATCCGCGAAGGCGCCACCCAGGCTTGCGTCCGGCTCGATGGTCGCATCCGTTGCCGGCGCTGTGCACACGGCCAACGGATCAGCACCCGTCGCGGCGATCAACCCCAGCCGTGCCGCGCCGAAGGCGGCGCCGAAATCGCCATCGGCGGGAATATCGACCGGCACCTGCAACGCGGTGGCGATCGCCTTCAGCCAATAGCGCGAGCGCGAGCCGCCGCCGATCGCGGTCACCCGCGTCAGCTCCGTGCCGGCCTTCTTCAGGGCCTCGAGACTGTCGCGGAAAGCGAAGGCGACGCCTTCGAGCACCGCCTGCGCCAGCACCGCCCGGCTCGATTCATGCGCGAGCCCGGTGAAGGAGCCGCGGATGGCGGAATCATTGTGCGGCGTGCGCTCGCCCGAAAGATAGGGCAGGAAGGTGACGCCTGTCGGCGCCTTCAGCGCATCGCCGAGTTCACGCGTCAGGTCGCCGGCGCCCTTTCCGGTGATTTCCGATAGCCAGTTGAGCGAATCGGTGGCCGACAGGATGACGCCCATCTGGTGCCATGTGTTGGGCAGCGCATGGCAGAAAGTGTGCACCGCGCTTTCCGGGTTGGGCAAATAGGAGGCGTTCGCTGCAAACAGCACGCCCGACGTCCCGAGCGAGACGAAGGCGTGGCCGGCGCCGACCGTGCCCATGCCGCAGGCCGAGGCCGCGTTGTCGCCGGCGCCGCCGGCAACAGGAATACCCGCCGCGACGCCCCACTTGGAAGCGAGTTCACCGCGCAGCCCACCGGCCTTGGCCGTGCCCTCGACCAGCGACGGCATGTGCTTCTCGTCGAGCGACGTCGCCGCAAGCAATTCGGGCGCCCAGCGCCGCTTGCCGACATCCAGCCACGATGTGCCGGCCGAATCCGACATTTCCGAAATATGCTCGCCGGTCAGCCAGAGCCGCAGATAGTCCTTGGGCAGCAGCACCTTGGCGACGGCGGCAAAGATCCGGGCTTCGTGTTCCTTCACCCAGGCAAGCTTTGGCGCGGTGAAGCCCGGAAAGACGATGTTGCCGGTGAGCTTGCGGAAGCGCGGATCGGCATCGAGCGCGGCCGCCTCGACATGGCTGCGGGTGTCGTTCCACAGGATGCAGGGGCGCAACACCTTGTCCGATGCATCGAGCAGGGTGGCGCCATGCATCTGGCCGGAAAGGCCGATGCCCTTGACCGCGGCCAGCTCTTTTGGATGCGAAGCCTTGAGTTCGGCAATCGCCGCCTCGCATGCCTCGATCCAATGCGCCGGATCCTGTTCCGACCAGCCCGGATGCGGCCGCGAGACATCGAGCGATCCGTGGCCGGAGCCGATGACCTTCTGGCCGCCGTCGATCAGCAGCGCCTTGACGCCCGATGTGCCCAGGTCGAGGCCGAGATACATGATTTCCTCCCAATGCCGTTAATTTTTTCGGATCTCGAAAAAATCTGGCTTGGCCAGTTTTTAGGGCAAGATCCGTCCCGGGTCAATTCTCTGACAAATCGGCGGCGCGCCGCATGAACAGCGCCGATAGCGGGCTTTCCGGCCGCGCCAGCTGTCGCTCGGCCGTCAGCGCCCGCGCGAGCGCCGTATCGCCGGCGCGCAGAGCGGCCTCGATCAGCGTCAGGTCGATCACGTCGCGCTGCGCATGGCTGCCCCCGAAACGATGCGCGATCGAGCGGATCGGCCGGATCAGGCGCACTGTCTCGTCGTGATTGCCTTCGCCGAAGGCCTTGATCGCAAGCGTCAGCGGATGTCCGACATCGCGCGTGAAGGCGGCATTGTCGTCGCTGCCGCGCATCGCTTCGCGTTGCGCCTCGAGCAGCGTCTTGGCCGGCGCCTCCAGTCCGGCGCCGACAAAGGCCATCATCGCATGCGCGTCGTTGAAGGCGTAATTGCCGGCGGCGGCTTTCGGGATCCAGTTGGCGGCGAGCGCCGCCCAGCGGTCGCCGACATCGACGCCGCCCAGAGTGAGGCGCCACAGGATCGCCGAGGCATCGACCATGTTGAGCGCCAATGTCGAGGGGTCGCCATAGATCGGCCCGTCATAGAGCTTGAGCACCTCGTCGGTTTCGCCGAGATCGTAATGGAACAGCGCCAGGTGCCACCAATTGTGGATCTGCAGGAAGCTGTCCTTCGACCAGGCGTCGGGATCGGCGCGCATCCAGGCGATGCCGTCTCGTTGTCGGCTTTGCATTTCCATGACATGCGCGACCGCATGCTGCGCCCAGCCATCGCGCGGTTCGATCTCCACAGCCTGCCGGCCGAAGGATTCGGCACGGGCATAATCGCCCATCTCCTCCAGCCCGAAGGCCTGCATGCCGAGAATGGCGTGGTAGCCCGGCATGCCTTTTTGCCAGGCCGGCAGCGCCCGGCCGATGCGGTCGCGCAGCATGCGCGCATTGCCGGTGAAGAAGTCGATCTGATGCCCCACTTGCAGCGCCAGCGCGTCGTGCGGGGTGTCGATCGCGATGTCCTCGAGGATGCGCGCGGCTTCATGCCAGTGGCCATTGGCGAGATGGCCGAGCGCCGCGACATGCGCCTGTTCGCGCGTGGCGCCGGCAAGCGGCTGCGCCGCCGCATGACAGGATCGCACGACGGCCGTCGCCTCCCGCTCCGTGGCAAGGCCGAACAGATAGCCTTTGAACACATGCGCCATCACGAAGCCGGGATCGTCGGCGATGGCGCGATCGATTGTAGCGACCGGGTCGCCGACGAAGCATTGCAGCTCATGCACGGCGCGGGCATAGGACGGGAACCCGGCTTCAGTCGCGCCCGAGTAAGCCAGGCCGAATGCGTCCTCCATCATTACGTCCTCGCTATCGACGATTTTTCGGTCGGGATCCGATCCTAGAGCAACCCGTACCAACCCGCCAACCGCGGAGACGTGATCTGCCTCGCTTTTGCCCCAGGCCTAGCTGCTGGAGCGCATCGCCACCGTGGCGATGCCGGCGCCGACCAGCAGCGTGCCGCCGGTGCGATTGAAGATGCGGATCGCCTTCGGGTTGCGCACGATCGCGCGGGCCCTGGATGCAACCAGCGCATAGCCGAAGGCGTTGGCGAAAGCCAAGGTCAGGAAGGTCGTCTCGAAGATCAGCATCTGCGTCCAGAAGTCGGCGTGCCGGTCGAGGAACTGCGGCAGGAAGGCGACGAAGAAGGTGATGCTCTTCGGGTTCAGCGCCGTCACCAGCCAGGCATGCGCCATCATCCTTGCCGCCGAGACCGCGTCGGTGCGCGGCTCGGCCTTCAGCGCGCCGCCGGCGCGGAACAGTTTTATGCCGAGATAGATGAGATAGCCGGCGCCGATCGCCTTGAGCACGGTGAACACCGTGGCCGAAGCCGCGAGCAGCGCGCCGATGCCGAGCATCGACAGCGTCATGGCGGTGAAGTCGCCCAGCGCCACGCCCACCGCCATCGGCAGCGCGGTGCGCCAGCCTTGCCCCAGCGCGTAGGAGACGACCAGCAGGATCGTCGGGCCTGGAATGACGAGAAGGATGGACGAGGCGGCGGCGAAGGCGGCCCAGTTTTCGAAGGACATTTCCCTGCTCCTTGAGCGCAAAGAAAAGGATAAATCCTGGGGTCGCCGGGAATGTAAAGAGCCGATGCGGAAAACTCTTCGTCAGCGGCTATGCGCGTGGGGGCCAAGCAACCAGGCGTTAGGGTTAAGGCCGGCGCAAAGTCTTTCACGCTTTTTCAACCATGAATGAGGAAAATACCCGCTATCCGGCCGGACCGTGCTTCCCGCCGGCAGCGTAGGGTTTGGTGCATGCGCGAGTTGCCGCAAAGTCTGACGCCGCCTTCCAACGGCGCCGCAATCGATACCGAAATTCAGCTTTCCCGCCGCGCCGTGCTTTCCGGTGCCGGCGCCATGGCGCTGCTCGGCCTGGCCGGCTGCAGCGCCACCGACACGCTCGACCTGCCGCAAATGCAGCTCGACAACACCGTCACCGGTTCCGTGCCGCCCATGCGCCCGGCGATCAGCGTCGACAAGAACATCACCGGCCCCGACGTCATGTACGCCTCGCTCACCGACGGCGGTTTCCAGGTGCCGGAGGTGCCGTGGCGGAAGGTCAAGCCGCAGTTCCGCCGCCAGATCGTCGTCGACCAGACCGGCGAGGCGCCCGGCACCATCGTCGTCCATCTGCAGGAGCGCATGCTGTATCTGGTGCAGCCGGGCGGCGACGCCATCCGCTACGGCGTCGGCATCGGCAAGGACGGCTTCCGCTGGTCGGGCCGCGCCAACATCCAGTACGGCCGCGAATGGCCGGTCTGGACGCCGCCGCCGGAGATGATCCAGCGCAAGCCGGAATTGGTGAAATGGCAGGGCGGCCAACCCGGCGGCCTCACCAACCCGCTCGGCGCCCGCGCGCTCTACATCTACCAGAACGGCAAGGACACCGGCTACCGCATCCACGGTTCGCCCGAATGGTGGAGCATCGGCCAGGCGATGTCGTCGGGCTGCGTGCGCCTGATCAACCAGGACATCATCGATCTCTACAGCCGCGTTTCCAAGAAGAACCCGGTCGTGGTGGTCTGATCTTTTTCGGGCGGCCTGTGCGGCCGCCACTTTCAGGATCATGCTTCCGTTTCTTCCGTTGCGCGATGCCGCAAGACAGGCGAAGGTGCCCTGAAAGCCTTCGCCTAGAGCCGGATGATTTCAGGTCTGTTCGACCTGAAATCTGAATCCGTCTCCAAATCAAAGAATTAGAGCATGATGTCGTCCGAAAACCGCTTCACACTTTTCGGCATCATGCTCTAGGGAGTGAAAAAGCATGGCTGAAACCTTCGTCATCGCGCAGGGCGGTGGCCCGACCGCCGTCATCAACCAGACTGTCGTCGGCGCCACGCTGGAAATCCGCAAGCGCCATCCCGGCGCCAAGGTGCTGGGCTCGATCCACGGCGTGCGCGGCATCCGCGACGGCAATTATGTCGATCTTTCCGCCATTCCTGAGGACCGGCTTCGGCTGATTGCCGGCACGCCGAGCGCCGCCCTTGGCTCGACCCGCGACAAGCCCGACGCCGCCTATTGCGAGGTCATCCTCAACGGCTTGAAGAAGGCAGGCGCCGACGCCTTCATCTATATCGGCGGCAACGACACGTCAGGCACCCAGCAGATCCTGACCGATGCCGCCGGCGGCTCGATCGCCTTCGTGCACGCGCCGAAAACCATCGACAACGACCTCGAGGAGAACGACCATACGCCGGGCTTCATCTCGGCCGCCGAATTCGTCGCCGGCGCGTTCCTGTCGGTCGATCTCGATTTCCGTGCGCTGCCCGGCATTTATGTCGGCATCGTCATGGGCCGGCATGCCGGCTTTCTCACAGCTGCCGCGGCCGCCTGGCAGCTCGATCCCGACAGCGGCCCGCATTTGATCTACGTGCCCGAGCGCGCCTTCTCGGCAAAGCGCTTCATCGATGAAGTGCGCGAAAAGCTCGATCGTCACAAGCGCTGCATCGTCGCCGTCTCGGAAGGCGTCAGCACCGCCGATGGCAAGGCGCTGGTCGAAAGCCTGGTGCCGGCGGACAAACTCGAGCGCGACCAGCACGGCAACGTCAAACTGTCGGGCAGCGACCTGCCGGCGGCGCTCGAACGCGCTCTGGCCGAAGGCCTGCCGGGCAAGCGCGCGCGGGTCGACGCGCTGGGCTACATGCCGCGCGGCTATGTCGGCGCGATCAGCGCCGTCGACGCCAAGGAAGCCTTCGACGCCGGAGCCTTCGCAGTCGCCGTCGCCGGCGAAGGCGGCGGCTCGGTCGCGATCCAGTATGACGGGTCGAAGACCGTGCTGAAGAAGGTGCCGCTGAAGGCGGTGGCCGGCAAGACGCGCCACATGCCCGACGATTTCATGCAGCCGGACGTCAACCAGCTTTCGGAAGCCGGCATGGCCTACCTGAAGCGGCTGGTGCCGGAAAAGTACAAGGTCGGGAAGCCGTTCGTCTGATGGGCGGCGGCCCGATGCCCGAGCTTGAGTTTGGCGACTGGTTCGGCACGGCAAAAGTCGATGCCGCGACGACGATGCTGACCGAGCCGTTCGTGCATGATTTCGTGCGCGCCAATATCTGGCATCTCAAGGGCCGTGACGCCGATCTGCTGGTAGACACCGGCATGGGTATTTGCCCGCTGGCGCCTCAGATCGACACGCCGGCCGGCAAGCCGCTCATCGTCGTCGCCACCCACATCCATCTCGACCATGTCGGCTCGTTGCACGAATTCCCGCTGCGCATGGGGCCGAAGATGAGCGCTGCGCAATTCGAAAGCATGGATGATGCCGTCACCTACGCTTATATGTTTCACAATCTCGACGGCGCCGTCTCGAAGCTGCCGGCTCAGGGTTGGACGGCGGCTGACTATCGCATTCCTCCCGCCCCGCTGACCCGCGCGCTCGACGAGGGCGATATCGTCGATCTCGGCGACCGGAAATTCCGCGTGCTGCATCTGCCCGGACATTCGCCGGACTCGATCGCGCTTTTCGACGAGACCGACGGCCTGTTCTTCGCCGGCGACGCCATCTATGACGGCATGCTGATCGACGACCTGCCGGATTCGGACCGCACCGCCTATTGCCGCACCATGCAGCGCCTGCTCTACCTGCCGATCCGCATCGGCCATGGCGGCCACGGACCCAGCTTCGATGCCGCCCGCATGCGCGAAATGGCCTCGTCCTACCTGCGCCGCCGGGAGCGGTTCGTAAGCGCCCTCTGAATTAAATCTTCGTAAGGTCGCCTCAAAACCCTAATTATGGCAACTAGGCGTCCTAGATGCGTGTCTGTCGAGACGGCCGGCTGCCATGCACGGCGAGACAGGCAAATCCGGTCATCGGCACGTCGACGGACGATCCCGTGGGAGCGCCCGCGACGCCGGACCAACGCTCGCCCGGACAGAACGACCATGTCACCCTCAAGCATTCTTCGCAGACATCGCGTCGCCGCCCTGTTGGGCGCCGCGCTGATCATTTCGCCCGTCATCGTCTCCTTCGCCCAGAGCAATGCCGGCCTCAGCACCGTAGCCGCGACCACGCAGACGCCCGTCGCCGGCATTACGGCTCCGAACGGCTCCTTCGCGCCGATCATCGCCGTCACCAAGCCGGCCGTTGTCACCATCACTTCGGTGATGAAGGCGCAGCCACAGGACGAGAGCTCGCCGCTCGGCGGCAATGCGCCTTTCGACCAGTTCTTCCAGCAGTTCTTCGGTGACCAGGGCATGCCGATGCCAAAGGCGCCGCCGCAGCAGCAGGGGCAGCGCGCCGAGGCGCTTGGCTCCGGCTTCATCGTCGGCGCGGACGGCACCATCGTCACCAACAATCACGTCATCGACGGCGCAAGCTCGATCAAGGTGACGCTCGACGACGGTACCGAGCTTCCCGCCAAGCTCGTCGGTCACGACGCCAAGAACGATCTGGCGGTGCTCAAGATCAAGGCCGACAAGCCTCTGCCGACCGTCAAATGGGGCGATTCCAATAAGCTGATGACCGGCGACCAGGTGCTGGCGATCGGCAATCCGTTCGGCATTGGCACCACGGTCACCGCCGGCATCGTCTCGGCGCGCGGCCGCGACCTGCATAGCGGGCCGTTCGACGACTTCATCCAGATCGACGCGCCGATCAATCACGGCAATTCCGGTGGCCCACTGGTCGACGTCAACGGCAATGTCATCGGCATCAACACCGCCATCTATTCGCCCAATGGCGGCAGTGTCGGGGTCGGCTTTGCCATCCCGTCCGACCAGGCTGAGAAGGTCGTCGCCAAGCTGATGAAGGGCGGTGACATCGAGTATGGCTATCTTGGCGTGCAGATCCAGCCGGTCACTCAGGATGTCGCCAGCGCCATCGGCCTCGATCATCCGGGCGGCGCGCTGGTTTCCCAGGTCACCGACGGGTCGCCCGCCGCCAAGGCGGGCATCGAGACCGGCGACGTCATCACCGGCTTCGCCGGCCAGGAGATCAAGGATCCCAAGGATCTGTCGCGCGCCGTAGCCGACGTGTCGCCGGGCGCCAAGGAAACGCTCGATGTCTGGCGTAAGGGCAAGGCGATGCAGATTTCCGCTGATGTCGGCCGCAACGCTGACGATCAGAAGACGGCGTCGAACGGCAATGAAGGCCGCAGCCCGTCGGCCGAACAGGGCTTGCGCGTTCCCTCGCTCGGCCTCGGCCTGACCGACCTCACGCCCGATATTCGCGACCAGCTCAACCTTGCCGGCAACCAGCGCGGCGCGGTGGTCGAGCGGGTCAATCCGGACAAGGCGGCTTCGGTCGCCGGCATCCAGCCCGGCGATGTCATCGTCGGCGTCGACCAGATGCCGGTGAAGACCGCCAGGCAGGCCAACCAGGCGATCGCCGAGGCAGGCAAGTCCGGCAAGAGGTCGGTGCTTTTGCTGATCGATCGCGGCGACGCGCAGATCTTCGTGGCCGTGCCCTTCGCCGCCGGCTGACGAACGCATGGTGGCCTGCCGGAAACCGGCAGGTCGCCGAGATTCCTGTTGCCCATGGCGATATCTTCGAGAACACTGCGCCGATTGTTTCTGCCGGCGCAGGAGATGTCTCTATGGTGACCCGTGGTTTCTTTTCCGGACGGCGTCCTCCTTCCGACACCGACGCGCGCATTCCGCCCGGCCAGTATCTGGAGCAGGGTTTCCCAGTTCTGTCGGCCGGGCCGACGCCGCGGGTGCGCGCCGAGGACTGGTCCTTCACCCTCAAGCAGGGGCCGCGGCCGATCAAGAAATGGAACTGGGCCGAATTCAACGCACTGCCGCAGAGCAAGATGACGCGCGACATCCATTGCGTGACGGCCTGGACCAAGTTCAATACGCCGTGGCAAGGCGTGATGATCGACGACATCCTCGCCGATGCCGGCATCGAGCCACCGACCGCCTATACGCTGGCGCTGTCCTTTGATGGCTATTCCACCAATGTTCCGACCAAGGACCTCGTCACCGGCAAGGCGATGGTGGCGCTGCTCTATGAGGGCAAGCCGATCACATCAGATCATGGCGGGCCGGCGCGGCTCCTGGTGCCGCATCTCTATTTCTGGAAATCGGCCAAATGGGTGAACGGGCTGCAGTTCACCGAACGCGACGAGCCGGGCTTCTGGGAGCTGCGCGGCTATCACATGTATGGCGATCCCTGGCGCGAGCAGCGCTATTCCAGTGACCCGTGAGGGCGATCTGTGAGCAGCAATCGATGACCGCCGAGCCGTCGCCGCAATCGCCCTGGCAGGCAGCCACGATCGCCCGCATCGAAAAGCGCACGCCGCGCGTCACCAGCTTCTGGTTCCAGCCGTCGCGGCCCTTCGCCCATCTTGCAGGGCAGCATGTCGACATCAGGCTGACGGCGCCGGACGGCTATCAGGCGCGCCGCTCCTATTCCATCGCTTCGGCGCCGGAAGCAGGTGGCGGCATCGAGCTCGCGATCGAACGGCTCGACGACGGCGAGGTCTCGCCCTTCTTCCACGACGTGGCGGCGGTCGGCGACGAGATCGAGCTGCGCGGGCCGCTGGGCGGCCATTTCATCTGGGAAGAGAGCGACGGCGGGCCGATCCTTCTGGTCGGCGGCGGCTCGGGCGTCGTGCCGCTGATGGCGATGCTGCGCCATCGCACGCTGCGCAACAATGCGGTGCCCGTCGCGCTGGTGTTCTCGGCGCGGGTCTGGGACGAGGTGATTTTCCGTGACGAGCTGGTCGGCCTCGACGATCGTCGCGACGGATTCGATCTGGTGCTGACGCTGACCCGCGAGCCGGCCAGGCGGCCCTCCGATTATTCCCGGCGTGTCGACGCCCGCATGATGGCGCAGGCCCTCGAGCGTCTGCCGAAGACGCCGAGGCTCGCCTATGTCTGCGGCTCGAATGCATTCGTATCGGCCGCCGCCGACGCGCTGATCGGCGCCGGCGTTCCGGCGGGGTTGATCCGCACCGAGCGCTATGGCGTCTGAGGCGAGCCTCGTCTCAGCCGGGTCGGGAGAATCTTGCCGAAACGAGCTGGAAAGGCAGCGCCCCATAGGTGGCGACGGCCTGCTCGTTGTCCCAGACGCGAAACTGCCGTGACGGCCGCGCCTCCAGCACCAGGGCCCGTCCCGTCCGGTCAAGCTTCACCTTGCCGCGAAAGCGTAGCATCCGCTCCCCGCCGGAACGGCTGATCGCCATCGAGCGCAGCCGGGCCACATGCCGGTCGCCCGCATTGACCTCCATTTCGATGCGTCGCCTGACCGGCGGAACGACGATGCGCACGACGAGATCGAGCATCATCTCGCCGGCTTCCCCCTGCGGCTCATCCAGGGTTTGCGAGAGCACAAATGCAGCAGGCCCGCCGGCTGCCTTCGCCGCCATGGACTTGCCGCGCCACACGATGTCCGGCTCGGTCTGCTTCAGCCGGCCTTTCTTGCGCCGCAGGCGCAGCTGCTTCGCAAACCCCCGCGACAGCCAGGTCAGCGCGCCGAAATCGGTACGCGGCTTGGCCTGCAGGACGGATGACAGGCGCGCCGCGCCGCGCCGGTCGGCCATGCCCACCACCTGCGCCAGGACGGCTTCCGGCACCGCGATGCCGATCTCCAGCGCAAGGTAGGAAAGCGCCACCGCCGCGGCGACGGCGAGACCGCGCCTGGCGATGACGTCGAGGAATAGCGCCCAATCGACATCGCCGCCTTCGATGGCCACGGTGCAGTCGACCAGCCAGTCGCTATGCGTATGCGCGTCGAGGCCGCCATGCGCGATGGCGAGCGCGATGCGGTCGGCGGGCGAGGGGACGACCACGCTGACGTCGCTGAACCTGGCGGCAATCGCGCGGCGCCAGATCGCGAGGTCGTCCTCGGCGTTCTGCTGCGAGCCATCATAGGCGAGCTGATGCAGGTCGATGTCGCCGTAATTGCCCTTGAAGAAATTCATCGAGCGCAGCGATGCCAGCCTTGTGCGCAGATATTGCGGGGAAACGCCGGTGGCGATCTGCCAGCCGCGGTCGCGCAGCACATCGAAAGCCGGCTGCATATCGCCCGGCCGCACCAGTATGTCGATGTCATGCGCCACGCGCCCGCGCTGCGCGGCGGCGTCGAGCGCGATGCGGCTGGCGCCCTTGATCAGCATAACCGCGCAGCCGGCATCGACCATTGCCTTCAACGCCGGCTCCGCCTCGCGCATGGCCATGCGCGACTTGGTCCACAGCATCTTCTGCAGGCCGACGAGGCGCGGATGGGCGGCGTGGCCGGCAAGCTTGCGCCCGAACCTGTCGGAAATAGCGGCAAGCAGCCGGTGCTCCCGGAAGGAGACACGGTCGATGTCGTTCTCGTCCAGCCACCTTTCGGCGCAAAGGCGCGCCGCCTCTTCGTCGGGCAGAAGCGCTGCCTTGAGCAATTGGTCGAGCGAGCCGGTCGGCCAGGACCAGCCATAGTCTGGAAAACGCTTGCCGATGTGACGGATATTCGCCATCAGCTGGAGCTGGCCTTGCTTTGCGCCCGTCGCAGCATGGCCAGCCGTGCCACTTCCAGGTAGCCGCGGTCGCGTGCCGTATCGCGCCCGTAGGACAGGCTTCCCGGCCTGATGCGTCGCAGCGCCAGGATGTCAGGCATCATGTCGAGGACAAAACCGCTTTCCCGCGCCCGGGCGATCCAGTCGATCATCTCGCCACGGCCGCCCGGCGGGTCGATCATCGGTCCGACGCTCTCCGCAGCCGCTCGGCGCATCAGCATCGTCGAGCGCGACCAGCCGGGCGTTGCGGTCGGGGCCATCGCATCGGGCTCTCCGTCGCGAAAACTGCGTATATGGGTGAAGACCCCCGATGTCCCGGGAAGCCGTTCGAGATGGGCAAGCTGCGCCGCGATCTTTCCGGGCACCCAAAGGTCGTCGGCGTCGAGCGTGGCGATGAAGGGCGTCGACAGCGCGGCGATGCCGCGGGTGGTCGCGCTGCCCGGCCCGGCATTGTCCTGGTGGAAAAGCTTGAGCGGCAGGTCGATGCCGTCGACAGCAGTGGCAATATCATCGGTCGAGCCGTCGTCGACCACCACGACCAGCTCGGGCCGCGTCGTCTGCGCCGCCACTGATCGCAGCGTCTCGGCGATCGTGGCGCTGGCGTTGTAGGCCGGAATGACGACGCCGTATCCGCTCATCACATGAACCGCCAGTCCGCGAGTTTCTTCAGTTCGAAAATGCCTTCGATCGGCTTGAGCGACGGGTTGGCCCTGCGGCGCTTCATCGATTTGTAGATCGCGCGCATGAACTCGCGCGCCTGGACGTCTTCCTGCCTCGTCATGTTGCCGGCATGCCGCCGGTAATAAAGCGCCAGCGTGTCCGGGAGCAGGTATCGGGGGCCGACCTCGAAGCTGCGCAGCAGAAAGTCCGTATCTTCGGCCTGGACGAAGTCCTCGTCGAAATCGCCGAGCCGGTCGACCAAACGGCGCGAGAAGATCGCGGCCGACAGATGGATGCCGCGAATGGTGATGCTGTTGCAGTCTTGTGCCGGCTCCAGCGTTTGGTCATCGATCCTGTCGACCAGCATCATCCTGGAATAGGTAAGATCGAGAGCGGGATCCTTCCGGAAAAGCTCTATGTCGGCGGCGAAGCGCCCGGCTGGCGAGATGTCGTCGGAATCCAGAAAGGACACCAGCTCCGCCTCCGGCTCGAGCTGTCTCAGTCCGCTGTTGCGCGCCCGGGTCACGCCCATGTTCTCCTGCTGAAACAGCCGGATGCAGGATGCTTGGTCCATCATCGCGCGCACGGCTTGAGCCGAACCGTCGGTCGAGCCGTCGTCGATCACGACGATATCGAGATCGGCGGCGTCGCGCTGTCTGAGCAGCGAGCGGAGTGCTGCGCCGACGTAAGTCTCGCGGTTGTGAACCGGCATGATCACGGAGAGCTTCATCCGTGATCCCCGAACTGTCTTGTGTGGTCCAGCCCCCCGGCGTCCATCACATACCCTGCCAGCTGGGTGGGCTCTTATACTCGAAAATGCCCGGAGCCTCGCGCAGCGACGGATCCGCCCTGCGCCGCCGCATCGCTTTGTGGATCGCCCGCAGATGGTCGCGGAGCCTGCCGTCATTTTGCCGTGTCGCGTTCCCTGCATGACGCCGGTAGTAGATCGCGACGTTGTCCAGCAGCTCGTAACGGGGACCCGTTTCGAAGACGCGCAGCAGATAGTCTGTGTCCTCTGACAACTCGAACTCCTCGTCGAACCAGCCGATACGATCGACAAGCGCCCGGCCGAACAGGGCGGTGCATAGCGAGAGCCCGCGAAGCGTCAAGATATGGCTGTTCGCGGCCGGCTCCAACGTCTCGTCGTCGATCCGGTCGACCAGCGTCATTAGCGAGTAGGTCAGATCGAGGCCGGGATGCGTTTCGAAATGAGCGAGGCCGGCCTCGAAACGGCCGGGAAGGGAAATATCGTCGGAATCGAGGAAGGACACGAAGCCGGCGTCCGCCGGCAATTGCCGCAGACCGGCATTACGGGCTCGGGCAACACCCATATGAGCGTGTTGGAACAGGCGTATGCAGGCGTTCTCGTCCATCATCGCGCGAACCGCCTCGGCCGACCCGTCCGTCGAGCCGTCGTCGATCACGATGATGTCGAGGTCGACGGCGTCGCGCTGCCGCAGCAGCGAGCGCAGGGCCGGGACGACGAAGCGCTCGCGGTTATAGACCGGCATGATCACGCTCAGCTTCATCGGGCGCCCGCGCAAGGAAATCCGCAATCGTGCCGGCGATCTCCTCCGGATGCGTCCCGAGGTAAAGCCGGTAGCATGGCAGCAAGCGTGTGAGATCGCTGAAGAAGCGAAACCCGCTTTCCCGCTCCCCGGGCATCTGGGCAATGCCGGAGGGCGCCAGCGCGATGAGCGCATCCTTGCGCGAAATCGGTGCGATCGAACTCGTCTTTCCGCCACTGACATGTGGCACCATCAACGCAGAAATGTCCAGACTCGCGCGTACTGGCCGAGGCGCGATCTCGTTAATGTGAAAGGCATGCTTGCCTTGCCAGTTGAGCGGTCGGTCGGTTCCCAGCCGCCTTCCCAGCCCGAGTCGGGCGAAACCCTGCGGATCCTGTTTCAGGATCGAAAACAGCGGTCGCGCGGTCACGCCGCCGGAAAGGTCGATCAGCACATAGTCGTCGCCGACGCTGTCCAGCCCGTTGAGCAGTCCCGCAACGACGGTTCCGGATTTTCCCGCGCCCCCGGCGCCGGCCAGCAGCACGCCCTTGCCATCGAGGCCCAGCGTGCCGGCATGAGCAAGGCGCATGCCGCGCGCCGCGTATTCCCAATGCAGGAAGGCGCGCAGCGGCGCCCCTTGCTCCCAGGGCGGAAACGCGTCGGGGGACCGCATCAGCTGGACGCCAATCCGTCGGTCGGGATCGCAGACCTGCCAGAAATCCAGATCGTGGTAATGATGGCCGCGCAGCCCCGCCTCGGCGAGTTTCTGGGCAAAGCCGTGTTCGGTGAAATGCGCATCGCCCCAGCGTGCCGGCACCGGCATGCCGCCGACGCCTGGATGGCCGATGAAGACATGGCATTGGCGGGAGTCCCGCGGATCGCCGCCGGCTTCGATGAAAGCCTGGCCAAGGGCATCCGCGAGCGCGCCGGGCTCTAGATGCGCGATCAATTCCAGCCCTGGCAGCCGGACAGTCCGCTGGACCGGGAATTGCCCGGCCCCGCTCTCGGCGGCGGCAAGGAGGAAGCGGGCGTAGTCCGGCAGGGTCTCGAGCGTGACGCGTGGCATGGTCTGTTCCGGCCTGACCTCGCCCTCGCCGGTCGCTCAGGAAACCTGCTTGACGGCCGGCCAGCCGAGCGGTTCCTCGACTTCGTGGATCGGATCGACGGTGATGAGGTCGGCAAGATCGTCATGGACGCTGACATTGAGCGGCTCGCGCGCCGCCGCCAGCGCCGCCGGCAAATCGTCGGAAGAGGGCAGCGGCGTCGCGCCGGAAGGCGTCAGCAGCCCAAACTCGACCAACTGCCCAATGAAGGACTCGAGCGCGGCGGCGTCGATCCTGGCAGCGCCCGCCGCCGATCGGATCAGCGCCTCGGTACCGACACCCGAGGCCAGCGCCTGCCATACCTTGCTGCCGGAATCGGAGAAGCCGAAATACTTGCCGTTGGAGAGGTCGAGCACGACAGCCTCGCCGTCGAAGGATTCGAAGACAATGTCCTTGCTCGCAACGGCATAGATGTCGGAAAGAGGCATGTCGTTGACCCCGCTGCAATTCCAGCCGGCGGCTGCGCCGGTCGTATCGTTGCCTGACCCCTGGACAACGCCTGTAAACACTCGGTCCTTGCTTGGCAAGGCAAGGCGTGCCGGCGCCATCTCGACCATCTTGGGTTTAGTTCGCGGCTCGAGTCTCGATATCGAGCGTCGACAAGGGGCAGCCGCGGCGCTTTCGGCACGAACGCCGCTTTTAGCCTTCGGTCGGAAACACGGGCCCGATGGGGCCGAATCGGCCCTTGGAACGGGGGTAGGATGGTTAATAGTATCGAAAAGTGACTATTAGGAGATTCTAAAATCGAACTGAACGGTTCGTTTCTGTTGACGGTGCGTGCAGGATGGTGTGAACGTCGGTGCTCCGATACATTTGGTGAGCCAACCGCCAAATTGGAATAAGCTATTGATTTTATTCAATAAAAATAAAGTCGCAGGCATGCTTATGAAAACTTCAAGATGCGGATTCATGGTCCAGAGGGAAAAACTTCGTGATTGGAATCCGGCAGTCGGTCCACCCAAATCAGCGTTGTCCGAACGACGCGATTTCATTCCCAAGACACGCCGCTAGACGGACTGACTTAAGATACTGGAGTAGTAAAAATGAAAAAGATTGTTCTCACTGCCGCAGCCCTTCTGGCAATTTCTGGCAGCGCCTTCGCTGGTAGCGACCATTACAACCCGAACGAAGCCAATCAGGCGGCCGCCAAGGTCGACTCTTCCTACACGGCTTCGGTCCACCAGCCTGCGCCGGCCACTCAGCAGCCTGCCACGACGGGCGCCGACCACAACCTGTTCGGCAACAACTAACAACCGACCTTGAACCGGCGGCGGGCTAGCCCGCCGCATCGGTCGGATCGCAAGATTCAGGAGCACTGAAATGAAGAAGATCGTTCTTGCCACGGCCGCCCTGTTGGCCGTTTCCGGCGCTGCTTTTGCCGCGGAGAGCGGCCATACCGGTAACGTAGGCGCCAGCCAGACGGCTCCCGCCGTCGACACCACGCGCACGTCGTCGATCAATACCGACTCGACGGTCTACAAGCTGTTGCACTCGTCGAACGACGTTCACAAGTCGGCCCCTCAGGGCAGCGACCGTAGCCTCTTCGGCCGCTAACAACTTTAGACTATATACGAAAGAAGAACGGCGGGCCTTGGCCCGCCGTTCTTCTTTTCCGCAATGGCTATGCGTCAGCCGGAGCGGCTAACCGTCAGGCAGCCTTTGCTTCCTCGCGATGCAGCGTGAAGGAATGGCCGTCGGCGTCGAAGATGTGCAGATCGCCGCCGCTGGCGTTGAGCCGCAGGGTCTCGCCGCGCTTGACCTCGACATTGCCCGGCAGCTTGGCCACCAGCGGCAGGTCGGTGCGGCCGATATCGACATAGACGAGCTGAACCTCGCCAAGTTGCTCGATATAGTCGACCTTGCCTTCGAACAGATAGTCCGCGCCGGTCGCGATCGCGAGATCCTCCGGCCGCACGCCGAAGCTGACCGCGGCGCCATTCGCCGAGACCGGCGTCGCGATCGGCACCGTCGCCTTGCGGCCGCCGACATGGCTGACCACGGTCGGATTGCCGGCCTTCTCGATCTTTGCCGGCAATATGTTCATTGCCGGGGAGCCGATGAACTGGGCGACGAACAAATTGCCCGGACGCTTGTAGAGCTCCATCGGCGTGCCGACCTGTTCGATATAACCTTCCTTCAGCACCACGATGCGGTCCGCCAGCGTCATCGCCTCGACCTGGTCGTGCGTGACGTAGATCATGGTGGTGTTCGGCATCGATTCCTTGAGCTTGGCGATTTCGATGCGGGTGGCGACGCGAAGCGCGGCGTCGAGGTTCGACAGCGGCTCGTCGAACAGGAACACCTTCGGGTTGCGCACGATGGCGCGGCCGATGGCGACGCGCTGGCGCTGGCCGCCCGACATCGCCTTGGGCAGGCGGTCGAGATATTTGGTCAGCTGCAGGATCTCCGCCGCCTGGCGCACGCGCTTGTCGATCTCGGCCTTGCTTTCCTTGCCGATCTTCATCGAGAAGGCCATGTTGTCGTAGACCGTCATATGCGGATAGAGCGCATAGGACTGGAACACCATGGCGATGCCCCGCTTCGACGGCGGCACGTCGTTCACCACCTCGCCGTCGATCTTCAGCTCGCCCGAGGTGATCTCCTCGAGGCCGGCGATCGACCGCAGCAAGGTGGATTTGCCGCAACCCGACGGCCCGACGAAAACGATGAACTCGCCCGATTTGATGTCGAGGTCGATGCCATGGAGAATGTTGAGGTTGCCGTATGATTTCTTCACCTGGTTCAGCGTGACATCGGCCATGTTTTCTCCTCCCAATGATTTCCGTTGCAATGTTCAGTCGACACGCCCGAACCAGGCGCCATAACCGCCGAGGCGGACCGGCCCGGTGCCAGTCTGTCCCGAAAAGCCGTGCCCCGGCAAGGGCTGCAGCGAGCCACGGCCGAGATCGACCTCGGCGGGCTTGCCGCCGAGGTTGAAGGCGCAGACGATCCGCTCATTGCCCTCGCGGCGCGTGAAGGCGACGGTGTCGCCATCGCTTTCGATAAAGTCGATGTCGCCCTTGGCCAGTGCCGGATGCTGGCGCCGGAAGGCGAGGAAGCGGCGGTAATGTTCGAGCAGCGAGCTTGCGTCGCCCTGTTGCACGTTGACGGCCTGCGACAGGTGCTTGCCCGGCACTGGCAGCCACGGCTTGGCGGTCGAGAAACCGCCATTCTTGGCAGCCGCGTCCCACACCATCGGCGTGCGGCAGCCGTCGCGGCCCTTGAACTCCGGCCAGAACCGGATGCCGTAGGGATCTTGCAGGTCTTCGAACTTCAACTCCGCTTCGCCAAGGCCGAGCTCTTCGCCTTGATAGATGCACACCGAGCCGCGCAGCGACATCAGAAGCGCCGAGATCACCTTCAGATAGCCGGGCGGATCCGCCTCGTTGGCGGCCCAGCGCGAGGCGACCCGCATCACGTCATGGTTGGAGAAGGCCCAGCACGACCAGCCGTCGCTGGCGACCGTGCCGAAAGCCTCCAGCACCGCGCGCACTTTCGCCGCGCTGATCTTCTCCGGCGCCAGGAAGTCGAAGGAATAGCACATATGCACGCGCTTGCCGTCGGCGGTGTAGGCGGCGACCACTTCCAGGCCGCGCTGGGAGTCGCCCACCTCGCCGACGGCGGCCTGCGCCGGATATTCGTCGAGAAGCGCGCGGAAGCGCTCCAGGAAGCCGAGGTTCTCCGGTCGGCTCTTGTCGTAGAGATGGTCCTGGTAGTTGTAGGGATTGACCGCCGGCGCCGTCTGGTCGTTGCGCTGTTCCGGCGGCAGCGGCGGATTGTCCTCCAGCCCCTGGCTGTGGAAGTAGAAATTGATCGTGTCCAGCCGAAAGCCGTCGACGCCGCGCTCCAGCCAGAAGCGGGTGATATCGAGCAGCGCGTCCTGGACTTGCCGGTTGTGGAAGTTGAGGTCCGGCTGCTCGGCCAGGAAATTGTGCATGTAATATTGCTGGCGGCTGGTGTCCCACTGCCAGGCCGAGCCGCCGAAGATCGACAGCCAGTTGTTGGGCGGCGTGCCGTCGGGTTTTGCGTCCGCCCATACATACCAGTCGGCTTTCGGATTGTTACGGCTGGAGCGGCTTTCCTTGAACCAGGGGTGGATGTCGGCGGTGTGCGACAGCACCTCGTCGATCATCACCTTGAGGCCCAGCCGATGGGCTTCCGTCACCAGCGCGTCGAAATCGGCGAGCGTTCCGAACATCGGGTCGACGTCGCAATAATCCGACACGTCGTAGCCGAAATCCTTCATCGGCGATTTGAAGAAGGGCGAGATCCAGATGGCATCGACGCCGAGCGAAGCGATGTAGGGCAGGCGCCGCACGATGCCCTTCAGGTCGCCGATGCCGTCGTCGTTGGAGTCCTGGTAAGAGCGCGGATAGATCTGGTAGATCACCGCGCCCCGCCACCAGTCGCGGTCGACGGCGGGGTCTGGTCTCGAAGTCGCCTTCAAAGCCGATTGCATGTCTTCAACCTCCTTTCACCGAGCCGGCAAGCAGCCCGCGGACGAAATAGCGCTGCAGCGAGAAGAACACGATCAGCGGCACGATGATGGTGATGAACGCCGATGTCGTCAGGATCTCCCAGTTGCCGCCGCGCGAGCCGAGCAGCGCGTTGAGCTTGGCCGTCAGCACGATCTGATCGGGCGCCGTGCCGAGGAAAACCATTGCCACCAGGAGATCGTTCCATACCCACAGGAACTGGAAGATGGCGAAGGAGGCAAGCACCGGGAAGGACAGCGGCAGCACGATCTTGACGAAGATCTCGAAGTCGCTGGCGCCGTCGATGCGCGCCGATTCCATGATCTCGCGCGGCAGGCCGGCAATGTAGCTCCTGAGCAGGTAGATGGCGAAGGGCAGGCCGAAGCCGGTATGCGCCAGCCAGATGCCGAGATAGGTCTTGGATGGCACGCCGAAGAAGGTGCCGACGCCGTTGTAGAGCTTGAGCAGCGGGATCAGCGACATCTGCAGCGGCACGACCAGCAGGCCGATGATGACGGCAATCAGCAGCGCCCGGCCCGGAAAGCGCATCCAGGCCAATGCATAGGCCGCGAAGGCTGCGATGAGGATGGGGATGATCGTTGCCGGGATGGTCACCGTCAGCGAGTTCATGAACGAGCGGCCGATGCCTTCGGAAAACAGCACGGCATCGTAGTTGTCCGTGGTGAATTTCGGCGGCGCGGAGGAGGCGAAATAGACGCGTTGGCCGCGGTCGCCCTCGAAGGCTTTCACCGAGGACAGGATAAACGTGCCGTCGGCGTTCATCTGCAAGGTGGCGCCATCATTGAGCTCGGCAACCGTCCCGGCCTTGTATTGCGTCGGCGCGGACGACTTCACGCCGAAGGCGCTGATCTCACGCTTGGGCCCGTCGCCGAAGATGTTGCCCTCGATGACGTATTTGCCGTCCTTCTGGGTTTGCGCCGACGCCGCGGGAAGCCGCCCGGCCTCGCTCTGGCTGGAACTGGCAAAGGAGTTCCACCAGCCGGCGGCGACGATCTGGTCCTTGTCGCGCAGCGACGAGACGAGAATGCCGAGCGTGGGAATGGTCCAGATCACCACGAAGACGAGCACGGCGATGTGGACGCCGAAGCGGCCGGCGAAGGATTTTCCGGTCTTGGCGGCCATCTCAGTGCCCTCCCGTCTCTTTGTTGGCCTGGCGGATGTTCCAGACCATGATCGGGATGACCGCGATCATGATGATGATGGCGATCGTCGCGCCGCGGCCGAAATCGCCGCCGCCGCGGAACATCCAGTCGAACATCAGATTGGCGAGCACCTGGCTGTTCCATTGGCCGTTGGTCATGGTCAGCACGATGTCGAACACTTTCAGCACCAGGATGGTGATGGTGGTCCACACCACTGCGATCGTGCCCCAGATTTGCGGCACCATGATCTTCCAGAAGATCTGGAACGGGTTGGCGCCGTCGATCACGGCCGCTTCCAGCGTCTCTTCGGGAATGCCGCGCAGCGCCGACGACAGGATGACCATCGCAAAGCCGGTCTGGATCCAGACCAGGATGATCATCAGGAAGAAATTGTTCCAGAACGGCAGCGATATCCACACCTGCGGCTGGCCGCCGAAATACTGGATGATGGCGTTGAGCAGGCCGATCTGCACCTGGCCCTCGCCGCGATACTCGTAGATGAACTTCCAGATCACGCTGGCGCCGACGAAGGAGATGGCGAGAGGCAGGAAGATCAGGCTCTTGGCGATCGTGCCCCACCAGATCTTGTCGGTGAGCACGGCGATGATCAGCCCAAGGAAGGTGCAGGCCGCCGGCACCACCGCCAGCCAAAGCACATTGTTCAGGATCGAATTGCGGAAATCGTGATCGCCGAGCGCCCATTCATAATTGGCGAGGCCGACGAAATTCTCGCCGCCGCGATCGAGGAAGGAGAGCCTCAGCGTCTCGATGACCGGGTAGATCAGATAGATGGTAAGGATGATCATCGCCGGGCCGACGAACAGCCAGGGCCGCACCAGTCCCTGCCGGCGCAGATTGTCGACGGCGGCGGTGCCCGAGACGCCGCGTGACGGGAAGACGAGATCGAGCAGTTTGTTGGCGCCCCAGAAATAGGCGACACAGCCGCCGACGCCGATGATGATGACGAATATGGCCGAGAAAATCTGAGTCGCCATGGGTCCCTCTCCCTGCGCATGACCGGCCAGCCAGGGCTGGCGATCGGATGCGCCGACTTTCGGTTATTCGGAACAATCGAAACGCGAAGGCTTCCGGCGTTGACCGCCGGTCGGATCCGGGCCGTGGCCCGGATCCAGATGGAGGATTAGGAGGATTTCAGGGTGCTTACTTGATGGCATCCCAGCTTTTCTGGATGTCGGCGGCGACGTCCTGCGCGGACTTGCCGCCAACCAGGTCGATCATGCCGGTCCAGAACGAGCCCGCGCCGACCTTGCCGGGCATCAGGTCGGACCCGTCGAAGCGGACAGTCGTGGCGCCGACCAGGATCTCGCCCTGCTTCTTCAGCGCGTCGCTGCCATAGGCATCCTTGTTGGCTGCCTTGAAGGGGGTGACGAAGCTCTTCTGCGCCATCCACAATTCATGCGCGAGCGGCATCTCGAGGAATTTGATGAACTCGCGCGAGGCCTTCGAATCCTTGGTGATCATCACCAGCGTGCCGGCCACTTCCAGCGGCGTGCCCAGTTCCGGCTTGGAGGCGTAAGGCGGGTAGGGGAAGAAGTCCGCGTCCTGGCCGAGCTTCACATTTTCCGGGAAGAAGGAGGGGATGAACGATGCCTGGTGGTGCATGTAGCACTTGGGCGGCACGGTGAAGAGGCCCTTCGGGCTGTCGCGGAAGTCGGTCGCCGCGACCGCCTTGGCGCCGCCGTCCACCATCTTGTCGTCGGTGGCGATCTTGCCGAAGATGTCGATGGCGTTGACCACGGCCGGGTCGGTGAACGGGATCTCGTTCTTCACCCACTTGTCGTAGACTTCCGGCGGCTGGGTTCTCAGCATGATGTCCTCGACCCAGTCGGTCGCCGGCCAGCCGGTGGCGCCGCCGGAACCGAGCCCGATGCACCAGGGCTTGCCGCCGTCGGCGATGATCTTCTTTTCGAGGTCGGCGAGTTCTTCCTGGGTTTTCGGCACCTTGTAGCCGGCCTCGTCGAAATTGTCGGGCGAGTACCAGACCAGCCCCTTCACGTCGATCTTGTAGGGGAAGGCGTAGAAGCCGGGCTTGCCGTCCTTGCCATTATAGGTGCCGAGCTTGGCCCAGGAGTCGCCGGCGGCGTAGTTTTCCTTGATCCAGGCGGCGACGTCGTCGCCCAGCGGGGTCAGCACGCCCTTGGAAGCAAGATCCTGTATGAGGCCGGGCTGCGGCAGGACGGCGATGTTGGGCGGGCTGCCGGCCTGGGTGTCGATGACGATCTGCTGCTCATAGTTCTCGGACGAGGAATATTTCACCTCCGCGCCGGTGGCCTCGGCGAAATAGTCGAGGACCGAACGCACAAGCGTCTCGTCCTCGCCGCGCCACGGCCCGAAGATCGTCAGCGTCTCGCCCTTGAGATCGACCTTTTTGAGGTCGTCGTAGTTCGCCCAGTGAAACTTCGGATCCTCGCCCGGCTTGAACTTCAGTTCGGCTTGCGCCGGCAGGCTGAGGGTGAGTGCCGCGAACGCCGCACCCAAGAGAAGCATTTTCTTCATCGCAAGTCCTCCCAGTGGTCACAAACAGGACGAAACCTCCATTTCGTCCGCCGACGCCCGCGGAACTGTGACTCAGCGAAAGGGCAACCGCAACCTTTCGAAGAGACTTCCAAAGCGCTTTGGCTATTTTGATCTCGCCATTGAATTGCTCGAGAGTCAAGTGGGAGAGTTTATAAATCGATTTAAATCTCCCGGGATAGAGTGAGAAAAGTGCACTGCAGCATAATTTTTTGGGCCGCAGCAGCAATTTTTGCTTCAAACGGCGCCTAGGGCCCTCTAAGGTCATCATGCTTGGCGATCTCGCCAACAATTCGGATCGATTCAATTTGAAAGCGCTTTGAGGCTGGAGGCCTCCGATGAACCTCAAGCAACTCTCGCATATGCTGTCACTCTCGCAGACCACGGTGAGCCGGGCGTTGAACGGCTATCCCGAGGTGAATGAGGAAACCCGGCGCCGGGTGATGGATGCGGCCAAGCGCCATGGCTACCGGCCGAACCCCAGTGCGCGCCGGCTCGCCACCGGCAAGTCGGGGATGATCGGCTATGTGCTGCCGACGGGCGCCGCCGTCGACATCGACCCGCACTTCGTCGAATTCCTCTCCGGCCTTGGCGACTATGCCCGCGCGCACGAGCTCGACCTCGTGCTTTCGCCTGCCGATGCCGACGACGAAGAAACGACCTACCGGCGCATCGTCGCCAACCGCCAGGTCGACGCCGTCTACCTGTCCTCGCCGCGGCCGGCCGACAAGCGGCTGGCGCTGGTCAACACGCTGGGCATCCCTTTCCTCGTCCATGGCCGCAGCGAAGGTTTCGACTTCGACTATCCCTATCTCGACATCGACAATGAGGGCGCCTTCCACGAAGCGTCGAGACTGCTGATCCAACTCGGCCACAAGCGCCTGGCGCTGATCAACGGCAACGACCGCGAGACCTTCGCCATCCACCGCGAGCGCGGCGTGCGCCGGGCGCTTGCCGCAAGCGGGCTGACGCTCGGCGAGCGCCACATCCGCTCGGTTACGATGACCGAGGAGAACGGCTATCGCGCCGCCCGCCGCCTGCTTGAGGAGGCTGAGCCGCCGACGGCGATCGTCTGCTCCAGCCTGATCATGGCGCTGGGCGTCGTGCGCGGTGTGCGCGATCTGGGTCTCACAATTCCGGGCGACCTGTCGCTGGTCGCCCATGACGACGTCTTCCCCTGGCTGCGGCCGGAGAATTTCCCGGTGCCGCTGTCGACCACGCGCTCCTCGATCCGGCTTGCCGGCGCGCGTGTCGCCGAGCGCCTGGCGGCGCGCATATCGGGGCTGGAGGAGGGCGCGCGGGGAGAGGTCTGGCCGGTCGATCTGGTGGTGCGGGGATCGGTGGCGGGGGCGCCGGTATAGGGCCTGATCCAACAGCTTCGCCGCTGCCTCCTTCCGGGCAACTGTCGTGGGACAACGGTCCGCCTTCGGCTGCTCCTGATGTTTGACGGCGACAACCAGTAAGCCAGACTGTCAACCAGCTCCTCAGAGTGCGCCATTGCCCACATTCCCGTTCACCGAAGCGGATCCAATCCAATACCCTGGTCCTCCGCCGAACACTTCAGAAGTGGTGATCGTCGGTGGCGGTATTATCGGCGTAACGACGGCCCTTTTCCTCGCGGCCCGGAACATTCCAGTGACGCTGCTGGAAAAAGGCCGCGTCGCGGCTGAACAGTCCTCGCGAAACTGGGGGTGGATCAGAAAGCAGGGACGAGACGCGGATGAACTGCCGATTGTCATCGAGGCTTCCCGCCTGTGGCGGCAACTGGCCGAGGAATGCGGCGAAGACATCGGGTTGAACCAGACAGGCGTGACCTATCTGGCGAATGCCGACAAGGACATGGCCGGCTTCGAAGCGTTCATGAAGATCGCCGCGATCCATGAGCTCGACACGCGCCTTCTGGACGCCGACGAAACCGCAAAACTCATCAGCGGCATGTCGCGCAGGTTCAAGGGCGCGATGACGACGCCCTCCGATATGCGCGCGGAACCTTGGTTGGCGGTGCCCGCGTTAGCGCGGCTTGCCGTTCGAAAAGGCGCCAGGATCGTCGAGAATTGCGCCGCGCGGACCCTCGAACTCTCGGCCGGCAGGGTCAAAGGCGTGTGGACCGAGGCGGGATATATCGGGGCCTCCACCGTGTTGGTCGCGGGCGGCGCCTGGTCATCCCTCTTCTTGCGAAGACACGGCGTGGCCATCCCCCAGCTCAGCGTCAGGGTGACCACAGCTGCCACAGAACCCATGCCTGAGGTCTATGCAGGCGCGGCCGCCGACGATCACATCGCCTTCAGGCGCAGGCAGGATGGCGGATACACGCTCGCCGCGGGCGGCAGCCACTTGCTTTACCTGGGGCCCGACGCATTCCGGCACGCCACCCAATATCTTCCCGCTCTCAGGGACAATCCGTTCGGAACGCGCTATTTCCCGTTCGCTCCATCGGGCTACCCCGATGGCTGGTCGACCCCCCGCGATTGGGCGCCGGATTCCGCAAGCCCTTTCGAAAGAATGCGCGTGCTCAACCCAGCCCCTGAGCCGGCAAAGCTTCGCTCGATCGAGCGCAATTTCAAACAGCTTTTCCCCCGGTTCGAGACGGTTCGCCTGAAGGCCGGCTGGGGCGGTATGATCGACGCCATGCCCGACGTCGTCCCCGTTGTCGATCGGGTCCAGGCAGTCGGCGGTCTTTTCGTCGCGACGGGAATGAGCGGCCACGGATTCGGCATCGGACCTGGCATCGGTCGCGTCGTCTCCGACATGATCCAGGGAAATGAAACCGGCCACGACCTCAGCCGTTTTCGGCTGTCGCGTTTCTACGATGGAAGCCCCGTCCGGCTGGGTCCGGCTCTTTGAACCGGTCGCGCGCAGTCGGCAACAGTCGGTCGACTGCCCGGATTCACTACTTCGCCGCCTCAGCCGCTTTCGTATCGATCAGCCCATAGCCAAAATCATTGTCCCGCCCCTTGGGGCCGAGATCCTTGGCCGTTGCCGCCAGCGCCTTCTCGATCTCGTCGGCCGAGCGGTCGGGCGCGGCGTGGATCAAATTGGCGATGGCGCCGGACACGATCGCGGCGGCGAAGGAGGTGCCGGTCACCACGTCGGAGCCGGCGCCGCTCGGCGCCACCATCTCCACGCCCGGCGCCGAGATGAACACATAGGCGCCGCGATTGGCCTGCGGCATCAGCCCGTCCTTGGCGTCGGTGGCGGTGACGGCGATGACGCCGTCGAAGGCGGCCGGATAGCCATAGGGCGCCTTCGGCCCGTTGTTGCCGGCGGCCGCGACCAGCACGATGCCGAGCGCCCGGGCGTTACGGCAGGCGGTGCCGAGCAGGTCGTTCTTCGGCCCGACGAAGCTCATATTGATGATGCGTGCGTCCTGTTCGGCGGCCCAGTCCAGCGCCGACAGGATGACATCCATGGTCGACTTGCCGCCTTCGAAGGCGCGCGCGTGATAGATCCTGGCGCCCGGCGCCATGCCTTCCAGCGGGCCGACGCCGGCGATCAGCCCGTCGACCGAGGTGCCGTGGTCGCGCTTTTCGATCGGCACGTTGGGCATCGCGTCGTATTGCTCGGCGATGACGCCGGCGAGCGCCGGATTGGTGTCGTCGATGCCGGTGTCGATGACGGCGATGCGCACATTCTCGCCGCTCGCCTGTTTTGAATCGAGCGCGATGCGGTCGAAGGCGTAATTCACGACACCGGCCGCTTGCTGAAGCGTGTAGATGTGGTTCGGTTCGCGGCGCTGCGTGCGCCCGTCCGCGGCAAGCTGCGCCAGCACCACGCCGACGGGCCGCCCGTCGGTGATGCCGAAGCGCACCAGCGTGGTGCCGAGCAGCCGCGACTGGCGCTGCGAGCGCACCTGCAGGCCGAAGGAATTGGCGATCTGCTGCACCACGCCGGCATCGCCGTCGACGGTCACCAGCACCTCGTCGGGCACGAATTCGCCGGCAATCGCGCGCGGCGGCTCGGCCAGGTTGAGACCGTGCGGCACCGTGGCGGGTCCATTCGGCGTCGGCGCTGGCGCCGCGTTACCGGAACCGTTCGACGATGATGTTCCATTGGACGGCGCGGGCGTTTGTGGGGCCGCGCCGGCGGGCGCGTTCGGGAACAGGTCGACGATCAGCGCCGGCAGGAACACCGCGCCGCCTGTGGCGCCGCCAGCTCCCGGTTTCTCGCCATTATTCGCGGTGCCGCCGTTCTTGTCGCACCCGACGCCCGCCGCTGTCGTGCGGTTCAGGCAGTCGACCTCGGTCTGCGAAAGATTCGGATCGTTGGTCTGCGCAAACGCAGGGGCGGCGGCAAAGGCCGCCGCCGCGAGGAGTGCCGCATGCAGAATGACCGCCTTAGCCGCCATCGACCGGTTTCCTTCCCTGGATCACCGTATCGGCGAAAGGCTGGGCCGCAATAAGGCCGACGAGCTTGTCGTAATCGGCCGCACTGCTCACCGGAATGGTCAGGTGAAAGACGCCGTCGGCGGTCGGCCCGCCGGCGATCTTCAACCCGTTCTGGTCGAGGAAGGCGGCGATATCGGCCATCTTGGCATCCGGCTTGAACTTGACCAGCGCGAAAGGCAGCTTGGCGAGGTCGTCCTGAGCGCCGGCCACTTCGAAGTCGTTGCCCTTGCCGCCCGGCTGTTCGAACGACTGCACGATGACCAGCGCAAGCAGCGCCGCGGCCGCGGCCCAGGCGATGCCGGCAGGCATTGCCGTCACCCGGCCGAAAACCTTGGCGAGCCACGATTGGCCGGCCGGCGCGCGCGCCGGGCCGGCCTCGGCGTCGAGCGCCTTGGCGAACCGGCTGAGCGCGTCGGCGGGCGGCCGGATCGCCTCGTTGGCGGCGGCGGCACCGGAGAACTCGGCCTCCGCTTCGCCAAGCGCATTCATTGCCGCCGGATCGGTGGCCAGCCATTCCTCGACGGCCTCCAGTTCGGCGCCTTCCAGCGAGCCGTTCAGGTAGAACGGCAGCAGCGTTTCCATCTCGTCGCGGCGCGACATCTTTTCTGCGGCGCTCATGGCCAACCCCTGTCGTAACCGGCGGCCCTGAGGGCTTCGCCGAGTTTCTTGCGGGCGTAGAACATCCTGGTCTTGACGGTCGCGACCGGGATGTCGAGCACCTCGCCGATCTCGGTCACCGACTGGCCATGGTAATAGGCAAGGTCGATCACCGTGCGGTGTTCTTCCGGCAAGGCATCGATGAAGCGGCGCAAGGCGGCGGCTTTGTCTTCCTTCATGGTCACGACTTCCGGCGTGTCGGCGCCGTCGGGAACTTGCGCCGCGTCGTCGTCGTCGATCCAGTCTTCCTTCTTCTTGCGCAGCATGGACAGCCCCTTGAAGCGGGCGATGCCGAGCAGCCATGTGGAAACTTCAGAACGCCCCTCGAAGCTGGGCGCCTGTTTCCACAGCTCCAGAAAGACCTCGTTCGCGATATCGTCGGCCATCATTTCCGATCCCGTCTGGCGCGCCACGAAGCGGTAGATCCGCGCGTGGTGACGCATGAACAGGAGCCGGACGGCGGCCCGGTCGCCCTTCGCGACCCGGTCAACAAGCGCGCGATCGGTTTCCGTCGCCGCGTTCATGGCCGGTCGAGCCGCCTGGCTCCTCGAAGCTCTGTCGCTGATCGGTCCAAAAAGGTTCATCCTCCGCCAAGGAATTTTCGGAGGCTAACCGAAGAGAGGGGAGGTTGCCAGAGGGGGCGCTTCTCCTACTCCTTCCCGGCGATAGGCCTAGACGCCTATTGCTTCGTCATCCTAGGGCGAAGCAAGGAGCGAAGCGACGCGGCGCAGACCCTAGGATCCATTCCGTGACGTCAAGGCATTGATCCCGTTGCAGAACTTTCTCAGTTGCACCCCTCGCGCGAGGTCACGGAATGGATCCTCGGGTCTGCGCGTCCGCTTCGCTCCCGCTCCGCCTGTGGATGACGAAGTTGCTTGGCCTTCGCCAATCTCCAACGTTGCAACGGGAGAAGGGGGAACTAAACCAAGAACACCTTCGCCTTCATCGTCTCGGGTATCGCCACCCCAAGCCGGCTCAGCACCGTCGGCGCGAGCTGCAGCTGATCGAGCAGCGTGTCGGCTTGCGGCCCCTTCGCCGGGCCGAAATAATAGAGCGCGAAATCCTGCATCTCGTCGTCATGGCCGCCATGATGGCCGCGGTCCGTCTGGCCATGGTCGGCCGTTACGATCACTTCATAGCCGGCTGCGCGCCATTGCGGCAGGAAGGCTGCCAGCATCGCGTCCATCGCGTAGCAGGCATGGTCCATCTCGTGACAGTCATGGCCGAAGCGATGGCCCATCGAGTCCAGCGTGCAGGTGTGGAGGATGCCGTAATCGATGCCGTGGCGCTTCGCCAGCATGGTCAGCGTCGCGAACAGGTCGACGTCGCTCGGCGTCATCTGGTTCTTGAGATTGTAGCCGGTCATGGTGTGGAAACGGCCATGCGTGATCGGCCCATCGGGCTCGTCGAACTCCATGTCCTCGACCAGGTCGAACGGGTACGAGCGGAAGAATTCCGACCAGTAGGAATGGGTCACCGCGCCCGTCCTGCCGCCGGCCTTGCTGACTTCCGAGAAGATATCCGGCTGCGTGACGCGAAAGCGGTTCTCGTTGGAAAGGATGCCGTGCACCTGCGGCGTGACACCGGTGTGGATCGAGGCGTAGCAGCAGGCCGAGGTCGACGGCAGCACCGAACGCATCTTCCAGACCTGCGCTTCGCCGGACTGCGCCCAGCCCCCGAGGTTGCCCATCAGCCGGCGCCAGTTCCGGTAGGGCACGCCGTCGAGGATGATGAGCAGCAGTTTGGATTTGAGCGCCACGGCGGTTCCCATGATCATGCATCGAAAACGGAAGCGCCGCGTGCCAGGCGACACGCGGCGCTTCTTAGGACTAGCCCGATATCAGGCGTTCAGCCAGCACTCGTTGAGCGCATAGCCGTCCATCATCTCGCCATTCGGGTTCTTCACCCAGCCGCTGACCTTCTTGGTGTTGGCGGCGTCGACGAACTGGTTGAAGAACGGCACGATCAGGCCGCCTTCGTCGCGCATCAGCATTGCCATGTGGCGATAGATCGCCTTGCGCTTGGCCTGGTCCAGCTCGGCGCGGGCCGTGTAGAGCATCTTGTCGAATTCGGGCCGCTTGAAGCGCGTGTCGTTCCAGTCGGCGGTCGACAGATAGCCGGTGGAATACATCTGGCCCTGCGTCGGCCGGCCGCCCCAGTAGGAGAGCGAGAAGGGCTGCTTGTTCCACACTTCCGACCAGTAGCCGTCGCCCGGCTCGCGCTTGATCTCTATCTTGATGCCGGCCTTGGCGCAGCTCTGCTGGTAGAGCTGGGCCGCATCGACCGCCCCGGGGAAGGCGACATCGGAAGTGCGCAGCAGGACCGGGCCGCTATGGCCCGACTTCTTGTAGGCCGCGGCCGCCTTTTCGGGATCGAACTTGCGCTGCTCGATGTCGGAGGAAAACAGCGGATAGGCCTCGTTGATCGGGAAGTCGTTGCCGACCGAGCCATAGCCGCGCAGGATCTTGTCCAGCATCTCCTCGCGGTCCATCGCCAGCTTCAACGCCATCCTGAGGTCACTGTTGTCGAAGGGCGCGGTGTCGCAGAACATGTTGAAGGGGTAGTAGCCGCGCCCGGCGACGTTCTCGATGCTGACGCCCGGCATGCGCTTCACCAGGTCGACGACCTTGGGTTCGACGCGGTTGATGAGATGCACCTGACCGCCCTGCAGCGCCGCAAGCCGGGCCGTCGGGTCGTTGATGACGACGATCTCGATCTGGTCGGCATGGCCGGCCTTGTCGCCGCGCCAGTAATTGGCAAAGCGCTCGCCGCCATGCTTCACGCCGGGCTGGTTGACGCTGACCTTGTACGGACCGGCGCTGATGCCGGCATTCGGGTTGTCCTTGCCGCCATTCGGCTGGATGACCAGATGGTAGTCGGCCATCAGATAGGGGAAGTCGGCATCGGCGTCGCCGAGCGTCACCACCACGTCCTTGCCATCGGCCTTGATGGTCTTGATGTTCTTCAGAACGCCGAGCGCGCCGGATTTCGACTTCTCGTCGGCGTGGCGCTCGAGCGTCGCGACAACGTCTTCCGCCGTTACCGTCTTGCCGTTGTGGAATTCGATGCCGTCGCGGATCTTCATCGTCCAGGTCTTGGCGTCGGCCGAGGCGCCGATCTCCTCGGCAATCAGGTTCTCTACGCCGCCCTCGGGCGTCAGCCGCACGAGGAACTCGCCCCACTGCTTGCAAAAATTGTAGGTCACCTGGCTGAGGTTCAGCGCCGGATCGAGGCTGTTGGTCGATTCGCCGCCCTGCAGGCCGGCCTTGATGATACCGCCCTTCACCGGCGTCGCGGCAAAAGCCTTGCCAGCCAGCGTCGTAGCCAGCGCCGCCGAGGCGCCGAGCGCCGCCGCGCGGCCGAGGAAATCGCGCCGCGAGATCCTGCCCTTGCCGGCGAGTGCGGCGAGATGGTCGAGTTCGGTCTGCATGTCCTGCCCCCTTTTTGAGATTGGTTTGCTGTGGGCTCTACCTGCCCGCGGCCGATCTTTCCCGCTGCGCATTGCAGCCGCATGACAGCTTCTGGTTCGGGCTGACTTTCGTGGGCTAATTTCCGGCGCTCGCCATGCGCCGGCCCTTGATCGCCTTCTCCAGCCAGCCGATCTCCATTTCCGGCACGGAGGAGAGCAGCAGGTCCGTATAGGCGTCGAAGGGCGGCGTCAGCACTTTGCTCCTGGAGCCGTAGCGAACCACCTCGCCGCGATACATGACCGCGATCGAGTCGGCGATCGACTTCACCGTCGCCAGGTCATGCGTGATGAACAAATAGGCGACCTTTTCGTGCTGCTGCAGGTTCAGAAGCAGCTTCAGGATGCCGTTGGCGACCAGCGGGTCGAGCGCCGATGTCACCTCGTCGCAGATGATCAGTTTCGGCTTGGCGGCGAGCGAGCGGGCGATGCAGACGCGCTGCTTCTGCCCGCCGGACAGCTCGGCCGGATAGCGGTCGACAAAACCCTTGCCCATCTCGATCTCGTCGAGCAGTTCGGCGACGCGCTTGTCGCGCTCGCGTCCCTTCATGCCGAAATAGAACTCCAGCGGCCTGCCGATGATGGTGCCCACCGTCTGGCGCGGGTTCATCGCTACGTCGGCCATCTGATAGATCATCTGCAATTGACGCAGATCCTCCTTCGGCCGGTCGGAAAGCCGGTTGGCCAGCGGGCGCCCATCGAAGGTCACCGTGCCTTGCTCGGGCGGCAAAAGCCCGGTGATGGCGCGCGCCAGCGTCGACTTGCCGGAGCCGCTTTCGCCGACGACGGCCAGCGTCTGTCCCGGATAGATGTCGACAGAGACGTTCTTCAGGACCTTCACATGGCCGCCGCCATAGGCGGCGGTGACATTCTTCACCGACAGGAACGGCGTTGAGCCGGGCTGCTGTTCCTGGTGCTCGATCTCATGCACCGAAACCAGCGCGTTGGTATATTCCTGGCGCGGTTCCTTGATGATCTGCCGCGTGCCGCCCCACTCCACCAGCCGGCCGTGGCGCAGCACCATGATCTCGTCCGACACCTGGGCGACGACGGCAAGGTCATGGGTGATGTACAAGGCGGCCACATGGGTGTCGCGGATGGCGTCCTTGATCGCCGCCAGCACGTCGATCTGGGTCGTCACGTCGAGCGCCGTGGTCGGCTCGTCGAAGACGATGAGGTCGGGCTCCGAGCAGAGCGCCATCGCCGTCATCACGCGCTGCAACTGGCCGCCGGAAACCTGGTGCGGGTAGCGCTCGCCGATCGTTTCAGGGTTGGGCAGGCTAAGCTTCTTGAACAGCGCAATGGCCCGCTTCTCGGCCTCGGCGCGGTTCGCGGTACCATGCAGCAGGGTCGCCTCGACCACCTGGTCGATCAGCTTGTGCGCCGGATTGAACGCCGCCGCCGCTGACTGCGCGACATAGCACACCTCGCGTCCGCGCAGCGCCCGCACGCCCCTTGGTCCGGCCTTCATGATGTCGCGGCCGTTGAGGATCACCTCGCCGCCGGTGATGCGCACGCCGCCGCGGCCATAAGCCATGGACGACAGGCCGATGGTCGATTTGCCGGCGCCGGATTCGCCGATCAGGCCGAGCACCTTGCCCTTTTCGAGCGTCAGCGAGACATCGTGGACCAGCGTGATGGTCTTCGGCGTCTCGCCCGGCGGATAGACGGTCGCCTCGATGCGCAGGTTGCGGATGTCGAGGAGCTTGCCCGAGCTTGCCTGCCCGGACTTCGCCTGCCCGGACTTCGCTTGATTGCCAGCCATCAGCCACGTCCTCCCTTCAGGCTCGTCGTGCGGTTGAGCACCCAGTCGGCGACGAGGTTGACCGAGATCGCCAGCACCGCGATCGCCGCGGCCGGGATCAGCGCCGCCGGAATGCCGAACACGATGCCGTCCTTGTTTTCCTTGACCATGCCGCCCCAGTCCGAATCCGGCGGCTGCACGCCAAGCCCGAGGAAGGACAGCGCCGACAGGAAGAGCACGGCGAAGATGAAGCGCACGCCAAGCTCCGCCACCAGCGGCGACAGCGCATTGGGCAGGATCTCACGGAAGATGATCCAGGCCTTGCCTTCGCCGCGCAGTTTGGCCGCCTCGACGAAGTCCATGACGTTGATGTCGACGGCGACGGCGCGCGACAGGCGATAGACGCGGGTGGAGTCCAGAATGCCCATGACCAGGATCAGCGTCAGCGTGGTCGTCGGCAACACCGATAGCACGACGAGGCCGAAGATCAGCGTCGGGATCGACATCAAAAGATCGACGAAGCGTGACAGCAGCGTGTCGAACCAGCCGCCGAAGACAGCCGCCGTGAAGCCGAGGATCGAGCCCAGAGAGAAGGACAGCGCAGTCGCCGCCACCGCGATCTCCATGGTTATGCGCGCGCCGTAGATCATGCGTGAGATAAGGTCGCGGCCGAGATTGTCGGTGCCCAGCCAATGAGCGGCCGACATCGGCTCCCAGACGTCGCCGACGATCTCGCCATTGCCGTGCGGCGCGACCCAAGGCGCGAAGATGGCACAGAACGCAAAGAAGCCGGTCAGGATAAGCCCGACCCAGGCGGTGAACGGGATTTGTCGTAGCGCCATTCGCCTCAGTTCCCCCTTTGGTCGTCTTGCATCCGGCCCGTCATTTCGGATGCCCCCGTCATTTCGGATGCCTAAGCCGCGGATTGGCCACGATGGCGGCGATATCGGCGACGATATTGAGCGTGATGTAGACTGCGGCGAAGATCAGGCCGACCGCCTGCACCACCGGCACGTCGCGCTTGGCGACATGGTCGACCAGATACTGTCCCATGCCCGGATAGACGAAGATCACCTCCACCACCACGACGCCGACGATAAGATAGGCGAGGTTGAGCATGACGACGTTGACGACCGGCGCTATCGCGTTCGGGAAAGCATGCTTGCGGATGATGTCGAAGGCCTTCAGCCCCTTCAATTCTGCCGTCTCGATATAGGCCGACTGCATGACGTTGAGGATCGCCGCGCGCGTCATGCGCATCATATGGGCGAGCACCACCAGCGTCAGCGCGGTCGCGGGCAGCACGACGGCCTGCAACCTTTCGAGGAAGGGAGTCGAGTCATCCACCGTCGAGATGCTGGGGAAGATCTGCCATTTCACGGCGAAGAAATAGATCAGCACATAGCCGATGAAGAATTCCGGGAAGGAGGTCGAGGCCAGCGCCAGCCCGGAGATCAACTTGTCGACGAAGCCGTTGCGGTAGCGCACCGCGATCAGACCGAGGACGATCGCCAGCGGCACGGCGACGATCGCGGCGCAAGCCGCCAGGAACAGTGTGTTCTTCAGCCGGGTGCTGATCGAGGTCGCGATGTCCAGTCCGCTCGACTGCGCCGTGCCGAAGTCGCCATGCAGGATGCCCCAGAGCCAGTGCACGTAGCGCAGCCACGCCGGATCGTTCAGCCCGAGCTGTTCGCGCAGGTTCGCCAGCGCCTCCGGCGTCGCCGACTGGCCGAGGATCGCCTGGGCGACGTCGCCCGGCAGAATCTGCGTGCCGGCGAAAATAAGCACCGAAACGGCCAAAAGAAGAACCAGACCCAGCAAGACGCGCTGAGCGACCAATCTCAGGATCGGAGACGACATCGGCTACCTGCAACGGTGAAGAAGGGACGGCGCCCGCCTTTCGGGCGGGTCATGAAAACGGGGAAGGGCCGGCCTGCGCCAGCCCTTCCCTGATCCTTCATCAGGCCTGCAGCCAGCACTCGATCAGGGCATGGCCGTTGCTGAGTTCCTGCGCCGGGTTGTCGATCCAGCCTTCGACGCCCTTGCCGGTCGCGTCGACGAACTGGTTGAAGAACGGCACGATCAGGCCACCTTCGTCGCGCATGACCTCGCCCATGTCGCGGTAGATCTTCTTGCGCTTGGCTTCGTCGAGCTCGCCGCGCGCCGCGAGCACCATCTTGTCGAAGTCCGGGCGCTTCCAGCGGGTGTCGTTCCAGTCGGCGGTCGACAGATAGGCGGTCGAATACATTTGGTCCTGGGTCGGACGGCCGCCCCAGTAGGACAGCGAGAAGGGCTGCTTGTTCCAGACTTCGGTCCAGTAACCGTCGCCCGGCTCGCGCTTGATCTCGATCTTGATTCCGGCCTTGGCCGCGCTCTGCTGGTAAAGCTGGGCCGCATCGACCGCGCCCGGGAAAGCGACGTCGGAGGTGCGCAGCAGGATCGAGCCGCTATGGCCCGACTTCTTGTAAGCCGCGGCCGCCTTTTCGGGGTCGAACTTACGCTGCTCGAAATCGCCTGCGAACAGCGGGTAGGCCTTGTTGACCGGCATGTCATTGCCAACCTCGCCGTAGCCGCGCAGGATTTTGGTCAGCATCTCCTCGCGGTCCATGGCGAGCTTCAGCGCCATCCTGAGATCGTTGTTGTCGAAGGGCGCGGTGTCGCAGAACATGTTGAAGGGATAGAAGCCGCGGCCCGAGGCGGCGCGGATGGTGACGCCCGGCAGCCGCTTGACCAGGTCGACGATCTTCGGCTCGACGCGGTTGATCATGTTGACCTGGCCGCCCTGGAGCGCGGCCATGCGCGCCGTCGGATCGTTGACGACGACGATCTCGACCTGATCGGCATGGCCGTATTTGTCGGGCTGCCAATAGTGGTCGAAACGCGCGGCGGTGTGCTTCACGCCGGGCTGGTTGCCGGTGATCTTGTACGGCCCGGTGCCGATGCCGGCGTCCGGCTTGTCCATGCCGCCATTCGGCTGGATGATCAGGTGATAGTCCGCCATCAGGTAAGGCATGTCGGCATTCGGGTCCTTCAGCGTGACCACGACATTGCCGCCATCGACCTTGATGGTGTCGATGCTCTTCAGGACGCCGAGCGCGCCGGATTTTGACTTCTCGTCGCTGTGGCGCTTCAGCGTCGCCACGACGTCGTCCGGCGTTACTTCCTTGCCGTTGTGGAACTGGACGCCCTTGCGGATCTTCATCGTCCAGGTCTTGGCGTCGTCCGAAGAGCCGATTTCTTCGGCGATGAGGTATTCGACGCCGCCGCCCGGCGCGAGCTCGACCAGCGTTTCGCCCCAGCATTTGCCGAAGGCGAACGGAACCTGGCTAAGGAAGGTCGCCGGATCGAGGCTATTGGTGGATTCACCGCCCTGCAGGCCGGCCTTCAACGTGCCGCCTTTGACCGGACCGGCCGCACGAACGGCCTTGGAGAGCAGCGAGTTTGCAACGGTGGCGGCGACGCCGAGCGCCGCGGCGCGACCGAGAAAATCGCGACGGCTAAGTTTTCCGGCCGCGACTCGCCGGCTGAGATAGTCGAGTTCGTTGGACATTACGGTTCCTCACTCTGGATATCCGACCTTAGGGTCGTTTCTTGCTATTGGAGGAGATAATGACCGTAAGGGAAAGCGGCAGGCAAGACCGAATGCGACATACCGTGGCGTAAATCGCACGTCGCATTTGGCCCAATCTGCCCTGGCTCAAACCAGGGCGCGGGGAATCGCCTGCTCGAAGCCGCGCTCGAAGACCAGTTTTTCACCCTCATAGGCTTCGATTCTGGCGCTGACGATGAAGTTGCCGGCGTCCGATCGCATCTCGGCAAAAGTTTCGGTCCGCACCGACCATTCATTGCGCGACAATGTCTGCGTCCAATGCGTGGCTCCGGTGGCCGACAGCGGGTCATCGGGATGGATCGTCCATGTCTCGCGCACGATGCTGCCATTGACCAGCCCATGGTCGAGGTCGCGCACCTCGCCGAAATCGTCTGTTATGGAAAGCGTGACAAGACCGGTCTTCTCGTCGCGGCCGACGTGGCGTTCGGAATTCGCCGGCCGGATCGTCTCGGTCGCCCAGGGTGTCGCGCCTTCCGGCTCTGGAAACGAAACCTCATTGCCTTTCGCCAGCGGGCGCAACGGCAGCTTCAGCGTCGCCTTCGCGAGATCGAGCCGCACCGACTCCGGCGAGGGCCAGATCATCGGCCAGTAGGCGGTCGAAACGGCGACGCGCAATTTGTGGCCGGCTGGCATCCGGTAGGCGCATTGGTCGAGCACGACGCGCGCCGAAACCGTCTCGCCGGGAATTAGCGCTTGCGGAAATTCATGCGAGTTTCGGTGCGTGAGATTGAGCACACCATAGGAGATCAGCTCCGAGGCCCCATCGGGATGCACGTCGCAGAGGCGAACCGCGATGTTGGCCTTGGGTCGATCGGAAGCAACCCGGACCTCGAGCTCCGGCGCCCCGACGATGTCGATCGCCTCGCCGAGTTCAGGCTGGTCGAAACAAACCGAAAGCGCGTCATCGGGACGCTGGTCGCCCGGCAATTCCGGTCCGAAGGTGAAGGGAAAATACTCGCCGCCGGCAAGCCCGCAGGTCTGCGGCGACGCGACAATCGACGGCTTTGCGCCCGCGGAAATGAGTTCGATCGCCTCGACCTTGATGTTTGAGGACGGCCATTCCTGTTCCGCGACCCAGCGGCCCGGCCGCTCGGGATGCCAGCGCGCCGGCCGCACACTATCCATGACATAGGCGCGATAGTCCGGATCGGCCTCGACGCCGGTCTCCGCGCCCTTCAGCCAGCGGTCCCACCAGCGCAACGCCTCCTGCAGGAAGCCGATGGCCGGATTGGGCCCGGCGTAATGCGGGTATTTGTGGATCCAGGGGCCGACGATGCCTTTGACCGGCGATTGGATGCTGGTGACGAGATTGGAGATGGTGTTGCGGTAGCCGTCATGCCAGCCGCCGATCGACAGCACGGCCGCTTTCACCGCCGAAAAATCCTCGCAGATCGAGCCGCGCTTCCAATAGGCGTCGCGATGCTGGTGGCTGAGCCAGAGCGGCAGGAGAAAAGACTGGTTCTCGAGCCGGCTGAGCCACAGGTCGCGCCAGCGATTGCCGCCGGCGATCGCCGGGTCCGGCGGCCGCGACGAATAGGACAGCATCGTCGAGGCCCAGCCGAAATTTTCCAAGAGCAGGCAGCCGCCCTTGTAATGGATGTCGTCGGCATAGCGGTCGACGGTCGAGCACAGGCTGATCACCGCCTTCAGCGCCGGCGGCTGTTTCGCGGCTACCTGCAGGCAGTTGAAGCCGCCCCAGGAAATGCCCATCATGCCGACATTGCCGTTGCACCAGGGCTGCGCCGCCGCCCAGGCGATGACGTCGCAGGCATCCTGCAGTTCCTGCTCGGAATATTCGTCGTCCATCAGCCCTTCGGAATCGCCATTGCCGCGCATATCGACACGGATCGAGGCGTAGCCGTGGCCGGCGAAATACGGATGGGTGAGTTGGTCGCGAAAAATGGTGCCATCGCGCTTGCGGTAGGGCAGGTGCTCGAGGATCGCCGGCACCGGATTGTCCGTCGCGTCCTCGGGCATCCAGACGCGCGCCGACAGCCGGCAGCCGTCCGGCATGACGATGCCCATATCGGGAAATTCGACGACTTTTCGGGGGAATTCGGTGACGGTTTTCATGGGGCGCATAACGCCCCGCTGCGCTGCGACTTTCAATCGCCATTCGCGACTGGAGCAGCGAAATATGCGACCTGGGTCGTTAGCGAACGCACCCTCCGATCATCCAGCTATTCTTGTATCTCTCGATTAATTTGTGTATTACGTTTATTCACGTGGCCTGACGCAGACACACTGGATGATCTCGCCTGAAAATCGTTTGGGATGAGCCAAAACGGGTGACGAACCTCGCAAACCGGGGTCTCGACTTCTCCGATCTCGATATCGAGTTTTTTGCCACGTCAATCGTCCTCCCGGCCAAGGCCGGTCGGCTGAAGGCGATTGGAGAATTTGGAGAGATCATTCTCGCCGTGATCTTCAAGCCGCTTGGTTCCGAAGCGATCTCGGTGATCTCGATGCGTCATGCCAGCCGAAAGGAAAGGTCCGTGTATGAGCAACACTAAGTCACACATTCGGCGGCTTACCGATGCCGAGGAAGCCGAAATTCAAAGACAGATTGCTGCTGATCCCGAGGACGGGGAGGCGACCGACGAACAGCTGACACAAGCCAAGCCTTTCGCGGAAGTGCTCCCGGAGCTTTTCGAGAGCATAAGGCGTTCCCGTGGCCGACCGACCCTGGAGAAACCAAAGCAAGTCGTCTCCATCCGCCTGGACCAGGATGTCGTCAGAAAATTCAAGGCGACCGGCAAGGGCTGGCAGGCAAGGATAAATGAAGTGCTGAAAAACGCGAAGGTAAGGTAGGCTATACGCGTCAGTTCAGCGGAATGTCGTTCTCGGCCTTGCTGGCCTGATAGGCGCCTGACAGCTCCTCATAACGCGTCGAAATCCTGCCGATGCGCGCTTCCAGACGGTTGCGTTCGGCCTCCGGCAACGCCCGCACCAGCCTGCGGATGGAGAAACTTTTCCAATAGGCGTTCTCGGCATTGTAGCCGCCGGGGTCGAGGGTGAAGACCTCTTTCAGGATCTTGAGGTCGTGCGGGATTGCAAAACTGTCGCGTGAATCCTCATGGCTGAACAGGTAGTAGAAATTGTCGAAGCCGGTCCAGGTGATCGCCGACAGGCAGAGCGAGCAGGGCTCGTGGGTGGCTATGAATAGCGCGTCCTTGGTGTCGACGCGCTCGGCTTTTGGCATTTCGTAGAAGCGCTTCAGGCAATGCACCTCGCCATGCCAGAGCGGGTTTTCGATCTCGTTGTTGGTCTCGGCCAGCACCAGCGAGCGGTCGTCTTTCCGCAGGATCGCGGCGCCAAACAGCTTGTTGCCATGGGCGACGCCTTCGGCGGTCTTGGGCACGATGTCGTGCTCGATCACGTCGAGCAGGCGGTCGATCAGCGAAATGTCGGTCATGGAAATCGCGAGCTTTCAGGAGAGGTGGATCTCGTATGGATGCGAGAAATAAAATTCTTCGAGATTGGAGCCGTCGCCGCCGCGGTCGACGATGAGGAAATCCTGTTCCTCGCCGATCGGCGTGAGCACGCCGTGCCACAGGTTGCGGCGGTAATTAATGCCCTGTCCCGGACCGGCGAGAAAGGCATGCGGCTCGCCCGGCCCATCCTCGCTGTCGTGGCAGACGACCACCAGGAACGGTCGCGGCGACAGCGGGATGAAGGCCTGGCTCCCAAGCGGATGGCGCTCGACCATGGTGAGCTTCAGCGGCATCTCATAGGGCGTGCCGCGCACCATCGAGATCAGCACGCGCGCATTCGGTCCGGCGGCCTCCGCCGTGGCGAGGTCGTGATAGCGCATCGCCTTGCCAGCATTGATCGGGTAGCGGTTGTCGCCGCCCATGTCGATGACGTCGCCGAAGGGCGCGAAGTTCTCGCGCGTCAGCGGTCGGGCGACGATGCGGCTCACCGCGCCTTGCCCCCAAGATAGCCGCCAAGCCTGGCATGACGATTGACGTCCTTGTACAGCAGATAACGGAAATTACCCGGGCCGCCGGCATAGCAGGCCTGCGGGCAAAAGGCGCGCAGCCACATGAAGTCGCCGGCTTCGACCTCGACCCAGTCCTGGTTGAGGCGGTAGACCGCCTTGCCTTCGAGCACATAGAGCCCGTGCTCCATGACATGCGTCTCGGCGAAAGGGATGACCGCGCCCGGCTTCAGCGTCACAATGGTGACGTGCATGTCGTGGCGCATGTCGGCTGGGTCGACGAAGCGGGTCGTTGCCCAGCGCCCCTCCGTGCCCGGCATCGGGCTCGGCGCCACATCCTGGTCACTCGAGAAGAAGGCTTCCGGCGCGTCGAGGCCGTCGACAGCCTCATAGGTCTTGCGGATCCAGTGGAAGCGGGCAGCAGTGCCGCTTTCGTTGCGCACCGTCCAGCCACTGGATGGCGGCAGGAAGGCGAAGCCGCCGGGGGCAAGCACGTGTTCTTTGCCGGCAAGCGATACGGTGAGTTCGCCCTCGACGACGAACAGCACGCCCTCGGCGGCGGCATCGAGTTCCGGCCGCCCGCTGCCGCCGCCGGGCAGAACCTCGACGATGTATTGCGAAAAGGTCTCGGCGAAGCCCGACAGTGGCCTTGCGATGATCCAGGCCCTCGTCTTGTCCCAGAACGGCAGCGGACTGGTGACGATGTCCTGCATCACGCCCCTGGGGATGACCGCATAGGCTTCGGTGAAGACGGCGCGGCCGGTCAAAAGCTCGTTCTGGCCGGGATGGCCGCCATGCGGGGCGTAATAGGTTCGCTCGGCAGTCTTGATCATATCCATGGGGTCCTGGCCCTCAAAACATTACAATGGAAGCATGTCTTTCAGCCGAAGCAGGGCGATGCGTTCGACCTGTCTGCAGGCGGTTTCGAACTCGGTGCCGCGGCTGTTGCCGATCCGCGCCTCGAACTCCGCCAGGATTTCGTCCTTGCTCTTGCCCTTGACCGCGATGATGAAGGGGAAGCCGAAGGTGGTGACGTAGGCGGCGTTGAGTTTCGAGAACAGCTCGCGCTCCTTGTCGGTCAGCGCATCGAGCCCGGCTGAGGCCTGCTCCTTGGCCGATTCCACTGTCAGGCGCTTGGCCTTGGCCAGCTTGCCGGCGAGGTCCGGGTGGGCGTTCAGCACGGAAAATCGTTCGGCTTCGCTCGCCGCGCGGAAGACGCGGCAGAGCGCGTTGTGCAGGCCGCCGGCGCTGTCATGCGCAGGGCCGAGCTCCAATTCGTAGGCGCGCTCGGCGATCCAGGGCGAATGCTCGAACACGCCGCCGAAGGCATGTACGAATTCCTCGAATTCCATCCGCGACGGACGCAGCGCCGGCGCCTCGTAGGGGTGCGTTTCGCGCCAGTGTTTGGCGATGTCGATGCGCCGCGTCAGCCATACCTTGTCGTGCGACTTCACATAGTCGACGAAGCGCTTCAATGCCGCCACCCGCCCGGGACGGCCGACCAGCCGGCAGTGCAGGCCGATATTCATCATGCGCGGCCGGCCTGCCTTGCCCTCGGCATAGAGCGTGTCGAAACTGTCCTTCAGATAGGCGAAGAACTGGTCGCCCGAGTTGAAGCCCTGCGGCGTCGCAAAACGCATGTCGTTGGCGTCGAGCGTGTAGGGGATGATGAGCTGCGGTTTCTCCAGCCCGTCGCGGTCGAACCAATAGGGCAGTTCGTCATCATAGGTGTCGGAGACATAGTCGAAGCCGCCTTCCTCGGCGACGAGCCGCACCGTGTTGACCGAGGTCCGGCCGGTGTACCAGCCGGTCGGGCGCGCGCCGGTGACCTCGTAATGCAGCTTGATCGCCTCTTCGAGATCGCGCCGCTCATCCTCGGCCGCATGGTCGCGATAGTCGATCCATTTCAGCCCGTGCGAAGCGATCTCCCAACCAGCCTCCTGCATGGCGGCCACTTGGTCGGGCGAGCGCGCCAACGCCGTGGCGACGCCGTAGCAGGTCACCGGCACCTGCGCTTCGGTGAACAGCCGGTAGAGCCGCCAGAAGCCGGCCCGCGCGCCATACTCGTAGATCGATTCCATGTTCCAGTGCCGCTGGCCGACCCAGGGAGCCGCCCCAACGATCTCCGAAAGGAAGGCCTCCGAAGCCTTGTCGCCATGCAGCACGCAGTTCTCGCCGCCTTCTTCATAGTTGACGACGAACTGCACCGCGACATGCGCGCCGGCGGGCCATTTCGGGTCCGGCGGATTGGCCCCATAACCGCGCATGTCCCGATCGTAACGCATTGCCACTCCTGCCCGATGGTTGAGATGAAGATATCGAAAGGAGTGCGCACGCATTCCCCCGAAAATTTTTGAAAGTGCTTTTTGCCGCACTCCGCTCGACCGGGGCTTATGCATCGCCTTTAATTGGCGCACAATCGACCTGAAACGTACCGGGATGGGAGGCGGCCAGTGGCAGAAACGTCGAAAGCCGATGGCGGGCGTCTGACGACCCACGTGCTCGACACCGCGACCGGCCGGCCGGCAAAAGGACTGTCGATCGAGCTTTTCCGCATCGAAGGCCAGAGCCGCACGCGTCTCAAGACCGTGACCACCAATGACGACGGCCGCTGCGATGCGCCGCTGCTGGCCGACGCCGATTTCCTTACCGGCGAATATGAGCTGGTCTTCGCCGCTGGCGACTATCTGCGCGGCCAGGGTATCGACCTGCCCCAACCCGCCTTTCTCGATATCGTGCCGATCCGCTTCGGTATGGCGGAGCAGCGGCATTATCACGTCCCGCTCTTGATTTCGCCCTATGGCTACTCGACCTATCGGGGGAGCTGAGACATGGCTGAGACCCGCAATCAAATACGCTTTATCCTGAACGGCAGCGACGTGGCTCTGAAGGATGTCGCGCCCGATGCGACGCTACTCGACTGGCTGCGGCTCAACCGCTCTCTGCGCGGCACCAAGGAAGGTTGCGCCGAGGGCGACTGCGGCGCCTGCACGGTGTTGGTCGGCAAGCTCTCCGCCGAAGGTCTGGTCTACGAAAGCGTGAATGCCTGCATCCGCTTCATGGGCTCGCTCGACGGCACGCATGTCGTGACTGTGGAGCACCTGCGCGGCGACGGTGAGAAACTGCATCCGGTGCAGCAGGCGATGATCGATTTCCACGGCTCGCAATGCGGCTTCTGCACGCCGGGCTTCATCATGTCGCTCTACGGGCTCTGGATGAAGACCCCCGATCCGTCCAACGCCGCGATCGAAAAGGCGCTGCAGGGCAATCTCTGCCGCTGCACCGGCTACGAGGCCATCATGCGCGCCGCGCACGCCATTTCGAGCTACGGCAAGGCGGCTAAGGATCCGCTGGCGGTGGAGCGCAAGGACATCACCGCGCGGCTGAAGGTGTTGCGTGATGGCGCCAGGGTCGAGATCGGGTCGGGCAAGGCGCGATTGATCGTGCCGGCCAGCGTCGACGATTTCGCCGCTTTGCTCGAAAGCGAACCGGGCGCCACCATCGTCGCCGGTTCGACCGATGTCGGCCTGTGGGTCACCAAGCACATGCGCGACATCTCGCCGGCGATCTTCATCGGTGGCCTCGACGGCTTGCGTACGACGTCGGAGAAGGATGGCGTCATCACCATCGGCGCTGGCGTCACCTACACCGAAGCCTTCGAGACGCTGTCGAAGCGCATCCCGGCACTGGGACCGCTGGTCGACCGCATCGGCGGCGAACAGGTGCGCAACATGGGCACGATCGGTGGCAACATCGCCAACGGCTCGCCGATCGGCGACACGCCGCCGCCCTTGATCGCGCTCGGCGCGCAGCTGACGCTCCGCAAGGGCAAGGCGCGTCGCACGATACCGCTCGAAACCTTCTTCATCGCCTATGGCAAGCAGGACCGTCAGCCCGGCGAGTTCGTCGAAGCAATCCAAGTGCCCGTGCCGGCAAAGGGAACGAAGTTTGCCGTCTACAAGGTCACCAAGCGCCGTGACGAGGATATCACCGCGACGCTCGGGGCTTTCTACCTGACCTTGGCCAAGGATGGCACGGTGGCCGACATCCGCATCGCTTATGGCGGTATGGCGGCGACACCGAAGCGCGCCGGCGCGGTTGAAAAGGCGCTCGCCGGCAAGCTCTGGACCGAAGCGACCGTGGGGGCCGCGATGGCCGAATACACCAAGGATTTTTCGCCGCTCACCGACATGCGGGCGACCGCCGAATACCGGGCGCTGGCAGCGAAGAACCTTTTGCTACGGTTTTATATCGAGACGACCGGAACGAAGGCGCCGTTCCAGGTCTCGCGCAACGAGGCGGCCTGATGCGTCCGCAATCCAACATATCGAGGCAAAGCGCCGGGCGGTCGCGAGTAGCGTCCTTCTCCCCGTTCACGGGGAGAAGATGCCGGCAGGCAGATGAGGGGCAGCGCCATCGTCGATCGTCTCGCGCGAATTCGTCAACGTCAGCGCTGCCCCTCATCCGACCCTTCGGGCCACCTTCTCCCCGTGAACGGGGAGAAGGAAAGGAGGCTGAATGAACAAGCACGCCACACCCAGCCTCAAGGCTGAAAAGATCGTCGGCGGCGTCGCCACCGACCAGCGGCACGATTCCGCGCACAAGCATGTCAGCGGCACCGCCGTCTATATCGACGACATGCCGGAGCCAGCCGGCACGCTGCATGTCGGCCTCGGCCTCTCCAAGGTCGCGCACGGCGCGTTGAAGAGCGTCGACCTGTCGGCTGTGCGCTCGGCGCCCGGCGTGATCGATGTGCTGACCTATGTCGATGTCCCCGGCGAGAACGATGTCTCGCCGAGCAACATGCATGACGATCCGGTGCTCGCCGAAGCCAACGTGCAGTTTTACGGACAGCCGATCTTCGCAGTGGTTGCCGAGACGCGCGAGGAAGCGAGACGCGCCGCGCGTCTCGCAAAAATCGAGTATGACGAGCTTCCGGCCGTCATCGACATCTGGAACCTCGATCCGGTCAAGGACAGGCAGGTCACCACGCCGCTGACCCTGAAGCGCGGCGATGCCGCCGCGGCGATCGCGGCGGCTCCCCGCCGCATCAAGAACCGCATGTGGCTCGGCGGCCAGGACCACTTCTATCTCGAGGGCCAGGTTTCGCTGGCAATCCCTGGCGAGGACGACGAGGTGATCGTCTATTGCTCGACGCAGGGCCCGAGCGAGACGCAGCATCTGGTCGCGCATGCGCTCGGCGTGCCGAGCCATGCTGTCACGGTCGAAGTGCGCCGCATGGGCGGCGGCTTCGGCGGCAAGGAAACCCAGGCCAACCAATGCGCGGCGATCGCCGCCATTGCCGCCAAGAAATTGAAGCGCGCGGTGAAAATCCGGCTCGACCGCGACGAGGACATGACCGCCACCGGCAAGCGGCATGATTTCGCCATCGATTATGAAGTCGGCTTCGACGATGAGGGCAACATCCTCGGCGTCGACTTCACCTACGCGCTGCGTTGCGGCTTTTCCGCCGATCTGTCCGGTCCGGTCGGCGACCGCGCGCTGTTCCACTGCGACAACGCCTATTTCTATCCGGCGGTGCACGCCAAGTCGGCGCCGCTCTACACCAATACCGTCTCCAACACCGCCTTTCGCGGCTTTGGCGGCCCGCAAGGCATGGTCGGCGCCGAGCGCGTCATCGACGAGGTGGCCTTCGCCGTCGGCAAGGACTCGCTCGAAATCCGCAAGCTGAACTTTTACGATCCCATGGAGGCGATCGGCGAGCGCAGCATCACGCCCTACCACCAGAAGGTCGAGGACTGCATCATCCAGCGCATCGTGGCCGAGCTGGAGGAAAGCGCGAACTATGCGCGGCGCCGCCGCGAGATCAGCGCCTTCAACAACAACAGCCGGTTCGTCAAGCGCGGGCTGGCGATGACGCCGGTGAAGTTCGGCATCTCATTCACCAAGACGGAGGCCAACCAGGCCGGCGCGCTGGTGCATGTCTATGCCGACGGTTCGGTCCACATGAACCATGGCGGCACCGAGATGGGCCAGGGCCTGCATCTCAAGGTGGCCCAGGTCGTGGCGGAAGAATTCCAGATCGATCTCGACCGGGTCAAGATCACCGCGACCACCACCGCCAAGGTGCCGAACACCTCGCCGACGGCCGCGTCTTCCGGCGCCGACCTCAACGGAATGGCGGCGCAGGACGCCGCCCGCCAGATCCGCAAGCGGCTGACCGACTTCGCCGCCGACAAATACCAGGTGCCGCACGACCAGGTCGTGTTCCTGCCCAACCGGGTGCGCGTCGGCAATCAGGAAGTGGCCTTCAATGATCTTGTCAAGCAGGCCTATATCAACCGCATCCAGCTCTCGGCGGCCGGTTTCTACAAGACGCCGAAGATCCATTGGGACCGTAGCAAGGGCCGCGGCCATGCCTTCTACTATTACGCCTATGGCGCGGCCTGCTCGGAGGTCTCAGTCGACACGCTCACCGGTGAATATGTCGTCGAGCGCACCGATATCCTGCACGACGCCGGCCGCTCGCTGAACCGGGCGATCGACCTCGGCCAGATCGAGGGCGGGTTCATCCAGGGCATGGGCTGGCTGACGACGGAGGAATTGTGGTGGGACGATAGCGGCCGGCTGCGGACGCATGCGCCGTCGACCTACAAGATCCCGCTCGCTTCCGACCGTCCAAAGATCTTCAACGTCAAGCTGACCGACTGGTCGTCGGCCTATGAGCCGACCATCCACCGCTCAAAGGCCGTGGGCGAGCCGCCGCTGCCGCACGGCATGTCGGTGCTGCATGCGCTGTCGGACGCGGTCGCGAGCGTGGCCGACCACAAGATCTGTCCGCGCCTGGACGCGCCGGCGACGCCGGAGCGGGTGCTGACGGCGATCGAGCGGTTGAAGCGGGAAGCCGAAAAGCCGGCCTAAAACGTGCAATTCGGCCGAAAAACACTATATTTCGGCGCTAGGGCATGATCCCGAAAAGTGGGAACCGGTTTTCGGAGAAAGATCATGCTCCAACGAAGAGTTAGATCGTGAGGGCGGTTCAACGAAACGCCATCACGATCTAGGAATGCAGACGATGAACTCGAAAGTGCAAAGCCTGAAGACGTTTTTCGGCAAAGCTGGCCGGGTCGCTCTCGTCGAGGTGGGGGCCACCAAAGGCTCGACACCGCGCGAGGCCGGCGCCTTTATGCTTGTCTCTTCGTCATCGATCTTCGGTACGATCGGGGGCGGTCAGCTCGAATATATGGCGATCGACAAGGCGCGGCAGATGCTGTGCTCCTCGCCTCGCGACAACGGGGAGGGTGAACAGGCCCGCATAGAGGTCGATGAGGTCTGCGCCACGCTCGACGTGCCGCTCGGGCCGGAAATCGGCCAATGTTGCGGCGGACGTGTCGAAGTGTCGATCCGCCTCGTCGATGGTTCGGTGGAGCAGCAACTGATCGCCAACGCCGAAGCCGAAGAGGCGCATCTTCCGCATGTCTATCTCTTTGGCGGCGGCCATGTCGGCCAGGCGCTGGCCGCGTCGCTGGCGCTGCTGCCGATCCACGTCGCCGTCGTCGAAACCCGCGCCGACGCGCTGGAAGGCATGCCGGAAACGGTGGAGACCCGGCTGACGCCGATGCCCGAAGCAGTAGTGCGCGAGGCGCCGGCTGGGTCGGCCTTCGCTATCCTAACGCATGACCATGCCTTGGATTTCCTGATCGTCGCCGAAGCATTGAAGCGCGGAGATACCGCCTATGTCGGCATGATCGGTTCGAAAACCAAGAAAGCCACCTTCCGGAACTGGTTCCTGAAGTCGGCCGAGGGCAGCGAGGCCGAATTCAATCGCCTCATCTCGCCGATCGGCGGCAATGCGGTGAAGGACAAGCGGCCGCCGGTGATCGCCGCGCTTGCCGCCGCCGAGATCATGACCGCGCTGGTGTCGCGTGCCTCGGACACGCCAAGCGCGGCCAGTGCTGAAAAGGCGATGGCCGGCTGATCCGGCCGGCCAAGCAAGAACAGTCCCCGGTTATTCCTTTTCCTGCGTGTGCGCCTCGAGGAACCACAGCAATTTATCGAGCGAGCGAGAATAGGCGGTGAAGATATCGGCGGTGTCGGCATCGCCGGCGTCGTCCGCCTCGTCGATCGCTTCGCGGGTCAGCTTGGCCGCCGCCGCATAGCGGTCGATCAGCGCCGCCAGATGATCCTTGGTCTTGTGGATGTCGGTCGGATAGGGTTTTAGCCTGGTCGTCTTCGACACGTCCTGCGAGGTGCCATGCGCGGTGCCGCCGAGCTGGACGGCGCGCTCGGCGACGATGTCGACATGGCCGTCGATCTCCTCGCGGAATTCATCGAGCATCTCATGGATGGCGATGAATTGCGGGCCTTTGACGTTCCAGTGCGCTTGCTTGGTGATCAGGGCCAGGTCGATGGCGTCGGCAAGCCTGGCGTTGAGCAGGTCGATCGATTCCTTCTTGGCATCGGATTTGAGGTCGTTCTTGGTGACGATGGCGTCCATGGTTGGCTCCTGTCGCGCTGCGTCGATGGCTGGGAACTGAAGGACGGCCCGAACGACCGCCAATCGTCAAAACGGCGATGGGTCGAATTTCGTTCCGCATTGGATTGAAGCGCTGGCTCCGATCGCAGATGTGACTGGCGCTCACCGCTGCTCGCCGCTTTCTTCATTTCCCAAGACGGCCCGAAACGTGTTTGTTGCGCCCACGCACAACGAGGCCAGGAACATGGATGTATTGAAGATCGCAGCATTTTCAGACGGCAACACCGGCGGTAATCCGGCCGGCGTGGTGATTGGCGAAGCCTTGCCCGATGCGGCCGACATGCAGCGCGTCGCGGCCGAAGTCGGCTTTTCGGAAACCGCCTTTGCCGCGCCCGAAGGCGATCAATGGCGCGTGCGCTACTTTTCGCCAGAGTCGGAAGTACCGTTCTGCGGCCACGCCACCATCGCGCTTGGCGCGGCGCTGGTCGGAAAATTCGGCGACGGCACTTTCAGGCTGACCCTCAACCAGGCCGACATCACCGTCGAGGGTTTTCGCAATGGCGCCAACTTTGCCGCCGCCCTGCGGTCGCCGCCGACGCGCAGCCGGCCGGCGCCGAAGGAACTGGCCGGCGAGGCGCTCGCCTTGTTCGGCTATGAGCCGGGCGATCTCGATCCCGCCATTCCGCCGGCGCTCATCCATGGAGGCGCCGATCATCTCGTGCTGGCGCTGAGGTCGCGCGAGGCGTTGGCCGCCATGGCCTATGATCTGAGGCAAGGCCAGTCCTTCATGCGGCGCGAAGGCCTGGTCACGATCCTCCTCGCCCACGCCGAGACGCCGCGCCTCTTCCACACGCGCAATCCATTCGCTTCCGGCGGCGTCTATGAGGATCCGGCGACAGGGGCGGCGACCGCGGCCTTTGCCGGCTATCTGCGCGACCTCGGCTGGCCGCATGGCGGCTCGATCGACATCGTCCAGGGCGAGGACATGGGCATGCGTTCGCGCCTCCATGCCGATATTCCGCCGGCCGCCGGCAGCTCGATCAGGGTGTCCGGAGCAGCCCGGCTGATGGATTGAACAAACTTAGATCGGCCGCTTGAGGCCGAGATGTTCGCGCAGCGTGCGGCCTTCATAGTCCTTGCGGAACAGCCCGCGCCGCTGCAATTCCGGCACGACCAGCGTCGCGACGGCGTCGAGCTCGCCCGGGAACCAGGACGGCATGACGTTGAAACCGTCGGCGGCGCCGCCTTCGAAGCGGGCCTGCAACTCGTCGGCGATCTGCTCCGCCGTGCCGACGATCCGCCAATGGCCGCGCGCGCCGGCAAAATAGCGCGCGAGCTGGCGGATCGACAGGCCATCGCGACGCGCCTGCTCGATGACCAGCGCCTGCCGGCTCTTCATGCCTTCGCTTTCCGGCAGTTCGGGCAGCGGCCCATCGATCGGATAGCGGCCGAGGTCGGAAATGCTGAGATAGCTGGAGAGCAGCGCCACGCCGACATCGTCGGGGATCAATTCCTGCAGCGCGTCGTATTTGGCCTGCGCCTCGGCTTTCGTGGCGGCCACGATCGGCGCGACGCCGGGCATGATCTTCACGTCGTCCGGCTGTCGCCCATAGGCGGCGAGCCGCCCCTTGAGGTCGTCGTAAAAGGCCTTGGCTTCCTCGAAAGTCTGCGCCGCCGAGAACACGACATCGGCGGTGCGCGCGGCAAGATCCTTGCCGTCGTCGGAGGCGCCCGCCTGCACCATCACCGGCGCGCCTTGCGGCGAGGGCGGGATGTCGAGTGGATCGCGCACGGAAAAGCTCTCGCCGTCATGGCCGGCGACGCGCCGGTTCCACAACCCGGTGATCACCGTGGCGAATTCCCGCGCCCGCGCATAACGGTCGGCATGCGGCCGCAAGCCCGTCGCGCCGAAATTCGCGGCCTCGATCGGACTGGCCGAGGTGACGAGGTTCCAACCGGCCCGACCGCCGCTCAGATTGTCGAGCGAGGCAAAAGTCCGCGCCAGGCCGTAGGGCTCGTTGTAGCTGGTCGATGCCGTGGACACGAGGCCGATGCGATCGGTCTGCGCGGCCAGCGCCGAAAGCAGGCTGATCGGCTCGAAGCCGATCGAGCGCGAGGTCTGGCTGGCGATGTTGATATTGGTCTCGCGCAGTCCGGCGGCGTCCTCGCAGAACACCATGTCGAACTTCGCCGCTTCGGCCGTCTGCGCCAGCTTTATGTAATGGTCGATGTCGATGCCGGCTCTCACATGCGCGTCCGGATGACGCCAGGCGGCGATGTGATGGCCGGTCGCCCACAAAAACAGGCCGAGCTTCATCTGACGCGCGCTCATGGCTTGCTATCCTCACTCAACCCAAGGCGATCGCGCAGCGTTTTGCCCTGTGCCTTGGCAAATCCGTGTCGCTTGAGTTCCGGCAGCAATCGCTCGACAAAAGCCTCCACGGCGGCAGCCCGAGGCTGCACAGTCAGAACGATGCCGTCGCAGCCGGATGAGAGGCATAGGTCCTCCAGACTACGGCCATCGTGTTCGGGCACTGCATCGGCCATCGCCAGCACCTTGATCGCCACCGGGTCGCGCCCTGCTTCGTGCGCCCTGCGTTTGATCTCATCGCGGGTCGCTCTCGCGCCCGACGGTTCAAGCTTGTCCAGCAGCACGACATCGGCGCGGCGGCTGGCGAAATCGAGCTCGGTCCCTGCCAAGCCGGACATCACCAGCACTGGCACGTCTTGCGGCGAACGGGCGACATTGAGCGGCCCGCGCACCGAGAAGAATTCACCGGCGAAGTTCGCCGGATGCATCTTGTCCGGATCGTGGAAGCGGCCTGATGCCTTGTCGAACAACAAGGCGTCATGTTCCCAGCCGATCCACAAGAGCCGCACAATGTTGATGAACTCCCAGGCGCGGCGGCGAAAATCATCCTCGGAGAAACCTTCCGGCCGGCTGAAATTCGCAGCTTCGCGCGGGTTCTGCGCCGTCGTGGCGTTCCAGCCGACGCGGCCATGGCTGATGATGTCGAGCGAGGCAAAGCGGCGCGCCAGGTTGTAGGGCTGATGCGCGAGCGTCGAGGCGCTGGCGACGAGTCCGATCTTGTCGGTCACCGTCGCCAAAGCGGCCAGCAGCGTGGTCGCTTCGAATGGGCTGCTCGATGGCTTATCGGCGGAGTCGGAAATGATGACCATGTCCACGCCCGCCGCTTCCGCCTTGCGCACGAAGCTGCTGATCTGGTCGAAGCTCAGGACGTCTTGTCCGTCGGTGGCGGCGATGCTGAGCGAAATGGCGAGATGCATGGTGCGGTCCTTCGGTCGCCTTGAAAATCGGCAGCCGTTTTGGCTACCAACCTAGGCTCGCTTTCGCGCAAGGCAACGGGAGCAAGTGGGCCACCGGACTGTCACTTGCCAGCCAGCCTCGCGTGTGTCGAGTTGGAGGTCTTGACGGCCCGAAGGCGATTAGCCTGAACGCCCGTCAAGTCGTCATTCCATGGCGGAGCAAGGAGCGAAGCGACGCGGCGCAGACCATTCCGTGACTTCGAAGCGTTGCGACGGTGCAGAATTCTGCTCCGCAGCACCCTACGATCAAAATCACGGATGGATTCTCGGGTCTGTGCTCCGCTTCGCGTCGCTCCGCCCGTGGATGACGACGTCACGGATGCTTCGGCCAATCGCGACACAACGCTACCAGCCCTTACTTTCCGGCCAAGAGGTCCTTGATCAGCCGCTGGCAGCGCTCGGCCATGAAGTCGAGCAGCAGCCGCACCTTCGGATCCTGCAGCTTCTTGTGCGGATAGACGGCGGCGAACTGCACCGGCGTCGGCGGCGCCTGGGGCAGGATCACCTTCAGCCGCCGGTCGCGGATGAATGGCTCGACCTCGAAACGCGGCTTGTTGATGATGCCGCGTCCCGACAAGGCCCAGCCGGTCAGCACGTCGCCGTCGTCGGTGTCGTAGGGACCGTGCACCTCGAATTTTTGCGGTCCGCTCGGCGTCTGCAGCGTCCAGACATATTCGCGCGCGCCGGCATAACGCAGCATCAGGCAGTCGTGCTTCTTGCCGATCAGTTCCTGCGCCTCGGCCGGCTCGCCGCGCGCTTCCAGATATTTCGGCGCCGCCACCAGCACGCGCTCGCATTCCATGATGCCGCGCATCCTGAGGCTCGAATCCTCGATGATGCCGAGCCGGAAGGCGACGTCGATGCCTTCCTTCATGATATCGACATTGTGGTCGGAGAGCCTGAGCCGCACCTCGATATCGGGGTATTTGTCGTGGAAATCCGGAATGCCGGAAGCGATCAGCCGCCGGCCGAGGCCGAGCGGCGCCGTGACCCTGATAGTGCCGCGCGGCTGGCCGGAAAGTGCCGCGACCGCGGCTTCCGCTTCGGTGATCGCGTCCAGCACCTGCTTGGCGCCGGTATAGAACACCGTGCCGTGCTCGGTCGGCATCAACTGCCTTGTGGTGCGGTTGAACAGCCTGACTCCGAGATGCTTTTCCAACTCCTTGATGCGGTTGGAGGCGACCGCCGGCGAAATGCGCATGTCGCGCCCCGCCGCCGACAGATTGCCGAGCTCGACGACACGGACGAAGACGGCAATGTTGTCGAGATAGGCCATGCGGCGGCTTCCGTGGCTCTGAAAAGGCTGGGCAAAGCAAGCTAGTATTTTTTATTTTTTTTTGAAAGTCATCGCGCACCTCGCCTCTTTTCGTTTGCGCTCCAGCCCGTAAAGTCCCTCTCATCGGCAAGGACGAGTTCCCAGGGGCCACTCGATGACGGATTTCGCGATTTTCTGGGACTGGCTGAGTTTTGCGGTCCGCTGGCTGCATGTCATCACTGGCATCGCCTGGATCGGCTCGTCCTTCTATTTCGTTGCCCTCGATCTTGGGCTCCGCCAGCGTCCCAGCCTGCCTGCCGGCGCCTTCGGCGAGGAATGGCAGGTGCATGGCGGCGGCTTCTACCACATCCAGAAATATCTGGTGGCCCCGGCCGAGATGCCGGAGCACCTCGCCTGGTTCAAATGGGAATCCTACGCCACCTGGCTGTCGGGCTTCGCTATGCTCTGCGTGGTCTACTATGCCGGTGCCGATCTCTTCCTGATCGACCCCAACGTGCTCAACATCTCGGTGCCGGTCGGCATCCTTCTGTCGCTGGCCACCATCGGCGTCGGCTGGATCGTCTACGACCTGCTCTGCCGCTCACCGTTGGGTAAAAGCGATACCGGGCTGATGCTGGTGCTCTACTGCGTGCTGGTGTTCATCGCCTGGGGGCTTACACACCTTTTCACCGGCCGCGCCGCTTTCCTGCATCTCGGCGCCATCACCGCCACGATCATGTCGGCCAATGTCTTCATGGTCATCATCCCCAACCAGAAGATCGTCGTCGCCGACCTGATCGCCGGCCGCAAGCCCGACCCGAAATACGGCAAGATCGCCAAGCAGCGCTCGCTGCACAACAACTACCTGACCTTGCCGGTCCTGTTCCTGATGCTGTCGAACCACTATCCGCTGGCCTTCGGCACCCAGTTCAACTGGGTCATCGCCTCGCTGGTCTTCATCATCGGCGTGCTGATCCGGCACTATTTCAACACGGTGCATGCGCGAAAGGGCAACCCGACCTGGACCTGGCTGGGCGCCGCCGTGCTGTTCATGATCATCATCTGGCTGTCGACCGTGCCGAAAGTGCTGACCGGCGAGCCGAAGGCTTCCGCCGCGTCGGCCGCCGCCCAGGTCTACATCGCTTCGGCCCACTTCCCGGCCGTGCGCGACACCGTGCTCGGGCGCTGCTCCATGTGTCATACGGAAGAGCCGGTCTATGAAGGCATCTACCATGCGCCGAAGGGCGTGCTGCTCGACACCGACGAGCGCATCGCCGAGCATGCGCGCGAGATCTATATCCAGGCTGGCCGGGCGCATGCCATGCCGCCCGCCAACGTCAGCCACATAACCGACCAGGAACGGGCCCTTCTGGTCGCCTGGTTCGAAGGCGCCGGAAAGTGAGCATGACATCGAAACTTCTGCGCGGCCGCACGCTCTCCTTCCTGCGCTGGCCCGAAGCGATAGACGACCATTCCGCCTGGCGCTACGAGGAGGATGGCGGGTTGCTGATCGACAACGGCAAGATCGTTGCCGCCGGCTCCTATGCGGACGTCTTGAAGAAGGCGGGCGCCGGTGTCGAGACGATCGACCATCGTCCGCATCTCATCCTGCCGGGCTTCCTCGACGCCCATGTGCATGTGCCGCAGATGCAGATCATCGCCTCTTACGGCGCCGAGCTGCTCGACTGGCTGAACAAATACACGTTTCCGGAAGAATCGAAATTCCAGAACGCGCAGCACGGGCGCCGCATCGCCAGGCTGTTCCTCGACGAGATGTTGCGGCATGGCACGACGACGGTCGCTGCCTATTGCTCGGTGCACAAATCTTCCGCCGAAGCCTTCTTCGCCGAGTCGCATGAACGCAACATGCTCAACATCGCCGGCAAGGTGATGATGGACCGCAACGCGCCGGACGGCGTGCTCGACACGCCTCAGACCGGCTATGACGATACCAAGGCGCTGATCGCCGAATGGCACGGCAAGGGCCGCCAGCTCTATGCCATCACGCCGCGCTTCGCCATCACCTCCTCGCCCGAGCAGATGGAGATGGCCGGCGCGCTGTGCCGCGAATATCCCGATCTCCACATGCAGACGCATCTGTCGGAAAACCACGCCGAGATCGCCTTCACCCAGGAGCTCTATCCCTGGTCGCGCGACTACACCGACGTCTATGAGCATTACGGCCTGCTCGGCAAAAAGAGCCTGTTCGGCCACTGCATCCATCTTTCCGAGCGTGAGGCCGATGCGCTGTCGCGATCGGGTTCGGTCGCGGTGTTCTGCCCGACCTCCAATCTTTTCCTGGGCTCCGGCCTGTTCGATTATCAGCGCTATCGCCGGCGCGAGGCACCGCTCAGGATCGCGGCCGCCACCGATGTCGGCGGCGGCACCAACTATTCGATGCTGCGCACCATGGATGAAGGCTACAAGGTCATCGCGCTGAACGGTGAGAAGCTCAACCCTTTCCAGTCCTTCTGGCAGTTGACGCGCGGCAATGCCGAGGCGCTGTCGGTGGCCGACAAGGTCGGCACGCTGGACGAAGGCACCGATGCCGATCTCGTCGTGCTCGACGCCCACGCCACGCCGGGCATGCGGCTCAGGATGGAGACGGTGGAAACGCTGGCGGAAGAACTCTTCCTGCTGCAGACGCTGGGCGACGACCGTGCCGTGCGCGAGGTCTATGTGGCGGGGCGGCCGGCGAAGAGCGCCATTGCGGCGTGAGCTTTGATGCGCTCTCGGCTTGACCCGGCGTCAGTCATCGGCCAAAGCGTGCCTCGACGCTGACAGGGGAACGCCATGGCCACCGCCGACGACATCGCTCTGATCAAGAAACAGGAAGCCACGCTGGTCTTCCCGGCCTTCGACGAGGCCGTCGCTTTCAAGATCGGCTCTGCCATCAGGGACCGGGCGCTGAAGGAAAACCTGCCTGTTATCGTCGACATCAGGACCTTCGACCGGCCGCTCTTCTACGCCGCGATGCCGGGCTCGAATGCTTCCAATCCCGACTGGGCGCGGCGCAAGATCAACGTCGTGAAGCGCTATCTGAGAAGCACCTATCGCCTGGTGCTGGAGCAGCAGCGACCGGACCGCACGTTCAAGATCGGTGAGGGTCTGGACATCGCCGACTATGTGTTGGCCGGCGGCGGCTTCCCGGTCACGGTGAAAGGCGCCGGCGTCATCGGTGTCATCGCGGTCTCGGGCCTGCCGGAACGCGAGGATCATGGCGTCGTCGTCGACGCGCTTTGCGCTCATCTTGGCATCGATGCGAGCGGGCTCGCGCTGCCGCCGGAAGAAAAATGACCGACCCGAAAAGCTTCCTGACGTCGATCTTCAACGCCGCCGTCGCCGCCGCCGACCCGGAAAGGACGATCCGCAGTCATTTGCCAGCGAAGCCGAAGGGCCGCACCATCGTCATCGGCGCGGGAAAAGGCTCGGCGCAGATGGCGGCAGCCTTCGAGAAGGTCTGGGACAGTCCCGTCGACGGCCTTGTCGTCACCCGCTACGGTTACGGTGCCAGATGCGAGCGTATCGAAATCATCGAGGCGGCGCATCCGGTGCCGGATGCCGCCGGCCTGGAAGCCTCGCGCCGGCTGCTTGAGAAGGTACAGGGCTTAACCGCTGACGATCTGGTGGTAGCGCTGATCTCCGGCGGCGGCTCGGCTCTGCTGCCGTCGCCCGCTGCCGGATTGACGCTCGCCGACGAGATCGCCGTCAACGAGGCGCTGCTTGCCTCCGGCGCGCCGATCGCGGCGATGAACACTATCCGCAAGCATGTCTCGACCATCAAGGGTGGACGCCTGGCCGCGGCCGCTCATCCGGCGCGCGTGGTGTCGCTGGTCGTCTCCGACATCCCGGGCGACAACCCGGCGCTGGTTGCTTCGGGACCGACCATTCCCGACACAGGCAGCCGCGAGGATGCGCTGGCGTCGATCGCCGCCTATGGCATGAAGCTGCCTGCTTCGGTGATGGCGCACATTCAGTCGCCCGCCGCTGACGCGCCGCGTCCCGACGATCCGCGCTTCGCCGGCAACGAGGTGCACCTGACCGCCTCCGCCGGCGTCTCTCTGGAAGCGGCCGCCGCCGAAGCGGAGCGGCAAGGCATCGAGGCAGTCATCCTCTCGGATTCGATCGAAGGCGAGGCGCGTGAGGTCGGCGGCGTGCATGCCGCGATCGCGCGCGAGGTGGCGACCCGCAATCGCCCCTTCGCCAAGCCCGTGCTCATCCTCTCCGGCGGCGAGACCACTGTGACCTTGCGCGCCAAGGGCAAGGGCGGCCGCAACTCGGAATTCCTGCTTGCCTTCGCCATCGGCATCGACGGCGTGAACGGCATACATGCGTTGGCCGCCGACACCGACGGCATCGACGGCTCCGAGAACAATGCCGGCGCTTTCGCCGACGGCTCGACCGTGGCGCGCATGCGTGCGGCAGGCGCCGACGCCAAGGCGATGCTCGCCGGCAACAATGCCTGGACGGCGTTCAATGCGGTCGGGGATTTGTTTGTCCCGGGTCCGACCGGGACGAACGTCAATGATCTACGGGCGATTCTGATCAATCAGATAGCGAAGGCCTAAGCAGCCATCAACTGCCTCACCTTCCGCATATCCTGCAAAAACCGGTCCCTCTCCGCCTCCTTGTCCTCCCGATCGCGGATGCGCAGGATGAAGGAGGGGTGGATGGTCACAAACACGCGCAAGCCATCCTCGCGCTCGATCACATCGCCGCGCATCTTGGTGATCGGCACCGCCTTGCCGAGCAGCGACTGCGCCGCCGTCGCGCCGAGCGCCACCACGAGGTTCGGCTTGACGAGGTCGAGCTCCTTGTCCAGCCACCAGCGGCAGGCCTGGATTTCGCCGGCATTGGGCTTCGAATGGATGCGCCTCTTGCCGCGCGGTTCGAATTTGAAGTGCTTCACCGCATTGGTCACATAGACCTTGCGGCGATCGATTTCGGCGTCGTCCAGGGTGCTGTCGAATATTCTGCCGGCCGGGCCGACAAATGGCTTGCCGGCCAGATCCTCCTGATCGCCTGGCTGTTCGCCGACGAAGACCACGTCCGCGCTTTCCGGTCCTTCGCCGAACACGGTCTGCGTTGCGTCATGCCAAAGCGGGCAGCGGCGGCAGCCTTTCGCCTCTTCGCGCAACTCCGGAATGTCTTCGGCTTCAGGCGCCACCACATCGGCCGGCTCGGGCGTCGGCCAATGCTTGACCTTCACCTTGGCATGGTGCGGTGCTGGGGTGGTTGGCATCCGGGCGATCATCTCTGACGCGGCTCTGTCTGCTCCTGCTATCAAATCTGGAATGAGCGAGGCCACGGGAAGGTTCCGCCAATATTTCTTCGGCATCTCCTGCCGTCGCCAAAGCGCGATCGCCGCGCCTGTCAGGCCCTGTGCTCACACCTCGTGCAGATAGAGATGATAATCCAGCTCGCTGACGGTGCGGGCGACACGCAGATATTCCGCCTGCTTGATCGCCACGAAGGTGCGATGCAGGTCGGCGCCGAGCGCTGATTTCAGGAAATCGGAGCCCCTGGCCGCCTCGATCGCGGCGCGCCAGTCGGCCGGCATGGTCGACTTCTCCGGGGCCTGCTCGTAGCCATTCCCGGTCGTCTCGGGGCCGGGGTCCAGACCCTCATCCAGGCCTTTGACGATGCCGGCCAGCACCGTTGCGGCGATCAGGTAAGGATTGGCGTCGACGCCCGACGGCCGGTGCTCGATGCGGCGGTTCTTGGCGTCGCCCGCCGGCACGCGCAGCGCCACCGAGCGGTTGTTGACGCCCCATGTCGGCGCCACCGGCGCGTAGGATTGAGCGACGAAGCGCCGCCATGAATTAGCGTGCGGCGCGAACACCAGCATCGATTCCGCCATGGTGTGGATGAGGCCGCCAAGCGCATTGAGCAGTGTTGGCGACCACTTTTCACCGGCGGCCTCGGTGAAGACGTTCCGGCCCGCATCGTCCTGCAGCGAGACATGGAAATGCATGCCCGAGCCGGCATAGGCCTCGATCGGCTTGGCCATGAAGCAGGCGGTGACGCCGTGCCGGCGCGCCTGTGCCCTGACCAGCCGCTTCAGCATGACGAGGTCGTCGGCCGCCCGCATCACGTCCTTGCGATAGTTGAGCGTCAGCTCGTACTGGCCGGGCGCGTACTCGGAGATTACCGTCTCGGCCGGAATGCCTTGCGCCTTGGCGGCCGCGTAGATGTCGGAAAACAGCGGCTCCATGCCATGCAGATGGTCGACCGAATAGACCTCGGTCTTGGCCGAACGGCGGCCGTCGAGCACCGCGCGGGCGGCTTGCACCTTGCCGTCCGCGTCGCGTTCGTTGGCAAGGAGAAAAAATTCGAGTTCGAAGGCGCCGGCCGGATGCAGGCCGCGTGCCGCCAGCAGTTCCACCTGCCTTGCCAGCACCAGCCGTGGGTCTGAGGTCATCGGCTCGCCGTCGAGGTGGTGCATCGACATCAGCACCTGGCCGCGCGGCGGTTTGGTGCCGAAGAGCGGCGCCAACGTGCCTGGGATCGGCCATGCGCGCAGGTCGCCGTCGCCGGTGTCCCAGACCAGCCCGGTTTCGTGCACGTCCTCGCCGGTGATGTCGAGGCCGAGGATCGAGATCGGAAGATGCCGGCCGCTCTCGAAAATGCCCATCAGCTCGTGCCGGCGCACGATCTTGCCGCGACCGATGCCGTTGGCGTCGGTAAGCACGATGTCGAAAGCCTCGATCTCGGGATGCGCGTCGAGAAAGGCTTTCGCCTCGGCGGGCGTCGAGCCGGAGGGCGAAGTTGTTACGGCGTTCGGATTGTCCATCGCCGCTTTTCTCACGCCGTAAGCCTTGCCGCAACCGCGGCGAAGGCGGCGATCAGCCGGCTCACTTGCGCTGAAGTCGTTGCCGGCGAGATAAGCATCATGTTGTGGAACGGCGCGATCAGCACGCCGCGATTGACCAGCGCCACATGGATGGCGGCTTCCAGCTCCGGCGCATGCGCCTTTTCCGCCTCGCCACCGTTCCCGAGCGGCCCGGGCGCGCAGATGAACTCGACGCGGGCGCCGACACGCGCCACATGCCAGGGCAGCTTGTTGCGCGCGATGACGGCGGTCAGTCCGGCGTCGAGGCGGCGCGCCAGCCGGTCCATATGGCCGTAGGCCTCCTCGGTCATCACCTCTTCCAGCGTCGCCCGCATCGCCGCGAATTGCAGCGGGTTCGCCGACAGCGTCGTGCCCATGCCGGAATAGCCGGGCTCCTTCACCCGGTTGTAGGCGCTGTAGCGCGTGGCGACCTCCTCGCTCATGCCCCAGATGCTCGCCGGCACGCCGCCCGCTACCGGCTTGCCGAGCACGAAAAGGTCCGGCTCCAGCCCGTGCTTGCGCGTATAGCCGCCGGGGCCGGTCGAAATCGTGTGCGTCTCGTCGATCAAAAGCAGCGTGCCGGCATCGCGGGTCAAACGTCGCAGCGCGTCGTGAAAGCCCGGTTCCGGCAGCACCATGCAGGAATTGGTCAGCACCGGCTCGGCGATGACGCAGGCGACGTCGCGGTCAGCCAGCGCTGCTTCCAATGCGGCAACATCGTTGAATTCGACAACCTTCGTTGCCCGTGGCAGGTCGCGGAATTCGCCGGCCAGGCCCGGCCGGTTCACAGGCTTGCCGTCGATCAGCCGCACCATCGTCTCGTCGACCGAGCCGTGATAGCAGCCGTTGAAGACCAGGATCTTCTCCCGCCCGGTCACGGCACGGGCGACGCGCAGCGCGAAGCGATTGGCGTCGGTGGCGGTCGTGGCGATCTGCCAGTAGGGCAGGCCGAAGCGCTGCTGCAGCAGCGCGCCAATCGCCAGCGCATCCTCGCTCGGCAGCATATAGGTCAGCCCGCGCCCGGACTGCCTGCGGATGGCGCGGGCGACCGCCGGCGGCGAATGGCCGAGCATCGAACCGGTGTCGCCGAGGCAGAAATCGTCGAGCTTGTTGCCGTCGATGTCGGTGATGGTGGCGCCTTTCGCGCCCTCGACCAGGATCGGGAACGGCGTCGGCCAGTCGGTCATCCAGTGCATCGGCACGCCGCCGAGAAATCCGGCGATGCCGTTGCCCAGCTTCGCCTCGGATTTCGGCCGTGCCTTACGGAAGGCGGCCGCCTCTGTCTCGCGCAATTCGGCGATGCGGGCGACGTCGATGCCGCCGATGGAAGTTTGGTCGATTGAATGCATGAAGCCCCCTCAGTAGGCAGTAGGCAGTAGGCAGTAGGCAGTAGGCAGTAGGCAGTAGGCAGTAGGCAGTAGGCAGTAGGCAGTAGGTGCCGTCGTCCCTAAGCTATTCCCTACTGCCTACGCAGCGATATCGATCACGCCGCAATCGCCGGCGGCGCTGCCGAACACGACGCGGCGTTCTTCCTTGTCCCACATCATCGACGTGATGGCGCCCTTGCCGGGGCGGCGCAGCAGCACTTCCTTGGCGTCGGCGAAGCGCGCCGCGATCACCATGCCGTCTTCGTAGCCGATCGCCACGACATCCTGGCTCGGATGGCAGGCAACGCATGTCACCATGGTGTTGCCGCGCGTGCCGAGCTCCAGCGGCGCCTTGCCCATCGGCCCGTCTTTGCTGGCGAAGGGCCAGACGATCGCCGCCGGCGCGCCCGAGCTCGCCAGCCATTTGCCCTTCACGCTCCAGGACAGGCTTTTCACCTTGCCCGGATAGCCGCTCATGCGCATGTGCTTGCCGTCGGCAAGCTTCCAGCCATGCAGCGCGTTTTCCTGCATGGTGGTGACGAGGAAGGCGCCGTCCGGCGAAAAGATGATGCCGGTATGGGCACCGGCCCATTCGAGCTCCACCGGCTTGCCCTCGGCGGCCGGGAAATGCAGCGTCGCGCCATTGTAGCGGGCGACGCCGAAACGCATGCCCTTCGGCGAGAAGGCGAGCCCCTCCACCGAGCGCGGATGGTTAAATTCCTTGATCTTGCCGTCGGCGAAACGCACGAAGGCGGTCTTGCCCGAGGCATAGGCGATAGCGCCCTGCGGCCCCGAGGCGACGCTGGTGATCCACTTTTTGCCGGCGCTGGCCAGTTCGTCCACCTCGCCACCGGCCTTCACGGCAAACACCTTGCCGTCCTCGCCGCCGGTGATCAGCCGGTCGTTGGCCGCGTCGTGGAAGGTGGCAAGCAGGCCGTCATTGGCCTGCACCGTCTTTTGTCCATTGTCCAACCGATGGATCGCGCCATCGGCCAAAGCGAAATGCGGCACGTCGTTGAGGAACACGGCCGCAACGCAATGGCCTTCGAGATCAAGCGGGGCGACTGTGGGCATGCAAGCGGTCCGTTCGAGATTAGCCAGCGCGGCTGGGTGTGGCTCCACCTTCTCCCCCTTGTGGGAGAAGGTGGATTGGCGCGTAGCGCCAAGACGGATGAGGGGGGAACGGATCGCCGTCGCTGCCAAGCTGGAGCACCCTCATCCGACCTCGCTTCGCGAGGCCACCTTCTCCCACAAGGAGAGAAGGACGAAGGGGCAGCGCTAGCGCCTGAAAGTCAGGAAATCAAGCCGCTTGGCAGGCTTCAAAACTCTTGCGCAACCGCTCGGCGTCGAGATCGCGGCCGATGAAGACCAGCCGGCTTTCGTGTTTCTCGCCGTCCTTCCATGCGCGCTGGTGGTCGCCTTCGAGGATCATGTGCACGCCTTGCAGAACGTAGCGGTCCTCGTCGCCCTTCAGCGCGATGATGCCCTTCAGCCGCAGGATGTTAGGTCCTTCCATCTGGGTCACTTTCTCGATCCAGGGGAAGAATTTCTTCGGGTCCATCTCGCCGCCGCGCAGCGACACCGACTTCACCGTCACGTCGTGGATGTCGGAGGCATGGTGGTGATGGTGATGATCGTGGCCGTCATGATGATGGTGGTCGTGGTCGCAGTCCGGCCCGCATTCATGATCGTGATCGTGGTCGTCCGCGTCGAGGAAGTGCGGATCGTTCTCCAGCGCGCGCGACAGGTCGAAGGCGCCGCGGTCGAGCACTTCGCTAAGCGCCACGCCGGAGCGCTGGGTGCGATGGATCCTGGCCGCCGGGTTGATGGCGCGGATCGTCGCTTCGACCTTTTCCAGCTCTTCGGGCGTGACGAGGTCGGTCTTGTTCAGCACCACCACGTCGGCGAAGGCGATCTGGTCCTCGGCCTCCTTGGAGTCCTTCAAGCGCAGCGGCAGGTGCTTGGCGTCGACCAGCGCCACAACCGCGTCGAGCTTGGTCTTGGTGCGCACGTCGTCGTCCATGAAGAAGGTTTGCGCCACCGGCACCGGATCGGCGAGGCCGGTGGTCTCGACGACGATGGCATCGAAGCGGCCAGGCCGTTTCATCAGGCCTTCGACGACACGGATCAGGTCGCCGCGCACCGTGCAGCACACGCAGCCATTGTTCATCTCGTAGATTTCCTCGTCGGATTCGACGATCAGGTCGTTGTCGATGCCGATCTCGCCGAACTCGTTGACGATGACGGCGTAGCGCTTGCCGTGATTCTCCGACAGGATGCGGTTGAGCAGCGTCGTCTTGCCCGCGCCGAGATAGCCGGTGAGAACGGTTACGGGGATTTGCGTCTGTGTATCGCTCATGGTTTGCCTCGAAAATCTTGGCCTCGAAAATCTTGGATTGTCGGCCTCATATAGGATGGGTGCCGCGCTTTTGCACGCGCCAAACCGATGGACCAGGCCGGCCTCTAGGCGGGATGGCGCCAAGCGCGGATCAGCGGCGGCCGAGGCGGGCCAAACTCAGGAGCCGCGCGGGCGCCCAATGGCCTTCACCAGCGTCCGCTGTGAATCTCTCCGGCGCAAAAGTCGTTTGTCATCTAACTGAAATAAACATCTGGCATCACCTGCGCGGGCACCGCAATGCTTGCCGGCAAAGCGTTCTGCAAGCCGGACTCTTTAGATCGTCATTTGCCAGCCGTCGGACAGCCTCTATGCTTGCCCGCGCCGGTTCGGCCGAAGAGGGAACGACCATGGCCAAGGCGGACAAGACAGCGACAATGAGCCGGCTGCATTCGGCGGCAAGGCTGGCGCGCACGGCGCTCGCCGCGCGGCTTCTGGCGCACGGCTTCTACGCCGGCCAGGACCAGATCATGCTGGCGCTCGACCGCGAGGACGGCCAGACCCCAGGCAATCTCGCCGGCCGGCTCGGCGTGCGCCCGCCGACCATCACCAAGACCATCAACCGGCTGCAGGCCCAGGGTTTCCTCGAAAAGCGCGCCTCCAACGCCGATGCCCGGCAGGCCCATATCTTCCTCACCGAGTCCGGCCGCGAAACCATCCGCGCCATCGAGAAGTCGGTCAAGAAGACCGAGAAGCAGGCGCTGAAGGGCCTCGACAAGAAGGACCAGAAAGCGCTGTTCAAGCTGCTCGCCCGTATCGAGGCGAACCTGTCGAACGAAGACCTGGTGCTCATGGACGACGACGCGGAGTTGGACGAAGCGTAAGCGCGACGCGCAGCGTCGTCGCTTAACCGCGAGACGGTCCCATTAACGAGCGACGCGCAAGCGTCGTCTCGAGCGACCTAAGCGCGATGCACAGCATCGTCGCTCCACGCACCACCCAAGCATCGGCGGCTTAGCGGAAAGGCGACGATGCTGCGCATCGCGCCTGAGGGCCATCACCGCACGTCTCGCCGTTGAGCGACGATGCTGCGCATCGCGCTTACGCGCTTACCAGCGCCGCCCAACGTCCTGGCGTCAATCCAAACGCCTTCTTGAAATGCCGGTTGAAATGGCTCTGGTCGCTGAAACCGGCGGCAGCGGCGATCTCCGCCAGCGACTCTCCCTCGGCGATCATGCGTCGCGCCCTTTGCAGTCTCCGCATCAGCAGGAAGCGATGCGGGCTGGTCGAATAGGTGGCGCGAAAATGGCGCGACAACGCGTAACGGTCGAGGCCTGTAACGGCTTCCAGCTCATCGGAGCGCACCGGCCGCTCGGCATTTTCCTCGAGATAGTCGCGGGCAAGCGCGGCGGCGCGCCATGCGGTCTTGCCTGTCGACTTTGCCGGCTGTCCGGCGTGGCGTTTCAGCTGTTGCGCCAGCTGCGCAACGAAATCCGCCACGAACAGGTCGCCGAGCGCTTCGTCCAGCGGCGCCAGCGCCGACAACAGCGTGTCGCGCAGCGCCGGATCGTCGACCACGGCGTCACGGACGAAAGGCAGCGGCTCGCCGCTGAGGCAGTCGAGCAGCAGGGACGGCTCCAGATACAGGATCCTGTAGCGCAGGCCGTCTTCCGTTCCGGCGCCGCCATCGTGCAATTCGTCCGGATGCAGCACGATCGCCTGGCCCGGCAGGCTGTGTTGCAGCGCGCCGCGATAGTGGAAGCGCTGCACGCCGTGCAACGTCACGCCAATGGCATAGGTGTCGTGCCGGTGCAGCTCGAAGGCATTGCCGTGGAAGCGCGCCTCGATGCGCTCGAGGCCCGAGCCGCCCGGCGCCGAAACGATGCGATCGCCGTTGGCCGCATCCGCGCACGAACGTTCAAGACCTGCTTTCGCTTCTTCGCCTAGAGCCTGCGCCATCGCCTTTCCCGCCCGTCACGGGCCGTCTCGGAGTCTCAATCTTGGTGTTCGATACGAAAATTGCAATTGTCCTGAGAGAGGACCTGCCGGTGTGGCAGAAGCTCAACGTCACCGCGTTCCTGACCAGCGGCATTGTCGCGCAGTTCCCCGAAATCATTGGCGAGGCTTACCGCGACCGCGCCGGCAACCTCTACAACCCGATGTCGATCCAGCCGGTCATCGTCCTCTCCGCCGATGCGGCGACGCTGGGCACGATCCATCGCCGGGCATTGGAGCGTGGCGTGACGACGTCCGCCTATGTCGAGGAAATGTTTTCAACCGGCCATGATGCCGCCAACCGCGCCGTCTTCGCCGGATCCGCGCCGGACGATGCCCGGATCGTCGGCATCGCCTTGCGCGGCGACAGAAAGCTAGTCGACAAGATAACCAAGGGCGCCCGCATGCATGGCTGAACGCCGGGGCGTTGTTGCAGTGGCCGCTTTTGGTCCGGCCACGTCGGACAATTGCCTTGCCGGCAGGCTTTGATTGCCGCAAAGGTGGGCTTCCGCCTTTGTTTTCCTTTCGGCCTGAATTTGTCTGTTTCCCGAACCCAAGACGACAGCGCAACGCCGCCCGCGGCGATGCTTCTGATGCTTTGCGTCTATGTCTGCTTCACCTTTCTCGACACCTCCAGCAAATATCTGGTGCTGGCCGGCGTCTCGGCGCTGATCGTCGCCTGGACCCGTTTCACCGTGCATGTGCTGCTGGTCGGCCTTTTCCTGCGCGGATGGCGCGAGCCGGCACGTTTTCGCGCCAACAACCTGCCGGCGCATATCTTGCGCGGATGCATGCTTTTCGGCTCGACCATGTTCAACATCCTGGCACTCAAGACGCTGCAGCTGGCGGAGACCACGTCGATCTATTTCTTCGGCCCGATGGTCATCACCGCGCTTGCCGGGCCGCTGCTCGGCGAATGGGCCGGCTGGCGGCGCTGGCTGGCGATCCTCACCGGCTTTGTCGGTGTTCTGATCATCACCCGGCCTGGCGTGGGCGTGTTCGGCATCGGCCATCTATTCGCGCTCTGCTCGATGCTGTCGAACAGTTTCTACGTCATCATGACGCGGCGCATGTCGGCGACGGAAACGTCGGAAAGCCTGATCCTGTTCTCGGCGCTGGCGCCGTCGGTGCTGCTGGCTCCGATGCTTGCCTTCTCGCCTGCGCTGCCGCACGGCGGCTTTCAATGGCTCATCGTCCTGATGCTGGGCGTCTTCGGGGCGGGCGGCCACTATTTGCTGGTCCGGGCCTATCGTCTGGCGACCACGACGCAACTCGCGCCCTATCCCTATTCGCAGATGGTGTGGATGATCATTTCCGGCTGGCTGATCTTCCACCAGTTCCCCGATCGCTGGACGTTGCTGGGTGCCGCCATCATCGTTGCCAGCGGCCTCTACATCATCCACCGCGAGCACCGGCTTCGCGTCCGCAACTCCGCCTCACTCGACACCGAAGCCGAGGCGCTGGCGAAAAAACTTTGATTTACGCCGAATCCGGTGGCATAAGGCCGTTTTAAAAAATTTAAAGATTTTGAATCCAAGGACCCTGGGGAGCGAAGGGCACTGGCACAGAAGATCAAGCTTTCGACGATCGCGGATGCGCTCGGCGTCTCCACGGCAACGGTATCGCTGGCGCTGCGCGACAGCCCGCTGGTCGCCGGCGCCACGCGCGAGCGCATCAAGGAGCACGCTCGCGCCATCGGCTATATCTACAACCGCCGCGCCGCCTCGCTGCGCACCTCGCGCTCCGGCATCGTCGGCGTCGTCGTGCACGACATCATGAATCCGTTCTTCGCCGAGATCCTGCGCTCGATCGAAAGCGAGCTCGACCGCAGCCGCCAGACCTTCATCCTGTCCAACCACTACGACCAGTTGGAAAAGCAGCGCACCTTCATCGACACGCTGCTGCAGCTCGGCGCCGATGGCGTCATCATGTCGCCGGCCATCGGCACGCCGGCCGAGGATATCATCATGGCCGAGGAAAACGGCCTGCCGGCGGTGCTGATCGCGCGCACCGTCGCCGGCGCCGACGTGCCGGTGTTCCGCGGCGACGATGCCTATGGCACCGCTCTTGCCACCAATCATCTGATCTCGCTCGGCCACAAGCGCATCGCCATGGTCGGCGGCACCGACCAGACCTCGACCGGCCGCGACCGTTACCAGGGCTATCTCAACGCGATGGAGGCGGCCGGCCTGGAGGTGAAGCCGTCCTGGCGCATTCCCGGGCCACGCACCAAGCAGGCGGGTTTCGAGGCCGCGGGGCAGTTTCTGGCGCTGAAGGACAGGCCCACCGCCGCCTGCTGCTGGAACGATCTGGTCGCGATCGGGCTGATGAACGGCATCGCGCGCGCCGGCCTCGTGCCGGGCGTCGATATCTCCGTGACCGGCTATGACGACCTTGAGGAGGCGGCGATCGCGACGCCGGCCCTGACCACGGTCTGGAACGGTCAGCGCGAGGTCGGCCGCCGCGCCGCGAGCGCCTTGCTCGACAAATTGAACGGGCAGGCGGTGCGGCCCTCGCAGGAGCTGATCAAGCCGGAACTGCACGTGCGGCAGTCGACCGGCAAGCCGGTGGAGCGTGCATGACCAAGGCCGAAGGAAAATTGCCGGTCGCCATCCTGGTGCCGGGCGATTTCAACGACCATGCCGTTGGCCGCATCGACGAGACGTTCAAGCTTGTGCGGATCGAACGCGCCGACCCTGGGCTGGTGACGGACGAGATGCGCGCCACGGTGCGTGGCATCGCCTCCTATGCAGGCATCGACGCGGCGATGATCGACGCGCTGCCCGATCTCGAGATCATCGCCAGCTTCGGCGTCGGCTATGATTCGGTCGACGCCAATCATGCGGCGAAGCGAGGCGTCATGGTCACCAACACGCCCGACGTCTTGACCGAGGAGGTTGCCGACACCGCCATCGGCCTTTTGATCAACATCGTGCGCGAGCTCTACGCCGCGGAGAAATGGCTGCGCGACGGCGACTGGGTGGAGAAGGGCAATTATCGCCTGAGCCGGCTTACCTTGCGCGGCCGCAGCATTGGCATTTTCGGCATGGGCCGCATCGGCCGTGCCGTCGCCCGTCGCCTTGAAGCCTTCGGCCTGCCGATCGCTTACCACAACCGCCGCAAGGTCGAAGGCCTGCCTTACGAATATCATGCCACGCTGAAAGGCCTCGCCGAAGCCGTCGACACGCTGATCTGCATTGCCCCGGGCGGGGCCGCCACGGAGAAAGCGATCAATGCCGCGATCCTGTCGGCGCTGGGTTCGAACGGCGTCTTGGTCAACATCGGCCGCGGCTCGACGGTGGACGAGGCGGCGCTGGCCGCCGCCCTCGAGAGCGGCACCATCGCGGCCGCCGGGCTCGACGTCTTTGCCGATGAGCCGAACGTGCCGCAGGCTCTGCTCGACGCTCCCAACACCTCGCTTCTGCCGCATGTCGGCTCGGCGTCGGACCACACCCGCCGCGCCATGGCCGATCTGTGCGTCGACAATCTCGTCGCCTGGTTCACCGAGCGCCGGCCGCTGACGTCGGTGCCTGAGACGCTCAACGTCAAGGCGCGCGTCTGAAGCGTTTCGCCGTTTCATGGAAACGGCGAACGGCCTATCTCTTTGTTTTGGTGCAATTCCGGACGGAAACCCGACCTGGAATTGCTCCAATCCGCACACGTCGCCACATCTATTAACGCCCAGTTAACCCTTTGGAATGATTCTGCATACTTGGTTATGTGCGGAGAGACAGGGTGAAGCTGTTCGTTGGCCTGGTGGCGTCGGTCGCGTTGTTCGGGGGCGTTCAGTTCCTGCATGGCGGCAACGGCCAAAGCGTGGCCACGGAAGTCGCCTCGACAAACACTTACCGGCTGACCGCCAATGGCGATGAGGCGGCCTGCGCCATTCACCGCGGCGCCGAAGTCTCGGACGGTCTGTCGTTGCTTTCCGTCGCCCCGAACTGCCGCAAGCTGATGCCTGGCATCGAGCACGCGAAATTCTGGCGCGAACAGACCGACGGCTCGGTCGCCTTCAGCGAGAACGGCATCGATCCGATCGTCGCCTTCGGCGTTGCCGATGGCGACGGTTATGAATCCTACGCGCCGGCCGCGCCGCTTCTGGCGCTGACAGGTGACGGCCGGTAATCTCAAGGCGTGGTCTTTTTGCAACTTCGGATAGGAAAGCATCCCCGATGTGCTTGCCTGTCTTGCAATGCAACCAAAGTGGAATAAGTTCGTCGTGGCTTTGGGGTGCTTAAATGAAGTCCTTTCTTCTCGCTTCGACCATTATCGCCTTGTTTCCGGCCAGCGCTTTCGCCGCCGACGTGCTTTCTCCTGCTGCTCCGGCAGCTTATGAGTGGAGCGGTTTCTATGCCGGTGTTCAACTCGGCTATGGCTGGGGAAAAGTCGATAGTCACGATTCCTCGATAGCCACTGGCGCTTCCGACTGGGCCGACTCCTGGAACAGCAACGGCGTCCTCGGCGGTATTCATATCGGCTACAACCAGGCTTACGATCAATTCGTTCTTGGCGCCGAAGCCGACATCGAAGCCTCGGGAATGAGCGGCTCGGTGGATTCGGCCTTTGCAGGCAATATCAAGACCAGGATCGACGTGCAGGGGTCGCTGCGAGCGCGCCTTGGCTATGCGATGGGGCCGGCCCTCCTTTACGCCACGGGCGGTCTCGCCGTCGCTCACTTCGACACCAAATATGATGATGGCGGAACGACTGACAGCTCATCCAACACCAAGGCCGGGTGGACGGTGGGCGCTGGCGTCGAATATGCATTCGCACCGAACTGGACGACGCGCGTCGAGTATCGCTACAGCGATTTCGGCAAATTCACCGACAATCCGGCAACCGATAGCAGCTTCTTGTACCCGACGCATGTGACTACAAACGCCGTGCGCGTCGGCTTCAGCTACAAGTTCTGATCTGAATGGTGGAAGGCGGCGCTTGAGGCGCCGCTATCTCTATTCTGCTGCGGCGCGGGCGCCTGCCCTTGCTGCCGCATGCAGGCGCACGGCATCGCCGAAAGCCTTGAAGATCTTGGCGGAATTGCTGTCCGACTTCACCCAGTATTCGGGGTGCCATTGCACGCCGACCGCGAAGGCGCGGGCATCCTTGACGGAAACCGCTTCGATCGTGCCGTCGCTAGCCAAAGCCTCGACCTTGAGCCTGGAGCCCAGCAGGTCGATCGCCTGGCGATGCAGGGAATTGACCTTGATTTCACCGGCGCCAAACACCCCGGCAAGGCAGCTTCCGGGCTTGATCGAAATCGTCTGGTGGATGCCGAAGCGCTCGTCCTGATTGTCGCTCACCGGCGCGCGGTGGTCGAGCGAGCCCTCGCGCTCCTGGATCTCGGTGCCCAGCGTGCCGCCGAGCGCGACGTTCAGTTCCTGGATGCCGCGGCAGATGGCTAAAAGCGGCACGCCGCGCTCGAGTGCCTTGCGGATCAGCGGCAGCGTGGTGGCATCGCGCGCCGGATCGTAAGGACCGTTGGTCTCGCTCGGGTCCCCGCCATAGAGCGAAGGATGCACATTGGACTTCGAGCCCGTCACCATGACGCCGTCGACCGACGACAGCAATTCATCGAGGTCGAGCCGATCGCCGAAGGACGGCACCAGCAAGGGAAACACGCCGGCGCCCGCGACGGCCGCTTCCAGGTACTGCTGAGGGGCTGCGTGCCAGGTGTAGTTGTCGAACTGGCGGACGTCGGTCGAGACGGCGACGAGCGGTTGCTGCATTTTGGGTTTGGTTTCCATCAGGCCAAGGAATTGTTCTGCCTATAAAATAAGCGATCCGTCGCGGCTTTTCCATGGCAAGTTTGGCCGCCTTGCATAGGCCAGGAAAGAGAACGTTAGACTATAGTTGCAGGCGGTTGCGGAATGGCGGCAACCTCTGCCCGCGGCGCTGGACTCGACTTCTTGCCTGTGTATGTTTCTCCCCCAACCGATCCGGGCACCGACGATGCCCTCGCATCGGTCAGCTGATCCGCAAGGGAGGAAACTTAATGGATCGTCGTTCGTTCATTCGCAAGGCCGGCGCGTCCGGCGTGGGCGCCGCCGCCGCGGCCGCGGCACTTGCCACGCCGGCCATTGCCCAGTCCAACCCGAAAGTGACCTGGCGGCTTGCGTCATCCTTCCCGAAGTCGCTCGACACGATCTATGGCGGCGCTGAAGTCTTCTCCAAGATGCTGTCTGAGGCGACCGACGGCAATTTCCAGATCCAGGTCTTCGCTTCGGGCGAGCTGGTGCCCGGCCTGCAGGCCGCCGACGCCGCTGCCGCCGGCACCGTCGAAGCGGCGCATACGGTCGCCTATTATTACTGGGGCAAGGATCCCACCTGGGCGCTCGGTGCCGCCGTGCCGTTCTCGCTCAACGCGCGCGGCATGAATGCCTGGCACTATCATGGCGGCGGCATCGACCTGTTCAACGAATTCCTCGGAGCGCAAGGGTTGTTCGGCCTGCCGGGCGGCAACACCGGCGTCCAGATGGGCGGCTGGTTCCGCAAGGAAATCAACAGCGTCGCCGATCTGTCGGGCCTCAAGATGCGCATCGGCGGCTTTGCCGGCAAGGTCGTCGAGAAGCTTGGCGTGGTGCCGCAGCAGATCGCCGGCGGCGACATCTACCCGGCACTGGAAAAGGGCACCATCGACGCCGCCGAATGGGTCGGCCCCTATGACGACGAGAAGCTCGGCTTCTATAAGGTCGCGCCCTATTACTACTATCCCGGCTGGTGGGAAGGCGGCCCGACCGTCCACCTGCTGTTCAACAAGGCAAAATACGAAGAACTTTCGCCGACTTACAAATCGCTGGTGCGCACCGCGGCGCAGGCCGCGGACGCCAACATGCTGCAGAAATACGACTATGTGAATCCGCCGGCGGTGCGGCGGCTGGTGGCTGGCGGCGCCAAGCTCAGGCCGTTCAGCCAGGAGATCATGGCCGCCTGTTTCGAGAAGGCCAACGAGGTCTATGCCGAGATGGAATCCAACAATGCGCCGTTCAAGAAGATCTGGGAATCGATCAAGGCCTTCCGCAAGGAGCACTATCTCTGGGCCCAGGTCGCCGAATACAATTACGACACCTTCATGATGGTGCAGCAGCGCAACGGCAAGCTGTAGGCCAGTCCCTTCTTCCCGTCACTATATGGGGAGAAGGTCCCGGCAGGGGGATGAGGGGCGGCGCTGGCTTCGGCAGTTTAGAAATTCCCCCTGGAGAGAGGCGCTGGGGGCACAAACGATGGAAGGTCTTAACCCCGGCCCGGCACCACCAGCACCTTGACTTCGCCCGGCGCCGGCGGGCTGGCGATGACCTGGGGCGCTTCCTCCAGGCTGACCTGCTTCGAGATCAGCTGGTCGATCTCGATCGCGCCGGAGGCGATCAGCTGAGCCGCCCGGCCATGCGTGAACGGGTTGAGGAACGAACCCAGCACTTTCAATTCCCTGAACAGCAGATCGAACGGCTCGATCTCCACCTTCATGCCCTGCGGCACGACGCCGACGATGACGACCGTGCCGCCGGCACGAGCCATCCGCAGCGACTGCTCCACCGTGTCGCGCACGCCGGCGCATTCCAGCACCACATCGACGCCGCCGGGCGCCAGGCCGTTCGGCCCGGCGACGGCCGCGATTGGATCGCTGGCGCTTGGATCGATCGTCGCGGTCGCGCCAAGTTGTTCGGCCAGCGCTCGGCGCGAGGCCTGCCTGGTCGACAGGATGATGGTCGTCGCCCCCGCGAGCTTGGCCAACTGAACGACAAGCAGGCCGATGACGCCGCCGCCGAGCACCGCCACCGACGAACCCGGCCGGATCGCGGCAAGGTCGATGCCGTGCAGGCAGCAGGCCAGCGGTTCGCAGAAGGCGCCATGCGTTGGCTTGAGATTTGCCGGCAGCCGGAAGGCCTGCTTCTGCGGCATCAGCACATAGTCGGCAAAGCCGCCGTCGCGGTGGATGCCGATGGCGCTCAGATTGCTGCACAGATTGACGCGGCCGGCATGGCAGTGGGCGCAGCGCCCGCAGGCGATGTTGGGATCGCCGGTGACGCGGTCGCCGACGACAATGCCTGACACCGCCTCGCCGACGGCTTCGACGATGCCGGAGAATTCATGGCCGAGCGTCACCGGCGGCGTGCAGGGAAATTCGCCATGGAAAAGGTGCCGGTCGGTGCCGCAGACGCCGCAGGCCTCGATACGCACGAGAACGTCTTCCGGCCCGGGAACGGGTTTGGGGACCTCTCGCAACCCTATGCTGCCCACTGCCTCCAACTGTGTGGCTCTCATGGCGATAACCTCAATTGAATTTGGGCGGCTGCGAGAGATCGGGCGCGGGGGCCGGCTTGGCCGGCGCGTCGCCGAAGCTCGGCGGCTGTGACAGGTCGGGCGTGCCGGGTGCCGCCGGCGCGCCGCCCTTGGCCGGAGCCGCGCCATTGTCCGCCGGCGGCGTGCCGAGCGGCGACAGCGAAGGCATGTCGGGCAGCTTGAGATCGATGGTGCTGGGCTCCACCGCGGGACCTTTATAGCGCATGACCATCTGCGGGAAGGCGATGGTGAGCCCGATCATGATCACCTGGATCAGAACGAACGGCACGGCGCCCCAATAGATCTGGCCGGTGGTAACCGGCGCGACCTGCTTGCCGGTGATCCTGTCGAGGTAAGGCACGCGGGCCGCGACTGAGCGCAGGTAGAACAGCGCGAAGCCGAAGGGCGGATGCATGAAGCTCGTCTGCATGTTGACACCGAGCAGCACGCCGAACCAGATCAGGTCGATGCCGAGCTTGTCCGCCGCCGGCGCCAAGAGCGGGACGATGATGAAGGCGAGCTCGAAGAAATCGAGGAAGAAGGCGAGCACGAAGACCAGGATGTTGACGCCGATCAGGAAGCCGGTCTCGCCGCCCGGCAGCGAGGTCAGCAGATGCTCGACCCAGATATGGCCGTTGACGCCGTAGAAGGTGAGCGAGAAGACGCGCGCGCCGATCAGGATGAACAGCACGAAGGCGGAAAGCCGGGTCGTCGAGGCCAGAGCCTGATTGACGACGTCCCTCGTCAGGCGGCCCTTCATCGCCGCCATGATGAGCGCGCCGACGGCGCCCATGGCGCCGCCTTCGGTCGGCGTGGCGATGCCGAGGAAGATCGTGCCCAACACCAGGAAGATCAGCGCCAGCGGCGGGATCAGCACGATCACCACCTGCTGCGCCAACTTGGACATGAGGTTGAGTCCCAGCCGCTGGTCCGCGATGGCGACGACATAGATGACGATGACGCCGACGGCGAAGCCCAGGATATCGGCATTGTCGCCGTGGTTCGGCGCAAGGTAGCGATAGGCCGCGTAGGAAATCGCGCCCGTCACCAAAAGTGCGACCAGCAGAGATATCACGCCGTGACCGAGGGTACGGGCTTCGAGCGGCAGCGCCGGCATCGAGTTCGGCCGGACGATCGACATGATAAGGATGTAGAGCATGTAGATGCCGGTCAGCACGAGGCCAGGGATCAACGCGCCGGCATACATGTCGCCGACGGAGCGTCCCAGCTGGTCGGCGAGCACGATCAGCACCAGCGATGGCGGGATGATCTGGGCGAGCGTGCCGGAGGCCGCGATGACGCCGGAAGCCACGCGGCGGTCATAGCCGTAGCGCAGCATGATCGGCAGCGAGATCAGCCCCATGGCGATGACGGAAGCGGCGACCACGCCGGTCGTGGCGGCAAGCAGCGCGCCGACAAAGACCACCGCATAGGCAAGCCCGCCGCGGATCGGCCCGAACAGCTGGCCGATCGTGTCGAGCAGGTCCTCGGCCATGCCGGACCGTTCGAGCACGATGCCCATGAAGGTGAAGAAGGGTATCGCCAGCAGCGTGTCGTTGGACATCACCCTGGTGCCGTAGAAATTGTCCGGCAGCGCATGCAGCAGCGGCCAGGCAAGGTTGATCGACCCGCCTGAATAGGGCGAGACCAGCACGCCGATGAAGAAGAACAGCAAGCCGTTGGCGGCGAGCGAGAAGGCGACGGGGTAGCCGATCAAAAGAAAGATGACCAGCGAGGCGAACATGATCGGCGCCATGTTCTGCGCGATGAATTCGATCACGGACGGACCTCGCCCGCGATCGCCTTGGCTTCTTCGGCCAGCGCTTCGGCCTCGAGCTTGGCCTGGTCATGCGCCGACACGAAGGGGTTGGGATCGTCCATATCGCCGCGCATGATGGCGATCTTCTTGATGATCTCGGAAACTCCTTGCAGCGCGAGCAAGAAGAAACCGACCAGAAGGATGGCCTTGGCCGGCCACACGATCAGCCCGCCGGCATTGGTCGACATCTCGCCACTGCGGAAGGACAGCGACACATAGGGTACGAAATAGATCACCATCAGCACCACGAATGGCGTCAGGAAGAACAGGTGGCCGAGGAGGTCGATCCAGTGCTGCACGCGCCGCGAGAGCATGCCGTAGACAATGTCGATGCGGATATGGTCGTTCTGTTTCAGCGTGTAGGCGGCGGCCAGCATGAAGGCGGCGCCGAACAGGTACCACTGCAACTCCAGCCACGCGTTGGAGGACGTGTCGAACATCTTGCGGATGACGGCATTGCCGGCGCTCACCAGGATCGCGAGCAGGATCAGCCAGGAGACCCAGCGGCCGATGAACTCGTTGATGCGGTCGATCGTCCTGGATAGAGCGAGCAGCCCTGCCATGCATATCCTCCCTGGCCATGCGGCGCGCCCGATTCCCCCTCCGGTGTCGCGTCGCTTGGCCCAACGGTATGCAGTGCGTGGTCCGGCAGGTCAACATGACAGGCAGGACGAAACGGGCACGGCGGCGGAAACCCCGCAGGCTCACCGAACGTCATGCAACCAAAGTCTGATGGTTCAGGCGATCTTGGCCTGGTCGCGTCCGGCGCCGATCAGCACGAGCATGGCGACGAGGAAGAGATAGATCCAGGCGTCGCGCCATTCGAGCGGGAAATAGCCGGCCCAAAGCGATTCCGCCATGCCGAAAGCCGCGGCGCCAAGCGCCGCCTTGAGCGGTGACAGATAGCCCCCGACCGCCGTCACGAACAGGATCTTGAGGCCGTAGATCAGCCCGGTGCCGAAGGAGACATTGCCGTAATAGAGGCCGGCAAGCACGCCGGCCAGGGCTGCGCATAAGCCGCCGAACAGCACGGCAAGGCGGAACACAGCGCGCACATCGACACCGCACATCGCCGCCGCTTTCGGATCGTCGGAGACGGCGCGCCAGGCGCGGCCGAAGCGCGAATGCGAAAACAGCCAGGCCGCCAGCGCCACCACCGCGATCACGCCCGCGCAATCGAGCAGCTGGATGACGGTGAGCGTGACCTTGAAGCTGTCGCTCTCAGCGAAGATCACGGGGTTGGCGAGCATCGGCGGCAGCCAGAGATCGTGCGTGTCGGCGGCGATGCGGCTCGCCTCCGACAGGAAGAGCAGGATGCCGAGTGTCGTCACCACGATGGCGTTGGGCGAGCGGTCGGCGAGCCTCTCGAAAACGCTGCGCGACAACACGTGGCTGATCAGCGCCGCATAGAGTACAGCCGCGATCACGCCGAGCGCCACCGCGGCGGCCAGCGTCAGCCACAGCGCCTGGTAGCCGAAAGCGGCCGTCAGGATCATCGTCTGGCCGCAGAAGGCGAACAACGCGCCATAGGCGAGGTTGGTCCGATGCAGGATGCCGTTGGTCAGCACATAGCCGAAGGCGAGCAGCGCATAGAGCGCGCCCGAATGCAGCCCGTTCAGCACCTGCTGGAAGAAATAGAGCATGCGGCATCCCACGGGTCGCATGACGCGACCCTGCATGGACCGTTGCATTCGGAATCTAACTTGTCAAATGCGTTTTATCGGTTAGATTCCCGCGCATGACAGTCTCCTGGACCCCGCACCGTTTCACCGGTGGCATCCTTGCGCTCGATACGGCGAACACCGTCGTATTGCGCAACGATCCGGAAAAAACCTTCGACCGTTTCGACGACCCGGCCGAGATCGCCCGTTTCGCCGAGGCGGCGAGCGGCTTTCGCGCCGCCGAGCTCGGCGGGCGGCGGCTGCGGGCGCCGGAGCCGGGCGAGATAAAGCAAGCCGTCATCTCGATTCGCGAAACGACTGATCGCCTGTTTCGCCACGCCGTGTCGAACGGCGCGCTCGCGACCAGCCACCTGCCTGATTTCCTCACGGCCTGTGCAAGCGGCCTGTCCGGCAGCGAGACCGAGATCGGAACGCCTGGCCAGCCTTTCGGCGATCCGCAAACGCCGATCGCCTTCGAGGCGGCTTTGGCCGTTTCGGCCCTGTCGCTGCTGCGCGACGAAACGGTGGCGAGGCTGAGGATCTGTCCCAATTGCAGCTGGCTGTTCGTCGACCGCAGCAGCAACGCCAGCCGCCTCTGGTGCGACATGGCCGTTTGCGGCAACCGCCAGAAGGCAAACCGCTATTACCGCCGCCGTACAGCGGCGAGGGAGGTCAGCAATGCTTAGGAAATTGTCGCGTTCGGCTCTGGTCGGCGCCGCCTTGATCGCGGCATTCGCGCTCGGCGCCTGCCGCGACACCGGCAACGACCAGCTCTTTGCCATCTCCGGCAAGCTGTTCGAGTTCAATTACCGGCTGGCCATCGCCACCTATGTCATCACGCTGAAGCCGCTGCGCCCGATGGTCGACGGCCAGGTCGCGGTGGTGAGCTTCCAGAACCCGGCCGGCGGCGACCCGCTCGTCGTCAATCAGAAGATCTGGCCGAAGCTGCCCCACATCACGCTCACCAGTCCACCGCTCTCCTGCGTGGTCAAGGACAAGCCCTACAGCGTCTCGATCCGCATCGAGGATGCGAGCGGCACGTTGCTGCAGAGCATCGACACCACCATGACCTCGTCGGAGGACCAGACCATGCTGCCGGACCGACCGCTGGTGATCGGGCCGAACTACGAGCTGAATTCCGATCTGGCCGGCCATCCCGACGGCAGGCTGCTGGGCGAGCCGAAGCCGGATTGCTCGAAAGCGACCTGAAACGCCGGCGCCCGCGCGAAATTTTTATTCCTCAGGAATCGGTTAGCATGATCTTGTATACGCCGCCGGCCACTCGCCAGACCGTTTGTTGCGTGTTATCTGGCTCCTGCGATTTTGTTTGACCTCTCCCGCAAGGGAAGAAAGACTGCGGCGTCCCACTCCGACGTTGGCTGCCTGATTTGAGGCGCCTCCGCAGAGGAAATGCCTGATGACGCTGCACGACGTCGCGCTCGACGACAAGTTCGACCTTGGCAAGGAGAGCGTCTTCCTGTCCGGCGCGCAGGCGGTCGTGCGCATGCTTCTGATGCAGCGCGAGCGTGACCGCCGCGCCGGCCTCAACACGGCAGGCTTCGTCTCCGGCTACCGCGGCTCGCCGCTTGGCGGCCTCGACATGCAGCTGTGGCGGGCCAAGAAGCAGCTCGCGCAAGCCGACATCGTCTTCCAGCCCGGCCTCAACGAGGAGCTCGCCGCCACCGCCTGCTGGGGCTCGCAGCAGACAGAATTGCTGGGCGAGGGCACGCATGACGGCGTCTTTTCGGTCTGGTACGGCAAGGGGCCGGGCGTCGACCGTTCCGGCGACGTCTTCCGCCACGCCAATCTAGCCGGCTCGTCGAAGCATGGCGGCGTGCTCGCCCTGATGGGCGACGACCATATGGCCGAATCCTCGACCAACGCGCATGCCACCGAATTCCTGTTCGTCGACACCATGGTGCCGATCCTCAATCCGGCCGGCGTCCAGGAGATCATCGACTACGGCCTCTACGGCTTTGCCATGTCGCGCTTTGCCGGCACCTGGGCGGCGATCAAATGCGTCAAGGACAATATCGAATCGACGGCCTCGGTCGACGCCTCGATCGAGCGTTTGGGCATCGTCATTCCCGAATTCGACATGCCGCCGGGCGGGCTGAACATCCGCCACGAGATCGACATGCTCGGCCAGGAAGAGCGGCTGCATGAATACAAGCGCGCCGCCGCTTCCGCCTTCATCCAGGCCAACAGTCTCAACCGCATCGTCTATTCCGGCGGCCGCAATCCCAAGCTCGGCATCATCACCATCGGCAAGAGCTATCTCGATGTCCGCCAGGCGCTGGAGGATATCGGCATCGACGAAAAGGCCGCCAACCGCATCGGCATCCGCCTGTTCAAGGTCGGCTGCCCGTGGCCGCTCGATTTCCAGCATATCGCCGAGTTCGCCCGCGGCCTCGACACCATCGTCGTCGTCGAGGAAAAGCGCTCGCTGATCGAGGTGCAGCTGCGCGAGAACCTCTACGGCACCGCCACGCAGCCGATGATCGTCGGCAAGAAGGACGAGCGCGGCGATTGGCTGTTTCCGGCCAAGGGCGCGCTCGACCCGAACGAGATCGCCATCGCGCTCGGCGAGCGGATCCTGCGCACCATCGGCCCGTCGGAAGAAATCGCCGCGCGGGTGGCGAAGCTGCGCCAGTTCCAGGCGATGCTCGCCGACACCGTCGATATCGGTTCGCGCACGCCCTTCTTCTGCTCGGGCTGCCCGCACAATTCCTCGACCAAGGTGCCGGACGGCTCGATCGCCGCCGCCGGCATCGGCTGCCATTTCATGGCGCTGTGGATGGACAGGAACACCGTCGGCTTCACCGCCATGGGCGGCGAAGGCGCGCAATGGGTCGGCCAGGCGCCGTTCTCGAAGCGCGGCCACATCTTCCAGAACCTCGGCGACGGCACCTACAACCATTCCGGCGTGCTGGCGATCCGCTTCGCGCTGTCCTCCGGCGCCAACATCACCTACAAGATCCTCTACAACGATGCGGTGGCGATGACCGGCGGCCAGCCGCATGAGGGTGGCCTGACCGTCGACATGATCGCGAGACAAGTGCGAGCCGAGGGCGTCGACCGCATCGCCGTCGTCACCGACGAGCCGGACAAATATGCCGGCAAGGCCGATTTCCCGGCCGGCATCAGCATCCATCATCGTGACGACCTCGATCTCGTCCAGCGCGAATTGCGCGACGTGCAGGGCGTTTCGGTGCTCATCTACGACCAGACCTGTGCCGCCGAAAAGCGCCGGCGCCGCAAGCGCGGCACCTTTCCCGATCCGGACAAGCGCGTCTTCATCAACGAACTGGTCTGCGAAGGCTGCGGCGATTGCGGCGTGCAGTCGAACTGCGTCTCCATCCAGCCGGTCGAGACCGAATTCGGCCGCAAGCGCCGGATCGACCAGTCGAGCTGCAACAAGGATTTTTCCTGCCTCAACGGTTTCTGCCCGTCCTTCGTCACCGTGCATGGCGGCAAGATCAGGAAGGCCGAAGGTATTGCCGGCAGGGCCGATCCTCTCGACGGCGTGCCGGCGCCGGCCGAGTTCCGCATGGGCAACCAGGGCTGGGCGGCGATCATCGACGGGGTGGGCGGCACCGGCGTCGTCACCGTCGGCGCGGTGCTTGGCATGGCCGCGCATCTGGAAGGCAAGGGCTGCGGCATGATCGACATGGCGGGCCTCGCCCAGAAGGGCGGCTCGGTCTTCACCCATGTCCGCATCGCCCCGACGCCCGAGGACATCCACGCCATTCGCGTCTCAGCCGGCAAGGCCGACCTCGTGCTCGGCTGCGACCTCGTCGTCTCCGGCGCCAAGAAGGTGCTGGGCGCGGTGCGCGAGGGCCACACCATCTTCCTCGCCAATACTGCCGAGATCATGCCTGGCGAATTCACCCGTTCCGCCGACTTCTCGCTGCCGGTCGAGCGGCTGAAGAAGGCGATCCGGGCGGCTGCCGGCGACGACAAAGCCCACTTCTTCGACGCCACCCGCACGGCGACGGCCTTGTTCGGCAATTCGCTCGGCGCCAACATGTTCATGCTCGGCTTCGCCTTCCAGCATGGCGGCCTGCCGCTTTCGGCGGAAGCAGTTGAAAAGGCGATAGAATTGAACGGCGAAGCGGTGGCGATGAATATCGCCGCCTTCCGCTGGGGCCGCCGCGCCGCGCACCAGCCCGATTTCGTGCGTGGCTTGGTCAGCCAGACGGGCAAGCCGGCGTCCCGACCGGCCGAGACGCTGGACGATGTGATCGCCCGCCGCGTCGCCTTCCTTACCGCCTATCAGAACGCCGCCTATGCCAGGCGCTACGCTGACCGCGTGGCGACGTTGCGCGCCGCCGAAGCCAAGGCCGTGCCCGGCTCGTCCGTGGTGACCGAGGCCGTCGCCAGGAACCTCTTCAAGCTGATGGCGATCAAGGACGAGTACGAGGTGGCGCGGCTCTACACCGACGGCACTTTCGCCGCCGACCTCGCCAAGCAGTTCCAGAGCTACGACAAGCTCGAGTTCCATCTCGCGCCGCCGATCCTCGGGCGGCGCGGCAATGACGGCAAGCCCCGGAAATCGAGCTTCGGCCCATGGATGATGAAGGGTTTCCGGCTGCTGGCGGCGATGAAGGGCCTGCGTGGAACCGCCTTCGACCTTTTCGGCTACACGGCCGAGCGGCGCATCGAGCGGCAGTCGCTGAGGCAGTACGAGGCCGATCTTGACCTGATCGCCGGCGCGCTGGCGCCGGGCAGGATGGAAGCCGCGACGGCTCTGGCCTCCGTGCCGGCGCTCATCCGCGGCTACGGCCACGTCCGGCAGGCCAGCGCCGAGAAGGCGGCGGGCGAGCGCTCGCGACTGATCGTGCGTCTGGCCCAGGCTCCGGCGGAGCCGGCGCTTCGGGCAGCGGAATGATCGCGCCGGCGCGTTGACGCCGCGCCAAACCCCCTGAATTTTCCAATCTGTCCCGTGTGTCGCAACCCTGTGCAACCGGGGTGAAGCGCCGTTCTAAGCCTTTCTTAAGGCAGGTGTGGCATGACAAGGCGTAGTGTTGGGCCAACGGCATGGGTAGAACAAAGACCGAGAACATCCCGGCGGATGTTTATATCCAGTTTGTGCGGTCGTTGTTCGACAACGCGCACATGCTGGTGATCGGTGGCGTTTGCTACTGGATCCTCGGATTCATGATCTATTGGCGGACGCACAATCCGCTGTTTCTGGCCTTTTCTTTCGGCCTGCTCTCCATCAGCCTTTTCCGTTACTTCGGCATTCGCACCTTCCTGAAGGCAGGCGGCACCATAGCCAATGTCGAAGAGGCCAGGCGGTGGGAGCGCATCTATATCCTCAAGGGCAGCCTGCAGGGCCTGGGCCTGGGTTCGCTGTGCTTCATATCGATCTACGTTTACCCCGATCCCTTCGCCGAGCTGGCCGCGACGTCGCTGACGATCGCGACCCTGGTCACGGTTGTCGGCCGCAACTACGGCTCTCCGCAGATGGTACGGATTTTCTCCGTGACCTTCATCGGTCCGGCCGCGCTCGGACTTCTGCTACGCATGGATTTCCCGTCGGTCCTGCTCGGCCTGATGATCATCCCGCTGACTTTCATAACCATCAACAGCGCCGACCATGTCCGCAACGTGCTCTTCTCCGCCGTCATCGGCCACAAGCAGGCCAGGAACCTGACGCGCCGGTTCGATCGCGCGCTCAACACCATGTCGCACGGCCTGGTCATGCTGGGGCCGGACGGGCGCGTCGCGGTGGCCAATGCCGAAGCCGCCCGCCTGATGTCGCTGAAATCGGGCGATGCCTTGCTCGGGCGCTCGATCCACGGTCTTTTGATGCGCGGCGTCGCCGGTGGCATGCTGGCGCCGAAAGACTGCCGCTACATCGAGGCGCAGCTGACACGCGCCTTGCGCGAAGGCCGCGACCGCAAGGTGCTCGTTTCGCTGGCCAACGGCCAGCACTACGAATTCTCCGCCCGCGAAGGCAGCCAGGAACTGGGCGTCATCACCTTCGAGGATGTGACGGCCCGCGTCGAGGCGGAGGAAAAGATCCGCTTCATGGCGCGCTACGACAATTTGACCGGGCTGCCGAACCGCGCCTATTTCCACGAACTGGTCGGCGAGGCGATGGCCTCTGGCGACCAGGACCGGCTGTGCGGCCTCGCGGTGCTCGATCTCGACGACTTCAAGAGCGTCAACGACACGCTCGGCCATCCGGTCGGCGACGGGCTGATCTATGCCGTGGCCGAGCGCCTCGCGGCGATTGCCGGACCGGGCATCACCGTCAGCCGCTTCGGCGGCGACGAGTTCATGATCTTCTTCGACCGTGTCGAGGACGAGAGCCATCTCAGCACCCTGCTTGACCAGATTTTCGCGGACCTGCAGGGCGAGGTGGACGTTGCCGGCCACGGCTTGCGCATCCAGACCAGCGGCGGCGCGGTGCTTTCCAGGGTCAAGGACACCGACGCGGACGCCATGATCGTCAAGGCGGACCTTGCCCTCTACAAGGCCAAGGAACTCGGCAAGAACAGCTGGCGGCTGTTCGAGGCGGCCATGGATGCCGCCTTCCGCAATCGCCAGTTGATGAAGGCCGACCTGCGCAATGCCGTGCAGGCCAGGGAATTGCGCGTCGTCTACCAGCCGATCGTGGCTGTCAGCACCATGCGCATCGCCAGTTGCGAGGCGCTCTGCCGCTGGGACCATCCCGACCTCGGCCCGATCTCGCCCAGCGTCTTCATCCCGCTCGCCGAGGAGATGGGCATCGTTTCCGACATCAGCACTTTCGTGCTGGAGGCCGCGTGCGCCGAATGCGCCAAATGGCCGGCCCAGACCAGCGTGTCGGTCAACCTGTCGGCCAAGGATTTCCGCAGTCGCGACATCGTCCAGAAGGTCAGGGACGCCTTGGCCAAGTCGGGACTGGCGGCGCACCGGCTCGAAATCGAGGTCACCGAGACCGCGTTGCTCGACGACAAGTCGCTGACGCGCGAGTCGATCGAGGAACTGAAGGCGCTCGGCGTGCGCATCGCGCTTGACGACTTCGGCACCGGCTACTCCAGCCTGAGCTATCTCCACAAGCTGCCGCTCGACAAGATCAAGATCGACCGCTCGTTCCTGGTCGATGTGAACCAGAACCGGCAGTCGCTCGATCTGCTGAAGGGCATCGTCAGCCTCTCCCGGACGTTGGGTCTTTCGGTCACTATCGAAGGGGTTGAGACCTTCGAACAGCTGAAGACGCTGGTTCATTTGGTCAAGCCGGACTTCGTGCAGGGCTTTCTCTTCGGCGCCGCGCTCAGCGCGTCGGGCATCGAGACGATGTCGAGCGTCACATGGCCGTTTGCCGCGGATCTTCACATCGCCGGCAAAAGAACAGCCAGCTAAGAAGCAAATCCAGGAAAAGTGCGAAGCGGTTTTCCGTCCGGAATTGGTCAAACAAGAGCAAATCCAGGAAAAGTGCGAACCGGTTTTCCGTCCGGAATTGCGTCAAACAAGAGAAAATCCAGGAAAAGTGCGAAGTGGTTTCCCGTCCGGAACTGCGCTGAAATAGAGAGCAATCGCAGAAAAAATGGAATCCGGATTTCCGTCTGGAGCGGATATGCGCCCCGTGAAACGATAGCCGTTTCGGCGCAGTATAATTCTGTGATGCACTGACGCTTTCAAGCTCTGGATACGGATTGATCTTGATGACCCGCCGTCAGGCCGGATCAGACAATCGCTGGCTGCGGTATTTGTTTTTTCGCGTGTAAGATCGATGAAAACGATCGCAGCTATTAAGGTTAACAGACGGTAAATCAGCAATCTCGAATTTTCAGCTTGTGTCTCATTTCAACTCGAATAGCTTGTCCACAGGCGGAATTCGAGGACGGACAATAATGGAAGCTGCGGCTAAGGGTGCGTCGGCTGGCGCCAGCTCAAAAGCTGATTCCCTGCTCAACCGAACGATGATGCAGCTCCTGGAGCATGTCGAATATCGCCTCATCACCGGGGGCGAGGATCTGGAAGCGATCTACCGGCTTCGATATCAGTCCTACCTCAAATCAGGCATGTGCGGTCCGATCGCCAGCGGGATGTTCGAGGATCGTTGGGATAATCTTCCCAACTCCTACCGCTTCGGCGTCTATTGTTACGGCGAATTGGTCAGCACATTGCGCTTTCACTATATTTCCAGTGAACAGCCATACTCACCTTCGGTGGACGCCTATCCGGAAGTGTTGCTCCCGCGGCTCGCCCGGGGGGAAACCTTCATCGACGGCACCCGCTTCGCAACCGATCCCGATGCCGCGCCGGCGCCCGGCGTTCTGCCTTTCCTGACGCTCAGGATCGCCATGGTGGCCTCCAATTATTTTGGCCAGGACTCGGTGCTGACCCCGGTCAAGGTCGAGCATTCTCATTTCTATGCCCGGTTCTTCAATGCCGTGCAGAAGAGCGAAGCCAAGCAGTTCCCGGGCGTTCTTGCTCCGATCGCGCTGTTCGAGATCCCTGCCGGCGAGAATATGCGCCGCACGCTCGAGCGGTTCCCGTTCTACAATTCGACGCCGATGGAGCAGCGGCTGATGTTCGGCAATCCGGCCATCAACCGGCTGACGCCCCTCTCCATTCTGCCGACGGCGAAATACTATCGCGCCGCTGCCTGAACGCAGGCCATGAACCTTTCGCCGGCTGCGCCGTTATCAAGGTCGCACCACGGTCTGCCAGGCGATCGCGCCTGTCACAGGAAAGGATCCCCGCATGACCATCCACTCGCTCGCGCTGACGCCGCTGATCTCGCTGATCGCCGGCGTGCTGATCCTGGTGATGCCTCGGCTCCTCAACTACATCGTCGCGCTTTACCTGATCGTTGTCGGTCTGCTCGGCCTTTTTCCCCACCTCGCCAGCTGAAATCCCGCGCCGGCCGCGTGGACACAGCCGCGGCATTCAATTTCAACTTTCGTTTGAGGCTGTTGTCGCCGGCTGTGCGGCAATAGCGCCATTGCTCTTGGTTCGGCTTTTCGCTATGTGCCTCAAAGGCATTTTCGAAGGGGTACTTCCATGGCTGATCACACGCCGACCGGTCCTGTCGAGCTGGGCGCGCAAATGGACTATGCCGAGCACGACCGTACCTATAAGGGCTTCCTCGGTCTTGCCAAATACGGCTCGCTGTTCTGTGCCGCCATCCTTATCGCAATGGCCTTCGGCTTCTTCGTCGGCGGCTTCTTCTCGGCGACCGTCCTGTTCATCCTGATCATGGCCGCCGGCACTCTCATTCTGCGGTAGACTTCCCAAGCCCATTGCCCTCGACGTCGCCGGACGTCCGGCCGACGCCTTGCGCAATCAAGGTTCCAGCCGAAAGGATCATCCGGTGGGACAAATAGTATTCATCCCTCGTGAGGTTGACCCGAACGAGCCGCGCGTCGCGGCCTCGCCGGAGACGGTCAAGCGCCTGGCGGGTCTCGGCTTCGACGTGATCGTCGAGAAGGGCGCCGGCCTTGGCTCCCGCATCCCCGACCAGGATTTCACTGCTGCCGGCGGTGCGATCGGAACGGCGGCCGACGCCAAGAAGGCCGATGTCGTGCTGAAAGTGCGCCGGCCGACGGATGCGGAGCTCAAGGGCTACAAGTCGGGCGCCGCCGTGATCGCCATCATGGATCCCTACGGCAACGATGCCGCGGTGGCCGCGATGGCCAAGGCCGGCATCACCGCCTTTTCCATGGAGTTCATGCCGCGCATCACCCGTGCGCAATCGATGGACGTGCTGTCCTCGCAGGCCAACCTCGCCGGCTACCAGGCGGTGATCGATGCCGCCGCCGAATATGACCGCGCGCTGCCGATGATGATGACGGCGGCCGGCACCGTGCCGGCGGCAAAGACCTTCATCATGGGGGTCGGCGTCGCCGGCCTGCAGGCCATCGCCACCGCGCGCCGCCTCGGCGCCGTCGTCACCGCCACCGACGTGCGCCCGGCGGTGAAGGAGCAGGTGCAGTCGCTCGGCGCAAAATTTCTGGCGGTCGAGGACGAGGAGTTCAAGGCGGCCGAGACGGCCGGCGGCTACGCCAAGGAAATGTCGAAGGAATACCAGGCCAAGCAGGCGGCGCTCACCGCCGAGCACATCGCCAAGCAGGACATCGTCATCACCACCGCGCTGATACCGGGCCGTCCGGCGCCGAAGCTGGTCTCGGCCGCCATGGTTGCCTCGATGAAGCCGGGCTCGGTGATCGTCGACCTCGCCGTCGAGCGCGGCGGCAATGTCGAGGGCGCGGTGCCGGGCAAGGTCGTGATGACCGAGAATGGCGTCAAGATCGTCGGCCACCTCAACGTGCCGGGCCGTGTCGCCGCATCCGCCTCGCTGCTCTACGCCAAGAACCTCTACGCCTTCCTCGAGACGATGGTCGACAAGACGACCAAGCAGCTTGCCATCAAGCGCGACGATGAGCTGGTCAAGGCGACCATGCTGACCGACGGCGGCAAGGTGGTGCATCCTGCCTTCGCCAAGGCGGCGGAAGAGCCGCGCACCGAGCCGGCGGCCATTCCGGCGACGAGCATGGTCGCCGACGTCAGACCGGCGCCGAAGAAGAAGTCCGCAGCCAAGCCTAAGGGGACCGCGTGATGGACGCCTTGCAGAAAGCCCTCGACCAACTCGATCAGGCGACTGCCGCCGTTCGCCTTGCGGTGCAGGATCTTGCCAACGCGCCCGCAGGCGAGGCTGCCGGTAACGCCGCGCACGCGCTGTCCGGTGGCGCCGTCGATCCCTTCGTCTTCCAACTCGCCATCTTCGTGCTGGCGATCTTCGTCGGCTATTATGTCGTCTGGTCGGTGACGCCGGCGCTGCACACACCGCTGATGGCCGTCACCAACGCCATTTCATCGGTCATTGTCGTCGGCGCGCTGCTCGCCGTCGGCATCTCGGCCTCCGGGCTCGCCGCCGGCTTCGGTTTCGTCGCCCTGGTGCTGGTCTCGGTCAACATCTTCGGCGGCTTCCTGGTCACCCAGCGCATGCTCGCCATGTACAAGAAGAAGGAAAAGTGACGTGACCGTCAATCTGGCTTCCTTCCTCTATCTCGTCTCCGGCATCCTGTTCATCCTGGCGCTGCGCGGGCTGTCGCATCCCACCACCAGCCGGCGAGGCAATCTCTTCGGCATGACCGGTATGGCGATCGCTATCGCCACCACGCTGGCATTGGCTTTGCCTTTGGCTCCCTCGGTCGGCCGTTTCGGCTGGATCGTGCTCGGGCTGGCCATCGGTGGCGGCATCGGCGCGGTCACCGCGCGCCGCATCGCCATGACCTCGATGCCGCAGCTGGTCGCCGCCTTCCACTCGCTCGTCGGCTTCGCCGCCGTGATGGTGGCGGCTGCCGCCATGTACGCGCCGGAGAGCTTCGGCATCGGCACGGCGGGCGACATCCATGCGCAGGCGCTGGTCGAAATGAGCCTGGGCGTAGCCATCGGCGCCATCACCTTCACCGGCTCGGTCATCGCCTTCCTCAAGCTCGACGGCCGCATGTCCGGCAAGCCGATCATGATCGGCGGCCGACATCTCATCAACATCGCGCTCGGCATTGCGTTGGTGGTGCTGATCGTGCTGTTGGTCACCACGGAATCGAAGCTCGTCTTCTGGCTGATCGTCGCCGCCTCGCTGGTGCTCGGCGTGCTCTTGATCATCCCGATCGGCGGCGCCGACATGCCGGTCGTGGTGTCGATGCTGAATTCCTACTCGGGCTGGGCGGCTGCCGCGCTTGGTTTCACCCTCGGCAATCTGGCGCTGATCATCACCGGCGCGCTGGTCGGCTCGTCCGGCGCGATCCTGTCCTACATCATGTGCAAGGGCATGAACCGCTCCTTCATCTCGGTCATCCTCGGCGGCTTCGGCGGCGAGACGGCCGCGGTTGCCGACGACGGCATCGAGCGCACCGTCAAGCAGGGCTCGGCCGATGACGCCGCCTATCTGATGATGAACGCGCAGAAGGTCATCATCGTGCCCGGCTACGGCATGGCGGTCGCCCAGGCGCAGCACGCGCTGCGCGAAATGGCCGACAAGCTCAAGGCCGCCGGCGTCGAGGTGAAATACGCCATCCATCCGGTCGCCGGCCGCATGCCCGGCCACATGAACGTGCTCTTGGCCGAGGCCAACGTGCCTTACGACGAGGTGTTCGAGCTGGAGGACATCAACTCCGAGTTCGCGCAGGCCGACGTCGCCTATGTCATCGGCGCCAACGACGTCACCAACCCGTCCGCGCGCGACGACAAGTCCTCGCCGATCTACGGCATGCCGATCCTCGACGTCGACAAGGCCCGCACCTGCCTGTTCGTCAAGCGCTCGCTCGGCTCCGGCTACGCCGGCATCGACAACACGCTGTTCTACAAGGACGGCACCATGATGCTATTGGGCGACGCCAAGAAGATGACCGAGGAAATCGTCAAGGCGTTTGATCACTGAGGCGACTGTGGCCGACTGACCGAAACAGAAAAGCCCGGCAGCGACAGGCCGTGGTTTTTCGTTGATCGGATGGCCTCGGTGCCGATGCGTCACGAGCAGCCCACGGCGCAGACACTCAGGTCTACTCCGTGGCGAATGCTCAAGGCGCAGCCGAAACCTGGCCGCTCTCCAATCAGTGTTCGCGGCGAAGGCGGCGGTCTGTCGCCACCTGCGCCAGCATTTCTGTCGGGTCGCGGTCGACCGGCAAGGCAAAGGCGTTCTCGAGATCGCAGCTGGTAAGGCCGATATCGCGACGCTCGCATTCGCTCATGGCGGCCAGACATGCGAGCTGGCTGCGCGCCTTCCAGAACCGTGGCAGCCACAACAGCGTCCATTTCACCGCCTCGTACATCCGGAAAAGCGAGACGAGAGCGTGCCGCCGGTAGCCGGTTTCGGCACCAATCGAATGATCGGTCGTTGTCATGGCGTTTGTCTCCGTGCTCGACATGGTTGCCTCCTGTTGCGATCGCCGGCATTCGGCGCGGCCTTGGCCTGCGCACCGGTTGCAGCGATCTTGCCCACGCGTTGCGGCTTGGGTTTCTTGCCACCTTCATCGTTGAGTGCGAGATTGCGCCGTTTCGAGATACTTGTCCGGAAAGCGGCCTGAAAGAGTACTGACGAAGCTCTGAAAATTCTGAGGATCAGACAGTCGCGATGAACGTCGAGCCACAGCCGATCTACAGCTTCGCCGGCTTCAGCCTCGACACGCGCGCCGGAGTGTTGCGCGACGGTTCAGGCGAGATCGCGCTGCGACCGAAATCGCTCGATCTGCTGATTTTTCTTATCCGCAACGCCGGCCGGCTGGTGCCGAAGGACGAGCTTCTGCATGCGGTGTGGAGCGACGTGATCGTCACCGAAGATTCGCTCACCCAATGCATCAGCGACATCCGCCGCGCGCTAGGCGACAAAGCGCAGACGCTGATCCGCACCATGCCGCGCCGCGGCTACATGTTCCCCGGCGAAGTGCTGGAGGGACCGCCAGCCGTCGATGCGCGTCCGTCGCCTCAGCTCCCCGACAAGCCGTCGCTCGTCGTGCTTCCATTCGAGAACCTGTCATCGGACCCCGAGCAATCCTACTTCGCCGACGGCACGGTAGAGGAGATCACGGCGGCGCTAGCGCGCATTCGCGGCCTGTTCGTCATCTCGCGCAACTCGGCCTTTGCTTACCGAGGCCAGGCGCTTGATCTGCCGCGCATCGGCCGCGAGCTCGGCGTCCGCTACGTGCTGGAAGGAAGCGTGCGCCGGCATCTCGACCAGATCCGCATCTCGGCGCGGCTGGTCGAGGCAGAGACCGGCAGTCTAATCTGGGCGGAAGGTTTCAAAGGTGACATCGCGGATGCGTTCGCGCTGCAGGACAATGTGACGGCGGGTGTCGCAGGCGCGATTCTGCCGTCAATCCAGATGGCGGAAATCGAGCGTGCGCGCCGCAAGCGGCCGGGCGACCTGCAAACCTACGATCTGGTGATGCGCAGTCTGCCGCATGTCTGGGCGCTCGGCCGCCAGGACAATGCGATCGCCATCGAGACGCTTGAGAAGGCTTTGCTGGGCGATCCCGATTATCCGCTGGCTCTGTCCCTGCTGTCCTGGTGTCATGCGCAGCGCAAGATCTACAGTTGGTCGACCTCGCCAGAGGCCGACCGGCGCCGTGCGCTGTGGCTGGCGGAGCGATCTGCCGAACTCAACGGTGACGATCCATTTTCCCTGGCCGTGCTCGGCGCTGCCCACACCGTGTCGGGCAATTTCGTCACCGCAGGCGCGCTGCTTGAAAAGGCGTGTTCGATCGATCCCAATTCGGCCTTCGCCTGGAACAGGAGCGGGTGGGTTGCAGCCTACAGAGACGAGGTCGAGCGGGCGGCGGAATGCTTCGAGCGGTCGCTGCGACTGGGGCCGTTCGATCCCATGGTTTATACCTGTCACTTGGGCCTGGCTGTCGTGCATTTCAGCGCCAGGCGGCCCGGTCAGGCGGCGGACCTGTATCTGCGTATCCTGGCGGAGCATCCGAATGCCTTGTGGATACTGCGTACGCTGATGCCGGCCCTTGTCGAAGCGGGACGCCTCGACGAAGCCCGGCAGCAAATGGTGCGTTGTCAGCGCGAATATCCGGAGCTCACCTTGCGGGCGGTTCGCGACTCGATGCCCTTTAGAGCTGAAATTCTCGACCGACACGAAAACGCGCTGAGAAGCCTTGGAATGCCGGAATAGAGGACCACTTGCCGGATCGGTGGCCGGAACAGACAGCCGGAAGGAGGCCATGAGGCTATTTCATCGCCTGGAGCCCCTGGCTAGAATCGCCGCATCGGCAACGGTGCGACCAATTTCACGAGCTATATCGTCGGAGTGGATCGTGGTCAGGCGGCGCTGCTGAACGCCGCTTTGGCAAGCTTCTTTAGAGCATCGCTACGGTCTCAAATATCCAGATTGGCCACCGACAGCGCATTATCCTGGATGAATTCGCGCCGCGGCTCCACCTCGTCGCCCATCAGCCGCGAGAACAGCGAGTCGGCGTCGGTCGCGTCATTGACCTTGACCTGCAGCAGCGAGCGCACGTTCGGATCGAGCGTCGTTTCCCAGAGCTGCTCGGCGTTCATCTCGCCAAGGCCCTTGTAGCGCTGCATGGTCAGGCCCCTGCGGCCGGTGGCGAACACTGCGTTGAGCAGCGCCAGCGGTCCCGAAAGCAGTTCGGAGCTTTCCTTGCGGCGCAAGGTCGGCTGCTCGCCATAGACTTCCGCGAGGCGCGAGGCATAGCGGTCGAGCTGGCGCGCATCGGCCGAAGCGATCAGCCCGGCATCGAGCTGTGCCACGTCCTTCACGCCGCGCACGGTGCGCTCGAACACATAGCCGCCGGAGCCGTCATTGGAGGCCGACAGGCGCCCGGTCCAGCCGCGCTCGGTCTCTTCGGCGATCATATCGAGCCGCCCGGCGACGCGCTCGGCCATCGCATTGGCGCGGCCGAGATCGGCAAGCACATCGGCGTTGAGCGCGCCGGCGATCGCCGCCTGCTCGACGACGCTGCGGTTGTAGCGCGTGTGCAGCCCGTTGATCAGCTGGCGCACGGCAATTGCGTCGTCGATGGCGCTGCGCAGATCCTGGCCTGTCCGCACCTCGCCGGAGGCGAGCGTCAGCGAAGCCTCGTCCAGCCCGGACTCGATCAGGTATTCCTCATAGGCGTTTTCGTCCTTGAGGTATTGCGAGCTCTTGCCCCGGGTCACTTTGTAGAGCGGCGGCTGGGCGATGTAGAGATGGCCGCGCTCGATCAGCTCCGGCATCTGCCGGAAGAAGAAGGTGAGCAGCAGCGTGCGGATGTGGGCGCCGTCGACGTCGGCGTCGGTCATCAGGATGATCTTGTGGTAGCGCAGCTTGTCGGCGTTGAACTCGTCCTTGCCGATCGAGGTGCCGAGCGCGGTGATCAGCGTGCCGATCATGTCGGAGGAGAGCATGCGGTCGAAGCGCGCGCGCTCGACATTCAGGATCTTGCCGCGCAGCGGCAGGATCGCCTGGTTCTGGCGCGAGCGCCCGCCCTTGGCCGAGCCGCCGGCCGAGTCACCCTCGACGATGAAGATTTCGGACTTGGCCGGGTCGCGCTCCTGGCAGTCGGCGAGCTTGCCGGGCAGCGAGGTGACGCCGAGCGAGCTCTTGCGCGTGATGTCGCGCGCCTTGCGCGCGGCCTCGCGCGCCGCGGCCGCCTGGATCACTTTCTCGACCACGACCTTGCCTTCGGCGGGATGTTCTTCCAGCCAGGTGCCGAGCGCCTCGTTGACCAGGCTTTCCACCACCGGGCGAACCTCGGACGAGACCAGCTTGTCCTTGGTCTGCGAGGAGAATTTCGGGTCCGGCACCTTGACCGAGAGGACCGCGGTCAGACCTTCGCGGCAATCGTCGCCGGTCAGCGATACCTTTTCCTTCTTGGTCTGGCCGGACGATTCGCCGTAGCCGGTGACCTGCCTGGTCAGCGCCGCGCGAAAGCCCGCCAGATGCGTGCCGCCGTCGCGCTGCGGGATGTTGTTGGTGAAGGCCAGCACATTCTCGTGGTAGCTGTCGTTCCACCACATCGCGACTTCGACAGTAATGCCGTCGCGCTCGGCGCGGATGGCGATCGGCGTCTCGATCAGCGGCTTCTTCACCCGGTCGAGATATTTGACGAACTCCTCCAGGCCGCCGTCGTAATGCAGCTCATGGCGCACGATGTCGGCATGGCGGGCGTCGGTCAGCACGATGCGCACGCCGGAATTGAGGAAGGCAAGCTCGCGCAGTCGATGCTCCAGCGTGCTGTAGTCGAACTCGACCATGGTGAAGGTCTCGGCCGACGGGAAGAACGTGATTTCGCTGCCGCTGCGGCCCTCATAGGTGCCCGGGCGCTTGTCCTGCTCGTAGCTTCCGGTCACCTTCAGCGGCGCGTCGGCATTGCCGTGCGTGAAGCTCATCTCGAAGATCTCGCCGTTGCGGCGGACCTTGATCTTCAGCCATGCCGAAAGCGCATTGACCACCGAGACGCCGACGCCGTGCAGACCGCCCGAGACCTTGTAGGAGTTCTGGTCGAATTTGCCGCCGGCATGCAGCTGCGTCATGATCACTTCGGCTGCCGAAACGCCCTCTGAGGGGTGGATATCGGTGGGAATGCCGCGGCCATTGTCGATCACGGTGACGGAACCGTCGGGGTTGAGCGTCACTGAGACGAGGTCGGCGTGGCCGGCCAGCGCCTCGTCGATGGCGTTGTCCACCACCTCATAGACCATGTGATGCAGGCCCGAGCCGTCATCGGTGTCGCCGATATACATGCCCGGCCGCTTGCGCACGGCATCCAACCCCTTCAAAACCTTGATGGAATCGGCGCCGTACTCGGCTTCCGCGCCATTGGCGCTTTCGGTCTGGTCGCTCATGAAAACCTGTCTGATTGATGCCGCTGGTACAGCGCGGAAAAATGGCCCCGAATCGCGCCGTTTTGATGTCCTAGATATAGGCGCAAACGGTTGCTTTTCCAAGGTTTGCGGCCATTTTGCCGGCTTGGCGAGCGACCCCGTCACGTCCGCGCGAGATGCTGGCGAGCGCATTGGGACGTCCGACAGTGAAAGCCGTGCCGAAGCGCGGCCTCGCAAGTGTCTTCGCGGGGAGCCTCGCGCCTATCCGGCGGCACGCAACGTCTTCAGCGCCTCGCCCCATCGGGACAGTTCGTCCAGCATCGTCCTGGCGCCTCCCTGCACCTGTTCGCTCGGTTGAAATGCACGGTTCTGGTCGAGCAGCGTCGCATAAGCGGGCAGTGCCACGCCCTCCGGGATCGGCATGACGCCGACGGAGGTGAGCAACGGCTTCAAGGCCTGCGCCGCGCGCAGGCCGCCTGACACGCCGCCATAGCTGAAGATCGCCGCCGGCTTGTAGCGCCATTCATAGACCAGGTAGTCGATGGCGTTCACGATCGCGGGCGCTACGAAGTAGTTATACTCCGGCGCGACGAACACGAAGGCATCGGCGGCATCGATCGCCTTCGACCAGGCCTTGGTGTGGTCGTTCTCGTATTTGCGCAGGCGCGGATGGTGCGGCTCGTCCAGCATCGGCAAGTTGAACGCCGCGATGTCGGTCAGCACCGGCTCGAACTTGCCGTGCTCGCGGGCGAAGCCCTCCAGCCATTCGCCGAAGATTGGGCCGGCGCGTCCCGGCCGCGTGCTGCCGATGATGATGTCCAGGCGTTGCTTCACTTGGGGCTCCTTGCTTGACGGTATCCGTTGGTGACTAAAGCAAGCCTCCACCCACAACAAGCAGGCATCGGCGGACGTCGTTCACATTCCGGCGAGGCGCCGGGCCGCTCGGTCACATGGACGTCCGCTTCATCGGACACTACATTCGGCGCTGTCAGCGGAGCACGCTTCATGGACACCAAGCCCGCCCCCTTCGTGCCGCCGGCGCCGACGCCGCGCACAAAGCCGCCTTCGACGCTGGAGATGATGCGTATCATCTACCGCAACCCGCTCGAATTATGGGGCGAGCACACCTACAACGAGCCGTGGATTTCGGTCACCGGCGTCGGTGGACCGCTGGTGGTCGCCAACGATCCGGGCCTCATCCGCCACGTGCTGGTCGACAACGCCAGGAACTACAAGATGGCGACCGTGCGCCAGCTGGTGCTGCGGCCGATCTTGCGCGACGGACTGCTGACCGCCGAGGGCGAGGTCTGGAAGCGCTCGCGCAAGGCGATGGCGCCGGTGTTCACGCCGCGCCACATCTTCGGCTTCGCCGAGCCGATGCTGAGACGCACGCTGGAGTTCGCCACCCGCTACGAGGCCGGCGGCACGACCGATGTCGCCCATGACATGACGCTGCTCACCTATGACATTCTGGCCGAGACGCTGTTTTCCGGCGAGATCGCCGGCGAGCCCGGCAGCTTCGCCAAGGAGATCGATCGCCTGTTCGAGACGATGGGCCGCGTCGATCCGCTCGACCTGTTGCGCGCGCCGGAATGGCTGCCGCGTCTCACCCGCATCCGCGGCCGCAAGACCATGGCCTATTTCCGCAACATCGTCGCCGGCACGGTGAGGATGCGCGAAGAGCGGATGAAGCGCGATCCCGACGGCGTGCCGCAGGATTTCCTCACGCTTCTGCTGCGCGCCGAGGGGCCGGACGGACTGACGCGCGCCGAAGTCGAGGACAACATCATCACCTTCATCGGCGCCGGCCACGAGACGACCGCGCGGGCGCTGGGCTGGACGATCTATTGCCTCGCCGGGGCGCCCTGGGAACGCGACAAGGTCGAGCGGGAGATCGACGCCGTGCTGGCGCGCGAGCCCGATCCGACGAAATGGCTGGATGCCATGCCGCTTACCCGCGCCGCTTTCGAGGAGGCGCTGAGGCTCTACCCGCCGGCGCCCTCGATCAACCGCGAGCCGATCGAGCCGGAGACCTGGAACGGGTTGTACATTCCGCAATACGCCGCTGTGCTGGTGATGCCGTGGGTCGTGCATCGCCACCGCAAGCTCTGGGACAGGCCGAACGCCTTCCTGCCGGAGCGCTTCCATCCGGAAAACCGCGACAGGATCGACCGGTTCCAGTACCTGCCGTTCGGCGCCGGGCCGCGCGTCTGCATCGGCGCCAGCTTCGCCATGCAGGAGGCGATCATCGCCCTGGCGATCCTGCTGTCGCGCTTCCGGTTCGACGTGACTCCTGAGACCCGGCCATGGCCGGTGCAGAAGCTCACCACGCAACCGCAGGGCGGCCTGCCGATGCAGGTTTCCCGCCGCATCTAGGGTTTCGACTATCGGTCGGCGATCGGCCGGCGCTGCTGAAACTGGCCGGCCGCGCGGAAGCGCCAGAGATAGCTGGGCAGGATGGTGGCGATCGCCTGCGGCTGGATGCCGAGGCCGGTCAGCGTCCTGGCGGCCTTGGCGGCTTCGTCCGAAACGACGTTGTGCTCGCGCAACTGCATGACCTGGTCCTTGGTCAAGAGCGGATTGGGCAGCAGCTGCAGGATCGAGGCCTGGATGTTCGCCACCCAGAACGGCACCGGCACCAGGAGGCGGCGGCGTTCGACGACCATCAGCAGCTCTTCCATGCATTGCTTGAAGGTCAGCACCTGCGGCCCGCCGAGCTCGTAGATCCGGCCGCCCTCGATCTTGCCGTCGACCGAACGCGCCACCGCTTCGGCGACGTCGCCGACATAGACCGGCTGGAACTTGGTTTGCCCGCCGCCGATCAGCGGCAGCACGGGCGAATAACGCGCCATGTTGGCGAAGCGGTTGAAGAAACCGTCCTCCGGCCCGAAATTGATCGACGGCCGCAAGATGACGGCATCGCCGATCGTGTCGAACACGGCTTTCTCGCCGAGCGCCTTGGTGCGGGCATAGTCGGACGGCGACTTGAGATCGGCGCCGAGTGCCGAGATGTGAGTGAGGCCGGCGCCGACCGAGCGCGCGGCCTCGGCGACGGCGCGCGCCCCGAAATCGTGCACGGCGCCGAATTTCTGGCGGCCGGTCTCATGCAGGATGGCGACGAGGTTGACGACATGGTCGGCGCCCTGCACGGCGCGGTCTACCGACCAGCGCACGCGCACATTGGCCTGCACCGGCTGGATCTGGCCGACATTGCCGAGCGGCTGCACATGGCCGGCAAGGTCGGGCCGCCGGCAGGCGACCCGGATGCGGTAGCCGCGCTTGGCCAGCGCCCGCACGACATGGCGACCGACGAAGCCCGAGCCGCCGAAGACGACGACGAGCTTGGGGGTCTGCAGGATTTCGGTCATGACTGGCTCCGCGCGAGTGCTTGGCTGAAGCCGTTTCTTAATCCGTTTCTCGCCAAAGGCAAAGAGCGACCGGAGGTCGCCATTGCGTTGTTTTCGGACTTGCCCAGAATGCCCCTCCTGCTGCGTTCGAAGAAAACAGAAAACCCCGCCGTATGAACTGACCCCCGAAAGTTGGACACAACCTTCGGGGGTCAGTTCAGTAGCGGGGTTTTCCGGGCAGCGTCCGCGCCGAAACAGGGTCCAGCGAGGCGGCCTGACCTGAGACGGTATCAAGGCGGCGTGAAGCAAGCACGCCCACCCCGCCCTGAACGCCCGGCGCGGCGCCGCCAACCGCGAGCCAGACGAAGCCAACCGGGCGGCTCGCGGCGTGGGGTGCCGGAGATTGGTCGTTGCAGGGCGAGAAAAGGTTCACTCGCGGAGAGGAAAATCAGGCCGAGTAACGCTCGGCGAATTCGGAAATGCGCTGCACGACCGCCCTGGACGTGGTGATGCCGCGCGCCTTTGCCTTCTCGGCGGCCTCGGCGCGGGAGCGGCCGGGGATATGCACGCCATAGCGCCGCCGCAGCCGGTCGAACTGGTCCTTCATGCGCTGCTCGAATTCCGGGTCGAGCAGCTTGGGTTCGATGGCGAGAACGAAAAGGCCGGTGCCGGGGCTGTCCGGCCCGCCGGTGAACCAGGGCGCGTCGAGCGACCAGTTGGCGCCCGAAATGCCGGCCGCCAGCACCTCGACCATCAAGGCGATGTTGGCGCCGCGCTGGCCGCCGAAGGCAAGCATGGCGCCCTTCATCGCCGCCGCCGGATCGGTGGTCGGGTTGCCGCTGGCATCCAGCGCCCAGCCTTCGGGGATCGTCTTGCCGTCCTCGGCCGCCTTGCGGATGTTGACGAAGGCGGTCGCGCTCGACGACTGGTCGATCACCAGCGGCGGCCCGTCGGCGGCGGGCGATGCAAAGGACATCGGATTGGTGCAATAGACCGGCTTGACCGAACCTGAACCGGCAAGCACCGCCGGCCCGTTGGTGGCGGCGAAGGACACCAGCCCCTGCTCGGCGAGCCGCCCGGTGAAATAGCCGAGCGCGCCGCATGTATAGGCATTCTTTTGCGAGAAGATCGAGACGCCGAACAGTTTTGCTGCCTTGACCAGATCGTCGATCGTGCGGTCGAAGCCGGTGTGGGCAAGTCCGCCGCGCGCATCCGAAAGATAGACGGCGAGCGCCGGTCGGGTGATCGCCGGATCGGCGTTGCCGTCGATGCGGCCGGCTTCGAGCGCTTCCAGATAATCGATGAAATGCGACAGCCCCACCGCCGACAGGCCTTCGGCCTCCGCGGCGATGATCGAGGCGGTGAGCGACTGCGCCGCTTCTTCGTTGGCGCCGGCGCCGAGCGCCGCCATCCGGCATAGGCCCGTTGCCTGGTCGAGAGTGAGTTGCATCAGGGCTGCTCCTGAGTGAGTAGGAAAGTAGGGAGTAGTCAGTAGGGGAAAACCAGCAAGCAGCCCACTGCTCACCACTCACTATTCACGACTCACTTACCCGATCTTGACCGGAATCCGACCCTCGATCCGACTGAAGACGAAGACCAGGATGCCGGTGATCGTCATATAGATCAGCGCCAAGAGCAGCAAAGGCTCATAGGTCAGGTAGGTGTCCTGGCGCACCTTGGAGGAGACGGCGAAGATATCGATGACGCTGATCGTCGCCACCAGCGGGGTCGACTTCAGCTGCAGCACGGTCTCGCCGGTCAGCGTCGGCAGCGCCCGGTAGAAGGCCTGCGGCAACCAGATGCGCCGGAAGATTTTCCAACGGCTCATGCCGAACGCGCGGGCGGCCTCCAACTGTCCGCGCGGCACGCCGGCGAAGGCGCCGCGCATCACTTCACCCTCATAGCCGGCGAAAGACAAGGTCAGCGCCACCACGCCATACGGCCAGGCCTGCCGGAGATACGGCCAAAGCCAGGATTCACGGATCCACGGATATTGCGGAAAGATCGAGCCGAGGCCGTAATAGAGCAGCCAGAGCTGCAGGAGCAGCGGCGTGCCCCGGATGATGGTGCAGAAGACCTTCGCCGGTGCCGAAAACCAGATCGGTCCGCCTGCCTGGGCGAGCCCGAGCGGCACGGCCAGCGCAAAGCCCAGCGCGCAGGTGACGGCGAGGATCCAAAGCGCCCGCCATATGCCCATCAGGCCCATTTCCCAATATTGCGGCAGCCAGTCCCAGCGCATGAAGAAGGCGGCGCAGAGCACCAGCGCCAGCGCGATCAGGATCAGCACGATGCGGTGCGGTTTGAGCCAGATCGAGGCGCGCGCCGCCATGTTGATCGCGGAGGCTTCGGCCGACATCAGCGCGCCTCCCTGACGGAGGGCATGCCGCGCCGCGACCAGGCCTCGACGCGGCCGATGATCAGGTTGGAGAACAGCGAGAGCGCGAGATAGAGCGCGCCGGCCGCAAGGTAGAAAAGAAGGTAGGCCTTGGTCACGCCGGCCGCCTGGCGCGTTGCAAGGGTGAGTTCGAAGAAACCGACGACGGCAAGCAGCGCGGTGTCCTTGGTGGCGATGAGCCACAGATTCGCCAGGCCGGGGATGGCGAAGGGCAGCATCGCCGGCAGCGTGATGCGTCGCAGCATCAGGCCCGGCGACATGCCGTAGGCGCGGGCGGCCTCGATCTGGCCTTGCGGGATGGCGAGGATGGCGCCGCGGATGACTTCGGTCGAATAGGCGCCCTGGACGAACCCCAGCACGAAAATGCCGGCCGCGAGCCCGCTGATGTCGACACGGCTGTAGCCTATCGCCGTCAGCACCTGGTTGATGAGGTCGGTGCCGGCGTAATAGAGCAGCAGGATCAACACCAGTTCCGGCACGGCGCGCACGACGGTCGTGTAGACCGCGAGCAGGTCGCGCGTCACCGGGCCGCCATAGAGCTTGCCGAAGGCGCCGGCGGTGCCGATCATGAGGCCGAGGCAGGTGGCGCCGATGGCGATCTCGACCGAATGCAGCAGGCCGACCAGCAGCGTGCCGCCCCAGCCGGGCGCCACGGGCGACAGGAGTTCCATGAAGCCGGCCGCGGAGGCCGGAAGAAAGACGTCGATCAGCTTCGCCCCCGGATTGCTGGCAAGCCACCGAGGGCAAGGTCGGCGGCGCGCATGCGTGGCAAGGTCGGGCATGGCGCGGACGCCATGCCCTCACTCATTGCAAGAGGACTCAGTTCGACTGCGTGGCGCCGCCATAGATGTCGAAGTCGAAATACTTCTTCGAGATCTCGTCATATTTGCCGTTGGCGCGGATCGCCTTGATGCCGGCGTTGAATTTTTCCTTGAGCGCGGTGTCTTCCTTGCGGATACCGGCGCCGACGCCCGGTCCAAGCACCTCATCGTCCGGGGCCACCATGCCCTTCAGGTCGCAGCAGGCCTTGCCCTGGTCCGACTTCAGGAACTCGCCGAGCGCGATCGAGTCGGCCTGCACCGCGTCGATACGGCCGGCGGCCAGATCCTGGTTGGCTTCGTCCTGGGTCTGGTATTCCTTGATCTCCTGTGCGCCGGCGAAATGCTTCTTGGCGTACACGGCATGCACGGTCGAGACCTGGACGCCGATCACCTTGCCCTTGAGATCGTCCGGCGTGGAGCCGAACTTCTGGTCCTTCGGTCCGATGATCGCGGTCGGGGTGTTGTAGTACTTGTCCGAGAAGTCGATCGTCTTCTTGCGCTCGTCGGTGATCGACATGGAAGAGACGATGGCGTCGATCTTCTTGGTGGTCAGCGCCGGGATGATGCCATCCCAGGCAACCGGCGTGATGACGCAGTCGAGTTTCTCTTCGGCGCAGACGGCGTCGACGAAGTCGATCTCCCAGCCCACCCATTTGCCCGAGGCGTCGGGCGAGGTGAAGGGCGGATAGGGTTCGGCGGCGACGCCGATCTTGACCTGCTCGGCCTTGGCCGCGCCACCCATCGCCGCGACGCCGAGAAGCAGCGCGGCGGCGAATGTCTTGACAACAGTCTTCATTTCAGGACTCCCAGTTTGTTGTTGTTCCCGGTTTTTCGCTCCGCTTGATGCCGGCACCTAGCCGACATTGCGGAGGAATTGCTTGAGCCTTTCGGATTTTGGCGCGCCGAACAGCTGTTCCGGCGGACCTTCTTCCTCGACCAGCCCGTTGTAGAGATAGACGACATGCGTCGCGACCTCGCGGGCGAACTTCATTTCATGTGTCACCAGCACCATGGTGCGCCCCTCGCGCGCCAGAACGCCGATGACTTTCAGCACCTCGCCGACCAGTTCGGGATCGAGTGCGGACGTCGGTTCGTCGAACAGCATGACGCGCGGATTGATCGCCAGCGCGCGGGCGATCGCGGCCCGCTGCTGCTGGCCGCCGGACAGGAAGGCCGGATAGACGTCGCGCTTTTCCGCCAGCCCGACGCGGGCGAGCAGCTTCTCGGCCTGGGCGATCGCTTCGTCGCGCTTGACGCCCAGCACATGCACCGGAACCTCGATGACGTTCTCGATCAGCGTCATGTGGCTCCACAGGTTGAAATTCTGGAAGACCATGCCGAGCCTCGATCGGATACGCTCGATCTGCCTGCGGTCGGCCGGAACGGTATGGCCGTGGCTGTCGGCCTTGAGCCTGATCTCCTCGCCATTGACCCGGATGATGCCGCTGGTCGGGTTCTCCAGGCAGTTGATGCAGCGCAGCAGGGTCGACTTGCCGGAGCCGGAGCCGCCGATGATGGCAACCACCTCACCGTCGCGCGCCGACAGCGAAACGCCCTTCAGCACGTGCAGCTGGCCGAATTTCTTATGCAGGTTTTCGACATGGATGGCTTCGGCGGCGCCGTTCTGCGCCTTGCCTGACTGGACTGCGGCAGCGTCCGCCACGCTCACCGGGCGACCTTTCCATGGTCGAATGCAGGTCGTCGAACGTCCATCCGGCTAATCAACATACGCTGTCCTGCCCGCTCCAGACTTCAGCATGGACCCGACAGCGCGAGCCCGTCAATCCCGCTCATTACGGCACTTGCGGCCTTGTTGCGCAAGTGTATAAATAGCCTTTCATGAAATTTTCACGATTTTTTTCATCTTAAAAGGGCATCGATGAGCGCTTTCGGATCACAGTCCATGGCGGCGCCGCTGCGGCGCGTGCTGATGCGGTCGGCGGCCAACGCCATGCGCGACGCCGACAGGGCTGTCTGGCACTATGGCCCGGGATTCAACCCGGCGAAGGCCGCTTCGCAGCATGCGCTCCTTGCCGAACTGGTGGCGGCTTCCGGCGCCGAAATCGAATGGATCGAGGACACGGCCGACGGCCTTTCGGATTCGGTGTTCACGCATGACCCGTCGCTGATGACCGACCGCGGCGCGCTGATCCTGTCCATGGGCAAGCCATTGCGCGCCCGCGAGCCCTCGTTGCATGAGGAAACCTACAAGCGACTGGGCATTCCGGTCCTCGGCCGGGTCGAGGCGCCTGGTCAGGTCGAAGGCGGTGACTGCGTATGGGTGGATGCCCGCACGCTGGCGATCGGGCGCGGTGTGCGCTCCAACCAAGAAGGCATCCAGCAGGTTTCCAACCTGCTGACGCCGCTGGGCGTTTCCGTCTACGGCTTCGATCTGCCGCTGTGGCAGGGCGAAGAGGCGTGCCTGCATCTGATGTCGGTGATCAGCCCGCTGGCCGACGACCTCGCCCTGGTCTATTCGCCGCTTCTGCCGGCCCCGTTCTATCAGATGCTGAAGGCGCGCGGCATCCGGCTGGTCGAAGGCGATGCCGAAGAGTTCGCCGCTTCCAACGGCCTCAGCCTGAACGTGCTGCCGACCAGCCCGCACAAGGTCATCGCCGTTGCAGGTTTTCCCAGGACCAAGGCCGCGATGGAAGCCGCCGGCTGCACGGTTGAGATATTCGAGGCGGACGCGCTCTGCATCGCCTGCGAAGGCGGGCCGACATGCTTGACGCGGCCGATCCTGCGCCAATGAATGCGCGCCGCAAGTTCCGTCGCGAGGGCGAGGAGCGGCGGCGGCAGGATCTGATCGATGCGACGCTCGACAGCGTGGCGGAACATGGCCTTCAGGGCGCCACCTTGCGTACCATCGCCTTGCGCGCCGGCGTCACCGCCGGACTGATCCGGCACTATTTCCCCGGCAAGGAAGAATTGCTGCAGGAAGCCTATACGGCGCTGGTCGGCCGCATGACCGAACAGGCGAAAGCGGCATTGGTCATGGAAGACGCCTCGCCGCGCCAACGCCTCGCGGCTTTCGTCACCGCCAACCTCAATGCGCCGATCATCGACCAGCGGGTGTTTTCGCTCTGGGCAACCTTCCTTGGCCGCGCCAATGCGGATCCGACGCTCGCCCGTGCCCACCGCGAAGGCTACCTTGGCTTTCGCAACGAGGTGGAAGCGGTCGTGGCCGAAGTGCTCGCCGCCGACCGGCGCAAGCCGGATGCAGGCAAGCTGCGCCACCATGCCATTGCGATCAATGCGATCATCGACGGGCTCTGGATCGAAGGCTGCCTGGCCGGCGAGATGTTCTCGCCCGGTGAGTTGGCGGCGATCGGCATCAAGGCCGTCGAGGCCGAACTCGGCCTCGCGGCGCTGGAGCAATTCCAGGAAAAATGAGAAGCGGTTGGGTTCGGCCACTTCGCCGTAACTTTCCGTCCGTAATTGCGTAAGAAACAAAAGGAAGGAAATGCGATGACTACCATCGGCGAAGCGCTCATCACCCTGCTCGAAGCGCATGGCGTCGACACCGTCTTCGGCATTCCAGGCGTGCATACGGTCGAGCTCTATCGCGGCCTGGCGCGCTCGAGGATCCGCCACGTCACGCCGCGCCACGAGCAGGGGGCTGGCTTCATGGCCGATGGTTATGCGCGCGCCGGCGGCCGGCCGGGCGTCGCCTTCGTCATCACCGGACCAGGGCTGACCAACACCATCACCGCCATGGGCCAGGCACGCGCCGATTCGGTGCCGATGCTGGTGATCTCCGGCGTCAACGCAACCGATACGCTGGGCAAGGGGTTGGGCTTCCTGCATGAGCTGCCGGATCAGCGCGGCATGATGGAAAAGGTCGCGCTGTTTTCCGAGCGTGTCACCGAGGCCGGGCAACTGCCGGGCGCTCTCGCCCGCGCCTTCACCGTTTTCTCCTCCTCACGTCCGGGTCCGGTCCATATCGAGATCCCCACCGACGTCATGGTGAAGCCCGCCGACGATATCGCGGCAGCGCTGAGCAACGCGGCGCCGCCCGCCCCGGACGCGGCGGCGGTCGCCGAAGCGGCAAAGCTCATCAAGGCGGCGCGCCGGCCGCTGATCCTCGCCGGTGGCGGGGCAAGGAAGGCCGACGCTGGGCTGCGGCGCCTGGCCGAGACGCTTGGCGCGCCGGTCGTCGAGACCGCCAATGCGCGTGGCCTGCTGCATGGTCATCCGCTCTGCGTGCCGGCCAGCCCAAGTCTGAAGGCAGTGCGCGCGTTGATGGCGGACGCCGATCTGGTGATTGCCGCCGGCACCGAGTTCGGACCGACCGACTATGACGGCTATGGCGACGGCGGCTTCGTGCTGCCGAAGAACCTGATCCGTATCGATATCGGCGCCGACCAGATCGCGCGCCGGCCGGTGACGGTCGGCATCCAGGCGGATTGCGCCGAAGGGATCGAGGCTCTGCTTGCGGCGATCGGGCCGGGTCATCCTCAGGCGAAGGATGGCGAAGCTCGCGCGGCCGCCGCGCGGAAGGCAGCGCTAGCCGAACTGAAGCCCGAGTATCTGGCGCAGGTTCACGCCGTGGAAACGATCCGCGACGCGCTGCCGGGCGCCATCATCGTCGGCGACTCGACCCAGCCGATCTATGCCGCAAACCTCTATTACGACCACGATCGTCCGGGCGGCTGGTTCAATGCAGCGACGGGCTTCGGCGCGCTGGGCTACGGTCCGCCGGCGGCGATCGGCGCGGCACTTGCGGTGCCCGAGGCGCCGGTGGTGTGCCTCACCGGCGACGGCGGCTTCCAGTTCACCTTACCGGAGATCGGCGCCGCGCTCGACGCCGAAGCGCCCGTGATCTTCGTCGTATGGAACAACCGCGGCTATCGCGAGATCGAGACCTCGATGCTCGATGTCGGCGTGGAGCCGGTCGGCGTGTCGCCGGCGCCGCCGGATTTCTGCAAGCTCGCCGAGGCCTATGGCATCGAGGCCGAGCGGCTGGCCGGGACCGGTGGTCTTGCCGAGGCGCTGAGGCGCGCCCGGGCGGCAGGCGAGCCGCGCGTCATCGAAATCACCGTCGACTGAAGACTGGCGCGTCTGCGGGTTGGCCCGTTCCGGCGCCGGCAAATCGATGCCGCCTGCCAAGTTCCGACGCATGCAAAGACGCTGCGCCTGCCATGTCGATATTTCAATTGAGTGACGACGCGAAAGGCGCGACGTTCGAGCCCGGGGCGGCATAACCCAAGATATAATCAAAAAAATGACAGGAGCGGTCGAAGGATGACGGAAACGCTTAATGGCAGGCATGTCGTGGTGACGGGCGGTACTGGGGCGCTCGGCGGCGTGGTTGTCGGCAGATTGCTGGAGCAAGGCGCGATCTGCCACGTGCCCAATGCCCACGCGGCGGCCCCGCCGCATTTTCCTTACGCAGCCCATGCCAGCGTGCATCTGGCGCATAATGTCGACCTGTCGGATTCGGCCAAGGTCGAGGCTTTCTATCACCAGGTGCCCGCGCTCTGGGCCTCGATCCACCTTGCCGGCGGCTTCACCATGGCGCCGGTGGAAAAGATCGAGTCGGCCTCCTTTGCCGAGATGATGGAGACCAACGCCCGCACGGCCTTCCTGTGCAGCCGCGCCGCGGTGCGCTCGATGCTGGAGTCCAATACGGCCGGCCGCATCGTCAATGTCACCGCGCGCGCCGGTCTCGACCCGAGGCGCGGCTCCGGCATGGTCGCCTATGCCGCGAGCAAGGCGGCGGTCGCGGCGATGACGGTGGCCATGGCCGAAGAGCTGAAGCACAAGGGCATCCTGGTCAACGCCGTGGCGCCCTCGACGCTCGACACGCCCGCCAATCGCGCCGACATGCCCGATGCCGATTTCGCCAAATGGGTCAGTCTCGAAGCCGCGGCGGAAGCGATCGCCTATCTCGCCTCGCCCGCCAACCAGGCCATGAGCGGCACGCTGGTTCCGCTGTACGGCCGCGCCTGAACTCGATATCCCGACAAAAGAAAAACCCGCCGGATCGCTCCGGCGGGTTTTTGCAGTTCGTCAGTTGAAGAGGCCTGGCTTAGTTGCCCTGCTTCTTCAGCGCCGCGCCCAGGATATCGCCCAGCGAGGCGCCGGAGTCGGTCGAGCCGTACTGGGCGACCGCTTCCTTTTCCTCGGCGATTTCCAGCGCCTTGATCGAGACCTGCAGCTTGCGGGTCTTCTTGTCGAAGGCGATGACGCGGGCGTCGACCTTCTGGCCGACGGTGAAGCGCTCGGGGCGCTGCTCGTCGCGGTCGCGCGAAAGGTCCGAACGCTTGATGAAGGTCTCGATGCCGCTGTCGACCAGCCGCACATCCAGACCGCCATCCTTCACGCCGATGACCTCGCAGGTGACGACGGCGTTCTTGCGCAGTTCGCCGCTGTTGGCCGCTTCGCCGACAGTGTCACGGGCCAGCTGCTTGATGCCGAGCGAGATGCGCTCCTTCTCGATGTCGACGTCGAGCACCTGCGCCTTGACCACGTCGCCGCGATTGTACTCTTCGATGACCTGCTCGCCCGGACGGGTCCAGTCGAGGTCGGAAAGGTGCACCATGCCGTCCACGTCGCCTTCCAGGCCGATGAACAGGCCGAACTCGGTCTTGTTCTTGACCTCGCCCTCGACCTGGCTGCCGACCGGATGGCTCGAGGCGAAAGCCTGCCACGGGTTTTCCAGCGTCTGCTTGAGGCCGAGCGAGATGCGGCGCTTGGCCGGATCGACCTCGAGCACCACCACGTCGACTTCCTGCGTCGTCGACAGGATCTTGCCGGGGTGCACGTTCTTTTTCGTCCACGACATTTCCGAAACGTGGATGAGGCCCTCGATGCCCGGCTCCAGCTCGACGAACGCGCCGTAGTCGGTGATGTTGGTGACGGTGCCCTTGATCTTCTTGCCGATCGGGAACTTGGTGCCGATATCCGACCACGGATCCGACTCGAGCTGCTTCATGCCGAGCGAGATGCGGTGGGTTTCCTGGTTGATGCGGATGATCTGCACCTTGACCGTCTGGCCGATGTTGAGGATCTCGGTCGGATGGTTGACGCGGCGCCATGCCATGTCGGTGACATGCAGCAGGCCGTCGATGCCGCCGAGGTCGACGAACGCACCGTAGTCGGTGATGTTCTTGACCACGCCTTCGACCACCTGGCCTTCCTCGAGGTTCTGCACGATTTCCGAACGCTGTTCGGCGCGGCTTTCCTCGAGCACGGTGCGGCGCGACACCACGATGTTGCCGCGGCGGCGATCCATCTTGAGGATCTCGAAGGGTTGCGGATTGTGCATCAGCGGGGTGACGTCGCGGATCGGGCGGATATCGACCTGGCTGCGCGGCAGGAACGCCACGGCGCCGTCGAGGTCGACGGTGAAGCCGCCCTTGACCTGGTTGAAGATGACGCCTTCGACGCGCTCACCCTTGGTGAACTTCTCTTCGAGACGCACCCAGCTCTCCTCGCGGCGAGCCTTCTCGCGCGACAGCATGGCCTCGCCAAGCGCGTTCTCGATGCGCTCGACATAGACTTCGACGGTGTCGCCGACTTTGAGGGAGGACTCCTTGCCCTTGGCGCCGAATTCCTTCAGCGGCACGCGGCCTTCGACCTTGAGGCCGACATCGATGATGGCCATGTCCTTTTCGATCGCGGTGATCGTGCCCCGGACAACCTGGCCCTCGCCGGAATGGCCGGCGGTGAATGATTCTTCGAGCATGCTCGCGAAATCGTCGCGAGACGGATTAGCAGCTGACATTGTTTCTCCTGGAATGCTCCGCTTCTGTCGCGGAGCGGGCGCCGTGGGTTAGCGTTGCGTGAGCCTGCCGGCGTTCCGGGCTGAAGAGCCCTTGGCCGCTGTTCAGGCGGCAAGTCCGGCGCATGAAGAATGCTGGCAGGCTGGTTCGTGCCCGATATGGGTATTTTCGCCGCCAACGGCAATCGAAAAACCTGATCAAGCCTTGTTTCTCTTGGCAAGGACGTCGTCAACGATCGCCATCGCCGCCAGAAACGCGGCTTCTATAGCCATTTCGCTGGTATCAAGCAAGTGCGCGTCTCCCGCCGGCTTCAGCGGCGAGTCGGCGCGGCCCATGTCGCGCTCGTCGCGGCGCTCGATATCGGCAAGGATGGTGGCGAAATCGGCGCTGCCGCCCATGCTTTCGATCTCGGCCAGCCGGCGCTTCGCCCGCACCTCGGCGCTCGCCGTGACATAGAGCTTGATATCGGCGTCCGGGCACACGACGGTGCCGATGTCTCGGCCGTCGAGCACCGCGCCCGGCGGCGCCTTGGCGAAGGCCCGCTGCTTCTCGACCAGGATGCGCCGCACCGTGGGAATGACAGCGACCTTGGAGGCGGCTTCGCCCACCGCATGCGCGGACAGCACGGCGCGGTCGAGGTTCGACAGGTTGACCTGCCGGGCTGCGGTTTCGGCCGCCGAGACATTGTCGAGCGGCAGGCCGAGTTCCAGCAGCTTGTGGGCCACCGCGCGATAGGTGAGGCCGGTGTCGAGCAGGTTCAGCCGATAGTGGTCGGCAAGGCGGCGAGCGAGCGTGCCCTTGCCGGCGCCCGCAGGGCCGTCGATGGCGATGGTGAAGGTGTGGGTCATTGGCTGCTCGCCATGAATAGAGGGCGCAAGGAACAAGGCGATCGCCGTCCCGCCAGCATCTCTGTTTGGCCCCGACCCATCGACAATCACTCGATCTCCGCGCCCAGCCCCTTCATCAATCCCATGAACTCCGGAAAGCTCGTCGCGATCATGTTCGCGTCGTCGATCGTCACCGGCTTCTCGGTCGCCAGTCCCATCACAAGAAAGCTCATGGCGATGCGGTGGTCGAGATCGGTCTTCACCGCCGTATCCTGGCCGTTCGGATGCGCGCCGAGCCCCTTGCCGCCCGGCTTGCCGCGCACGGCGAGCGAAGCCTCGTCCTCGGTGCAGTCGACGCCGTTGAGCTTCAGCCCATTGGCCACCGCCGACAGCCGGTCGGATTCCTTGACGCGCAATTCCTCCAGCCCCTGCATCAGCGTCTCGCCCTCGGCGAAGCTCGCGGCCACGGCCAGCACCGGATATTCGTCGATCATCGACGGCGCCCGCTCCGGCGGCACGGTGACGCCTTTCAGTTCGGAATAGCGCACGCGCAGGTCCGCCACGTCCTCGCCGCCGGCATTGCGCGGGTTGAGGATGTCGATCTTGCCGCCCATCTCCTGCAGGGTCAGAAGCAGACCGGTGCGGGTCGGGTTCATCAGCACGTTCTCGATCGTGATGTCGGAGCCCGGCACGATGAGCGCGGCGACCAGCGGGAAGCCGGCCGAGGACGGGTCGCCCGGCACCGCGATGGTCTGCCCGGTGAGCTTGCCCTGGCCTTCGATGAAGATATGGCGCACGCCGCGCTCGTCGGTCTCGACGCTCAAATTGGCGCCGAAGCCCTTCAGCATCTTTTCGGTGTGGTCGCGCGTCATCACCGGTTCGATCACCGTGGTGATGCCGGGCGTGTTCAAGCCGGCAAGCAGCACCGCCGACTTCACCTGCGCGGACGCCATCGGCACGCGATAGGTGATGGGCGCGGCGTGTTTCGGGCCGCGCAGCGCGATCGGCATGCGGTCGCCAGGCGCTGCCTTCAGCACCTGCACGCCCATCTGGCGCAGCGGGTCGAGCACGCGGCCCATCGGCCGGCCGGAAAGCGAGGCGTCGCCGATGAAGGTGGTCTCCATGTCATAGGTGCCGACCAGCCCCATGGTGAGGCGCGAGCCGGTGCCGGCATTGCCGAAATCGAGCGGGCCTTCCGGCTGCAGCAGCGCGCCGTTGCCGGTGCCGCGGATCACCCATTCGGCGCCCTTCTTTTCGACATGCGCGCCCATTGCCTTCATGGCGGCGCCCGTGCGCATCACGTCCTCGCCTTCGAGCAGGCCGGTGATGCGGGTCTCGCCGGAGGCGAGGCCGCCGAACATGAAGGAGCGGTGCGAAATAGATTTGTCGCCCGGCACGCGCGCTGTGCCGGCAAGGGCAGGGGATTTGCGGGCCGTGGCTGGCTTAGCGGCGGCGGAGTGAGACATCCTTGTCTTCCAAATGAAATGCCGGCTGGCCGGCTCGGTTCGTCATGGTGCGGCGGTCTCGTATCACGGTGCGTTGCAATGGTCATCCCCTTGTGCGAGGCCTTCGAATACGAGCATTTTACAATGCCGGCTTTTGGCTTTGACAGCGCTCAAAACTGCGGTTATGGGGACCACTCTTTTATTGACGAGGCCTACTGTGGCAAAAGCTGAACTTGGCACCAAGCGTGTCGACCCCGAAACGGGTCGGAAATTCTACGATCTCAACAAGGACCCGATCGTCTCGCCCTATACCGGCAAGAGCTATCCACGCTCCTATTTCGACGAAGGCAAGATTTCCGCCGTCGAGGAAGATGAGGAAGTCGCCGAGAAGGAAGTGGACGCCGACGAAGAGGAAGGCGCCGAAGTCGTCTCGCTCGAGGAGGCCGATGACGAGACCAAGGGCGGCGGCGACGATCTTCCCGATCTTGGCGATGATGAAGAAGATGTCGATCTCGGCGACGATGAGGACGACACCTTCCTTGCCGACGAAGAGGAAGAGGACGATGACGTCGCCGATATGATCGGCGTCGGCGACGACGATGACGAAGTCTGATTTCGTTTGCCGGCCATTTTGGCCTGTGACGAAAAAGCGGCTTTTCAAGGCTTGATCTTGACCGAAGGCGGCGCTAGAAGCCGCCAGCACTAAACGACGGCGCGGTTCCCGACCGCGCCGGATCTCTTCGCCGGAAACGGCGCCGGCTGACTGCCGGGAGTGGGGCCATAGCTCAGTTGGGAGAGCGCTTGAATGGCATTCAAGAGGTCGTCGGTTCGATTCCGATTGGCTCCACCAAACAGTCTGTTGCTCACGCTTGGCGTCGCGCTATTCGCGCTTGCTGCTTGCCAATCGACTCCAGAGACACAACCTGTTGCCGACCCGCAACCCGCTCCGGCCGCTGTTCCCGCTCCGGCCTCGCTGAATTCGGCCGTGCTGGATCAGACAGTCGCGGTCGTTCCGCCTGGTAAGGGCGTTCCGGCCAGATACGCCGCATTCTCCGGCATATGGGCCGGGCAGCTCAACGGCATGTATGACGGCAAGCTGGCGGTGCTGACCGTATCCTCGGGCGGGCAGGTGACGGCCAGCTACGCATGGGGCGACTTGGCCGACAACAAGCCGGGCGTCGCCGACGGCTCCGGCAGGATTTCCGGCAACACGTTGAAGCTCGGGCGGCTGCCGAACGGCGCCGACATCACGGCCACGATGCCGTCGCCAGGAACACTCAACGTTACCTACGCGCTTGCCGGCCAGACCTATACCGGCTCGTTCGCCCGGGTCGGCCAGTGAGCCAAGTCAGCCGCTAAAGCGCGTCGCGCTGAAACGGATTTAGACGACGCGCTTTAGGTCTTTTTTTGATGCATGTCGTTGTCCCAGAACCGCTGCGCACTTCTGGGCGACATGCATTAGGATCAAAGCGGATCCCGCGTGATCCGCACGCACATCGGCGTTCCGATTTCGATGGCGTGGCCGGTGTCGGTCAGCCGGCCGCTCGTCTCGTCGCGGGCGAAGATCGAGATGCGGTCGGCGTTTTGGTTGGCCGAAAACAGATGCCTGCCCGATGGCGTCAGCGCGAGGTTGCGCGGTGTTGCGCCGCCGCAAGGCGCGAAGTCGACCAGCTCCAATTTCCCAGACAGCTGGTCGACGGCGAAGATGGCGACGCTGTCATGGCCTCTGTTGGAGCCGTAGAGAAAGCGGCCGTCGGGCGAGAGCTGGATGTCGGCGCAGTGATTATGCGCGCGCGCCTCTCCGGGAACCGCCGGCTTGGTGTCGATGAGTTCAAGCCTGCCTGAAGACGGCTCAAGCGCCAGCGACACCACCGTCGAGTCCAGCTCGTTCATGACGAAGACGAAGCGGCCGTTCGGATGCAGCGCGACGTGACGCGGCCCAGCGCCGGGCGCCAGCGCCGAGGACGCGAGCTTCATCAGCGTGCCGTCGGGCTCTATCCGGTAGGAGACCAGCTGGTCGATGCCGAGATCGGCGACGATGGCGACGCCGCCCTCAACGGTTTCGGTGACGCTGTGGGCGTGCGATCGCTCTTGCCGCTCGGCGTTGGGGCCGATGCCGGAATGCGCCACGCTCGCCAGCGGCGCGGTCAGGCCGCCGTCGGCCGCGAAGCCGAACACGACGACCGCCTTGTCGGGGCCGCCGCTTCCCATGCCGTAATTCGCGACCAGCAGCTTGCCGCCGTCGCGGGTGATCGTGTTGTGCGCGGTGATGCTGCCAAGCGACGGCTGCTTGTTGATATAGGCGAGTGAATTGGTCGCGCGCTCGAAGCGATAGGCCGTGACCGTTCCCTCGCGCCAGGCGAAGACTTCCGAATTGGCATAGATGCGCGCCCCGTCCGGCGTCACCGACAGGAAGGTCGGGTTGTCGATCTCGTCGGTCTCGGCAAGCTTTTGCACGGCAAGCGTCGCCTCGTCGAAGGCGTAGACGCCGAGGCCGACGCCGCGCGCCCCCTGGAAATAGGGAGCCTCGCGGTTGAGGCTGCCGACAAAGACAAGACACGCGCTTTGCATCGATCTTCCTCCCATCGCCGACGCTGCTGCGCTCGTGCCGGCTTTCCAAAAATTTCGCCGATCGTCGCTTGCAAGGCAATCCCATATGTGAAAATATTATTCACAAAAGAAAACTGACGGGAGGAAAAGCGACATGCGTCTCGCCATCCGGCTTCGTGCCCGGAACCGCCTTGCAGACCGCGCCGGAAGCTTCCGGAGAGGATCATGAGCGCATTCGCGCCGACCATCGGCGTCGCCTCGACGCATCCTGCCGACATGCCTGAGGCGCATGCCGAAATCCCCGTCTGGAATTCGGAAAACTGGTTCTACGAGGACTGGCAGGTCGGCCACAAAATCCGCTCGCTCCGCCGCACCCTCGCCGAGGGCGAAAGCCATATGTTCAATGCGCTGGTGTTGGACATCCATCCTTACGTGCAGGACCAGATGTTCGCCGAGAAGGAAGGCATTTTCGGCCGGCGGCTGGTGGCGGGCGCCTTCGTCTTTTCGGCCGGGCTCGGCCTGGTCGCCACCAATTGCATCAACGCCTTTTCCTATGGCTATGACAAGCTCAGATTCATCAAGCCGGTCTTCATCGGCGACACCATCTATTCGATCCGAACCAACCTCGACAAAAAGCCGCGCTACCAGGACATGGGCCTGATCCGCGCCAGCTATGAAGTCTTCAAGGGTGAAGGAGAGCTGGTGCTCTACTGCGAGCATCTGCAGACGGTGAAATACAAGAACCCGGCCGATTTCGTCGGCAAGACAGAGAAGTGAACCGTGGCCGCTGAAAACGAACTTCCGCTGACCGGCCTCGTCGTCGTCGACATGAGCCAGTTCCTGTCGGGACCCTATTGCTCGCTGCGCCTGCTCGACCTCGGCGCGCGCGTCATCAAGATCGAGCGGCCCGATGGCGGCGACCTGTCGCGCCGGCTCTATCTCAGCGACACCGAGATCGGTGGCGATTCCACCATTTTCCACGCCATCAACCGCGGCAAGGAGAGCCTGGCCGTCGACCTCAAGAACGAGGCCGATCTTGCGATGTTGCGCGCGCTGATCGCCGGGGCCGACGTGCTCATCCAGAATTTCCGGCCGGGTGTCATCGAGCGGCTCGGCCTCGACTATGAGCATGTGAGAACGATCAACCCCCGGCTCGTCTACGCCTCGATCAGCGGCTATGGCGAGGACGGTCCCTGGGTCAAGCGCCCAGGGCAGGATCTGCTCGCTCAGGCTCGTTCCGGCGTGATGTGGCTGAACGGCGACGAGGAGCAGGGGCCCGTGCCGTTCGGCCTGGCGATCGCCGACATGCTGGCGGGCGCTGCCTGCGCGCAAGGCATCCTCGCCAAGCTGGTGCGGCGCGGCATCACCGGTGAGGGCGGCCATGTCGAGACCAGCCTCCTCGAGGCGCTGATCGATTTCCAGTTCGAGGTGCTGACCACGCATCTCAACGACGGCCGCCGTCTGCCGAAGCGCTCGTCCTTCCGCAGCGCCCACGCCTATCTGTCGGCGCCCTACGGCGTCTATCCGGCCAAGGACGGCTATCTGGCGATTGCCATGACGCCGATCCCGAAGATTGCCGACCTGCTCGAACTGCCCGAGCTCGACCCGTTCCGCGACAAGCCGGCGACCTGGTTCACCGCCCGCGACGAGATCAAGGCGATCGTCGCCAGGCGCATCGGGCAAAAGACCATCGACGAATGGCTGGCCATCCTCGAGCCCGCCGATGTCTGGTGCGCCAAGGTGCTGACCTGGCCGGAACTGATGGAAAGCGACGGCTTCAAGACGCTCGACATGCTGCAGACCGTGACGCGCGAGGACAATGTCTCGATCCTAACCACCCGCACGCCGCTGCGCGTCGATGGCGCCCGCGCCAGGGTGGATCGCGCCGCCCCGCGCATCGGCGAACACAGCGACAGGATTCGCGCGGAGTTCGGCCTGTGATCCGGCTGAAAGGCATGACCTGGAGCCATCCGCGCGGTTACGATCCGATGGTGGCGTGCTCGGCGCTGTGGAACGAAAAGACCGGCGTTTCGATCGAATGGGAAAAGCGCTCGCTGCAGGATTTCGAATCCTTCCCGGTGGAAGAACTCGCCCGCGCCTATGATCTGATCGTCATCGACCATCCGCATGTCGGCCAGATCACCGCCGAGAAGTGTCTGGCGCCGCTCGATGTGCCGGGACGCGAGGCGGAACGCAAGGCACTCGCCGCCGGAAGCGTCGGCCGATCCTATCCGAGTTACACCTGGCAGGGCCGGCAATGGGCGTTTCCGATCGATGCCGCGACCCAGGTTCAGGCCTGGCGGCCGGATCTGATCGAAGCCGCGCCGGCGATCTGGACCGAAGTGCTGGCGCTTGCCGAGCAGGGCCGCGTTCTCTTGCCGCTCCGGCCGCCGCATTCGCTGATGTGCTTCTACACGTTGGCCGCCGATCTTGGCCGGCCGTGCATCGTCGACGGTTCGGTCGACCTTATCGATGGCGAGACCGGCGAAACCGCCTTCGAGATGTTGCGCGAGATCGCGGCGCTCGTCGATCCCGCATGCCTGACCATGGACCCGATCGCGGTATTTGAAAGGATGGCGGAAGCCAATTCCCGCATCGCCTGCGGGCCACTGATCTACGGTTATGTTCCCTATGCGGTGGCGGGTTTCCGACCGCACAGTCTTGCCTTCGCCGACATGCCGGTCGCCGGCGGCAACGGCCCGATCGGCTCGGCGCTTGGCGGAACCGGTATTGCCGTCTCGGCCTTTTCCGCCGCGCGCGAGGCGGCGATCGACTTCGCCTACTGGATCGCCAGCGGCGACGTGCAGCGCGGGCCTTACGCAGCCGCCGGCGGCCAGCCCGGCCATGCCGCGGCCTGGGAGGACGACGCCGTCAACGCCGCGACCGGCGACTTCTATCGCGACACGAGGGCGACGCTCGAAGGCGCCTGGGTCCGCCCGCGCCACGACGGCTACATGGCGTTCCAACAGCAGGCTTCGGACCGCATCAATGAAGGCCTTGCCGGCAGGCAGGACGCCGGCCAAGTCGTCGCCGACATCAATCGCCTGTTCAGGGAAAGTTTCGCGCCGGCCGCCGCCGGCTAGTTTCTGGTGCACCAAGGGAGGAAAAAATGACCAGCCTGATACGCGGCCTGCTCGCCGCAACCGCCATAGTCTCGATCCCGTTCGCCGCCCATGCCGCCGACGTGAAGTCGGTGATCGACGGCCTGCCTGCCGATCTCAAGGCGCAGTATGACGGTGCGCCGCAGAAAGTGCTGCCCTCGGCCTGGGATAATTTCACGCCGCCGGCCAAGCCGTGGAAATGGTGCCACTCGGAGAGCTACCAGGGCAATCCGTGGCGCGTGTCGGTCACCAAGGAGCTGAAGCGGCTGGTCGAGGGCCTGATCGCCGACGGCACGGTATCGAGCTTCGAAGTGTCGGATTCGAACAACGACCCGAGCCAGCAGATCAACCAGATCCGTGCCTTCATCGACAAGAAATGTTCGATCATCACCTCGATCCCGGGCTCGGCGACGGCGCTCGACGATGCCGTGGATGCCGCCGCCAAGGCTGGCATCCCCTTCATCACCGCGGCGGGCTCGATCACCAGCCCCAACGCCATCAATGTCGATTCCAACTATGCCCGCTGGGGCTATGACATGATGACGGCGATCGGCAAGGCAAAGCCCGACGCCAGCGTGCTGGTGGTGGAAGGCATCGCCGGCCATCCGATCGTGGTCCAGGAAAAGCAGGGCGCCGACAAGGCGCTGGCCGAGAACAAGGGCCTCAAGGTCGCGCGCACCGTCAACGGCAATTGGACGGCCAACGTCACCAAGACGGTGGTGCTGCAGGCGATCGCCACCAATCCCGCGCCGATCGACGCGGTGTGGACGACCGGCTCCGAAAGCCGCGTCGTGGCCGAAGCCTTCGCCGAAGCCGGTCGGCCGGCGCCGCTGATCACCGGCTCGATCACCGGCGACGCGCTCGGCTACTGGAAAGCCAATCCCGACAAATACCGCTTCGAGGGCCATGCCGTGCTGCCGGGCTGGACCGCGCAGACGCTGTTTCGCGTCGGAGAGCGCATGCTCGATGGCCAGAAGCCGAAGCTCAACACGCTGCTGATCCCGATCCCGCCGGTGCATGCCGCCGAGCTCGACAAATGGTACAAGGACTGCATGACGCCGGATGCCGTTTCGGTCTTCCCGGTGCCGCCGACCGACCCGATGCCCGAGGACGTGCTCGACGCCTATTTCACCAATCCCGCGCCGACCAAGGGCTGGGATTATTCCAAGGTGCCGGACGCCTGCGCCAAGTGATGTTTTGCGAAGCCGGCTCTCGCTAAAGCAATTCCAGGAAAAGTGTGAAACGGTTTTCCGTCCGAAATTGCGTCAAAACGAAAAGATAGAGCGGTTTGCCGTTTCCGTGAAACGGTGAAACGCTCTAAGGGCTGGCTTCTCTATCTTGGAAAGACACATGCTCGAAGTCCAAGGCGTCTCCAAACGCTATGGCGAAACCGTCGCGCTGGCCGAGGCGTCGATCGCCTTCCGTCCCGGCACGATCCATACGATCCTCGGCGAGAATGGCTCGGGCAAGAGCACGCTGGTGAAACTGTTGTCCGGCATCGTGCAGCCGGATAGGGGTGCGATCCTGCTGGGCGGCAAGGCGTTTTCCGGCACGCAGCCCGCCGCCTTCCAGGCCGCTGGCTTTGCTACCGTCTTCCAGGAGGTGCTGGTCGCGCCCGATCGTTCGGTGACCGACAACATCCTGCTCGGCCTCGACGGCCTGTGGCGACGAGGCGTGCCGCTTGGCGACCGCCGCGCCCGGGCTCAGGCCGCGCTCGGCCGCTTCGCGGTGACGCCGATCGATCTCGACCGGCCATGCGGCGAGCTGCCGCTTGCCGCGCGACAGCTTGTCGTGCTTGCCCGCGCCGTCATCCGCAACCCGCGTGTCCTGATCCTCGACGAGGTGACGGCGGCGCTCGACTTCGCCGACCGCGAGTCGGTCTTCGCGCTGATGCGCGCGATGGCCGGGGCGGGCACGCTGATCCTGTTCATCACGCACCGCATGGACGAGGTGATGGCTTTGTCCGACCGCATATCCATCCTGCGCGCCGGCCGGGTGGTGAAGACTGAGGAGCGCGGTGTTTCGACGCCGGTCGAGCTCCTGGCGGCGATGGCGCCGCAGACGGCCGCGGAGCTGGCGCATGGCTGATGCAAAGGCCCTCCGTGTGCGGGAGCTCGTCATCGCTCCCGGTGTCGATCCGATCGGTCTGACGATCGCGGCGGGCGAGATTGTCGGTCTTGCCGGCCTCGACGGCCATGGCCAGGAACGCTTCCTGCGCGCACTGGCCGGGCTCGAGCGGCCAGTCGCCGGCGAGATCGCAGTCGACGGCAAGGCGGGGTCGATCACCAGCTTCCGCAAGGCCGTCGCCGGCGGCATCGCCTATCTGCCGCGCGACCGCCGCTCGACCGGCATTTTCCCGACGCAGTCGGTGCTCGACAATTTCGCCATCTCCACCGTGTCGAACGACCGCCGCTTCGGCTTCTTGAGCTTCGCGGCACGCCGTCGTCGCTATGAGACCTACAGGCAGAAACTCAGCATCGTCGCGCCGCGTCCGGATGCGGCCATAACGACGCTGTCCGGCGGCAACCAGCAGAAGGTGCTGCTCGCCCGGGCACTTGCGCTGGAGCCGAACTTCCTTCTGCTCAACGATCCGACGCGTGGCGTCGACGTGGCGACCCGTCATGTGCTTTATGACGTCTTCCGTGGCCTCGCCGCCGAGGGCATGGCCCTGGTGATCCTGTCCAGCGAGATCGAGGAGATATTGCTTCTCTGCCACCGCGTGCTGGTGTTCCGCGAGCAGCGCGTGTCGGCCGAGTTCGCGGGCGCGGAGATGACCACCGACACCGTGATCGCCGCCATGTTCGGGCGCGCCGCATGAGCCCGGTCCTTCGCAAGCTCCGTGGCGTCGGCTTTGCCGTGGTGATGCTCGTCGTCCTGCTCGTGCTCAATCTCACGCTCAATCCGGCGCGCTTTCAGCCTTCGTCCTGGGGCACGCTGCTGGGGCTGGCCGCACCGCTGATCGGCGCGGCCGTCGCCTCCGCCCCGGTCATCCTGGCGGGACGCGGCGGCATCGATATCTCGGTCGGTCCGCTCATGGGCTTCGTCAATGCTTTGGTTATCCAGGTGCTGTTCCTCAACCTCGGCATCTCGTCACCGTGGATCATTGTTCCCGCAGCTCTGCTGGTTGGCGCGGCGGTCGGCGCCGCGAACGGTGTGCTCGCCACGATCCTGCGCATTCAACCGATCGTGGCGACGCTTGGCACCTATCTCATCCTCACCGGCGTCACGCTCACCATCCTGCCGGCGCCGATCGGCCCCGCGCCGGACTGGCTGAAGGCCATGGCCGGGACGCTCTCGATCCTACCGCTGGCGCTGATCGGCCTGTGCTGGCTCCTGGTGCGCCGAACGCCCTATTACGACCTGCTGATGGCCGTCGGTAGCGACGACCGCGCCGCCTATACTGCCGGAGTGCCGGTGACCAAGGTGCGGCTCATCGCCTATGTCTTGACCGGGATCTTCGCCGCCGCGGCTGGGCTGATGCTCACCTCGCTGATCGGCTCGGCCGACCCCAATATCGGCCCGACCTACACACTGATTGCGATTGCCGCCGTGGCGCTCGGCGGCGTCAGCCTCGCCGGCGGGCGCGGCGGGCTTGGCGGCGCCGCGACCGGCGCCATCGACATCTTCCTGCTGCAGAGCCTGCTCACAACCTTCAACGTTTCAACCTATGTGCTGCAGATCGCCTATGGCCTGATCCTCGTTATCGCCGTGGTGCTGACGGCGGTGCAGGAACGGCTGTCGAGGCGGAAAGGTTGACCGGATGACAAGCAACTGGTTCCAGTCCACCAACGCCCGTATCGCCGGCGCCTTCCTGATGGCGCTGCTGTTGCAGATCGTCGGCACGCTGCTCATCCCCGGCTATTCGGCGCCCTTCGCCATCCGCGCGCTGCTGGTCATCGCCTCGCTGCTGGCGGTGGCTTCGATCGGCCAGACGCTGGTCGTCGTCCTCGGCGGCATCGATCTGTCCATCCCCTTCGTCATCGGCTTCGCCAACGTCGTGGCGGCGCAGCTTTACGGCCAGGGCTGGAACTTCGCCCTGGTCTGCGTTGTCGTCGGTGTCCTTGCCGTCGCCATCGGCGCGCTGAACGGGCTGATCTCGCGCGGGCTCAACATCCATCCGCTGATCGTCACGCTCGGCATCGGCATGATCGTCCAGGGCGCTGTGCTGTTGTGGACCGGCGGTTTTCCATCCGGCTCGGCGCCGCAGGCCGTGTCCAGCTTCGTCTCGATCGGCGGCTCGGTCGGTCCCTTGCCCGTGCCCTTGCTGGTGCCCTGCCTCGTGGTACTGACGGCGCTGATCGTGCTGGTGCTTGCCCGCACGCCCTATGGCCGCCGGCTCTACGCGGTCGGCAGCAACCCGGAGGCAGCGCCCCTGGCGCTGATCGATCCGTTGCGCATGTGGGTCGTCACCTATGCGGCCAGCGCCTTCTTCGCGGCTGTCGCCGGCGTGTTGCTGCTCGGCTTCACCGGCTCGGCCTATGGCGATGTCGGCCAGCCCTATCTCTTCCAGACGATCGCCGCCGTCGTGGTCGGCGGCGCGGCGCTTGTCGGCGGCCGCGGCAGCTATCTCGGCACCATCGCCGGCGTCCTGGTGTTGACCGAAATCAACACGCTGCTGATCGGTCTCGGCTTCCGGCCGTCGACGGTGCAGGCCGCGCTCGGCCTGGTCATCCTGCTTCTGGTCTCGCTCTACGGCCGCGAGCGCCACGTTCGCACGACGGTTTAGATCGAGCGGCAAGCTGTTTGATTCCTGGTCGCCCTCGTAAAATGTCGCACTTGGGCGACTTAGCGTACGACACTTTGGGGTTACAGAGGCTGGTCCAGCCGTCAGTTTGATCGCAGAGAAGCATCGTTCTGGAATTGTCCAGCCCGATGCGCTATATGACTACCTACATGGTCAGGAGTGTGACATGAATGCAATCAATCTCGCCGATGCCAAGGCCCATCTCAGCGAACTGATCGACCGGGTCGAGGCGGGCGATTCGATCGACATCACTCGTCGCGGCAAGCCGGTCGCACGACTCACTGCCGTAGTCGGGCCGCGCAAACCGATCGATATCGCGCTGCTTCGCTCGCTGACGGCAGCGATGTCGGCCCAGTCCCAGGGCGCTGCCGATCTCGTCCGGTCGATGCGGGATGGTGATCGCTACTGATGCTCTATCTCGACACGTCGCTTATCGTGGCGGCTCTCTCGAACGAAACGATGACGCCGCGTGTGCAGGCTTGGCTGACGGAACAGGAGCCGGCGCAGCTTCTCATTAGCGACTGGACCGTCACCGAGATGTCGTCCGCCATGGCGATCAAGCTACGCACAGGACAAATCAGCCTGGAACAGCGCGCCGCCGCGCTTGCCGTGTTTAATAGGCTTGTCGCGGGGAGCTTTACCATCCTGGGCGTGACGGGCGGGCAGTTCCGGGCGGCAGCGAGGTTTGCCGATCGGCACGATCTTGGACTTCGAGCAGGGGACGCGCTGCATCTCGCCATCGCATCGGAGCATGGCGCCACGATATATACGCTTGATCAGCGGCTCGCCGACGCCGGGCCAGAACTCGGTGTGCCGGCGCAAATGCTCGCTGACAGCGATTAGTTTGCAGGCGAGCTCTTTTTTGCCTATCCAAGCCGCCACAACTGGCGCGCATTGCCCGAAAGCAGGCGGGCTCGCTCCGCCTCGCTCGTGCCGGCAAGCAGTGCATGGGTGGCGGCAACCCAGGTCGTCAGCCCGCCGCCCAGCGTGCAGACCGGCCAGTCGCTGCCCCAGATCACCCGATCCCAGCCGAAGCAATGGATCGTGTGCTCGACATAGGGCCGGAGCGTCTCGACCGTCCACGTCGCCGGGTCGGCATAGGCGACGACGCCGGAGATCTTGGCCGTGACGTTCGGCCGCTTGGCGATTGCTTCCATATGCTCGCGCCACGGATGCTCGGCATTGCCCTTGATGTCGGGCACGCCGCAATGGTCGAGGACGAACTGGACGTCGGGCGCGAGGTCGGCAAGCGCTAATGCCTTCGGGATCTGATGCGGCAGCACCACAAGGTCGAAGGTCAGGCCGGTGCCGGCCAGCCGCTTGATGTTCTGGCGAAACAGCGCTCCTTCCGACAGGTCGTCGGGCACGACATGCAGCACGCGGCGGAAACCCTTGACGAACGGATCGGCCCTGACCGTTTCCAGATAGGCCTCGAAACCGGCCTCCTCCGGCCGGCAGGCGGCGATCGCTCCACGAAGCAGGCTCCCGGCCCGGCTGGCGACCGATTTCACATAAGCGGTCTCGGCGGCGATGTCGGCAGGATTGACATCGACCTCCATATGCAGGACGCCTTCGATGCCTGAGCGCCACGCGTCGGCGGCATATTCCTCATAGGAAAAATCGCGGTTGAGCGCCGGCGCGCCGACCAGCCACGGATAGCGGAGCGCGCTCTGGTCGATGAGATGCAGATGCGTGTCGATGATCATGGCGATATATCCTCCGTGGCCCGGAGAATGATCCCGAAAAGTTGCAGACTTTTCGGATAAGATCATGCTCCAAAAAAACAAGGCGTTAGAGCGGGATGACCGGCTGCTTTTGAGTTCATCCCACTCTAAGACACTATCCCGCCGAAAAATCCATTATTCAAATAAGAAATTACTGCGACTGCGGCACATCGGATCCGGCGAGCTGCGAGAGCCTGGCGGCGGCGCCCTGCAGATGCCGAATCGTCAGCGTGATATCCGGCGCCGTCGGCGCGTTGACCAGGGTGATGTAGGGGATGGTCAGTGCCGCGATGGCTCTGCCGTCGGGGCCCAGCACCGGCGTCGAAAGATTATAGACGCCGGCGGTCTGCAGCGAGGCCATCATTTCGTAGCCGCGGTCGCGCACCTGATCGAGGCGGGCGAAGAACTCCGGCGTCAGGTTGAACTGTTCGGTGCTCTGCAGATGCTCGGCGATCATCATCTTGCGCTCTTCGGGTGAGCGGAAGGCGAGCAGCACATGGCCGGAACCGGTGTCGAACAGGCTGATATGCGAGCCGACGCGGATCGAAATGCCCCAATAGCGCGGCGCTTCCTGCTGCGCGATGACCACGGCCGCGCCGCGGTCGAACACCACCAACTGGTTGGCCTGCCATGAGGTTTCGGCCAGTTCCCGCATGATCGGCGTCGCATAGGACACCAGCCTGCGCACAGGGGCGTGCAACTGCGCCAGCCCGAACAGCTTGAGCGTCAGCGAATATCGGTCGCCGTCGATCTTGGTGACATAGCCGCGCCGCACCAGCCGGTCGAGCATCCGGTAGAACTCGTTCGGGCTGCGGTCGAGCCGCTTGGCGATCTCCGCCTGGGTCAGCCCGCCATCCACGCTCGACAAGAGCTCGAGGATGTCCAGGCCCTTGTCGAGCGCCGGCGCGCGGTAGCGGTCCCCATCTTCTTCCTCTGCCACCTGCCCCTCCAGTGAATTTCGATCTGCATATATGCATGGACTTCATTCCGCTGGAAGCATAATCATCTTGACCCGGGAATGAAAATGCTATTTGCATATGAATGAAGCTTAAGCGATCGGTCACGCACTCGGCGGGCCGTCGCTGCGAGCCCATGGGAGGAGAACATGACGAGACTGGTTCTAGGCATTTCTGCCGGCCTGGCTGGCCTGCTGCTGAGCGGCACGGCGTTTTCGGCCGATCTGCCCGGCAAATTTCCGGGCGTGACGATCGACGTGAAGCTGATCGGCGGCCAACAATATGAAAAGCTCTACGAGCGCATCCCCGAATGGGAGAAGGCGACCGGCGCCAAGGTCAACATCCTGACCAAGAAGAACGGCTTCGACATCGACAAGGAATTGAAGTCCGACATCGCCTCGGGCAGCACCAACTGGTGCGTCGGCTGGAACCATTCGTCCTTCGCGCCGCAGTATACGGGCCTTTACACCGACCTCAGCAAGCTCTTGCCGAAGGAAGAGATCGACGCTTTCGTGCCGTCGACGATCAAGGCCGCGACCATCGACGGCAAGCTGGAAATGCTGCCGCGCGCGCAGTTCGACGTCTCGGCGCTCTACTACCAGAAGAGCCTCTACGAGAATGCCGACAACAAGACCAAGTTCAAGGCCAAATACGGCTATGACCTTGCGCCGCCCGACACCTGGAAGGAAGTCACCGACCAGGCCGAGTTCTTCGCCAACCCGCCCAATTTCTACGGCACGCAGTTCGCCGGCAAGGAAGAGGCGATCAACGGCCGCTTCTACGAGATGGTGGTCGCCGAGGGCGGCGAATATCTCGACAAGGACGGCAAGCCCGTCTTCAACTCCGAGGCCGGCATCCGCGCGCTCGACTGGTTCGTCAACCTTTACAAGGCCAAGGCCGTGCCGGCCGGCACGACCAACTATCTCTGGGACGATCTCGGCCAGGGCTTTGCCTCGGGCACCGTGGCGATCAACCTCGACTGGCCGGGCTGGGCCGGTTTCTTCAACGATCCGAAGTCCTCGAAGGTCGCGGGCAATGTCGGCGTGAAAGTCGCGCCCAAGGGGTCTTCCGGCAAGCGCACCGGCTGGTCCGGGTTCCACGGCTTCTCGGTGACCGAGAACTGCGCCAACAAGGAAGCCGCCGCCTCCCTGGTCTGGTGGCTGACCAACGAGGACAGCCAGAAGCTGGAAGCCGCCGCCGGCCCGCTGCCGACCCGCACCGCGGTTTGGGACTGGGACTTGAAGCAGGCTGAAAACGATCCTTACAAGAAGGAGGTTCTCTCCGCCTTCCAGGAGGAAGCCAAGCACGCCTTCGCCGTGCCGCAGACGCCGGAATGGATCGAGATATCGAACGCCGTCTACCCCGAGTTGCAGGCGGCGATCCTCGGCGACAAGACGTCCAAGCAGGCCCTGGACGAGGCGGCCGCCAAGGCGACGCAGATCCTCCAGGACGCCGGCAAGCTCTAGGCATCGCGCTCGTAAATCGCCTCCCCGGCAAACCGGGGAGGCTGCAGTCTTTGCGGCTGCTCAAATCTCCCCCAGGCTTCGGCCGGGGCCGGCTCAGTCGTTTCTTTCACAGGGTCCCGATGAAGGGCTTCAAGCCATCCGCGCCGTTCCTGTTGCTGCTCCCGGCCATCGTCGTGCTGGCGGCGGTCGTGGTGCTGCCGTTGATCCTGTCGCTCTATTCCAGCTTCACGCCGTTCCGCCTGACGCGGCCCGAGACGTTCTTCGTCTTCGTCGGCCTTCGCAACTATCTGTCGATCCTGTCCAATGCGGATTTCTGGTGGGCTTTCGGCCGCACCGTGCTCCTGCTCACCATCGCGCTGAACCTCGAAATGCTGCTCGGCCTCGGCTTGGCCATGCTGGTGGAGAAGGCGACGCGCGGCCAGCGCATCCTGCGCACGCTGATGATGTTCCCCATGATGTTCTCGCCGATCCTGGTCGGCTTCCAGTTCAAATTCATGTTCAACGACAATATCGGCCTGGTGAACAACGCGCTGCAGTCGCTAGGCATCACGCAGGACGCCATCCCGTGGCTGATCGAAGGCCATCTCGCCTTCATCGCCATCTCGATCGCCGAGATCTGGTCGTCGACCTCGATCTTCGCCATCCTGATCCTGGCCGGCCTGCTCGCCATGCCCAAGGAACCGATCGAGGCGGCGCGCGTCGACGGTTGCACGCCCTGGCAGACCTTCCGCTATGTCACCTGGCCGTTCGTCATGCCCTTCGCCTATATCGCCATGACCATCCGCTCGCTCGACGTCGCGCGCGCCTATGACATCGTCAAGATCATGACCGACGGCGGCCCGGCCGGCCGCACCGAGCTGTTGTGGACGCTGGTCGGGCGCACCGCCTACAGCGACGCCCGCATGGGTCTCGCCAACGCCATGGCCTATTTCTCGATCCTGCTGTCGATCGCCTTCACCGTCTATTTCTACAACAAGCTCGCCGCGGCGCGCGCGCAGATCGGCGCGGAGTGGTGACGATGGACGAGAACGCCTCTGCCCGCCTCACGCGCCGCGCGCTGACCGTCGCGCACCGTGTCGGCCTGTTCCTCGCCATGCTGCTCATCTGCCTGCCGGGCATCTGGATCGTGCTGTCGTCGCTCAGGCCCACGGTCGAGATCATGGCCAAGCCGCCGGTCTGGATCCCGCAAGAACTCTCCTTCGATGCCTACGTCGCGATGTTCAGCGGCATCGGCAAGGGCGGCATCCCGGTGCTGGACTATTTCCGCAACTCGCTGATCATCTCGGTCACCTCGACGGTGATCGCGGTGGCCATCGGCATGGCCGGCGGCTACGCCTTCGCGCGCTACCGGTTCCGCGGCAAGTCGGGCATGTTCCTCGGCCTGATGCTGACGCGCACCGTGCCCGGCATCGCGCTCTCGCTTCCCCTGTTCTTCCTCTATGTGCGGCTGGGCATCATCGACACCCATATCGGCATGATCCTGGCTTATGTCGCGCTCAACGTGCCCTTCACGATCTGGCTGATCGACGGCTTCTTCCGCCAGGTGCCGAAAGACCTCGCCGAAGCCGCGCAGATCGACGGCTGCACGCGCTGGCAGGCGTTCTGGCAGGTAGAGTTCCCGCTGGCGCGTCCAGGCATCGCCTCGGCCGCGATCTTCGCCTTCCTCACCTGCTGGAACGAGTTCGCTTTGGCTTCGCAGCTTACCCGTTCCGTCAATTCCAAGACGCTGCCCGTCGGGCTCCTCGACTACACGGCCGAGTTCACCATCGACTGGCGCGGCATGTGCGCGCTGGCCGTGGTGATGATCATCCCGGCGCTGACCCTCACTTACATCGTCCAGAAACACCTCGTCGGCGGCCTCACCTCCGGCGCGGTAAAAGGTTGACTTCATGGCAACGGTTTCGCTGAAAAAGCTCACCAAGCGCTACGGCAACATGGAGATCGTGCACGGCATCGATCTCGACATCGCCGACCGCGAATTCATCGCGCTGGTCGGCCCATCCGGCTGTGGCAAATCGACGACGCTGCGCATGATCGCCGGCCTCGAGGACATCAGTGGCGGCGCGATCGACATCGGCGGCCGCGTGGTCAACGACCTGCCGCCGCGCTCGCGCAACATCTCCATGGTGTTCCAGTCCTACGCGCTCTACCCGCATATGACGGTGCGCGAGAACCTCGGCTTCTCCTTGAAGATCGCGGGTGCGGCCAAGGACGACATGGACCGGCGCGTCGCCGAAGCCTCCGCCATCCTCGGCCTCGACGAACTGCTCGAGCGCCGCCCCTCGCAGCTCTCCGGCGGCCAGCGCCAGCGCGTCGCCATGGGCCGTGCCATCGTGCGCGATCCCGATGTCTTCCTGTTCGACGAGCCGCTCTCCAATCTCGACGCCAAGCTGCGCACGCAGATGCGCACCGAGATCAAGAAGCTGCACGCCAAGGTCAAGTCGACGGTCATCTACGTCACCCACGACCAGGTCGAGGCTATGACGCTCGCCGACCGCATCGTCATCATGCGCTCCGGCCATATCGAGCAGGTCGGCACGCCGGACGAGGTGTTCAGCCGACCCGCGACCCACTTCGTCGCTGGCTTCATCGGCTCGCCGCCGATGAACCTGCACGAGGCGACGGTGAGCGATGGCAAGCTTGTTTTCAGCGGCGGCGACAGCCTGCCGCTGCCGGGCCAGTTCAAGTCGAAGACGGCGGCCGGCGACAGGGTCGTGTTCGGTATTCGTCCAGACGACTTCTATCCGACCGGTCACGGTCTGAGCTCCGGCGGCGAAACAGAAGTCCACCGCGTCGAGCTGCCGGTCAGCATCACCGAACCGCTCGGCAACGAAACGCTGGTCTTCGCCGAGTTCAACGGCGCCGACTGGGTGTCGCGCATGCTCAATCCGAAACCGTTGAAAGCGGGCGACCGGATCGGCATGAGCTTCGATCTGAGCCGCGCGCATCTGTTCTCCGCTGAAACCGGCAAGTCGCTGAGGAACTGACATGGCGAAAATCGAGAAAATCGAACTGCGCATGGTCGACCTCGTGCCGAAGGTGAAGCGCACGGACGCGATCCAGAGCTTCGTCAGCCAGGAGACGCCGATCGTCACCATTACGGATGCCGACGGCGCGTCGGGCACCGGCTACAGTTATACGATCGGCACCGGCGGCTCCTCGGTGATGCGGCTTCTGGCCGACCATCTGGCGCCGCGCCTGATCGGCCGCGACGCCGACCAGATCGAGGCGATCTGGCACGATCTCGAATTCGCCACCCACGCCACCACCATCGGCGCCATCACCGCGATAGCGCTGGCTGCGATCGACACGGCGCTTTGGGATCTGCGGGCGAGAAAACAGAACCTGCCGCTCTGGAAGCTCGCCGGCGGCGCCAAGGACCGCTGCCCGCTCTACACCACCGAGGGAGGCTGGTTGCATATCGAGACGGCCGCACTTGTCGACGACGCGCTTGCCGCGAAGGCAAGAGGCTTCACCGGCTCGAAGGTCAAGATCGGCAAGCCGCACGGCTCCGAGGACGTCGCGCGGCTCTCGGCCGTGCGCAAGGCGGTCGGCGACGGCTACGAGATCATGACCGACTGCAACCAGGGCTTTTCCGTCGACGAAGCGATCCGCCGCGCCGAGCGGCTGCGCGAGCTCGACCTCGCCTGGATCGAGGAGCCGCTGCCGGCCGACGACATAGACGGCCATGTGCGGCTGTCGAATTCGACGCCGACGCCGATCGCCGTCGGCGAATCGCTCTATTCCATCAGGCACTTTCGCGAGTACATGCAGAAGGGCGGCTGCAACATCGTCCAGGTCGATGTCGGCCGCATCGGCGGCATCACCCCTTGGCTGAAAGTGGCCCATGCGGCCGAGGCTTTCGATATGCCGGTCTGCCCACATTTCCTGATGGAGTTGCATGTCAGTCTGGTCTGCGCCATCCAGAATGGCAAATATGTCGAGTATATTCCGCAGCTCGACGAGTTGACGGGCGCCAAGATGCGCATCGAGGATGGCCATGCGCTGGCGCCCAGCCAACCCGGCATCGGCATCGACTGGGACTGGGACGCGGTCAAGGCAAGAAGCATCGCCGAATTCACCACGGCGATCGTGAAATAGGGAGGCGGGTATGCAGCGCATGGGAATGGTGCTGGGCTTGAAGCCCGAAAAGGTCGAGGAATATGTCCGCCTTCACGCTGCTGTCTGGCCTGACGTTCTCGCCATGATCTCGGCCTGCAACATCAAGAACTATTCGATCTATCTGAAGCGGCCGGAGAACTTGCTTTTCTCCTATTTCGAATATCACGGCACCGACTACGCCGCCGACATGGCCAAGATGGCGGCCGACCCGAAGACGCAGGAATGGTGGGCGGTCTGCATGCCTTGCCAGGAGCCGTTGCCGACCCGCAAGGAAGGCGAGTGGTGGGCGTCGATGGACGAGGTCTTCCATCATGACTGATGCCTTCGATCCGGCATCGCTGGCCCAGTCCTGGCCGAAACCGTCGAAGCCGCGTCCGATCGTCACCTTCGGCGCCGGCTCGATCGTCGGCGACGCGCATTTTCCCGCCTACCGCAAGGGCGGCTTCCCGATTTCCGGCCTCTACGATCCGGACCAGGCCAAGGCGCGGAAGCTCGCCGAGACATGGGGCGTGACGGCGTTCCGCTCGGTCGAGGAAGCAGCGGCGGTGAAGGACGCGATCTTCGACCTCGCCACGCCGCCGGGCCGGCACGCCGAGGTGCTGAAGGCCCTGCCGGATGGCGCGGTGGCGCTGATCCAGAAGCCGATGGGCAATTATCTCGGCGAGGCGACCGAGATCCTCGAAATCTGCCGTGCCAAGCACCTGAAGGCCGCGGTCAATTTCCAGCTTCGCTTCGCGCCGATGATGCTGGCGCTGAAGGACGCCATCGCCAAGGGCTGGCTGGGTGAGGTCGTCGATTTCGACGCGCTTCTGGCGCTCGACACGCCCTGGCAGTTGTGGGAATTCCTGCTCAAGGCGCCGCGCGTCGAGATCGCCATGCATTCGATCCATTATCTCGATCTGATTCGCCAGCTTCTCGGCAATCCGCTGGGCGTGCACGCCAAGACGCTCGGCCATCCCAACCACAAGGTCGCGCAGACCCGCACCAGCGCCATCCTCGACTATGGCGACACGGTGCGCTGCGGGCTGTCGATCAACCACGACCACAAATTCGGCCGCCGCTACCAGGCCTGCGAGTTCCGCATCTGCGGCACCGAAGGCGCGGCTTACGTCAAGCTCGGCCTCAATCTCGACTATCCGCGCGGCGAGCCCGATATTCTGGAAATCCATCCCAAGGGCGGGTCGGATTGGGTCAGCGTGCCGCTCGCCGGCGAATGGTTCCCCGACGCCTTTGTCGGCCGCATGGCCAATGTCCAGCGTTTTGCTTCCGGCGAGGACGCCGAGCTTGTCAGCTCCGTCGAGGATGCCTGGCACACCATGGCATTGGTTGAGGCCGCCTACAAATCCAGTGCCGCGCCGGCAACGCCGCTGGCCGCAAAGCCGTAAGGCCGTACATGGAACAGACCACTTATTTCGAGGACTATGAGATCGGCTCGTCGCGCTTCACCAGCGGCCGCACGATCACCGAGACCGATTTCGTCGTCCATGCCGGCCACACCGGCGATTTCTTCCCGCACCACATGGATGCCGAGTTCATGAAGACGACGCCCTTCGGCCAACGCATTGCCCATGGCACGCTGGTCTTCTCGGTCGGCGTCGGCCTGACGGCGAGCGTCATCAATCCCGCCGCCTTCTCCTACGGCTACGACCGGCTGCGCTTCATCAAGCCGGTTTTCATCGGCGACACGATCCGCACGCGCACCACCATCGCCGCCAAGGAGGACGACCCGAAACGGCCAAACGCCGGACGTGTCATCGAGCGTGTCGAGGTTTTGAACCAGCGCGACGAGGTCGTGCTGGCGGCGGATCACATCTACATCGTCGAGCGACGGCCCGGCTGAAGACGGAGACAAAAGAACATGGCTGATATCACAGGCAAGGTCGTGGTCGTCACGGCGGCCGCGCAGGGCATTGGACGGGCAAGCGTTCTGGCTTTCGCAAAGGCCGGCGCCATCGTCCACGCCACCGACATCAACGAGGCGGCCCTGGCCGAACTTAGCAAGACGCCTGGCATTGCGGCGCGAAAACTCGATGTGCTGAACGACGATGCGGTGAAAACCGCCTTTGCCGAAATCGGCCGCGTCGACGTGCTGTTCAACTGCGCCGGCTTCGTCCATGCCGGCTCGATCCTCGAGATGAAGGACGAGGATCTCGACTTCGCCTTCAATCTCAACGTGCGCGCCATGATCCGCACCATCCGCGCCGTGCTGCCCGGCATGCTGGGACGCGGCGATGGCTCGATCATCAACATGGCGTCGGTGGCGGGCGCCCCGAAGGGCGTGCCGAACCGTTTTGCTTATGGTGTGACCAAGGCCGCGGTCATCGGTCTGACAAAATCGATTGCCGCCGATTATGTCGCCAAGGGCATACGCTGCAACGCCATTTGCCCGGGTACCGTCGAGAGCCCCTCGCTTCAGGGCCGCATGCAGGCGCAGGGCGACTATGAGGCGGCCCGCGCCGCCTTCATCGCCCGCCAGCCGATGGGCAGGATTGGCACGCCCGACGAGATCGCCGACCTTGCGGTCTACCTGGCCGGTGCGACCTACACGAGCGGGCAGGCTTATAACATCGACGGCGGCTGGTCGATCTGAGGCCGTTCCGGCAGCCAGCGGCGGCGGCAATCCAGCTACGAGGCAGCCCAGTTAAGAGGCAGGCATGACCAAGATCACGGACCTCAGAACCTTCGACCTTCGCTTTCCGACATCGCAAAGCCTCGACGGCTCCGATGCGATGAATCCGGATCCGGATTACTCGGCAGCCTATGTCATCCTCGACACCGATGTCCCATCGCTGAAGGGCCATGGACTCACCTTCACCATCGGCCGCGGCAATGAGATCTGCTGCGCAGCGATCGAAGCGCTGCGCCATCGCGTCGTTGGGCTCGATCTTGACTGGGTGAAAGAGGACCCCGGCCGTTTTTGGCACCATGTGACCGGCGACAGCCAGCTGCGCTGGATCGGCCCAGACAAGGGCGCCATGCATCTCGCCGTCGGCGCTGTGGTGAACGCGGTGTGGGATCTCTGGGCCAAGGAAGCCGGCAAGCCGGTCTGGCGCCTTGTCGCCGAGATGAGCCCGGAAGAGATCGTGCGCATCGTCGATTTCCGCTATCTCACCGACGCGATCACACCGGCAGAGGCGCTGGAGATCCTGAAGAAGGCCGAGGCCGGCAAGGCCGGGCGCATCGCCGCGCTCGAGCGCGAGGGATATGCCTGCTACACCACCTCGGCCGGCTGGCTCGGCTATTCCGACGGCAAGCTCAGGCGTCTTTGCCAGGAAGCGGTCGACGATGGGTTCAATCACATCAAGCTGAAGGTCGGCCGCGACCGCGCCGACGACATCCGCCGTCTCAGGATCGCCCGCGAGGTCATCGGCCCGGACCGCTATCTGATGATCGACGCCAACCAGGTCTGGGAGGTCGACCAGGCGATCGACTGGCTGAAGGACCTGGCCTTCGCCAAGCCCTTCTTCATCGAGGAGCCGACCAGCCCAGACGACGTCGCCGGTCACGCGAAGATCCGCAAGGCTATCGCGCCGATCAAGGTCGCGACCGGCGAGATGTGCCAGAACCGCATCATGTTCAAGCAGTTCATCGCCGGCGGCGCGATCGACATCGTGCAGATCGATTCCTGCCGCATGGGCGGGCTGAACGAGGTTCTGGCGGTGCTGCTGATCGCCGCCAAATTCGGCCTGCCGGTCTGGCCGCACGCCGGCGGCGTGGGCTTATGCGAATATGTCCAGCATCTGTCGATGATCGACTATGTCGCCGTGTCAGGCAGCAAGGACGGACGCGTCATCGAATATGTCGACCATCTGCACGAGCATTTCCTCGAACCCTGCGTGATCCGTGATGCCGCCTATATGCCGCCGGCTGCGCCCGGCTTCTCGATCGAGATGAAGGCTCGGTCGATCGAGGATTACCTGCATCGCGCCTGAAGCATCGGCGCTGCAAACCGTGCCGCGGCACGCGACCGGACCGCCGCGAATCGGCTATGCCTGTCGCATGCAGGAAACATCCCTCTACGAGCCGGTGAAGCGGTTCCTCGAGAGCATGGATTTCGCCGTCAAGGGCGAGATCGGCGGCTGCGACGTGGTCGGCGTCCGCGCCGGCGAGCCGCCGGTTGTCGTCATTTGCGAATTGAAGCTGCAGTTCAACCTCGAGCTTGTTTTGCAAGCCGTCGACCGCGCGGCGGCCTGTGACGAGGTCTGGCTGGCTGCTTTGATGTCGGCGCGCGGCAAGGGCAGGGAGCACGACCGCCGCTTCCGCGCGCTGTGCCGCCGTCTCGGCTTCGGTCTGTTGGGCGTCGGCAAGAAGGGCGAGGTCGAGCTGCTGCTCAGTCCCGCCGCCCTGCCGCCGCGCCGCGATCCCAGGCGGCGCTCGCGCCTGGTCGAGGAACATCACCGCCGCAAGGGCGATCCGTCCGTCGGCGGCAGCACGCGCAGGAAGCCGATCATGACTGCCTACCGGCAGGAGGCGCTGGCCTGCGCCGCCGCCATGGCCGACGGCCCGAAACGGCCGCGCGACCTCAAGACCCTGTCGCCGCGCGCGGCGACCATCCTGCAACATAATTACTACGGCTGGTTCGCCCGCGCCGAGCGCGGCATCTACGCGCTGACCGAAGCCGGCCTCGCAGCGATCACACCCGCGGCGGTGGCCCTATAAACTATCGCGTGGCGAAAAATTCGCCGGCTTACCACTCGGCGCCCGGCTTACCATTCGGCGAACGAACCGTCCTTGTGGCGCCAGACCGGGTTGCGCCAGCGATGCCCTTCCTTGGCGCGCTCCTTCACATAATCCTCGTCGATCTCGACGCCCAGGCCCGGACCGTCGGGAATGGCGACATAGCCATCCTCGTAACGGAAGACATCCTTGTTGGCGGCATAGTCGAGCAGGTCGTTGCCGGCATTGTAGTGGATGCCCAGGCTCTGCTCCTGGATGAAGCAATTGTAGCTCACGGCGTCGAGCTGCAGGCAGGCGGCCAGCGCGATGGGCCCAAGCGGACAATGCGGCGCCACCGCCACGTCATAGGCCTCAGCCATCGCCGCGATCTTGCGGCATTCGGTGATGCCGCCGGCATGCGACAGGTCCGGCTGGATGATGTCGACGACAGCTTCCTCGAACACCGACTTGAAATCCCAGCGGCTGTAGAGCCGTTCGCCGAGCGCGATCGGCGCCGAGCCGAGCGCGGCGATCTCCTTCAGCGCCTCGCGGTTTTCGCTCAGCACCGGCTCCTCGATGAACATCAGCCGGTAGGGCTCCAGTTCCTTGACCAGGATGCGCGCCATCGGCCGGTGCACGCGGCCGTGGAAATCGACGGCGATGCCGATATCGGGGCCCACCGCCTCGCGCACCATGGCAACCCGCTCGACCGCGGCATCGATCCTGTCATGGCTGTCGACGATCTGCAGTTCCTCGGTGCCGTTCATCTTGAGCGCCTGGAAACCGCGCGCCACGACATCCCTGGCGCCGGCCGCAACTTCGGCCGGCCGGTCGCCGCCGATCCAGGAATAGACCTTGATCGTCTCGCGCAGCTTGCCGCCGAGCAGTTCATGCACCGGCACGCCGAGCGCCTTGCCCTTGATGTCCCATAGCGCCTGGTCGATGCCGGCGATGGCGCTCATCAGGATCGGCCCGCCGCGATAGAAGCCGCCGCGATACATCACCGTCCAATGATCCTCGATCAGACGCGGATCCTTGCCGATCAGATAGTCGGCCAGTTCCTTGACCGCCGCTTCGACCGTCAGCGCCTTGCCTTCGACCACCGGTTCGCCCCAACCGCTGATGCCGGCATCGGTCTCGATCTTGAGGAACAGCCAGCGCGGCGGAACGATATAGGTGGTCAGAGCGGTGATCTTCATGCGGTCGGCCGGTCTCAGTTGTTTTTCAGTTTCTTGGCGCTGACGAGGTCGCGTGCGGCGAGATCGAGTATCTTGTTGGCCGCGTTTCGCGCAGCGACGGCGTCGCGCATCCGCAGCGCCTCGACCACCTCGCCGTGAGCCGCCGCCGCTTCTCTGCGCCTGACCGGCGAGATCGTCGCCGTGGCTTCCAGCGAAAACAGCAGCGCCGTGTCGATCAGCTTGCCGATCTGGCGGAAGATCGGGTTGTGGCTCGCGCCATAGACGATCTGGTGGAAGACGATGTCGGACCGCGAGAATTGCGTCAGGTCTTCGCCGGCGCCGGCCATGCCTTGCCAGGCTGCTTCGAGGTCGGCGATCTCCTGCAACGTCGCGCGCGTTGCCGCGAGTTCGGCGACCAGCGGCTCGATGGCGCGGCGGGTTTCGAGGATTGCGTCGAACAATTTGTCGTCCAGCGCATGCGGCGCATGCCAGGCCAGCACCTGCGGATCGATGATGTTCCATTTGTCCTGGTCGCAGACGACCGTGCCGACGCGTGGCCGGGACAGCACCAGCCCCTTGGCCGCCAGCACCTTGAGGGCTTCGCGTATGACGGTACGGCTGACGCCATATTCGATGCCGAGATCGTTCTCGGTCGGCAGCGACGATCCGGCCGGATAGCGGCCCGAGAAAATGTCGGAGGCGAGCGCTCTTGTCACATCCGGCATGACGCGCGGGCGACGCGCCGTCTCGCGCGCCTCCGCCGCCTCGTCAGCCTTCTTCGGTGTCTCGTTCACCTCAGCCCCTCCTCCAAGGCAGCGAACCCTGGTTTGCGCGCGCTCGGCCCGGCCTTAGCGGATACCGGTGATTTGCGCCAGCGCTACTGAGCGGACTATTTAAATCATTTATCATACCAGATCAATTGACGTGTATGATGAAATTGATTAATGACGGGAGGCCCGGGCTCGGCGCCCGGCCGTTCGCTGGGAGGTAAACATGCGACTTTTGAAAACCGCGCTCGTCGCGGGCGCTCTCGCCGTCTTGTCGGTCACGACAATCGCGTCTGCCTATGCGCAGGACACCAAGATCGGCTTCATCGTCAAACAGCCCGAGGAACCCTGGTTCCAGGACGAATGGAAATTCGCTGACCAGGCTGCCAAGGAAAAGGGCTTCACCCTCGTCAAGATCGGTGCCGAAGACGGCGAGAAGCTGATGTCGGCGATCGACAATCTCGGCGCCCAGGGCGCGCAAGGCTTCGTCGTCTGCACGCCGGATGTGAAGCTCGGCCCGGGCATCGTCGCCAAGGCGGCCGCCAACAATCTGAAGCTGATGACGGTGGACGATCGCCTCGTCGGCGCTGACGGCAAGCCGCTCGAAGACGTGCCGCATATGGGCATCTCCGCCACCAAGATCGGCGAGGCGGTGGGTCAGGCCATCCTCGACGAGATGAAGGCGCGGGGCTGGAAGATGGACGAGGTCGGCGCGATCCGCGTTTCCTATGACCAGCTGCCGACTGCCGTCGACCGCGTCGAAGGCGCGATCTCGGTGCTGAAGGCCGCCGGCTTCAAGGCGGAAAACATCTTCGACGCACCGCAGGCCAAGACCGATACGGAAGCCGCGCTCAATGCCGCGACCGTGGTGCTCAATGCCCATGCCGACATCAAGAAGTGGATTGCCTTCGGCCTCAATGACGAGGCGGTGCTGGGCGCCGTGCGCGCTTCCGAAAGCGTCGGCATTCCGGCCGACGGCATGATCGGCGTCGGCATCGGCGGCGCGGAATCGGCGATCAACGAGTTCAAGAAACCGGCCGCGACCGGCTTCGTCGGCACGGTGATCATCTCGCCGAAGCGCCATGGTTACGAGACGGCGCTGAACATGTATGACTGGATCGCCAACAACAAGGAGCCGGCAAAGCTGACGCTGACCTCCGGCGCGCTGGCCAAGCGCGACGACTATCAGAAGGTGCGCAAGGACCTCGGCATCGAATAGCCTTCCCTGTACAAACAGGCGGCGGCTTGATGCTGCCGCCCGTTTGGCATGCTCAAGGATCTAGGCCGTGTCCTTTCTCCAATTCTCCAACATCAGCAAGACCTATCCGGGCGTCAGGGCTCTGTCCGGCGTGTCGTTCGGCGTCGAAAAGGGCGCCGTGCACGGATTGATGGGCGAGAACGGCGCCGGCAAATCCACCCTCATCAAGATCCTGTCCGGCGACCAGCATGCCGATGCCGGCGAGATAACCATCGACGGCAAGGTCCAGGCCTATGCATCGACCAGGAATGCCTTCGACAACGGCGTCATCGTCATCCATCAGGAATTGCAGCTGGCGCCCGAGCTGACCGTCGCCGAAAATCTCAGCCTCGGCCGGTTTCCGGCGAGCGGAGGCGTCATCGCCCGCCGCCGCATGCTCGACGATGTCGGCGCCAAGCTGAAGTCGGCCGGCATCGACATCGACATGCGCCGCAAGGTCAAGACGCTCTCGATCGGCGAACGCCAGATGGTCGAGATCGCCAAGGCCGTGATGCTCGACGCCCGCGTCATCGCGCTCGACGAGCCGACCTCGTCGCTGTCCTCGCGCGAAAGCGAGATCCTGTTTAAGCTGATCGACCGGCTGCGCGGCGAGGGCAAGGTCATCATCTATGTCTCGCACCGCCTCGACGAGGTGTTCCGCCTCTGCGACAGCCTGACGGTGCTGCGCGACGGCAAGCTCGCCGCGCATCACGCATCGCTGAAAGATGTGACGCGCGATCAGGTCGTTGCCGAGATGGTCGGTCGCGAGATTTCCGACATCTGGGGTTTTCGGCCGCGAAATCCGGGAGAGGTCCGCCTCAAGGCCGATAATCTGAGCGGCGCCAGATTGCGGACGCCGGCAAGCTTCGAAGCTCGCGCCGGCGAGATCGTCGGCTTCTTCGGCCTGATCGGCGCCGGACGCTCGGAGCTGATGCGGCTGGTCTTCGGCGCCGATCCGCGCTCGGGCGGCACGATCGCCGTCGACGGCAAGGTGATTGCCGCCGCCAGTCCGCATGACGCGATCCGCGCCGGCATTGTGCTCTGCTCCGAGGACCGCAAGCATGACGGCATCATCCAGGGCCGCTCGATCGAGGAGAACATCAACATCTCGTCCAGGCGCCATCACACGCGCTTCGGGGTGCTCAGCCGCGCCAGCGAGATCGCGACGGCTGAAACCTTCATCAAGAAGCTCAAGGTACGCACGCCTTCGCGCAGGCAGGACATCGTCAACCTGTCCGGCGGTAACCAGCAGAAGGTCATCCTTGGCCGCTGGCTGTCCGAGCAGGGCATACGCGTTTTGATCGTCGACGAGCCGACGCGCGGCATCGATGTCGGCGCCAAGTCGGAGATCTACGAGCTGCTCTACCAGCTCGCCGAGGACGGCATGGCGATCGTCGTCGTCTCCTCCGAGTTGCCGGAAGTGATGGGCATTTGCGATCGCATCCTGGTGATGTGCGGCGGGCGCATCAGCGCCGAGCTCACGCGCGACCAGTTCGCCGAAAAGGCAATCCTGGCCGCGGCCCTTCCAGACAAGAAAACCCCCGACGCGATCGCATCCTGAGGACATTCGCCATGACCGACCGGTTGAAGAAGATACTGCTCGGCGAGCAGGGCCTCGTCGTGATCTTCATCGTCGCCTTCGCGCTGGTGTCGCTGCTGGTGCCGAACTTCCTCACCGACCGCAACATGCTGGGCCTGCTGCAATCGGTGGTCACCGTCGGCATCGTCGCCTGCACGATGATGTTCTGCCTCGCCGCGCGCGACTTCGATCTGTCGGTCGGCTCCATCGTCGCCTTTGCCGGCATGGTCGCGGTGATGGCCTCGAACGCCACAGGTTCGATCCTGCTTGGCCTTATCGCGGCGATCGCTTGCGGCGCCGTCGTCGGCTGGGTCAACGGCGTCGTCATCGCCAAATTCCGCATCAATGCTCTGATCACCACCTTGGCCACCATGCAGATCGTGCGCGGTTTTGCGCTGATCTCGTCGGACGGCCGCGCCGTCGGCATCAACAGCCCGGACTTCTACCAGCTTGCCTTGTCGAAGCTGCTCGGCATACCGACGCCGATCTGGGTGCTGGCGGTGCTCTTCGCCATTTTCGGCTTCGTGCTCAACAGCACCGTCTTCGGCAAGAACACGCTGGCCATCGGCGGCAATCCGGAAGCCTCGCGCCTTGCCGGCGTCAATGTCGACAGGACGCGGATCTGGATCTTCACGCTGCAGGGCGTGGTCTGCGGCATCGCCGGCATCCTGCTTGCCTCGCGCATCACCTCGGGCCAGCCCAACGCCGCGGTCGGGCTCGAATTGTCGGTGATCTCGGCCTGCGTGCTCGGCGGCGTCTCGCTTGCGGGCGGCAGGGCCACGATGTCGGGCGTCATCGTCGGCGTGCTGATCATGGGCATCGCCGAGAACGCGATGAACCTGCTCAACATCCCGGCCTTCTACCAATATATCGTCAGGGGCGTGATCCTGCTTCTGGCGGTCCTGCTCGACAATCTGCGCTCGTCGGCAATGGGCCGGCGCTGAGCCGGCATGTCGATGTCGGGCCGACAGGGCTGAAGAGACTCGTTTCCGGCCAGACCTTCACGGGCTGGGATCGCCATGGCCGTCTTCGACTGGAGTGACGACGATGACTGAACGCCTTTCAGGCAAACGCATCTTTCTCACCGGCGCCGCCCAGGGCATCGGGCTCGCCATCGCCGAAGCCTGCCTGGCCGAGGGGGCGGGTTTGTTCATGATCGATCGCGACGGCGAGCTCCTGGACAAAGCCGCCTCCGGCCTGTCGGCGCCGCGCGGGCGTCTCGGACACTGCCGGGCCGATATAACCGATGCCTCGGCGGTCGCGTCGGCTGTCGCCCGCGCGGGCGAGGAAATCGGCCCGGTCAACGCGCTGATCAACAATGCGGGGATGAATGTCTTCTCGACGCCGCTCGACGCCAGCGAAGAGGAATGGAACCGCAATTTCGACGTCAACGTCAAAGGCGCGTGGAATTGCAGCAAGGCGGCCTTGCCGGGCATGCTGGCAAGCGGCGGCGGGGCGATTCTCAACATCGCCTCCACGCACGCCTTCACCATCATCCCGCATACCTTCCCCTATCCCGTCGCCAAGCACGCGCTGCTCGGCCTGACCAGGTCGCTGGCGCTCGAATATGCCGGCCAGGGCGTGCGCGTGAACGCGCTGGCGCCGGGCTATGTCGAGACGCAGAAGGCCCTCGATTACTGGAACAGCTTCGACGATCCGGAGGCCGCGCGCGCCAAGACGCTGGCGCTGCATCCGGGTGGGCGGATCGCCACGCCGGAAGAGATCGCCATGGCAGCGGTCTTTCTCGTCTCCGACGAGTGTCCCTTCATCAACGCCGCCTGTCTCGTCGCGGATGGCGGCCTGAGCGTGCTTCACCACCCCTGAAACAAGCCATGAACCATTGATATGCCGCGGGAACTCAAAACCACCGCGACCCGGCATCAGGGCTGATGATGGCCCGCATCGAGCTCGCCGGCGACCGCCTCCGCTATGTCATGCAGTGCGACGAGGGATCCGCCATGTCGAAGGTCGCTGAAATCTGTCCACGAGAGGCTGAGGTCACATAGGACCCTTCAAGCTCCGCTCCAGGTCGTTGCGTATCAGCCCATGCCGGCGCGCATCCGCGCCTGAGACGGCGGGGCTGGATGGCGCATATCCGCGCCGTTCAGCCCAGCTCATTTCGACTGTTGACTCATCTTTCCGTCTGTGCAGAAATTGGTTGGACCATTGAACCATTTTAGGCTCGGCTGGCGTGACCGATTTCCTGCCTCCCATCCAGACCACGGCCCGCGACGACGCGGTTCTGAAGGCGTTGGCGGGTTTCGTTCGGCAGGAGGCTCTGGGGCCCGGTGAAAGACTGCCGACAGAGCGCATCCTGGCTGAACGCCTCAAGGTCAGCCGCAACACGGTGCGTGAGGCGCTGACGCGCTGGGAAGGCCTCGGCCTTGTAGAGCGGCGGCAGGGTTCGGGCACCTACCTCAAGGCCGCCGTCTCGCCCGATATGCTGCACATGCCGCTGACATTAGCCGGTGGCAATGATTTCGCCGGCCTGATGTCCACGCTTGAGATCCGGCGCGCGCTGGAAGCGGAGGCCGCCGCGCTCTGCGCCATTCGTGCCGGCAAAGCTGAACTCGCCGAGATCGAGCGCAAGCTCGACGTCATGGAAGAGGCTTTCCAGACCCGCGCCGGCATGTCCTCGGACGAGGATTGGGAGTTCCACCAAGCGATCTTCCGCGCTTCCGGCAATCCGCTGTTCGAGCAGATCATCGCCGCCATGTACGAGTTGTTCCACCGCTTCTGGGAGCATCCTCTCGGCGTGCGCGACTTCGGCCATGCCAGTTTTCCTTATCACCGGACCATCTTCAATTGCATCGCCGCGCGTGACCCCGATGGGGCTCGTGCCGAGGCGCTAAAACTCATCGCCACCGTCGAGGACGATTTGAAGCGCGGTGCCGCCAACCTCAAACTTTCGGACCGCAGATGAACGAGCAGCCCAACACCTTCGACCCGGCCCCCCTGGCTGGCGATTATCTCGGCGAGGCGGCGACGCTGCTGGCGCATGACGATCCGTTTCCCGACGGCGCGGTGGTGCCGCCGATCTACCAGACCTCGCTGTTCACCTTCGCCAATTATGCCGACATGGCCGACACCTTCGCCGGCCGGCGAAAGCAGCCGATCTATTCGCGCGGCGACAACCCGACGGTGATGGAATTCGAAGCACGTGTCGCCGCGCTCGAAGGCGCGGAGGCCGCGCGCGGCTTTTCCAGCGGCATGGCGGCCATCAGCGCCACGGTCCTTGCCTTTGTCGGCGCCGGCGAGCGCATGGTTGCCGTGCGCAACTGCTATGGCGACGCCTACCGCCTGTTCGAGCGGCTGTTCCCGCGCTTGCACATCAAGGTCGATTATATCGACGGCTCCGATCCCGACGCGGTTGCCGCGGCACTTCCCGGCGCCAAGCTGCTCTACCTGGAAAGTCCGACCTCGATGATGTTCGAGCTGCAGGACCTGGAGCATCTGACGCGGCTTGCGAAGGAGCAGGGCATCGTCACCACCATCGACAATTCCTGGGCCACCCCCGTCTTCCAGAAGCCGATTTCGCATGGCGTCGACCTGGTGCTGCATTCGGCCTCGAAATATCTGAGCGGCCACAGCGACACCGTCGCCGGCGTGGTGGCCGGCTCCGCCGTCCATATCAAGCACATCAACGAGCAGACCTATTCGCAGCTTGGCGGCAAGCTGTCGCCCTTCGAAGGCTGGCTCTTGCTGCGCGGGCTGCGCACGCTGCCGCTGCGCCTGCCGCATCACATGAAGAGCGGACTTACGATTGCCGAGCGGCTGAAGGCGCATGGCAAGGTCGAGCGAGTCAACCATCCTGCCTATTCGAACCACCCCGGCAAGAAGACGCTTGCCGGCTATGCCGGGCTGTTCTCCTTCGAGGTCACCGAGGATGTCGACATCCCTGCCTTCGTCGATGCGCTGAAGTTCTTCCGCATTGGCGTCAGCTGGGGCGGCCATGAAAGCCTGGTCGTGCCGGCCAAGGCCTCGCTCGAGCAGACGCCGGGCATCAATTCGATGGCGCGCTTCGGCGTCAGCCCCCGAACCATCCGCTTCAATGTCGGATTGGAAAATGTCGAGGACCTCTGGGCCGACATCGCCCAGGCCTTCGACAAGTCAAAAAAATAATGGATCAAAAATGGGAGTCCTGAACATGAAAAGACCGACCTTCATGCTTGCCGCCGTAGCCGGCCTGGCGATCTCCGCCAGCGGCGCGCTGGCCGACACCACCATCAAGCTGGTCGAAGTCATCACCAGCCCGCCGCGCACCGAATTCCTGAAGAAGCAGATCGCCGAATTCGAGACCGCCAATCCGGGCATCAAGGTGGAAGTGGTCTCGCTGCCCTGGGGCCAGGCCTTCGAGAAGTTCCTCACCATGGTGCAGGCCGGCGACACGCCCGACGTCGTCGAGATGCCGGAACGCTGGATGGGCCTCTATGCCAACAACGGTCAGCTCGAGGATCTCGGTCCCTTCATGGCCAAATGGCCCGACGCCAAGACGCTCGGCGACCGCGCCAAGCAGTTCGGCTCGACCGTCAACAACACCCAGTTCATGATCCCCTACGGCTACTATGTGAACGCGCTGTTCTGGAACAAGAAGCTGTTCAAGGAAGCTGGTCTCGACGGCCCGCCGGCAACGCTCGATGAGTTCGTCGCCGATTCCAAGAAGATCTCGGCCATCCCGGGTAAATATGGCTACTGCCTGCGCGGCGGGCCCGGCGCCTTCAACGGCATGCACATGTTCATGAACATCGCCGACGGCAAGGGCGGCTACTTCACCGACGACGGTGTCTCGACCATCAACGACGAAGGCTCGGTCAAGGGCCTGCAGATGCTGGCCGACATGTACAAGAACGGTCTGGCGCCGAAAGATTCCGTGAGCTGGGGCTTCAACGAAACGGTGACCGGCTTCTATTCCGGTACCTGCGCCATGCTCAACCAGGATCCGGACGCGCTGCTCGGCATCGCCGACAAGATGAGCGCCGACGACTTCGCGGTTGCGCCGTTGCCGGTCGGCCCGAGCGGCAAATCCTATCCGACGCTGGGCTATGCCGGCTGGGCGATGTTCGCCAATTCCCAGCACAAGGACGAAGCCTGGAAGCTGATGGCGACACTGCTGTCACCAAAGGACAATCTGGAATGGGCCAAGGAAGTCGGCGTCGTGCCGATCCACAACGGCGCCGACCAGGACGCGCATTTCAAGACCGAGCAGTTCAAGGGTTGGTTCACCGAGCTCAACGACAGCTCGAAATATGAAATGGTGACGCCGCCGACGCATCTGGAAAACCTCGGCAACTTCGTCGACCAGGTGGCGATCAAGAATTTTCAGGAAGTGCTGCTCGGCCAGAAGCCGGCCAAGGATGTCGCCGATGAATGGGCCAAGTTCCTGACCAAGGAACAGCAGGACTGGCTGGCGAAAAACAAGAAGTAAGGCGCAGGCCTTTTCCTTCGTCCCGTTTACGGGGAGAAGGTGGCCCGATAGGGCCGGATGAGGGGCAGCGCCGAGTTCTGAGAAGCTAGCGCCGCCCCTCATCTGCCTGCCCGTCCTTCGCAGCAGCTGCGCCGCTGCTACGGAGGGTGAACCGGCATCTTCCCTCGTTCACGGGGAGAAGGACGCTGTCGCCGTCCCCGGCACCCAATCACCACCGTAGAGCCAGAACGTATGACCTACGCAGTGTCCGAAATCCGATCCGCCGCCGCGCCGCGCAAGCGGCGCCTCAGCAAGGCCGCGATCGAGCCGTGGCTTTATCTTTCGCCGGCTATCGTTCTGCTGGTCATCGTGCTCCTGGTGCCGCTGATCATCGGCATCAGCTATTCGTTCCGCAAATTCTCCGCCTTCAAGTCGGAATATGTCGGGCTCGGCCAATACCAGGCGATGCTCTCCGACCAGGTGCTCGGTCAGGCGCTGATCAACACGCTGTGGTGGACGGTCGCCAGCCTGTTCTTCCAGTTCTTTCTGGGCTTGGGTCTCGCATTGCTGCTCGACAAGCCGTTCTACGGCCGCAAGCTCGTGCAGGCAGTTGTGTTCCTGCCCTGGGCCGTGCCGTCCTTTCTCTCCGGCCTCACCTGGGCCTGGCTGTTCAACCCGATCATCGGGCCGCTGCCGCATTGGCTCTTCGCGCTTGGCCTCAAGGCGGAGCCGACCAATGTGCTGTCGGATCCGGCCACTGCCATGTGGGGGCCGATCGTCGCCAACATCTGGTTCGGCATCCCGTTCTTCGCCATAACGCTGCTTGCCGCGCTGAAGTCGATCCCCTCCGAATTGCATGAGGCTGCAGCCATCGACGGCGCCTCGCCCTGGCAGCGCTTCACCAAGGTGACGCTGCCCTTCCTGGCGCCGACCATCGTCATCACCGTGATGCTGCGCACCATCTGGATCGCCACCTTCGCCGACCTGATCTTCGTCATGACCGAGGGCGGGCCGGCCGGCTCGACCAGCACGGTGCCGGTCTACATCTATGTCAGTGCCTTCAAGTCGCTCGACAAGGGGTATGCATCGGCGGTGGCGGTGCTGCTTCTGGTGCTGCTCATTGCCTACGCCATCGGGCTGATCGCTATCCGCCGCACCCTGGTGAGGCACGTCTGATGATCGCCGGTCGCTCCACTTCCTCGCGCATTTTCGGCGGCATCGGGCTCTACGGGGCGGTCGCGGCTTACGTGATCTTCGCGCTGTTCCCGATCTTCTGGACGCTGAAGATCTCGGTGACGCCGGAGCGCCTGCTCTATTCGGAAGGCATCACCTTCTGGCCGTCGCAGACGACCTTCCAGAACTTCGTCACCGTGCTCGAAGCCTCCGACTTTCCACGCTATTTCCTCAACAGCGTCATCGTCTCGGTGTCGACGGCCGCCTTTGTCACCGTCATCGCCACGCTCGCCGGCTACGCCATGTCGCGTTTCACCTTCCGCGGCAAGGCAACGCTGGCCATCTTGCTGTTGCTGACCCAGACCTTCCCGCTGGTCATGGTCATTCCGCCGATCTATCGCATCATGGGCGATCTCGGCCTCACCAACAGCCTGATCGGTCTGATCATCATCTACACAGCCTTCAACACCGCCTTCGCCACTTTCCTCATGCAGTCCTTCTTCGACGGCATCCCGAGGGATCTTGAGGAGGCGGCGATGATCGACGGCTGCACCCGTGCTCAGGCGATGCGCCGGGTGATCGTGCCGCTGACCTTGCCGGGAATGGGCGCCACGCTGGGTTTCGTCTTCACCGCCGCCTGGAGCGAGCTTCTGTTCGCGCTGATGCTGATCTCCAGCGACGAGCAGAAGACCTTCGCCGTCGGCCTGCTCACCTTCATCGGCAAGTTCGCCGTCGACTGGGGGCAGATGATGGCGGCCTCGATCCTGGCGCTGATTCCGGTCTGCGTCTTCTTCGCCTTCCTGCAACGCTATCTCGTCACCGGCCTCACTGCCGGCGCGGTCAAAGGATAATCGATGGCTTCCGTCACGCTGCAAAACGTCGAGAAGGATTATGGCGCGCTGCGCATCCTGCATGGCGTCGACCTCGAGATCGCCGATGGCGAGTTCGTCGTGCTGGTCGGCCCGTCCGGCTGCGGCAAGTCCACGCTCTTGCGCATGATTGCCGGCCTCGAAGAGGTCACCGGTGGTGAGATCCATATCGGCGAGCGGCTGGTCAACGACGTCGCGCCGAAGGATCGCGACATCGCCATGGTGTTCCAGTCCTACGCGCTCTATCCGCATATGGACGTCTCCTCCAATATGGGCTTCAGCCTGCTGCTGAAGAAGGCCGAGAAGACGACGATCGACGACAGGGTCGGTGCCGCCGCCAAGCGGCTTGGCCTCGACTCCTATCTCCGCCGCCTGCCGCGCCAGCTGTCCGGCGGCCAGCGCCAGCGCGTCGCCATGGGCCGCGCCATCGTGCGCGATCCGAAAGTTTTTCTGTTCGATGAGCCGCTGTCCAACCTCGACGCCAAATTGCGCGTCCATATGCGCGCCGAGATCAAGGCGCTGCACCAGCAGCTCAAGACCACGTCGGTCTACGTCACCCACGACCAGGTCGAGGCCATGACCATGGCCGACCGCATCGTCGTCATGCATGACGGCTATGTCCAGCAGGTCGGCCGTCCGCTCGAGCTTTACGACCGGCCGGCCAACACTTTCGTCGCCGGCTTCATCGGCTCGCCCGGCATGAATTTCTTGCCGGCTAAGGTCGCCAGGGACGGCAAGGCCGATGCCGTGCTCGCCGACGGCCAGAAGCTTGGATTGCCGGACGGTTTGCCGCTGCAGGACGGCGATGCGCTCACCATCGGCCTGCGGCCCGAGCATATCAGACTGGTCGACGATGGTGCGCTGAAGGCCGAGGTCGAGGTGGTCGAGCCGCTCGGCCTGTCGACGCAGTTCTATGTCCGGCTGGCCAACCAGCAGATCTGCGTCTTCGTCATGGGACGCAGCGACGTGAGGCCGGGTGACACCATCCGCCTCGCTGCCGATCCGGCGGCGCTGCACCTCTTCGATCCAAAGAGCGGAAATCGGATCGGCTAGCTGGCCAACAGCGACGCGTCATTGGATGGCTTCGCCAGCAACGCACCGGCGGCAGATGTGGGTGTTCAACTCGGGTACGATCGTTGCGCTGGTGATGGCGACAATTTGATCGCTCAAGGGTCGGCGCCTTCGAGAATATCGACAGGTGAATTGCGGATTTTGATTGCTAGACTCCTGCTGATTCGTCTCGACAGGAAAAGGCATGAGCAAGGCCCTCGGCACATTCGCACTGATCACGGTTTTGAGCGCTTTGCTGATGGCGCTGTCATTGGCCGTGGCGAGGCACGGCTACCCCTATGGGGCGTATGGCGTGAAGCGTCTCGACGGTATCGCCGACGCCGGCTCGTTCCTGGCGATCGCCGCCATCTATTTCTTCGGCGCCATGCTGATGATGATCTTGCCGATCCGCGCCGCCGGCATCGTGCTGACCCATGCAGCCGATGCGATCTTCTGGGCGACGATCATGCTCTTCGCGACGATCGTCGGCTCGCTGGTTGCCAGATGGGCCTTCGGTCAGCACGAGGTGCTTTGGGCGCTGTTCAACTGGCGCTTCCTGTTCGTCGCGGCGATCGTGGCGGCGCATCTCACCATGAACGAGCTTCGCCGCAACATCCTGCTCAGAAGCCTGTTCTTCGTCGCCTTCGGCGCGGTCACGCTCGCCTGCCTGTTCTGGTCATTCTCGACCTGAGTCCTAGCTTTGTCGCATATGGCTGGTAGACCTCCTGCCAGGCAATGGCTATATCATTTGTCTGACAATTGACCCGGTCGAAGGCCGCCGCGACCAAAACCCAAGGAAAAACAAGATGACCGTGCTGCGCAAAAACCTGATCGACGGCGAGTGGCTTGGCGAGGCCGGCTCGCGCAACATCAACCCATCGAACACCAACGATGTCCTCGGCGAATATGCTTCGGCCGGGCCGGAGCAGGCAAAGCAGGCCATAGCGGCCGCCAAGGCGGCCTTTCCGGCCTGGTCGCGCTCAGGCCCGCTGGCCCGCCATGCGGTGCTGAAGAAAACCTCCGACGAGATCATGGCGCGCAAGGACGAGATCGGCCGCTCGCTGGCCCGCGAGGAGGGCAAGACGCTGGCCGAGGGCGTCGGCGAGACGATCCGGGCGGCGCAGCTCTTCGACTTCTTCGCCGGCGAGACGCTGCGTCTGTCGGGCGAGATGGTGCCGAGCGTCAGGCCCGGTGTCGGCGTCGAGATGACCCGCGAAGGCGTCGGCGTCGTCGGCATCATCACGCCGTGGAATTTCCCGATCGCCATCCCCGCCTGGAAGATCGCGCCGGCGCTGGCCTACGGCAATACCATCGTCTTCAAGCCGGCCGAGCTGGTGCCTGAAAGCGCCTGGACCATCGTCGACATCCTGCATCGTGCCGGTCTGCCCAAGGGCGTGCTCAACCTCGTCATGGGCAAGGGCTCGGTTGTCGGCCAAGCGATGCTCGACAGCCCCGACGTCAACGCCATCTCCTTCACCGGCTCGGTCGGCACGGGAAAGCGCGTCGCTGCCGCAAGCGTCGAGCATATGCGCAAATTCCAGCTCGAAATGGGCGGCAAGAATCCGCTCGTCGTGCTCGATGACGCGGATCTTGGCACGGCCGTCGATTGCGCCGTCAACGGCGCCTATTTCTCGACCGGACAGCGTTGCACGGCCTCCTCGCGCCTGATCGTCACCGAGGCCATACACGATCGCTTTGTCGACGCCATGAAGGAGCGCCTGGACAAGCTCGTCATCGGCGACGCGCTCGACGCGCAGACTCAGATCGGTCCCGTCGTCGACGCAACCCAGCTCAAGCAGGATGAAGACTACATCGCCATCGGTGTGAGGGAAGGCGCAACGCTTGCCTTCGGTGGCGAGCGGCTCGATCGCAAGACACCGGGTTTCTATCTGCAGCCGACGCTGTTTACCGGTTCGACCAATGCGATGCGCATCTCGCGCGAGGAGATTTTTGGCCCAGTCGCCAACGTCATCCGCGTCAAGGATTATGACGAAGCCCTGACTGTCGCCAACGACACGCCGTTCGGCCTCACCTCCGGCATCTGCACCACCAGCCTGAAGCACGCGACCCATTTCAAGCGCAATTCCGAAGCCGGCATGGTGATGGTCAACCTGCCGACGGCGGGCGTCGACTTCCATGTGCCGTTCGGCGGCCGCAAGGGTTCGAGCTACGGCCCGCGCGAGCAGGGCCGTTACGCCATGGAGTTCTACACCACGGTGAAGACCGCCTATACATTCGCCGGCTAAGAGGGATCGATGGCGTCAACCCTGGACGACATGACATGGCTCAACCCGCCGCCGCGCCACACGGTCGGCGACGGCACGCTCACCGTTCGGACGGGCAAGGACACCGACTTCTGGCGCGAGACCTTCTACGGCTTCTGGCGCGACAACGGCCATTTCCTCTACCGCCCGGTCGAGGGTGATTTCAGCGCCGAGGTCACCGTCCAGGGCGACTACAAGGTGCTCTACGATCAGGCGGGGCTGATGCTGCGCCTCAGCGAAACGCACTGGATCAAGGCCGGCATCGAATACACCGACGGACTGGCCTACTTCTCCGTCGTCGTCACCAACGACACCTCCGACTGGTCGCTGGTCGCCATTGCTGCCGGCAAGGACGGCGTCCGGATCCGCCTGACCCGTCACGCCGAGGCGATCCGCATCCAGTATCTGGACGCTTCGGGTGGCCACTGGAAGCCGGTGCGGCTGGCCTATTTCCCGATCTCGAAAACGGTCGATGTCGGCATGATGTGCTGCTCGCCGCAGCGCGAGGGTTTCGAGGTCACCTTTTCGGACTTCACCATCCGGCCGCCGATTTCGCGGAACCTGCACGACTGACGCGGCGCTACCCGTTCATCCGGTGCTGGAAGAATTGCAGGAACAATTCGCGCTCCGTGGTGATGTCCAGCTTCTCATAGATGCGGCGGCGATGGTTCTTCACCGTGCCGACGGTGATGCCGAGCCGCTCGGCGATGTTGGCGGTCGGATGGCCGGCGAGGATCAGCTGCACCAGCTCGCGCTCGCGTGAGGACAGCTCCGGCCACAGGTTTTGCGGAATGCTGGGTTTCTGCTGCGGCGAGGCGCCGGGACCGCTCGGCGCCGAGGTGCGTGAAAAGTCCGAGCCGCGCGCCTTGATGTCCAGCGCATGCAGCGCCTCGAACACCGGCAGCCGCTCGGTCAGCAGCGCGATCTCGCTGTCCTTGAACGATACGGTCGAGCGGTCGAGGAATATGCCCAGGCACCAGTCGCCGCCGTCGGCGAGCAGGATGCCGACCTCGTCGCAGATTTCCGACTGCGCCAGGAAACCGGCAATGTATTGGCCGCGCTTGGCCTCCTCGTCGGCCAGTCCCTTGAGCGGCATGATGCCGAGCCGGCGCTCGCGCCGCCACGAGGCATAGAAGGGATCGAAGACATAGTAATTGTCGAGATAGCGCCGCACCATCTCGTCCGAGAAGCGCCGGTGCTTGACGAATTCCGGCGTCCTGGTCGCCGAATAGCGCGTCACCGTCACAAGGTCATGCGCGATGTCGGCGCCGATCAGGTCGATCACGCAGTCGACATGCCGGTCGGTGCCGGTGGCGGCGATCGCCTTGGCCAGCGGCGCCCAGATATTGCCCATGCGCATGCCCTTTTCTCGGCGAACCGCGCCGCGCGGTCATTGTGTCTTTAGGCATATGGCGCGATCCGGCTCCGGGAATCTAGCCTGTGGTCATTCTCGGCAAGGGAAAGCGACCCGTGGACCAGATCACCACCAATCCAATCGTCATCGGCATCGACGCTGGCGGCACCATGACCGACACGATCCTTGTGGATCAGGACGGCCACTTCAAGATCGGCAAGTCGGCGACCACGCCTAAGAACGAGGCCGAAGGCTTCCTGGCTTCGGCAGAGGACGCGGCCGATGCCTGGGGCATCTCGCTGCAGGACCTGTTCTCCGGCGTCAACGTGGTGCTCTATTCCGGCACCGGCATGCTCAACACGCTGTTGTCGCGCACCGGCCGCAAGCTCGGGCTGATCACCACCAAGGGCCTCGAGGACATGATCCTGATGGGCCGCGGCCTGCAGGCCTGGGCGGATTATTCCTATGCCGACCGCCTGCACGCGGTCACCCACCATCATCCCGATCCGCTGGTGCCGCGCCGCCGCACGCATGGCGTGACGGAGCGCATCGACCAGTTCGGCGACGTCATCCTGCCGCTCTACGAGCACGAGGTGTATGCCGCCGCCAAGAAGCTCATCGCCGACAAGGTCGAGGCGATCTGCATCATGACCGTCTTCTCGCACGTCAACCCGGTGCATGAGAAGCGCATCGCCGAAATCTGCCGCGAGGAGATCGCTGCCGCCGGCGCCGACATCCTCGTCTACACCAGCCACGAGGTGCGCCCGGTGATCCGCGAGCAGTCGCGGCTGAACTCGGTGCTGATCGAGGCCTACGCCACATCGCGCGGCCGCAAGCAGTTGAAGGGCATCGAGGACGTCTCGAAGAAATACGGCTTCAAATATGGCGTGCAGACGCTGCTCTCCTTCGGTGGCCTGACCTCGATCAACCATCCGCGCCTGCACGAAACGATGATCTCCGGGCCGATCGGCGGCATCCTGGGCGCCGCCTATGTCGGCAAGCTGATCGGCAACGACTCGCTGATCTGCTCGGACATGGGCGGCACGTCCTTCGACATGGGCGTCATCACGCGCGGCCAGACACGCATCGAGAACGAACCGCTGATGGACCGCTTCAAGCTCAACGTGCCGACGTTGCATCTCGACACGATCGGCGCCGGCGCCGGCATGATCCTCAAGGTCGATCCGTTGACCCGCAAGGTCTCGCTCGGGCCGGAAAGCGCCGGCTCCGACCCCGGACCGATCTGCTTCGCCAAGGGCGGCACCGAACCGACCATCGCCGATTGCGATGCCATCCTCGGCCGCCTGAACCCCCACTACTTCCTTGGCGGCAAGGTCGTGCTGCAGGTCGAGAAGGCGAGGAAAGCGTTCGAGGAAAAATGCGCCCAGGTGCTCGGCGTCGGTGTCGAGGAAGCGGCCGAAGGCATGATCGACATGCTGGAGGCCGACGCCAACAACGCGCTGCGTCGCGTCATTTCGGGCCAGGGCATCCATCCTTCGGAATTCACGCTTTTGTCCTACGGCGGCTCGGGGCCGCTGCATCTGGCCGGCTGCTCCAGGGGCATCGGCTTCAAGGACATCATCACCTTCCAGTTCGCCGCCGCCTTCTCGGCCTTCGGCTGCACCACAGCCGACTTCATGCGCCGCCATTCGGTATCGACCCAGATCGACATCGGCGCGCGGGCCAGCGATGACGAGCTGGTCGCCTTCGGCAAGAAGGTCACCAACGTCTGGGACGACCTGACCAAGGCCGCGGTCGATGAAATGGTCGCCGACGGCCACGCGCTTCCCAAGATCAACACCGTGCCGTTCCTGATGATGCGTTACACCGGCCAGTTGGAAGACGTCGAGGTGATGGCGCCGCTGTCGGCGATTCACTCCGCCGACGACATGCGCAGGATCATCGCCGAGTTCGAGGCGGTCTATGCCAAGGTCAACCACCGCGTCTCGCGCTATGGCGAGGCCGGCTTCTCGATCACCGAGCTCGGGTTGATCGCCACCGCCGACAAGGTGAAGCCAACTTTGGTCAAGCGTCCGCTCGGCAAGTCGGATCCGGCGTCTGCCCATAAGGGCGTGCGCGAGGCCTATATCGGCGGCCGCTGGCACAAGGCCAATCTCTACGAGATGGACCTGCTGCAACCCGGTCACGAGGTCATCGGCCCGGCCATCATCGAACATCCGGCGACGACGCTCGTCGTCCATCCGCAGGACCGCGTCCATGTCGATGAATGGACGCTGCTCCACTACACCCACGCTTGAGAAGGGCGAACGCCATGCTGGACAAACCCGCCTCTGCGCTGCGCATCCGCGAACGGCTGATCGAATCCGAACGGCTGATGGAAGAGACCGGCTGCTATGACGGCATCACCGAGCTTCAGCTGCGCAACCAGGACCCGCTGAAATTCGAGACGCTGCACACGAAGCTGCGCGCCTACTGCGTCTCGGCGCGCGAGATGGCGCGCCGCATCTCCGCCTCGCCCGGCGTGCGCGAGGTCGGCGAGATGGTCGTCGCCATCTACACGCCGGAAGGCGACGCGATCGCGCTTTCCAACGGCATCATGGTGCATGTGCACACGATGAGCCGCTTCATCAAATGGATGATCCGCAACAGCTACGAGGAAAATCCGCAGATCCGCGACGGCGACATCTTCGCCAACAACGACGCCTTCATCGGCACCGTGCAGGTGCCGGACGTGATGGACGTCGTGCCGATCTTCCATTCCGGTAAGCTCGTCGGCTGGGCCGGCGCCGTCTGCCACGAGCTCGAAGCCGGCGGCATCACGCCAGGCGGCGACGTCGCGCTGGCGCAGGAGCGCTTTACCGAAGGCCTGTTCGTCTGCGCCGAAAAGGTCGGCCAGAACGACGAACTGCGGCGCGACTACGTCATCCGCTGCGAGCGCAATCTCAGGATGCCGATCTACTGGGTGCTCGACGAGAAGGCCAAGGTCGCCTCCTGCATCGACATGCGCGAAAGCGTCAAGGCGCTGATCGACGAGATCGGCCTCGACTACTGGATGCAGGTGTCGAAGGAGTTCATCGAGGAAGGCCGCCGCGCCCAGCTCGCCCGCACGCGCCAGCTCACGGTGCCCGGCATCTACCGCGGCCACACTTTTTACGGCCACGTCACCAAGGGCAAGCCCGGCTACCAGCCGCTCGGCGATCCCGACTGGCTCTACAACATCCCGATCGAGATGGAGATCACCAGCGACGGCAAGATCAAGATGGACTTCGAGGGCACGCAGCCCTGGGGCTATCATTCGATGAACTGCACGCCGGCCGGCATGGATGGCGGCATGTTCGTGACGCTGACGCAGCACATGAACTTCGAGGGCCTGGTCAATGACGGCGCATGGATGGCGACCGAGTTGAAGCTGCCGCACGGCACCTGGACCAACCCCGACAATGAGATGGTGGCGACCGCCACCTCCTGGGCGCTGTTGCTGCCCGCCTATGGCGTCTTCCAGCGGCTCTTGTCGCGCTCCTTCATCGCGCGCGGCTTCGTCGAGGAAGCCTTTGTCGGCCAGGTCAACAGCCCGATGATCGAGATGGGCGGCACCAGCCAGTACGGCACGCCCTTCGGCATGGCGCATTTCGAATGCGCCGCCGCCGGCTCGGGCGCCTTGGCCATCAAGGACGGGCTGGACACAGCCTATGTCGGCTGGAATCCGGAATCCGACATGGGCAACATCGAGATCTGGGAACAGAACATGCCGATGCTCTATATCGGCAGGTCGATCGTTCCCAATTCCGGCGGCGCCGGCAAATATCGCGGCGGCTGTTCCTTCCTGTCGACCTGGCTGGTTTCCAAGACCGATCATCTCAGGCTGGTGACCTCCGAGCATTCCTCGCGCGTCTTCGACAATGGCGGCCTGTGCGGCGGCTATCCGGCGCCGACCTGCCAGAAGCATCGCGCGGTGCGGGATTCGAACATCTTCGAGCTGGCCGAAAATGGCGCGCCGCTGGCGCACCACACCGGCACCAATCCCTACCGCTCGGAGCTGGAACTGCGGCTGGAAGGCGAGCATGTGACGCTTGAAGGGCCGTACATCACCGCGCCGCACAAGACCGGTGACGTCTTCACCCACTCCTATAATGGCGGCGGCGGTTACGGCGACGTGCTGGAGCGCGATCCCGTCAAGACCGCCTGGGACGTCGAGAACGGCTTCCTCACCAGGGAAGCGGCCGAAGGCATCTTCGGCATCGTGCTCGACGAGGACGAGGAGGGCTTCCCCGTCGCCAATCTGGAAGCCACCAAGCGCCATCGCGCGGAAATGCGGGCGAAGCGCCTGGCGCACGCCAGGCCGGTTTCGGAATGGATGGCCAAGGAGCGCGAGCGGGTGAAGGCGGCCGGTTTCGCACCCGAGGTGAAGAAGATGTATGCCAGCGCCATCAAGCTCTCGCCGCGCTTCACCAAGGACTTTTCGACCTTCTGGGATGTCGATGCCAAATCGACCTTCGGCGTGGAGTAAGGACCATGACCTCATACAGCAAGGAAGTCATCGCCGATCTGGTTGCCGGCACGCTGCCGTGGCCGCAGACGCGCCGCATCATGAGCGCCTACAAGGACGACGACCGTTTCTTCAAATATGTCGCGGTGCTGCAGGACCGTGTCGGCTGGGAGGACCCGATCCTGCTCCCGGTCGGCGACCACCTCTTCATCTGCCAGAGCGGCGACGAGCGGGTGACGAAATGCGAATGCGGCCACTCCTTCGGCGACTACCGCAGGAACTGGAAGCTGAAGGCCGCGATCATCGTGCGCGACACAGAGGAGACGCTGCGCGAGATCTACCCCAACAGCGACCTGCCGGATCCGGATTGGATGGAAATCCGCGAATTCATCTGCCCTGAATGCGGCACGCTGCATGAGGTCGAGGCGGCTGCGCCCGGCTATCCGATCGTGCATGATTTCGAGCCGGACCTCGAAGGCTTTTATCGCGACTGGCTCGGCAAGCCGCTGGAGTCGTCAACGAGAGCAATTCCAGGAAAAGTGTGAAGCGGTTTTCCGTCCGGAATTGCGTCAACAGAGTGGGAGGCTGATGCCGCAGATGGGTCGCGTCGCAGGCAAGGTGGCGCTCGTAACCGGGGCCGGTCTCGGCCTCGGGCGGGCGTCTTCGCTCCTTCTGGCGTCGGAAGGCGCGAAGTTGGTCGTCAGTGACATCGACGAGAGGCTCGCCGGCGATACAGCGGCGGAGATCGTCAAGGCTGGCGGCGAGGCGCTGGCGTTGCGCCATGATGTGTCGAAGCCCGAAGACTGGCCCGCCGTCATGGCGGCGATCGAGCAGCGCTTCGGCCGGCTCGACGTGCTGGTCAACAATGCCGGCATCGCCATTGCCCGGAACATCGAGGACACGACGTTAGCCGAATGGCGGCGCACCATGGCGATCAACCTTGACGGCGTCTTCCTCGGCTGCCAGGCAGGCATCAAGCTGATGAAGAAATCCGGTGGCGGATCGATCGTCAATCTCTCCTCCATAGACGGCATCATCGGTGAGGCGGATCTTGCCGCCTACTGCGCCTCCAAGGGTGGCGTGCGCACCTTGACCAAGGCTGTTGCGGTGCATTGCGCCGAGCAGCGCTACGGCATTCGCTGCAACTCGATCCATCCCGGCTATATCTGGACGCCGCAGACGGAAAACTACCTGCGCGATCTGGGCACGCTCGAGCAGGAGAAGGCGAAGGCCTTGTCGCGCCACCCCATTGGCTTTCTCGGCGAACCCAACGACATCGCCTTCATGGTCCTCTATCTCGCCTCGGATGAATCGAAATTCGTCACCGGCTCCGAAATGGTGGTCGACGGAGGCTATCTTGCAGTGTGAACGCGGAGACCGCTTGCGATGACCAACCTCACCGGCCGCGGCGCCATCGTCACCGGCGGCTTTTCGGGCATGGGTTTTGCCATCGCCACGGCGCTCGCCAAAGCAGGCGCCAATGTCGCCGTCGGTTCCTATGTGGCGCCTCCGCGGCCGGGCAGGGCGGACGCCGCTTATTATCCCGGCGCCGACGAGATCGAGCGCGTGAAGTCGGCGCTGGCCATGCACGGCACCAAGGTGCATGCCGCCCATCTCGACGTGCGCGACAGCGCGCTCACCAACCTCTTCTTCGCCGAAGCCCAGGCGGCCATCGGCCAGGCAGATATCCTGGTCAACGCCGCCGGCACCACGGCAGAGCAGCCGGTCTGCGGCCATTCCGACGACCTGTGGGACAAGATCGTCGACACCAATCTCACCGGCGCATTCCGCGCGACGCGCGCCGTCCTGCCCGGCATGATCGAGCGCGGCTGGGGCCGGATCGTCAACGTCGGCTCGACGGCGGCTTCCGTCGGCTGGAAGGACAATCCCGCCTATTGCGCCTCCAAGGCCGGCCTGCTTGGGCTCACCCGTTGCGTCGCGCTCGAAGGCGCTGCGCATGGCGTCACCTGCGTGATGATCAGTCCGACCTGGGTTGAGACCGAGCTGATGCGCCGCAATGTTGCGCAGGTCGTCGAGCGCGAAGGCAAGGGCCGCAGCGCCGAGGAATTGATGGACGAATTCAGGAAAGGCAACCCCCAGGGGCGCATGATGCAGCCGGAAGAGATTGCAGCACTTGCGGTCTTCCTCTGCACGGACCTGGCCAAGGGGATTACCATGGAAAACATCCAGATCACTGGCGGCGCATTGTGGTAGCGTCGGACGAGGGAGTGGATCCCGGCTCTCATGGGAGAAGGCCGGCGTAGAAGAAGGGCTATCAACCAGCTAGGGGAACTGACATGAGAATGAAAACTGCCTTGCAAGGGGTCGGTCTCGGCCTCGCGCTGATGTGTGCCGCGACGACGGCCGGCCAAAGCGCCGATCTCGGCGCCAAGGACGAGCCGATCAAGCTCGCGATGTTGGAATGGACGGGCGCGCATGTTTCGACCCACATCGCCGGGCAGCTTCTGGAGAAGCTCGGCTATCACGTCGAATACGTCACCGCCGGCAACTTCCCGCAATTCTCGGGGTTGGCCGACGGCTCGCTCAGCGCCTCGGTCGAGATCTGGCTCAACAATGTCGGCGACATCTATCCGAAGGTGCTGGCGGAGAAGAAAATCGAGGACATCGGCAAGCTCGACCTGAAGACGCAGGAAGGCTGGATCTACCCCAAATTCATGGAGAAGGTCTGCCCGGGCCTGCCGGACTGGAATGCGCTGAACAAGCCAGAATGCGTGCAGGCGCTGGCGACGCCCGAGACAGCGCCCAACGGCCGCTTCCTTGATTATCCAGCCGATTGGGGTTCGCGCGCGGCCACCATCCTAGCCGACAACAACATGCCTTACACCGCGGTGCCATCCGGTTCCGAAGGCGCGCTGGTCGCCGAGTTGGAAGCGGCCGAGGCGGCCAAGACGCCGCTGATCATGATGTTCTGGGGCCCGCACTACGCGCTGGCCGAGAGCGATGTGGGTTGGGTGACGATGCCGCCCTGCAAGGAGCAGACCAACGAGCACTGCATCACGCCTCCGGACGTCGACAAGATCGTCTGGTCGGGTTTCGGCGCCAAATGGCCCGCGGCCTACGCCTTCCTGAAAGCCTTCAAGATGGATGCGACCGAACAGCAGAAGATGATGCTGGCCGTCGACAAGCAGGGCAAGGACCTCGACGCCGTCGTCAAGGAATGGATCGACAAGAACGAGACGGTGTGGAAACCTTGGCTCGACGCCGCCAAGGGATAATTCGCCGATGTGCCTGACAAAGGCCAAGGGCAACAAGGGCCCGGTTTCCGCAATGCGCGGAGCCGGGCGGACGATCGGCACGGGTCGATAGGAATGGACACTGCCGCCCGCCCGGTCAAGCTTGCCTGCCGCAACGTCTGGAAGGTCTATGGCCGGCGCCCGGGCTACTATTTCGACTCGCGCGGCTATGTCATCGATCCCGACGCGCTGGCCGAGCGCTTGCGTGCGGAGGCGCATCTGCCGGCCGTGGTCGACGCCAGTTTCGAAGTGGCGACCGGCGAGATATTCGTCATCATGGGCCTGTCCGGCTCCGGCAAGTCGACCCTGGTGCGCTGCCTGTCGCGCCTGGTCGAGCCGAGCGCCGGCGAAATCCTGCTCGACGGCAGGAACCTGCTCGCCGCCAGCGGCAAGGAGCTCATCGAATTGCGCCGCCACGCCATGGGCATGGTGTTCCAGAATTTCGGCCTGCTGCCGCATCTGAGCGTATTGGGCAATGTCGCCTTCCCGCTGAAGATCCAGGGCAAGTCGGCGAAGGAGCGGGAGGCCCGCGCCCGCGAGATGATCGCGCTGGTCGGGCTCGAAGGCCGCGAGGCGTCCCTCCCGCACCAGCTCTCCGGCGGCCAGCAGCAGCGCGTCGGCATCGCCCGCTCGCTCGCGGTGGGCCCGGAGCTCTGGTTCCTCGACGAGCCGTTCTCGGCGCTCGATCCGCTGATCCGCAAGCAGATGCAGGATGAGTTCCTGCGCCTGCAGCGCATGCTGAAGAAGACCATCATCTTCATCACCCACGACATCGCCGAGGCCTTCCGCCTGGCCGACCGGCTGGCGATCATGCGGGCGGGCAAGATCGTGCAGATCGGCCGACCGGCCGACATCGTGCTCAATCCGGCCGACGATTATGTCGCGCAGTTCACCGAGGACATGCCGCTGCTGCGCGTCATCACGGCCGGCGACATTGCCGCGCCGGCCAATGGCGCCGCGCTGCCGGAACGGAGCATCGCCGCCGACACCAGCCTCGAGGCGCTTATTCCGCAGCTCGCCTCCGGCGTGGCGGCCTTCGCGGTGCCCGGCGCCGGCGACGGCCCGCCGGCGGTGCTCAGCGCCGGCGCGGTGCTTGCCGTGCTGGAGCGCGAGCAGGCAAGACGTACGCGCTCATGACGGCCCCGGCCGCGATCGCACCACCCCCGCAAAGGATCGCCATCGCGCCGGCCCTTGTCCCCTGGTGCGGCCTGGCCGTGCTGACGGTGCTTTGCCTGCTGCTGAAAACCGAGCTTCCCTGGCTGGTCAGTTTCCCCAAGGAATGGACGCTGCCGCTAGCCACTTACATCAACGCCGTGACCGACGTTGTCGTCGCCGTCATCCAGCCCGGGTTCCGGACGCTCTCCGCCTTGCTCGATGCGCCGATGCGCGGCGCGCGGTTGGCGCTCGCCTGGTTGCCCTGGCCGGCGGTGATGCTGGCTGTCGCCGCGCTGGCGCTGAAATCGAGCGGCGAGCGGCTGGCGCTCTTCGCGCTCGCCACGCTCGCCTATATCCTGCTTGCCGGCTACTGGCCGCAGAGCATGAACACGCTGGCGCTGGTGCTGCTTGCCGTGCCGATCTCGACCGTGCTCGGCTTCCTGCTTGGCGTTCTCGGCTACGCTCGCCCGCGCTGGCGTCCTGCGCTGCTCGGCGCGCTCGACCTGATGCAGACGGTGCCGGCTTTCGCCTACCTCATCCCGCTGCTGCTTCTGTTCGGCTTCGGCCCGGTGGTGGGCCTGATCGCCTCGGCAATCTACGCGACGCCGCCGATGGTCCGCAACACCATGCTCGGCCTCGACCGCGTGCCGGCGGCAATCAGCGAGGCCGGCCTGATGAGCGGCTGCACGCGCCGCCAGCAATTCTGGCAGGTCGAGGTGCCGACGGCACTGCCGCAGCTTCTCGTCGGCTTCAACCAAACGACGATGGCGGCACTGTCGATGGTCATCGTCGCCGCCATCATCGGCGGCTTCGAGGATATCGGCTGGGAGGTCCTGTCTTCCATGCGCAAGGCCGAGTTCGGCCAGAGCATCCTCTCCGGCCTGGTGATCGCGCTGCTCGCCATCCTCATCGACCGTCTCACCATCGGCTTCGCCAAGGCGCCGGAGACCGGGCCGACGCGGGCCATGCGCTGGATGACGCCGCGCCGGCTGGCTGTGTCGCTGGCGGTCGCGCTGGCTCTGGCCGTGGTCATCCGGCTTGCCGCGCCCGATGCGACGCTCCTGCCGGAAACCGGGCTGCGCATGCAGATGGGCGCCGTCAACCAGTGGCTGCTGGGACTCGTGCGCGACTATGCCTGGTTCTTCAACGGCGTGCGCAATGCCGTGCTCTATTGCCTGCTTTTGCCGATGCGCGTCGGCATTTCGGGCGCGACGACGCCTGCAATATGGGGCTTCGCCCTGCCGCCGTCGGTACTGGCCGTCTATGTGGTTTTGATGGCGGCCTTGGCTGGGTTGGCCCTGCGCCGTTTCGGCTGGCGGGCAGCGTTCGCCGTGGTCGCCGCCGGCCTTGTTCTCTACACCGGCTTTCTCGATCTGCCCTGGCCTGTCTTCATCCTTGCCGTCGCCTTGCTTGCCGGTCAGGTGGCGGGCTATCGCCTCGGTATCTTCGCGCTGGCCGGCTTCGGGCTGATCCTGGTCAACGGCCTGTGGCCGCAACTGGTGCAGTCGCTCTATCTCTGCACGCTGGCAGTCCTTCTTTGCCTTCTGGTCGGTGGCGCCCTCGGCACATGGGCGGCGCAAAGCGACCGCGTCTCGCGCATCCTGAAGCCGATCTGCGACGCGCTGCAGACCATGCCGCAATTCGTCTTCCTCATCCCGGCGCTGATGTTCTTCAAGGTCGGCGAGTTCACGGCGCTGATCGCCATCATGCTCTACGCCATCGTGCCGCCGATCCGCTATGTCGAGCATGGATTGCGGCATGTGCGTGCCGATGTCGTCGAGGCGGTCGAGCAGATGGGCGCGACGCCGATGCAGACGCTGCTGCAGGCCAAGCTGCCGCTGGCGCTTCCCGTCGTCATGCTCGGCCTCAACCAGACGATCATGGCGGCGCTCTCGATGTTGGCCATCGCTGCCCTCGTCGGCACGCGCGATCTTGGCCAGGCGGTCTATGTCGCGCTCGGCAAGGCCGATGCCGGCATGGGCCTCATCGCCGGCCTGTCGATCGCTTTCCTGGCGATCCTGGCCGACCGGCTCATCCAGGCCGCGGTCGCGCGTTCGGCCGTTATTTCCCGCTGATCAGATGGGCGCCGGCATGCGGCCGCTGGCATGCCTCTCGTCCTCGGCGGGAATGGCCACTCTGCGGCGCCGGAAAGCCGGCAACGGGGTCAGGCTGAACAGGCCATAATAGACGATGAAGGATGCCATGAAGTAGGGGCCGAGCATCTCAACCTCGAAGAAGGAGCGGATCAGCATCAGGCCGATCGCGCCGGCAAGCACCACTGAATCGGCGCTCCAGTCGCCGAACACCACTTTCGACACGTGGCCGTAGAAAGAACGCAGGATGACCAGCGCCAGCAAGGTGACGCCGATAAAGCCGATTTCGACCAGTGTCTCGACATAGGTGTTGTGGAAGTGGAAGCCGGAGCGGGTCGAGATGTAGAATTCCGCCCACAGCCGCTCCGGATCGGCAAATCCCTGCACCCAATAGGCGGCATAGCCATAGCCGAGCAGCGGATGCTGCTGCGCCGCCTCCCAGCCCTGCTCCCAGAGATAGGTGCGGCCGGTGAGCGTCGAATCCTTGCCGAAGATGCCGAGCACGACATCCAGCAGGCCGAGGTTGAGCGCCGCGACCACCCCTGTCACCAGCGCGCCGGCGCCGACGATAAACAGCACGCGGCGATAGCGCAGCGACAGCACCTTGGTCATGCTGAGCAGCGCCACGATGCCGATCACCGCCGGCAGCGAGGCCACCGACGTTGCCGAATGGGCGATGGCCAGCATGTAGACCGATAACAGCATGATCGGCGCGGTCCAGACGAAGCCCACCCAGTTGCGCCGGTAGAAGGCCAGGAACGCAAGGCAGAAGAAGATGCCGAGCGATGAGAAGAAGCCGATCTGGTTCTTGGAGCCGAAGGCGCCGACGAAATTGACCGTGCCGTCGATCGTGTCGAGCGCGTAAGCGCCGACTTTCAGGGAATAGAGCAGAACGAAGAAGATGCCGATCAGCGAGCCTACCACCAGCGTGCGCACGTTGATGGTGCGCGCCGCGACATAGGCGCAGACGATGTGCGAGGAATATTGCACCGCCGCGCGCGCGCTGATGCCCGCTGCCTGGGACCAGAACACCGAGAAGCAGACATAGGCCGCAAGCAGAATGGGCAGCCAGGCGCTGGAGAGCTTCCAGGTGAAGCGCCGGTAATCGACGAACAGCAGCGGCAGCCAGACGGCGTAGTAGGCGAGGATCAGGATCTGGCCGAAATTGGGCGAGTAGGCGAAGGCGAGCATGGAAACCGCGACGGCGAAAGTGCCGTAGGTCTCGTTGCGATAGGGATCGATCAGAATGGATTTCGGAATCTTCATACCGGATTTTGTCCGTTGAGCCCTTCTTGTGCGACGAACCGCTACGCCACGGCCCGCGCGCGCTGCATCTGCCGCTGCAGGAAGCGCCGCACCGGCTCGTCATAGATGCGCGTGGCGATGTCGGCGATGACGACGACCGAGGCCGCCATCACGATGCCGAACCAGGGATGATGCGCGAACGGATCGATCGAGAAGGCCTTGCCGGCCCCGGCGATGATCATCAGCATCGGCGTGTGGATGATGTAGATCGGGTAGGAAATCCGCCCGAGCCAGCCATAGAAGCCTGATAGAAGCGGCGCGGTCGGCGCCACCGCGCCGGTCATCACCATGAGCGGGAAGACGATGACGATGGCGGCGAGGTCGTAGACGACGCGCGCGCCGCCGGCCGGAGCGATGGCGAAGACGGCAAGCGTGAGCAGGATCACGCCTTCGACCCAGAAGCCGCGCCGCAGGAAGCCGAGGCTGCCCTGCCAGCGCGCCATCGATCGGCAGAGCAGCACGCCCAGGAAGAACGAGAAAGTTACGCGCGGCAGGCCGCTGAGGATGGTCTTGCCAGTCATGCCGAAATCGAGCGTGCCGGCGAAGATCGAGGCGACGACGAGCAGCACGAGGCTGGCGCCGACGATCCCCGTCAGCACCCGCCGCGAGAGGAGCGCGAAGACCGCGACATAGGCGATGTTGACGATGAGTTCGAAGAACAGCGACCACGAAGCGGGATTGAGCGGAAAGATCGTGTGATAGGCGTCGCTGACCAGCGGGATGAAGAGCATGCCGGTCGTCAGCTGCATGCCGATCTCGGACAGCGGCATGTATTCGGCCGGCATGAGCCTGTTCTTGACCAGCAGGTAGAAGAAGCCGAGCAGCGTGCCGGCGAGATAGAGCGGATAGAGCCGGATCAGGCGGATGGCCACGAAGGAGCCGAAGCCCATGCCGTTCTCGATCTTGCGGTCATAGGCATGCGCGATGACGAATCCGCTGAGCAGGAAGAACAGATCGACCGCGAGATAGCTCGACGGCAGCACCTTGCCGTCGGCCAGGAACGGCGAGAAATGGTAGAGCATGACGCTGATCGCCGCCACGCCGCGGATGGCGTCGAGATTCAGATAGACGTGACGCTGGGCTGCGGGCTGCATGTTATGCCTTCAAGCGGTCCAAAACAGATCGCCCGCCCGCGCCGCAACGCGAACGAGCCTGGCTTGTCCCTCCCGCCTCCGGTTCCCGGCTCGCTTCGGGCAAGCTTCGGTCCGGCGGCGCTACTGGCTGGCCGTCGGCGCCAGCTTCACCTTGATCACGTCGCCCGGCAGGACAGGCGTGTCTTCCTTGGCTTCGATCTCGCTCGTCTTGCCGTCGGCAACCCGCACCAGCGAATAGAGCAGGGCCGGCTCCTCATCTCCGGTGATGCTGGCCGCCGTCGCGGGGTCCGACGCCTGCGCGATCAGGCCCTTCTGCATGCCGGCCTTCAACGTCGCCTCGTTCAGGTCGGCCTCGGCCTGCTGCCGGTTGGCGGTAAGGGTGGAATTCAGCGAGTTCCTGGCATCGATGGCGTCCTGCTCGGCCTTGCTGATCGACTGCTTGGCGGTGAGGATGGCCGTCTCGTAATCCAGGATCTTGCCCTGCAGGTCGGTGACCGACTGCTGCGAGGAAAGCAGGCGCGCATTGGCAACCAGGCCCTTCTGCGCCAGTGGACCGATGCTTTCGGCCTGCTTCTCGGCCAGATCGACCTGCTTCTGCTGGTTGGCGATCTTCTTTTGCAGCGATTCGATTTCCGACTGCAGAACGCCCTTCAAATCGTCGAGCGCATCGAGCTTCAGCTTCAGCGATTTCTGGTCGGAGACCAGGATCGCCGTTTCGTCGGCGACGATGGTCGCCAGTTTCGGATCGCCCCCCTCGATTTCCTTGGGCACCTCGAAAGTCGTCTTGCCTGCGAGGTCGGCATCGATCCTGGCTCGTTTGACGAGCAGGCGGATGCGCTGATCGTCATAGATATCGAAGCTGCCCTTGGCGGTAACCAGATCCTTCCCGAGCTGCGGGCCGTAATCGGCGTTGCGCCTTATGCCGCCGGCGATGCTGACTGCCTTGAGCACCGTCAGATCGGGCACGAAGGGAAACTGGCCGGGGTTCTGGACTTCGCCGGAAATGTAGAACGGCCGGAACTGCGCCATCTCGACCGAGGCTTCCGGCTTGTCGGGCAGCGCCAGCTTGCGCTGCAACGCCAGCCCGATCGCCGAAGCGACTTCCGCCGTCGTCTTGCCGGCGGCCTGCATGTCGCCGACGAACGGCACCGAGAGCGTCCCGCTCGGGCCGACCGAATATTCGCCATTGAGGGCTGACCAGTCGCGGAACGTGCCGTCGACCGTCTGCCATTCGGCGACGCGGATGTTGAGCTTGTCCTGTGGGCCAAGCTGATAATCGCCGGCGGCGGCCAGCTGCGGCATGGCGAGCGACGCCGCAACAAACAACGCGCCCGCGAAGCGGGCCGTCGTCTTGGACAGGAGACTGCAGGCGTAAGACAGTCCGAAGGGGTTTTTTGTCAAATACGTTTCCGATTCGCTTTGGCCCCATCCGCCCGATGAGATCACTGCCGGATGCCTGCCCCGAATCTGGCGGAGCAGGCCCGTCGGTCAATAGCTGCCGCGTGACATCCACACGGCAGGAACGGTCTTGAAGATGATGCGAATATCCTCGGACAAAGACCAGTTCTCGACATAGTGGCGATCGAAGGCGACGCGCGTGTCGTAGGATACGTCGTTGCGGCCGCTCACCTGCCACAGCCCGGTCAGCCCCGGACGCGACTTCAGGTAATAGACCGCGGCGCTGCCATAGATCTCCAATTCGTCGCGCACGACCGGGCGCGGGCCGACAAGGCTCATGTCGCCCTGCAGGATGTTGAGGATCTGCGGCAGTTCATCGAGGCTGAGCTTGCGAAGCACCTGCCCGACGCGCGTGACGCGTGGATCGTTCTTCAGCTTGCGTGTCGCGATCCATTCGGCGTTGGCATCGGCATTGGCCGCCAGATACGCAGCGAGCACGCGCTCGCCATCCGGCACCATGGTGCGGAATTTGAGGCAGGAGAAAATCCTGCCGCCGCGGCCGATGCGCTTGTGGCCATAGAAGATCGGACCGTTGTCCGAAAGCTTGACCAGCAGCGCGACCATTAGGAAAAGCGGGCTGAGCAGGATCAGCCCGGCCAGGGAACCGACGATATCGAAACTGCGTTTGAGCAGACCGCCGATGGGGGGTGGAAAATCAACGCCGACCTGCGCAAAACCCGCATTAGCCGACTTGGCGACGTCCCTCATGCAGAAGCTCCATACGTTGAACGGATGGTTTACGACAAGATATCAAAAAAATGCTGCAGCGCAACACACAATTTCCCATCGGACTGAAATGCTCACGTCATGAATTGACTAAATAATAAACCTGCCCTGCCCAAATTTTCACCTTTGTGGCACGTTTATGACAAGGTGAGAGCGAACCAGGAAAATGTAGTCCGCCTTTTAGGCCATTTTTGGACAGTGCATTCTTTGCTGCAGAAGAAACGCGGTTGCGCGCCGTCGGAAGCACTCGCTATGGTAAGTTATTCAGATAAAATACTAATCAAAGTGGTGAGTTTTACTGAAGCGGCAGGCGGCTAATTGAATAGCTGCCGGAGCCAGAGTGTGCGACGCAGCATGGCAGAGTCGATCTCGTAAAATCGTTGGAAACCATACCTGCACGGCCTTGCTCCGGCCGACCCGCCTTAATAGAGTCGCAAATTGTTCCTGTCATAGTCTGCATGGGTAAGGAAGGTCGGAAGCAACCGGCCGGATAGGGCAGCCAGAAAAAGCTCTTTGGCGCAACGGGGAGTTACGCGGGTGGGTAAGTCGCAGCTTCTGCATGCTCGTCTCGGTTGAGAGGCCGGCGAACATGTCTCTGCCAAAATTCATAGTCGGGATGATCTTCGCGCTCGCGATCGTCATCGGCTGGTCTTATTTCGATGGCGCGTCGGCGGGCACCATCCTCCTTCGCGCCGTCGTCTGTGCCGTCATCATCCAGGCCGGCTATTTCCTCCTCGTCTTTGCCATGATTGGCGGAACCACGCCGACATCGGCCGACAAGGCCCGCGAGGCCGACCGCGGCACGATCCTGAACAAGGTCGCCGACGGTGAAAAGCTAAGCGCCAGACGCAGCCTCCACTGAACGTTCGACCGGCGCCGGGACCAGTCCCGTCTCGACCGATGACGCGCCTTCGCGCTCGGCCTGCTCGCCGGACAGCATCCTGGCAAGGCGGCTGCCGGCCTTTGCCTTCAGCCGCCGATATTGTCCGACCTCGACGATGCGTCCGTTCTCGATGGCCACCACCCAGTCGGCGAAGGCAATCATCGACGGCCGGTGCGCGATGGTCAAAATCGTCATTTGGCCGCGCAGCGCCTCGATCGATTGGGCGATCAGCGACTGATTCTGCCAGTCGAGCGCGCTCGTCGCCTCGTCGAGGATGAGCAGCGAAGGCTTGCGCAGCAGCGCCCGCGCCAGGGCGATGCGCTGCCGCTCCCCGCCGGAAAGCCGCACACCGCGGTCGCCCACCACCGTCTCCAGCCGCAATGCCAGGCGCTCCACGAAATCGGCCGCATGGGCGTTGCGCAAGGCCGCCCATAGTTCCTCGTCGCTGGCCGCGGGCGCGGCAAGGCGCAGATTGGCGGCGATCGTGTCATGCAGCAGGAACACGTCCTGCGGCACATAGGCGACCCGATCGCGCCAGGCCCTGCGATTTTGCGCCGTGATCTCCACGCCGTCGGCCAGGATGCGTCCCGCGGTCGGTTCGAGCAGGCCGAGCAGCATGTCGGCGATCGTGCTCTTGCCGGAACCGGAAGGGCCGATCAGCGCCGTCACCTTGCCGGCCGGCAGGCCGAAGGTGATATCGCTGACCACCGGCTTGCCGTCGCCCTCGCCATAGGCGAACGCCACATCGCGGATGTTGAGGCCGGTCTCGAGCGACAGTCTTGCCCCTTGTTCGGCCATGCTTTCTTCCGGCTCGCGCTCGGCATCGAAGCGGGCCTGGAGGCTTTTCATCGAAGCATAGGCCGGCAGGTTGATCAGCACCTGCTGGGTCTGGAGCTGCATATCCATGAAGCGCGGCGCGACCCGCATGAAGACCAGGAGCAGCACGACGATCTCGGCCAGCGACAGGTGGAAACGGACCAGCGCGACATAGATGAAGAGGCTGAGCCCAATCACGCTCGTAACCTGGAACAGGGCGGTGCCGAGCGAACTGTTGCGGACGAAGGCGATGTTGTCGGTCTTCATCTTGTCCAGCGTCGCGCCCAGCTCGGCAAAGTAGCTTGCCTCGACATTCAGGCTCTTGGCGACCTTGATGCCGCCGAGGAACTCGGAGACCGTGCGGTACTGATCCTGGCGATTGCCGGTCAGCGTGCGGCCATAGGCGCTGGCGCGCGCCCTGAACGGCTGCAGCGCAACCAGCAGCACCAGGCCGATGAAAATGGCGAAGGACGTCATCACCGGCGAGATGAACAGCGAGACCACGAGATAGCCGGTGAGAAGCAGCGTCGCCTGGGTCAGCATCAGCAGCGAGAAGGCGGCCACCTGCACCCGGTCGACATCGCCGTTCAGCGCATGGTCGAGATCGGAGCCGCGGATGCGGGTGAAAACGCCCCAGCGCGCCTTGCCGACGCTCTCGAACAGGTTCATGCGCACGCGGTTGACGAAGTCGTAGAGCAGCCGCGCCATGTAGACCGACTTGAAACGGTTGAACGTCGCTTGCAGCGCCACCAGCGCGACGAGCAGGCAGAGCACGGTCGCGAGCGACAGCGTTCCGCCAGGCACCAGCCAATGCAAGGCCTCCGGCACCCGCACCGCATAGTCCTGGTCGGGCTTGCCGATCAGGCGCAGCAGCGGAACGAGCAGCAGGATCGAGATGCCTTCGGTGAGACTGCCCAGGATCAGGAAGGCAAGCGCCGTCGTCGTGCGCCGTCCGCCGACATGCGCCATCATGGCGCCGAAACCGGCGATGTCCCGGAAAAGCGACAGGCGAAACTTCGAGGACCAGCCCATGCCCTGGCTCACCTTGTTCCGGACGCCAGGTCGGTTTCGATCGCGGCGACCGCTTCATCGATCCTGGCGAGTCCGGCCGGCACTTCGAGGCGGCTGACGCCGACCCGTCCGGCGACCTGCGCGCATTGGTTAAGATGCGCGGCGGCAAGATCGCCGGGCAGCGCCTGCCGGCCGAACCGCGTGACATAGGAGAATTTGATGATCGCCGGCAACGCGGCGGCGCCGATCAATGGCGAGATCGCCGCCCGCCCGCCGCGCTCGAGCACATAGATGCGCGATACCGGCACCGCCTCGGCGGCAAATCCGTCATGCAGCCGATGCTGCGCCTTGTCGATCTGCGGATGCACCTGCGGACGCACCTCCGCCTGCTCGAGGCGAATGGCGCCGGCCGCGTCCGCCGAGAGCTTGAGCTGCGGAAATCCGGGCAGGATCATCGGCCGGTCAGGATCGGACAAATCCAGCGCCACGACGTCGTCGGTGAGCAGGCGGTGACCGGCGCGGATCATCGCGCCCGCCGTCGTCGACTTGCCGGCGCCCTTGTCGCCCATGAAGATCACGCTCCTGCCGCCGACGGCAATGGCGCTGGCATGCAGGATGAGCAGCCCGCGCCGATGCAGGGCAAGCGCCATCACCGGCCCGAGCAGCGGAAAGGCGAGCAGCGGGTCGTCGATCCCCGGCGCCGGATCGACATCGATCCGGCTGGCGTCGCTGATCATGAAGGTGCCGACCGCCTGCCAGGAAAGATATTGGCGCGTCGCCTCGAACCGGAACGCCGTGGCGCCCAGCGATGCGCTGTCGGGAAAGTCGACCGGCCTGATAGCGATATCGAGGTCGGGTGTCGCCGGCGTCGTCGGTTCCAGTTCCGGCAAGGCCACTTCCGAGCTGACGATCAGCCCGTAGGCCTTGTAGAAATGGCGGACGCGTCCGCTCGGCGCCGTCGTCTCGGTGGCTGGCTCGGGCCGCGCAAGACCGTGATGGCGTTTCGTTGAATCGCCATCACGGTCTAACTCTTTGTTAGGGCATGATCTTTCTCCGAAAACCGGTTCCCACTTTTCGGGATCACGCTCTAGGGAAGCGATCGGAAGGTTCATGCGGGGCCTCCTTGGACTTGCCGCAGCCACAGCGACAGCGAAACCGAGCGCCAGACATGCTGGACGTCGGGCAGCGTCGCCTGCTCGGGCTGGCGCAGCATGCGCTCATAAACCGCGTTCACTTCAGGCAGGTTGACATAGGGCGCGATCCGCTCGCTGTCCGATATCAAAAGCTTGTCCAGAAGCTCGCGGTGGTTGCCGAGCATGCCCTTGACCAGGTTGGCGGTAAAATCGATCTTGTCGCGCCGCCATTGCACCGCCGGCGGCAGAACGCCTTGCATCGCTCGGCGCAGCACATGGCGGCCAAAACCGTCCTTGAGCTTTTCCTCGCCGGGCAGCGCCAGGCAGAATTCGACGAGCGGCTTGTCCCAGAACGGATAGCGCGGCTCGACGCCGAAATTGGCGGCGGCCTTGTCGAGCACTTCGAAGGCGTGCGGCACCAGCCCGGTGGACAGAAGCCAGCGATGCGTCAGCGCTTCGCTGGCGCTCACGGCGGCGGGCATGTAGCTGCTGCGATGAAAGCGCTCGGCAAGGTCGGTGCGCCTGGCAAGGTCCGGATTGACCAGGCCCGCCCAGGCGCGCGGTGCCGATGCCGGCCTCTGCCGCACCTTGCCGACAAGGCGTCGGGCCATCGATCGCATCCGGGCGATCCGCCAGGCCGGTCCGTAGATGGTCAGGAACTTGAAATAGAGGGAGAGCATGCCCTCGCCATAGGTGTTTGCCGCGCTGTGCAATTCGCGCCACAACTCGAGCCACCGGCCGGCATTGGCGAGTTCGTGAAGGTGTCCATGGCCCTGCGAGACGACCTCGTCGCCGCCATGTCCATCGAGAAGCACTTTGACGCCTTTTGCGCCCGCCGTCCGGTAAAGGTCGCGCGTCAACGACAGGCCGGGCGCCAGGAACATGCCCTCCTGCTCCTCCAGGATGCGCTCGAACTCGGCGAAGGGCGCGTAATTGCTCACCGCAATCAACGTGGCGTCGAGCGGATTGCCGTCGAGCACCGCATCGATGAACGGCTTCTCGTCCATCGACGAGCCCTTGTCGAAAACCAGCGAGAAGGTCTTGAGCCTCGGGTTGCGCTGCGCGGCCGCCCTGAGGCCCGCGAGACAGGCGATCGAGGAGGAATCGAGCCCGCCGCTCAGCATGGCGCCGACGGCCGGCGTGCCGCGCATCCGGTTCTCCACCGATTGCGCGAAGAGATGCCTGAATTCCTCGGCCGCGTCCGAGCGCGGCGGCCGTTGCGATGGCTCGATCTGCCAGTAGCGCCGCAGCACCACCTGGCGGCCTGCGACCGTGATGCCGTGCCGTGCCGGCAGGCGGAAGATCTCGGCGTAGGGCGTGGCCTGCGGATCGTCCGGCAGGCCGGCGAGGAAGCCGGAAATCTGGTGCTCGCTTAGGCGCCTGCCGATGCCGTCCAGCGCAAGGATCGGCCCGATCTCCGAGGCGAACGCGAAGCGCCTGCCGGTCGAATGATAGTAGAAAGGTTTGACGCCGAAATGGTCGCGCGCGCAAAACAGCGCCTGGCGCTCGCCGTCCCATATGGCGAAGGCGAAATCGCCCTGCAGATAGGTCGGGCAGGCCTCGCCCCATTTGAGGTAGGCGCGCATGATCAGCACCGCGTCGGCGATCGACCGGTCGCGCATGCCGAGCCGCGCCAGAAGCTCGTCGCGATTGTCCAGCCGGCAGTCTGCGGTGATGGCGAGCTTGCCGCCGGCCATCGTCAGTGGGCCGGGACCATCCTCGCCGGTCGTGTCGAGCCAGGCGTGGCCGAGCGCCACGCTGCCCTCCGTCCACCACGAGTTGCCGTCGCGGGCACGGTGGCGCATGCGCGAAAGCATCTGCTGGATATCGCCGGCCCCGGCGGGCTGGCCATTGTCGCTGAGCACGATTCCGGCGACGCCACTCATCGCTCACGACCCATGGTCGACCAGATGGGCAAATCCTTTGATCGAGCCGCCAAGCACGATGTGGTTGCCGCTCATCAGCCAAGCATGCGCCTTGAGCTCGCTGCCCGTTCCTTTCTCGATGCCGATGCTGATCTTTGAGGCGCTGCCCTGGCGGGCGAGCAGATACTGTCCAGCCAGCGCCTGGGTAAGGCAGCTGGCGCCTGGCACGAGCCGCGCCGCGGCGGCGACGCCCCATGCGACACGCCGCAGGTCGGCGATGCTGGCATCGCGTCCGGCGTCCAGCCGCGTCACCAGGCTGCGGACACGGTTGTAGGAAGACAGCGTCAGCGCAAGCCGTACTGCGCTCACCACCGTCAGGCAGCGCGCCAGAAACAGCATTTCCTGGCCGCTCAGCGAGCGGAGCCTAGACCAGTTCCTCACTGTGGAGCCTCGCAAGCCCTGCTTCGCTCAGCCCCTTGAGCAAGCCCTCGACATCGGCCTTGCAGCGTTCGGCGTCGACATTGTAGCGCGCAAGCACGGCGCTGCGGATATCGAGGACCGTTCGCGGCTCCTGGATCTGCTCCCAGATGAAGGCGCCGACGCCGTTCAGGCTGTAATAGACATTGGATTTCAGGTGGAGCAGCGCCAGTCCGGCGCCGAATTCACAAGCCACCGCCTCGTTGGTAGCGACGACGCGGTCATCGTCCGAAGGGTTCCAGTGCATCCTAAAACCTCGTTGCTGGCCCGCCACGCCGTCAGACGTTTGCCCTGGATCGGTTGCCGACGATCCCCGGCAGGAAGCCGGGGGACAAAAGCCCCCCGGGCTCACCTGTTGGAGAACACCCGGAGCCCCAACTTAGACTCCCGGATGCCTGTAAGCTTTAAGAGAAAGTCAGCTCGCCGATCGGCGTGTGCGCGGGAAAGCTCGCGTCGAGCGCCGTCGTGCCAGCACCGCCCTGCGTGATCGTTTCAATCGAACCATGAACCGTCAGGCTGGGGGTTTCGTACTCATGCTTTTCAACATTCTGTTCCATTTTACTCTCCAATTAAGGACTGGAAGCGGCTGCAGGCTGCCGCCAGCATATCGCTATGCTGCAATGCGATTGCTGCACGGCACCATCCATGAGTCAAGCCTGATTTACCAAGCATTAATCAATTCTTGGTTGCGCTCGCCTTCGTTGGTAATCAAGGTGTAGGCGCCGTCATCCTAAACCTCAGCCGTCCACGAATTCAATCGTAGGTCTTTGCCATTTAAATAAGCATCTGATTTAGTTATGATAATTTGCTAGGCGAGAAATTCATTTCGCAAATGCGAAGAATTTTCTGCAAGAACTCGCCACGTTCCGGCTCGCGTCGGCATGTCCGGTTTTGTCTTCAAAAGTGATTGAGCGTGCAGCGGTTTTAAACGCTGTGGTTGCAGTCACAAGCCGGCCTCTGCCCGGTTTTGGGCGAGCTCGTCAATTTTCCCGATGCTTTTCTTCGCAGGTGCGGTATAAACCGCACGGGCGGCATCTTGCGGAGAACGACATCGGGCATGGCGATGCAGGATGGCTCCTATGAAAGGCTGCGCGCCGCCGGCTGCGCTGACGAAGTCGCCTATGTGCAGGCCTGCCTGAGGCTGTTTTTCGCGCCAGGCGTCGACATCACGGGCGGCCGGGTCGACATGCCCGCGCCGACAATCTCGTCGGCCCCGGCAATCTCAGCGACCCCAACAATCTTGGCAGCCCCAACAATCTTGGCAGCCCCAACAATCTTGGCAGCCCCAACAATCTCGGCAGCCCCAACAATCTCGGCGGCCAATGTCGCCGACATCGCCAGGCTGAACAAGGTCGCCGTCTTCCTGCTCAAGGCGCTCGCGCATACGCCCGGGAATGCCGCGCCACCGGAGTTGCCTGCCTGGCTCGACGGCTACCGCCGGCGCACCATGTCGATGAATGCCGCCTGCATCGGCGATTCTATGGCCATCGATCGCGTACTGCGCGAGAGCCGGGTCGATTTCGTCTTCCTCAAGGGGCCGCTGCAGCAGCATCTGCTCTATGGCGACCACTTCATGAAGCCATCGGGCGACGTCGACATACTGGTTTCGCCGACCGGTTTCGCCAAGGCCCGCGATGCGTTGCGCACGATCGGCTATGAGGTTGCCGGCAAGTCGCGCTCGGTCTGGTGGGTGCGCTTCCTCGGCGAGCAGCATATGGTTCGCGAAGACGGCACGAGGGCCTCGACCGTCGACCTCCACCACCGGCTCCAGCAGCCGGGGTCGCCCAGCCCCCGCGACATCGACGGCTTCCTGCGCCGCAAGCGCGAAGTCGCGGTGGCCGGCGCCGCCATGCCGATCATCTCGGCGGCCGACACCTTGCTTTTGTCCGCGATCAGCGTCGCCAAGGCCTTTTTCAACCGCGAGCCCTGCGCCGGCTATGTCTGCGACGTCAGGGCCAGCGCCAGCCGCCTGAGCGAAGCCGAGCAGCGGATGGTTCTCGACCACGCCGCCGAGCAGGGCCTGGCGGACACGCTGCTCTTGGGGTTGCGTGCCGCCGACGTGCTGCTCGGCGCCGTCGGTACGCTGCTTTCGGATCGCGCCGCCCGCATTCTGGCGCGCATCGACAACGCCGATCTCTTCCACATGGTGGTCGCGCCCTGGCTCGCGTCGCTGCGCTGGCCGCAGCGCCGCCATGTGCTGTGGGAGCTCTGCGGCCGCGAGCCGGTCCGTTACCTGGCTGAAGCCGGCTGGGCTGCCTCCGCCGACCTCAGCCGGCGCATCTTCGAGCGCCCGGCCATGATTGAGCCGGCGCGGAGCGAAATGATCAAAATCGTGGGCGGGGCGGCCACTCATGCAAGCGAAAGGTGAGCCCATGCCCGTGACGACGCCTGTGACGAGCCCGATGGCGACCTTGGGGGTCTGCGTCATCATCGCCGCCCGCAATGCGGCGCGCACGATCCCCGCCGCCATCGCTTCGGCGCTGCGCGAGAGGGAAGTCGCCGAAGTCGTCGTGGTCGACGACGCTTCCACCGACGACACCCGCGACGTGGCGTTGGCCGCCGACGACGGCAGCGGCCGGCTTGCCGTCATCCGCCTCGACGTCAATCGCGGTCCTTCCGCCGCGCGCAACGCCGCTATCCGGGCTTCAAGATCGCCTTTCATCAGTATTCTCGACGCCGACGATTTCTTCCTCGAAGGCCGCTTCCGCCGGCTTTTCGCCAGCACCGACTGGGATTTCGCGGCCGACAACATCATGCTGATCCGCGACGATGCCGCGACAGACTTTGCCAAGGTCGCCGCGCCGCCTTTCGCGGCCGATCCGGAATTTCTCGATTTCGAGCGCTTCATCGACGGCAACATCTCGCGCCGCCGCGTCCTGCGCGGCGAACTCGGTTTCCTGAAGCCGGTAATCAGCAGGGCTTTTCTCGAACGGCATGGGCTGGCTTACGATGAAAGCTTGCGTCTTGGTGAAGACTACGAGCTCTATGCGCGCGCTGTCGCCCGCGGGGCGCGCTTCAAGGTCATCAAGTCCTGCGGCTATGGCGCGATCGTCCGCGCCGATTCGCTGAGCGGTCGCCATCGAACGCAGGATCTGAAGCGTCTTGCCGATGCCGACCTGGCGCTGCTGGCGCTCGACAACCTTCCGGAGCGCTCGAAGGCCGCGTTGCGGCGCCACGAGCGCCATGTCCGCGACAAATACCGGTTGCGCAATTTCCTCGACGTCAAAGCCGAGCGTGGGCTGGCGTCGGCCGCGGCTTATGCCTTCGCCAGCCAGTCGAATCTGATCCCGATCGTGCGCGGCGTCGCCACCGACAAACTCGACGCGCTGTTCCGCCGCGCCGGGATTGCTGCAAAGCAACAAATACCGCCGACGCGCTTCCTGATGGCGGCGACGAGCGCCGCAAACGAATGATCCCGCATCACGCCGCAAGCCGTCATCCCTCAAAAAATCCGCATTCGCAAAACTATGATGTTGCCTAGTCGCCGCGGTAGTGGCAGTCTATGCTGCAATGCAGCAATTTCGAAAGGCCGACAGGGATGGCTTCGATTTTTGGCTTCAGATCCCGGGATCCGGCTCGCGACCGCCAGACCGATCTCCAGCGTTTCGACCGGCTGGCGAAGCTGTTCGACCAGATCGCTGCCGAGATCGAGGCGGAGAAGACCGGGCTGGAGAATCGCTACAGGTCGACGGCCGCCAACGCGGCCTTTCTGGTCGAGGCGATGGAGAATGGTTCGGCGTCGACCAGCAAGGGCTCGGATGTCAGCGCGATGACGAATTCGATCCTGAACTGCGAGCGGCGCATTGCGGAGCTCGTTCGCCAAAAAGGCCTGGTTAAGGAACTGCGTCATTCGCTCGACGCGATCGTCGAGGATGGTGCCGATCGGTCGGCACCGCAGTCCGCGGCAAGAGGCTGACGGCGCCTTCGGGTGTCGTCATCGGTACGAGACATTAGAGGAGTTCAAGAGGGCGAAGGTTCGGAAGCGGCTCGCTCGCGCGGGCCAAGGAAGACTTTGGGTTGGGCGGACAACACAAGGTGAGTTTGTTATGAACGCAGATCCCAGCAACACCTCCACCATGGCGGTGTGCGACAAGTCGCATACGCCCGGGAATGGATTAAACAGCCTGCGGCTCGGCGTGATCGGCGCCTTGTTCGCCATCGCAGCGACCCTTGCGGCGAGTCCGCATCCGGCGCACGCGCAAGGGACGCAACAGGAGCTGCAAAGCGCGCCGTCCTTCGTCGATAATTTCTCGAATTTCGACCGGTCCCGCTGGTTCGTCTCGGACGGCTGGACCAATGGCGCCCATCAGAATTGCACCTGGTCGAAGGATCTCGTGCGGCTTTCCGATGGCGTGCTGTCGCTGGGCTTCGAAAAGCGCAAGCTGAAGGACCGCGATTTCGCCTGCGCCGAGATCCAGACCAAGCAGCGCTACGGCTACGGTGTCTACGAGGCGCGCATGAAGACCGGCACCGGCTCAGGCCTCAACGCCGCCTTCTTCTCCTATATCGGTCCGCAGGACAAACAGCCCTGGGACGAGATCGACTTCGAGGTCCTCACCAAGGATCCGTCGAAGGTGCAGGTCAACAGCTACATCCAGGGCAAGCCGAAGAACGGCAAGCTGGTCGACGTCGAAGGCGGCGCCGACAAGGGTTTCAACGACTACGGCTTCGTTTGGGAGAAGGACCGGCTGCGCTGGTATGTCAACGGCAAGCTCGTCCATGAAGTGACCAATCCCGACGAGTTGCCGACGCATTCGCAGAAAATCTTCTTCAGCCTCTGGGGCAGCGACAAGCTGACCAACTGGATGGGCGCCTTCGTCGATCCCGGCAGCAAAGTGACCATGGAGGTCAAGCGCGTCGCTTTCACCGCTTTGGGCCAGCCATGCCAGTTTCCTGAATCGCTGGCATGCAGCATAAGTAACAGCAACTAGGCATGATCCCGAAAAGTGGGAACCGGTTTGCGGATTAAGATCATGCCGAACCAACTAGGCCGTTGGGCCTGAGGGACATCTGAACCGGCCGGACCACCTTTTGTGGCCCGGCCTTTGACAGGAATAGAACCAAATGAATTTGACGGTGTTTGGGATTGGCTATGTCGGTCTCGTCCAGGCCGCTGTGCTTGCCGAGGTCGGCCACGAGGTGGTGTGCGTCGACATCGACGAGAAGAAGGTGGAGCGGCTCAACCAGGGCCTGATCCCGATTTTCGAACCGGGCCTGGAGGCCCTCGTCAAGGAAAACCACGCGGCCGGCCGCATCCGCTTCACCACGGACGCGGCAGCGGCGGTCAGGCATGGCCAGATCCAGATGATCGCGGTCGGCACGCCGCCGGGCGAGGATGGCTCGGCCGATCTGAAATATGTGCTCGCCGTCGCCGAAACCATCGGTCGTGAGATGGACAGCGCCAAGATCGTCGTCGGCAAATCGACCGTGCCGGTCGGCACCTGCGAAAAGGTGAAGGCCAGGATCGCCGAAACGCTGAAGAAGCGCGGTCGCGAGGATCTCGGCTTCGATGTCGCCTCGAACCCCGAATTCCTCAAGGAGGGCTCGGCGGTCGCCGACTGCATGAAGCCGGACCGCATCATCGTCGGCACGTCCAGCGAGGACACCGAGATGGTGATGCGCGAACTCTACGCGCCGTTCAACCGCAACCACGAGAAGATGATCGTGATGGATGTGCGCAGCGCCGAATTCACCAAATACGCCGCCAACTGCATGCTGGCGACCAAGATCAGCTTCATGAACGAGATGGCCAATCTCGCCGAGCAGCTGGGCGCCGACATCGAGGAGGTGCGCAAGGGCATCGGCTCGGATCCGCGCATCGGCTACCACTTCATCTATCCCGGCCTCGGCTATGGCGGCTCCTGCTTCCCGAAGGACGTGCGCGCGCTTATCAAGACCGCCGAGGGCGTCAAGTTCGACGCCAAGCTGCTGCGCGCCGTCGAGGAGCGCAACAATGCGCAAAAGTCGGTCCTGTTCGACAAGGTCAACCACTATTTCAAGGGCGCGCTCAGGGGCAAGACATTCGCCGTCTGGGGGCTGGCCTTCAAGCCCAACACCGACGACATGCGCGAGGCGCCGTCGCGCACGCTGATGGAAGCGCTGTGGGCGGCCGGCGCCAAGGTCCAGGCCTACGATCCCGAGGCGATGCAGGAATGCCAGGCGATCTACGGCCTGCGCGACGACCTGCTCTTGTGCGGCACCAAGGAAGCCGCGCTGCGCGGCGCCGACGCGCTGTTGATCTGCACCGAATGGAAGAGCTTCCGCGCGCCGTCCTTCGACGCGCTCAAGGATGCGCTGACCACGCCGGTCATCTTCGACGGCCGCAACCTCTACGATCCCAAGGTGATCGCGCGCTACGGCATCGAATATTTCTCGATCGGCAGGATGGCGGCATGACGATGGCCGCTTGCCTCGAGGACGATGGCCGCCGCGAACGACAACGGGGCCGACAATGACCATGCGCGTAGAGCAGGAGGGTTGGATCTGATGGTGCTCGACGTTCGGCCCGAACAAATCGCCAGCGAGCATTTCGATCTCGTCGTCATCGGATCCGGCTTCGGGTCGTCCTTCTTCCTGCACGAATTCCTGAAGCGGCGCAAAGCCCGCGTCCTGGTGCTGGAATGGGGCCGCCACAACACGCATGAGTGGCAGCTCAGCCAGAACGCCAACACCGACATAGACGATGAAACCACCTACGATACCGACAATCCCGACAAGCCGTGGAACTACACGATCGGTCTTGGCGGCGGCACCAATTGCTGGTTCGCGCAGACGCCGCGTTTCCATCCCAACGACTTCAAGCTGAAGAGCACCTACGGCGTCGGCAATGACTGGCCGATCAGCTATGACGACCTCGAACCGTTCTATGGCGATGCCGAGGAGGTCATGTCGATCTCCGGCGATCCCGACATGGCGCGGATGCTGCCGCGCTCGCGGCCGTTTCCGCAGCCGCCGCATCGCATGTCGACACCCGACCGCATGATGAAGGCGGCGCAGCCGGATCAGCATTTCGTCATGCCGACCGCCCGGGCGCGCGTGGCGACCTCGCAACGCGCCTCATGCTGCGCCAATCTCAGATGCTGGCTGTGTCCGGCGGACGCCAAGTTCACCGTCAACAACGGGCTGATGCATGTGTTCCAGCATCCGGACGTCTCGGTCTGTTTCGGCGCCGAGGTGCGCCGGTTCGATCATGCCGGCGGTGCGGTCCGCTCCGTCACCTTCGTCCACAAGGGCAAGGAATATTCGGTCGGCGGCGATCTCTTCATCCTCGGCGCCAATGCCATACAGAGCCCCGCGATCATGCTGCGCTCCGGACTTGGCGGCGAGTTCGTCGGCTTGGGCTTGCACGAATCCTATGGCTGGAATTACGAAGCCTATCTCGGCGGCGTCGACAATTTCGACGGCTCGACCATCACCACCGGCCTGAATTTCGGTCTCTATGACGGGCCGCACCGGGCCGAGCATGCGGCGGCGCTCGTCTATTTCGAGAACCGCTGGCAGCACGGCATGCGCGCAGAGAAGGGAAGGCTGCGGCAGGTGCTGCCGCTGGTCATCGTCACCGAGAACCTGCTCGACCCGGAAAATCGCGTCGTGCTCGACAAGGACGAGAACGCCTTCGTGACCTTCAGGGGCGCGTCGGACTACGCCACCAAGGGCATGGCGAAAGCGCTGGAAAGGTTGCCGGAACTGCTCAAGCCGCTGCCGGTCGAACAGATTTTCGATCGCGGCATAAGGCCGACCGAATCGCATGTGCAGGGCACGTTGCGCATGGGCACGGGCCCGGTCGATTCCGTGGTCGACCGCGACATGATCCACCACCAGTTCAGGAACCTCGTGGTCGTCGGCACCAGCACCTATCCGAGCTGTTCCTGCGCCAATCCAAGCCTGACCGCGGCTGCCCTGTCCTTGCGGGCGGCGGGGAAGCTGGCGGCATGAGGGAGGGGTCGATGAAGATCACGCGCCGCACCGCACTGGCCATCGTCGCCGGCGGCATTGCCTCCACCGGCATCGCGGCCGCTGCCATCTCGTCCTTATCGGACGAGGATCTGGTTCGCGTCACGCTCGAAAAATATTTCGGGCCGCTCAACATGCGCATCGAGCACCTGCAGCAATTCGTGCTCGAATTCCAGAACCGCAACCCCTGGATATTCCCGAGCGCTAAGGTGGCCGATGCGGTGACGCTGGCGGAAACGGTGAAGCTCGGCAAGGCGCGCGAGCTGCTGCCTCAGGACAAGCGGCGCGACCTCCGCCATTTCGACCGCTGGGTTATCGCCGAGTTCCACATGCTGACCGATTATGCCTGGCGCAACTCGCCCGACGATCCGATCCGCTTCACCGGCTGGCATCCATGCACCAATCCCTTTGCCAATCTCGATCTGCAGAATGCGTAAGGCAGGCGGAACAGAAGACAGTATGAGGTCACCAATGGCTGCACCGCGGAAACCGACGGTCACCGTCATCGTTCCTACCTTCAACCGGGAAAAGTTCCTGCCCGAATCCATCGCCAGCCTGCTCCAGCAGACCGTGGCGCCGGATCAGATCCTGATCGTGGACGACGGCTCGACGGATAACACCAGCGCGGTGGCGGCCTCTTTCCCCGCGCCGGTGGAATATTACCGCAAGGAGAATGGCGGCAAATCGACGGCGCTGAATTTCGCCCTGAAGCACTGCACGGGAGATTTCGTCTGGATATTCGACGACGACGACGTCGCGCACCCGACGGCGCTCGAGCGGTTTCTCGCCGCCTTCGAGCGGGAGCCGGCCGCCGATTTCGCTTTCGGTGAATATGCGCGTTTCCAGCAGTCGGCTCAGATCCAAGAGCAGAATTACGAGATCGTCGCGTTCGGCCACGTCAGCCAGGACAATTTCTTTCCGTCCCACCTCGAATATTGCCACGTCCACCAGCCGGGTCTGCTGGTGCGCCGCAAATGCTACGACGAGGTTGGAGGCTTCAATGAAACCCTTGTCCGGTCGCAGGACTACGAGATGATGCTGAGGCTTGGGCGCCGGTTCAAGGGCGTCAGGGTCGACGGCCTCATGTTCTTCCAGCGCCAGCACGACATGGTCCGCGGCAGCACCAAGGTGGTGATTTCCTATACCGACCGGATCAAGGCCTGGGGCTCGTACGACCGGGTGATCATGGAAGAAGTCTACAAGTCGGTCGATCTGCATGAGTATCTCGACCGCTCGGAGCAGGCCTTGCCGAAGACGGCCGATCTCGAGATGCAGGCATTGCTGCAGCGTTCGAGCATCATGGCCAGGAAGGGTCTATGGCACCACGCGGCCGAAGACATCCGCCGCTACGCCCTGCTTGCCGAACGAGCCGGAAAGACCTCGCTCAGCGACAAGGAACGCGCCATCGTGCGGCGTACATTCGAAGCCTACGATACGGGCCTGGCATCCGCCCCCGCCGACGAATTCGTCTCGGCGGTGAAGGCATGGAAGTCGGGAGCGCTGAGGGCCGACATCGTCAGGGAATACATGCATTCGTTTCCTCACTACCTGGCGCAGGACTTGAAGGCGGGAAAGGTGATCCCGGCATCGAAGTTGTTGCGGGAGTACTCGACGCTGTCGCTTTCCGCCTCGGTCAGCCGCCTGTGTCAGGCAATGACTTCGAAGCTTCCATTGGCGCGCAGCGCAAGCTGATCGGCCCGCATGCTCATCCGCCGGGCCGGATTAGGAGTCGAATGATGAAAGTGCTTTTTGCGAGCGGCAACGGATACATTCCCGAGTTCACCGGCGGCGTGCAATCCAACACCCACCATCTGGTCGAACAGCTGATCGAGCACGGCCACCAGGCATCGGTCCTCGCCTCGCTGTTCGGCGACGGCATGTTCGGCCTCAAGGCGCGCGCCAAGATGAAGCTGTTGCGGCAGCCCGCGGTTGTCGACAATTTCCCCGGCTATCCGGTGATGCGCGCCTGGTACCCTTGGGAGGCGGCCGGCTTCGCCGTCGGGAAAACCAGACCCGATGTCGCCGTCGTGCAGTGCCACAAGTCGGTCCTGCTCGGAAAGGCGCTTCTGGCGGAGGGAGTGCCGCTGGTCGTCTATCTCCACAATGTCGAGTTTCACGAACTCGCCGGCGATCCGCGCGAACTCGGTTCGGCTATATACATCGCCAATTCGGAGTTCACGGCGCGCACCTACAAGGAAAAATTCGGCATCGAGTCCATCGTTCTTCCGCCGACCATCAACGACGCGCTCTACTGCACGCACACGACTGGCGAATTCGTCACCATGATCAATCCCTATGAGGAAAAGGGTTTCGATCTGGCGGTCAAGATTGCGGCCGCCTGTCCGGAGATTCCCTTCCTGTTCGTGGAAAGCTGGAAGCTGGACGACGACCACCGCGCCCGCGTCGAGAAAACCATTGCGCCGTTTTCGAACATCAAGCTCGAAAACCGCACCAACGACATGAAGACGGTCTATGGCCGCACCAGGATCCTGCTTGCCCCGAGCAAATGGGAGGAAGCCTGGGGCCGCGTCGCATCCGAGGCGCATTGCAGCGGCATCCCGGTCGTCGGATCGAAGCGTGGCGGCCTGCCCGAAGCCATCGGGCCCGGCGGCGTGTTGCTCGACTACGATGCTCCGGTCGCTGACTGGGCCGCGGCGGTCCGGCGCCTGTGGAACGACCGCCCGGAATACGAACGGCTTTCGGCCGCGGCTATCGCCTTCTCCAAACGCCCGGAGCTCGACCCCGCGCGGCAATTGGTTGTGTTTCTCGATCTTCTCGAAAGGGCGGCCCGGCAGGGCGTCCGCCGCGCCGCCTAATTTCTTATGCCGGGCGCTTCACCCGGTTCTTCAGCGCCTGGTAGCCGCGCTCGCCGAGCAGCGCGCGCGCCGTCGCCTTCACGGCCTGCTTTCGCCCGTCGAGTGAATTGATTTGTCTCAGCCGCGCCGGCAGGTTGCGCGCCGCCTGCTGCAGCGCCGGCAGCGACAGCGGATCGGGCAGGCTCACCATGTTGGCTTCGACGCACAGCACCGGCTTGCCGGAGAGCTTGGCGATCCTCTGCGCCTGCTCGTGCTCGCTCTCGATGAACAGGATGGCGTCCGACTTGCGGTAGAACTCGGCCTTGAAGCTGCCATGCGCGCCGAGCCGCTGCCGCTCTGCCTTGTTGGGCAGATCGAGCATGATGAGATGATCGTATTTGATGTCGCGGCTGGCGAGCCATGCCTCGGTCAGCTTGCGGTATTTTTCCAGCCGGCTCGTCACCAGCCAGCCGATCTTGCGGGTCGGCCCGAGCAGCGGCCGCGCCTCGGCCAGGAATTTCTCATAGGCCGGGCCGTCGTCGTTTTCTTCCTCGGTCGGATCGAGGCAAAGCACGCCGTCAATGTCGACGCAACATTGCTCGAGGAAGACATGGTGCATGAAATTCCACTGGAACATCCTGGGATGCGGCACGGCCTCGAAGACCATGTCGGTTTCCTCGTGCTGCAGCGACAGGCCGAACACGGCGGCGAAGATGAAATCGCCCTCGATGCCGCTGGCCGCGACCTTTTCGCGCGCATCGCGCATGGCGGTGCCGCCGATGATGCTGTCGTCGATCACCAGGATCTTGCGCATCTCGGAAGCCTGCCGGTCGAGGCCCGCCCAGCGTTTCGTGATCCCGGAAGTATAGATCCTGCCGGCCAGGAAGCTGTCGAGATCGGTCATCGGGATGTTCGCGATCAGGCTGACCATGGTGCCGGCGAGGATGCCGCTCCTCGGCACGCCGACAACCAGGTCGATGTCGCGCGGCAGCCGGTGCAGGTTGCGTACGATCGCGTCGTTCATGTCTGAAATCGATCGGTAGTTCATGCGGTTATCCCTGTCCTGAAGTCAGCATTTCGCGAGCAGGCCGGGCTCATTTGGCCCCGCTCGGGGCTGCGAGGACCCCTCGTGCCGGGATCAGCCGCAAGGCCTCGCGAAGCGCTTCGCGGCCGGCGCTGAAGGCAAGTGCGACGACAATGGTGGCAAGATAGGAGAGCGCCGCGCCGGCGGCCAGCGCAACGACGGGCGGCGCCTGCAGCATCGGTTTGGCGAGCCAGACCAGGCCAAACGCCAGATGCGCGCCAAGCACGAAAGGCAATGCCGCGTGAAGCACATGGCTGGCCTTCAGCGGTCCGTGCCTGCCGACATAAAGCCACAGGAAGGGCGTGCGCATATATTCGCTGATTGCGTAGGCGACCGCGACGCCCAGCGCCCCGTAGGGCAGGCCGATGGCGAAGGCCAGCACCGAGGTCACGGCGGTGACGATACCCCAGCGCATGAAGTCGCCTGAGCGGCCCTGGCTTACGAACAGCCATCCCGCGGGGTTGTTGAGCGGCTGCAGCAATCCGGCAAAGCCTAGCGCCAAGAAGATCGGCGCGCTCCCCCGCCACTGCTCGCCGAGCACGAAGGGAATGAGCGTGTCCGACATGGCGGTGGCGAAGGCGACACCCGGTAGCGCGACCAGAAGGATAAGCGGCATGACACGCAGATAGGCGCTGCGGTAGCGGTCCGGCTCGTCCTTCAATCGCGACAATGCCGGCACCATCACCTTCGACAGCGGGTTGGTGATCTGGCTGAGCGGGAAGAGCAAGAGCTTGTAGGCGCGGTCGTAAAGGCCGAGCTGTGCCTCGCCCCAGTATTTGCCGATCAGCACATTGTCGAGGTTGCGGGCGAAGAAATTGGCGAAGTTGAAGCCGGTGATGCCGGCGCCGAAATTGATCAGCGCGCCGATGCCTTCGACCTTGCGCGGCAGGCCGGGACGCCAGCGCGAAAAATACCAGTAGCACAAGGTCGGCAGCACCGCGCTCGCCAGCGTGCCGGCGAACAGCGCCCAATAGGAGCGATCGATGAAGGTCCAGGCGATCGAGACGACGACACCGACGATGGCGCTGGCGATGTCGATGATGGCCAGCCGCGTGAACTCCATGCGGCGCGTCAACAGCGCCACATGCTGGGCTCCCAGGCCATAGGCTATGATCTGCAGGCCGAAGGCGGCAACGAGGCCTGTCACGCGCGGCTCGCCATAGAAGGCGGCGACCAGCGGCGCCGAGGCCGCAAGCACGCAGGCCAGCAGCGCGCTCACCGCCACGTTGATCCAGAACAGGTAGTTGACCTCATCGTGACGGATACCGCTCTTCTGGATCGTCGCCTGGGTCAGGCCGAAATCCTGGAACAGCGCGATGAAGGCAAGCACCGGCGCGCACATCGCCACGACGCCGAAATCCTGCGGCGACAACAAGCGCGACAGCACGATGACGGAAATGATCTGCGTCGCCACCCGCACGCCTTGCGCGATCGCGGTGACGACCGCGCCGCGTCCGACCGATTTGCGCAGAGAGCCCTCAGGCGGATCGAATGCACTGGTTTCCAAATTCAGGATCCCTGATCTTGCATCGGTCCGACATCGTCGCGACCGGCGCCCGCCGCCATGCATAAGCTACCGCAAGATGTTTTTGCAGTGCAACAAAAAATCTGCGGGCGCTTGCTACGCCGCACCAAAATTGTTGCGATGCAGCAAAAGCTGTACTAGCATCCCCGATGGGTGGGCCAACAGCGGTCGAGTTACATGCTGCATGTCTTGTACCTTGTGCATGACGTATCCGACCCGGCGGTGCGCCGGAGGATTCAGATGCTCAAGGCAGGCGGCGCCAGGGTCACCTTGGCGGGCTTCCGCCGCACCACCGGCCCGGTCGCCGAGATCGAGGGTGTCGAGCCTGTCGACCTTGGCGCGACGCGCGACGGCCGATTCGCGCAGCGCATCGGCGCGGTCGCCAAGGCAGCCGTGTCGATCGGCGCGAAATTGGGCGCCGTGTCCAGGCCCGATCTCATCATCGCGCGCAACCTCGAAATGCTGGCGCTGGCCCGCCGTGCCAATGGCGCGCTCGGAGCGAGTGTGCCGATCGTCTATGAATGCCTCGATATCCACCGTCTTGTGCTGCGCGACGATTTCGTCGGCAGAACGCTGCGTGGCGCCGAACGTCATCTCGCCCGCGACGTGAAGCTTCTGGTGACGAGCTCGCCGGCCTTCATCGCCAATTATTTCGAGCCGTTCGGGCAGATCGGCGCGCCTGTCGAGCTGATCGAGAACAAATATTTCGAGGTGGCATCCGTTGTCGCCGCGCATTCTTTCGAGGATGACAGCCCGGCGACGCCGCCTTGGCGCATCGGCTGGTTCGGCGCGCTGCGCTGTCGCCGCTCGCTGGAGCTGCTGGCCGATTTCACCCGCCGCCAGGCGGGCCGTTTCGAGGTCGTGCTGAGAGGCCGCCCGGCGCTGTCCGAATTCCCGGATTTTCACGGTTTCGTCGAGGCCGAGCCCTGGCTTTCGTTCGAGGGGCCTTACCGCAATCCGGAGGACATGGCCGCAATCTATGGGCAGGTGCATTTCTCCTGGGCGATCGATTTCTTCGAAGCCGGCCAGAATTCCGAATGGCTGCTTCCCAACCGCCTCTATGAGGGCTGCCGCTTCGGCGCGGTGCCGATCTCGATGGCGGACACCGAAACCGGCAGGTTCCTGAAACGGCAAGACATCGGCGTGCTCCTGCCCGAAGCGACGCCCGAGGGCATCGAGGCGATGCTGAGCCGGATGGATCAGGATCGATATCGCGGCCTGAAGTCGCGCGTGTTGGCGCGCAACCCCAGAACCTGGAGCTACGACCGCAGCGATTGCGCGGCCTTCGTCGACAAGCTGCGCGGCCTTGCCGCAATGCCTTCAAATTTTGCGACGACGGAGGCGGCGGCGTGATGGCGGGGGACTCGCAAGACCCGATGACGCAGGCCACCACATCGATCCTGATCGTCATTCCATGCCTCAACGAGGCAGCCCATATCGGCGGCCTGCTCGACCAGTTGCGGCCCGCTGCGGCGCGGCTCGGCGGCCGCATCGTCGTCGCCGACGGCGGCAGCACCGACGGCACGCAAGCCATCGTCGAAAAGATCGTGGCGAAGGATGCCCGGGTCGTCCTGCTCGCCAATCCGAAGCGTCTCCAGAGCGCCGCCATCAATCTCGCGGTGGCGACCCTTGGCGAAGGCGCCGACTACCTCATCCGCATCGACGCGCATGGCGGCTATCCGGACGATTACTGCGAGCGGCTGGTCGAGGAAGCCCTTGCCACCGGCGCCGATTCGGTCGTCGTTTCGATGCTGACCGCCGGCACCGGCGCCGTGCAGAAGGCGGTCGCGGCGGCGCAGAATTCCAAGCTCGGCACCGGTGGCTCGAAGCACCGGCACATGTCCGAGGGCGAATGGGTCGATCACGGCCACCACGCGCTGATGCGCATCGCCGCTTTCAGGCATGTGGGCGGCTACGACGAGAGCTTCAGCCACAACGAGGACGCCGAGCTCGACTACCGCCTGCGCCAGGCCGGCTACCGCATCTGGATGAGCGGCAGGACGCAGATGGTCTACTATCCGCGCTCGACGCTGAAGAGCCTCTATTTCCAGTATCTCGGCTATGGCCGCGGCCGCGCCAGGAACGTCCTGAAGCATCGCATGGTGCCGAAGGTTCGTCAGATGATCCCGCTGCTGGTGGCGCCCGTGGTGCTGCTCGCCCTGTTTTCCTTCGTCCACTGGACCGCGGCGGTGCCTTTCCTTTTGTGGATGGCCGTGTGCCTCGGTTACGGGCTGGTGACGGCGCTACGCCAGCGCAACGCCAGCATCGCGCTGGCCGGGGTCTCGGCGATGGTCATGCATTTCGGCTGGTCCGTCGGCTTCTGGCAGCAGCTTCTGGCGTCGCGCTCCCAGCGCGAGGTGGCGTGATGGCCAGCCGCTCGATCGACATCTGCATCTGCACCTTCCGCCGGCCGGAGCTGGCCGACACGCTGCGCTCCGTCGCCGCGCTGGAGAAGCCCGAGGGCGCGGTGATCGGCATCGTCATTGCCGACAATGACGACGAGCCCAGCGCGCAGAAGCTGGTGAAGGCATTGGCCGAGGAACTGAAGCTGCCGGTCCGCTACCGCCACGCGCCGGCGCGCAACATCTCGATCGCCCGCAACGCCTGCCTCGACGCCAGCGTTTCGGATTTCGCCGCTTTTATCGACGACGACGAGACGGCGTCTCCCGGCTGGCTGGTCGAATTGATGGCGGCGGCCGACGCCACGGGCGCCACGGCGGTGCTCGGACCGGTGCGGGCGCATTATCGCCAGGACGCGCCGGACTGGATGCAGAAGGGCGACTTCCATTCCACCTTGCCGGTTTGGGTGCGCGGCGAGATCCGCACCGGCTACACCTGCAACGTTCTGCTCAAAATGACCGATGCGAGCCTGCGCGGCCGGCGCTTCAGCCTGGCGCGCGGCCAGACCGGCGGCGAGGATACCGAGTTCTTCGATGCCATGGTCAAGGCCGGCGGCCGCATCGCCTTTGCACCCGAGGCTTTCGTCGACGAGGTTGTGCCGCGCGCCAGGGCCGCGTTCGACTGGCTGCGCCGCCGCCGCTTCCGCTTCGGCCAGACGCATGGCCACCTGATCGGTCGCGGCGCCGGCGGCGTGCGCTGCGCCGGCCAGGTCGGGCTGGCTTCGGCCAAGGCCGCCTATTGCTTCGGCATGGCCATTTTGACCGCGATCAGCCCGGTTCGACGGAACCGCAGCGTGCTGCGCGGCATTATGCACGTTGGCGTCATCAGCGGTTTGGTCGGCGTCCGCGAAATCCGCCAGTACGGCCTCACTTCGCCAGAACAAGGAAACAAGCGTGCAGCCTGACGTCAGCTTCGTCATCGCCGCCTATAACGCGGAGGCCACTCTCGACCGCGCCATCGCCGGCGCGATCGCGCAACTTGGCGTGACCGTCGAGGTCATCGTCGTCGACGACCAGTCGCGCGACGGCACGCTGGATGTGGCGCGCGCTTATCCGCAAGATATCGTCAAGGTGGTGGCGCTGCCCGCCAATCGTGGTCCTGGCGGCGCCCGCAATGCCGGCCTCGACCTGGCGCGCGGCCGCTGGGTGGCAGTGCTCGATTCCGATGACGCGGTCCTTCCCGACCGCCTGGCCACGATGATCTCGCGCGCCGAAGCGGCGGGTGCGCAAATTGCGGTCGACAATGTGCAGGTCGTGCGCGAGGACGGCACGCCCGACGACATCATGTTCCCGGCCGGCTATCTCGAAGGCCTGCGCGAAATCTCGCTGGCCGACTACATCGCCGGCAATCTGGTCTTCGAATCGCGTTTCAATCTCGGCTATCTGAAGCCGATCTTCCAGCGCCGCTTCCTCGACGACAACAGGCTGCGCTACGACGAGAAGCTGCGCATCGGCGAGGACTACATCCTCCTGGCGAGCGCGCTGGCCAGCGGCGGCCGCTGCGTGGTTGAGCCGACAGTCGGCTATGTCTACCACATCCGCTCCGGCTCGATCTCGCGCGTGCTCGAATTGCATCACGTCGAGGCGATGACGCGCGCCGACGCCGCCTTCGCGGCGGCATATCCCATGGACAGCAGCGCAAAGGCGGCCTTCGCCAGGCGTGGCCGCAGCCTGCGCAAGGCGGCGTCGTTCCTGTCCCTGGTTCAGCATATCAAGGCACGCGCCCCGCTCAAGGCGATCGGCGCGGCGCTCAGGGATCCGGCCGCGATCGGGCATATGTCGATGCCGATCGCGGTCCGGCTCAGAAGGGTTGCGGCGCAAGTTCGCCGTGGGGGTGGGGAGATGAAGCATGCGGGCGATTTGATAGCCGGCGATAGGTAGAAATCTTTTCTCTCAGAAGGAAGAGCAGATGCAGAAAGTCAGGAAGGCAGTCATCCCGGTGGCGGGGCTCGGAACGCGGTTCCTGCCGGCGACCAAGTCGATGCCGAAGGAGATGCTGCCCGTCGTCGACAAGCCTGTCGTGCAATATGCCGTCGACGAGGCGTTCGAGGCCGGCATCGAGCACATCGTCTTCGTCACCGGCCGTAACAAGGCGGTCATCGAGGACTATTTCGACCTGCATCCTGAACTGATCGGCACGCTGGAGCAGACCGGCAAAAAGGCGCAGTTGCAATCGCTGGAAAGCCTGTTGCCGGAGGCCGGCGCCACCTCCTTCATCCGCCAGCAGTCGCCGCAAGGTCTCGGCCACGCCGTCTGGTGCGCGCGCGACGTGATCGGCAATGAGCCCTTCGCGCTGCTGCTCCCCGACATGGTGTCCTTTGGTGCGCGCGGTTGCCTTGCCGAGACGGTCGATCTTTATCAGCGGACCGGCGGCAATGTGATCGCTGTCGAGCGCTGCGATCCCTCCGAAACCGGAAAATACGGCATTGTCGGCCGCGGCGCCGACGTGGCATCCGGCTTCGAAGTGACGGCGATGGTCGAAAAACCCGCGCCGGCCAATGCGCCGTCGAATTTCTACATCAATGGTCGCTACGTTCTGCAGCCGGAGATATTTGCGCTGCTCGGCAACCAGCAGCGCGGCGCCGGCAACGAGATCCAGCTCACCGACGCCATGGTGCGGCTGGCCCAAAGCCAGCCTTTCTACGCGCGGCCTTTCGATGGCCGCATGTTCGATTGCGGCTCCAAGGAGGGCTTCATCGAGGCCACCATCGCCTTCGCCCTGGCGCGCGACGACATGAAGGGGCCTGTCCTCGAGATGTTGCAGCAATTCGTCCGGTCGCATGAGCGCCGGGAAGTAGCCGCATAATGCCCATCTTTCGGGTGCATATACGAACCCGCGATGGCGCGACAGCCACTCAAGCGCCAGGGCCTTCCGGCCCGGCGCATCCTGGCAACGACGTTGCGCGGTCTTTTCTGGTCACGACGCCGATCTACCAAGGCCGATAGCGCCTGCAACCTGGAATTGGACCGAAGATGAACTATGCCAACTTCCCTCTCGACAAGAGGATGCCGTTGCCCAGCACCGATCCGGAAAAGGGTGAAGACTTCATCGACATCGAGCGTCTGCTTGGCATGGCCGCCCGACAGGTCAAGGTGGTGGCGGTCTGCGCCATCATCGGCCTGTTCCTGGGCGTGATCTATCTGCAGACCACACCCAAGCAATATATGTCGGTGGCGAGCGTCCTGATCGACGAGGGCCTGAACAAGGTCGTCGACGATATCTCGGCGGCGTCGCAAACCATGCAGACCGACGCTTCGCTGCTCAGCCAGATCGAGATCCTGACGTCCGCGCGCCTTGCATCGGTGGTGGTCGACAAGCTGAAGCTCGACCAGAACGAAGCGTTCATGAACCCGCCGCAATCGGCTCTGGCCAAGGGCATCGGTTTCTTGCGCGGCGCGGTCGGCTATTTCCGCGGCAGTTCGGCCGATGACATCCCCGGCATGCAGAATGTCGACGAAGCGACGCGCCAGGCCATGATCAAGACGGCACGCCACGATTATGCCGTGCTGAAGCTGCAGAGCGAGGTGCTGGCGCAGCGCAACGGCCGCAGCTACGTCATTTCCATCGGCTACCAGGCGCCCGATCCTGCCTTGGCCACGGCCATCACCAAGGCCTATGCCGACGCCTATCTGGCCGACCAGCTCAATGCCAGCTTCGACGCCACCGAGCGCGCGGCCTTGTGGCTGCAGGGCCGGCTCACGGAGTTGCGCGAAAGCTCTCAGCAGGCGGCGATGGCCGTCGAGAAGTTCAGGGCCGAACATGGATTGTCCGCCAACAGCGACGGCCAGCTCTTGAGCGACAAGCAGCTCGCCGATCTCAACGCACAGCTCATCGTCGCCCAGGCCGATACCGCCAGAGCCAGCGCCCGCTACCAGCAATACAAGGCGATCGTCGACAGCGGCTCCGAAAGCGCCTTCAACGATTCGGCCATCGGCGCCGACCAGCCGAGCAGCTCGGTCATCATCGCGCTCAAGACCCGCTATCTGGCCGTCGCCAAGCGCCTGCAGGACGTCGAGACGAATTTCGGCAAGGATCACCCGCAGGCGATCGCGTTGGCCAAGGAAAAGGCCGATGTCTCGGCGCAGATCTTCGGCCAGCTGAAGCAGCTCACCGAAAGCTACCGCAACGATTTCGAGGTGGCGCAGGCGCGCGAGACGGCTTTGCGCGACAAGATTTCCACCGCCGCCGGCAAGAGCTCGATCGACAACCAGTCGCAGGTGAAGCTGAAGGAGCTCGACCAGCAGGCCCAGGCGCTGACCACGCTCTATCAGACCTTCCTCAGCCGCTATGAGGAAGCTTCGCAGCAGCAGTCCTTCCCGGTCGGCAAGGTCCGCATCATTTCCGACGCGACGATGCCGCTCGCGGCTTCCAGCCCGCGCACCTTGCGTGTGCTGGCGCTCTCGCTGGTGCTCGGCCTGATGCTTGGCGCCGGCTTCGGCGGCCTCAACGAGTTCAACGAGCGTTTCTTCAGGACGGGCGAGGACATTCGCGACCGCGTCGGCCTGAAATTCCTCGGTTATCTGCCGACGATCGGCGGCGGCAAGGCCAAGGATAGCAAAGCCGACGACCTGCCGGCCGACGGCAAGGTGGCCAGCCTTTCCGCGGCTGAGAGACGGGCGCGCATGCGCGTCAGCATCGACGCCCCGGCCTCGATGTTCGCCGAGACGCTGCGCAACGCCAAGATCGCCTTCGACGTGGTGATGGAAGACCGCGGCAGCCGGGTGATCGGCGTCATTTCGGTGCTGCCCGGCGAAGGCAAGTCGACGGTCGCCGCAAACCTTGCCGGCCTGCTCGCCGCCAACGGCGCCAAGACCCTGCTCATCGACGGCGACTTGCGCAATCCTGGCTTGAGCCGCAGCCTCGGCATGGAGGCCGAGCAGGGCCTGATGGAAGCGGTGGTCAACGGCCAGACCTGGCAGTCGGTCGGCAAGGTCGACCGCCAGACCAAGCTCGCGATCATTCCCGCCGTGCTGCGCGGCCAGTTCTCTCACACCAGCGAGCTTCTTGGCTCGGCCGGCATGCGGCGCTTCATCGACAACGCCAAGGAGACGTTCGAATACATCATCGTCGACCTGCCGCCGCTCGGCCCCGTCGTCGACGCCAAGGCTTTCGCGCCGCTGGTCGACGGCTTCGTGCTGGTCACCGAATGGGGCCGCACGCCGCGCAACATGGTGCGCTCGATGCTGGAATCCGAGCCCTATATGGCCAATAAGGTGATCGGCGCGGTGCTCAACAAGGTCGATTTGAAGAAGCTGGCCAAATACGGCTCGCTCGGTGGCTCGGAAAGGTTCTTCGACCGCTATTCGACCTATTATCTGGACAAGTCGGAATCGCGCGCCAAACAGGCTGCGTGACGCGCCGTCTTCAATCTCTTGAAGACAGCAGCCGGCCGTATTTGCCGACGATCCTGAGCGCGGTCAGCCGCCCGGTTTGGAAGGCGCCGGTGTCGATGTCGAGCCGGCGCCCGTCGAGCGTCGGAATCTCCACGACCGTGTGTCCGTGCACCACCCAGCGGTCGAGACGGTGCGCAGCCTCGAAGAACTCCTCGCGGATGTTGAGGAGGTCGCCCTCGTCCTGCGCCTCGAGCGCGATGCCGGGCCGGATACCGGCATGGACGAAGACGAATTCGTCGGAGCAGACCATTATGGGCAGCGTGCGCAGGAAGTCGACATGGCCGGCGGGAATGGCCTCGCGTATATGCGCGTCCGTCCGTTCGCTGGAACTGTAGAGGCTTGCCAGGCGGTCCGGATCGACGCCGTAGGAGAACAACGTCTCGCGCCCGCCATAGCCGAGCCAGGTCTCACGCGAGAGATGACCGTCCAGATAGAGGAGCAGCGCGACTTCATGATTTCCCACGAGGCAGATGCGATGGAAGCCCTTCGGCGGCGGCGCCATCAGATGGTCGATCACGCGCCGCGAATGTGGCCCGCGGTCGATATAGTCGCCCAGCATGATGATGATCTTGCGGCCGCGGAAGCGCTGCGCGTCGATCTGGATCTTTTGCTCCAGCGCGCGCAGTTCGTCGTGGCAGCCATGCACGTCGCCGATCGCGTAGACGACCGTGTCGCGCATGTCCATGACGAGGCGCTCGCGTGGCGCGGGTCGAGGGCGTCTCGATCGTTGGAAAAGATTCACGGATTGAGGCTCGGCTATTTGCACTGATCTGCGCCTCGATATCATGCCGAATGCAAACAATTCCACACCGGCGCGCGATCGGCAGTCGCGTCGTCAGGCGGCCTTCAACCGATAGCGGAACAGCGTGTAGTCCAAGAGCAGCCGGATCCGCGGCTCGGCCTCGGCCGCGATCAGCCAGCTCACCGCGATCATGGCAGCGGCGACAACGGGAATAGCGGCCAGATAGGGCACGCCGGCGCGCATCAGGGCGCCGAGCATCGCAGCACCGACGACATCGTGGATGAGATAGAGCGGATAGGTCATCAGTCCGATCCGCCGCCAACCGCGCCAGGACAGGTCTAGGCGCAGCGACCACGCCATCAGCGCCACCGCCGCGAGGAAGACGACGATCGGCACCGTGTAAGGCATCGCGGCTTCCACCTTGACGCTGTGCACGTCGACCGAGCTCGCGATCTGCAATGCGCCCCCGAACAGGAACAGCGCCGCGAACGCAAGCCGCAGCAGGCTTACCGCCTTGAAGCGCATCAGCCACAGGAGCACGCCGACGGCGAAGAACGCGCCGTGATGCACCAAGGCCAGCTGCAGCCAGCGCGTCTCGGCGAGATCGGTCCAGCCGAAGGCGAAATAGGCGCACCAGAACAATGTGCTCGCGAGGCCGATGACGATGGCCACTATCTCCATCAGGTCGAATCGGCCGAACCGCAGCAGGACCCAGACGATGGCATAGAACGCAATCTCGATACCGAGCGTCCAGTAGACGCTGTCCACCCAGGGTTCGAAGGGCACGAACAGCCCGGTGCGGACGAGGCGGATCACGGCGTCCGTCGGCCAGGAGAGGCCGACAGCGAGCAGGACGATGGCGGAGATCGGCGCGCAGATCCAGACCGCCGGCAGCAGCCGCCGGAAGCGCGCCTCGAAGAATTTCAGCGGCGTGGAATTCTCAGCGCTGAAGGCGATGACGAAACCGCTGATGACGAAGAAAACCTGCACGCCGACCCAGCCGGAACCGGCGAAGGCCATTTCGGGATGCGGCGGGATGCCGCCGGTGGCGCGCGCTGAAACGCCGTCGGGGAAGGCCCAGACCCAGAAGCCATAATGATAGAACATCACCATGACGGCAGCCAGGAAACGCAGGATGTCGACACCGCCGAATGTCGTCTTGTGCTGAGCCATGCCGTGCCTTCGGTATGGCCCCCCTCGCAAACTTTAAAGTCTATTGCTGCGCTGCACAACAAGCGATTGCGGTGCGGGACAAATTCGTGAATTCTTCCTTAACGCGGCCGTCTGCTTGGCGACTACACCCCGATGCCGCGGCCCTTCAGCGCCGCCGTGATCTCGTCGAGAATGGCGGGATCGTCGATGGTCGCCGGCATTGTCCATTCCTCCTTGTCGGCAATCTTCTGCATCGTGCCGCGCAGGATCTTGCCGGAGCGGGTCTTGGGCAGCCGCTTGATCGTCACCACCGTCTTGAAGGCGGCAACCGGGCCGATCCGCTCGCGCACCAGCCCCACCACCTCGCTTTCGATCGCGCCGGTATCGCGCGACACGCCGGCATTGAGAACGACGAAGCCGAGCGGCACCTGGCCCTTCATGGCATCGGCAATGCCGATGACCGCGCATTCGGCGACATCGGGATGGGCCGCCAGCACCTCCTCCATGGCGCCCGTCGAGAGCCGGTGGCCGGCGACGTTGATGATGTCGTCGGTGCGGGCCATGACATAGAGATAGCCGTCCTCGTCCATCATGCCGGCGTCGGCCGTCTTGTAGTAGCCGGGGAACTCTTCGAGATAGGCCTGGCGGAAGCGGGCGTCGGCGTTCCACAGCGTCGGCAGGCAGCCGGCGGGCAATGGCAGCTTGACCACGACATTGCCGAGCGTGCCGCGCGGCACTTCGTGGCCGGCATCGTCGAGGATGCGGATGTCGTAGCCCGGCATCGGCACGCCGGGCGAGCCGTATTTCACCGGCAACAGCCCGAGCCCCGCCGGGTTGATCGTCATCGGCGAGCCGGTCTCGGTCTGCCACCAATGGTCGATCACCGGACGGTCGAGCTTCTGCTCGGCCCATTTGATGGTTTCGGGGTCGGCGCGCTCGCCGGCCAGGAACAGGGTGCGGAATTTCGACAGATCGTATTTCGGCACGAACTCGCCCTTGGGATCCTGCCCTTTGATGGCGCGGAAGGCGGTCGGCGCGGTGAACAGCGCCACCACGCCATGCTCTGCGATCACCCGCCAGTAGGTGCCGGCGTCCGGCGTGCCGATCGGCTTGCCTTCGAACAGCACGCTTGTGCAGCCATGCAGAAGCGGCCCGTAGACGATATAGGAATGACCGACCACCCAGCCGACGTCGGAGGCAGCCCAGAACACTTCGCCGGGCTTCACGCCGAACTCGTTGTCCATGGTCCATTTCAGCGCGACCATGTGGCCGCCATTGTCGCGCACGATGCCTTTCGGCTGGCCGGTCGTGCCGGAGGTGTAGATGATGTAAAGCGGGTCGGTGGCCAGCACCGGCACGCAGTCGACATTGGCGCCGGCTGCCCGCTCGCGGGCAACCGCATCCGCATAGTCGAAGTCGTAATTGTCCTTCATCTCGCAGCGCAACTGCTCGCGCTGCAGGATGAGGCAGGCGTCGGGCTTGTGCTTCGACATCTCGATCGCCTTGTCGAGCAACGGCTTGTAGGCGACCACGCGTCCCGGCTCCAGCCCGCAGGACGCGGTGATGATCAGCTTCGGCTTGGCGTCGTCGATACGGGTGGCGAGCTCATGCGAGGCGAAGCCGCCGAAGACCACCGAATGCACGGCGCCCAGCCTCGCGCAGGCGAGCATGGCGATCGCAGCTTCCGCCACCATCGGCATGTAGATGATGACGCGGTCGCCCTTGCCGATGCCGCGATGCCTCAGCACCGAGGCCAGCGCGACGACCTCGCGCTTCAATTCGGCATAGGTGAATTTCCGGATCGTGCCGGTGATGGCGCTGTCATGGATCAGCGCCAGCTGGTCGGCGCGTCCGCCGGCGACATGGCGGTCGATTGCGTTGTAGCAGGTGTTGCAGGTGGCGCCGATGAACCAGCGGCCATAGACGCCTTCCGCCGGATCGAAGACCTTTTCGGCTGGCGTGTACCAGTCGATCGCCTTCGCCGCCTCGGCCCAGAACCCTATGGGGTCGCTTTTCCAGCCCTCATAGACTTCGCGGTAGCGTGAGGCCATATGGTCTTCCTCCCCAGGAATAGCTTTCATCAACCGGCAAATAGCCTAAGCCGGTTCCACCGGCCATGTCTTCCTGCATTTTGGTCCACTCCGCTCTCGCCTTGCCGGCCAATATGCGGCAGCATCGGGTTTCGGCCGAAGGAGAGGGAGATGAGAGATTTGCCTGCCGTGGCGCTCCCTGTGCGTCGTGTTTGCCGGCGCGCCGGCACACGGCCGCGCGGCGCACCATCGGCTTCTCGCTGGATGCTGCAGGGTTAGGACGGCAGGCCGATGAAGGTGCTGCACGAGGACAAGGCCGTGCCTGGTTCGCGCACCTGCCCGACATCCTGCAGCCTGTCGGAGATCTATGAGTTCGCACCCAAGGGCAAGCCGGTGGCGATTGCCGCGCTGGTCCAGCGCTTCAGCCAGGGCTTCGAAGGCCGCGACCGCCGCTTCATGGCGGTGACGGGCCAACTGCCCTGATCGCCTGGTCCTGGTCGCTCAGACAAGGGCCAAACGGTTCTTCCGCCTTCTCGCGAGAGCGCCGTTTATGCCTGGTCTGCGATATCAGCCGGCTTAGAGCGGTAGCGCGGCCAGCATCAGCCCGACGCCGCCGGCGATCAGGATGGCCGCCGCAAGCGCCTTCCGATGGCGCTCGAACGCCGTCGGAGCCCGTTCCCAATTGTAACGCATACACATCACTCCCCAAAGCCCGGCGGACTCATAGCTTACCCAAGGGCAGGAAGGCAAGACTTCGCTAATATTCGCCCCGCGACGGGCAAGGCCTGCCGAGCTATCGTCCCCTTCGCCACCCCACAGCGATGGACAGCCTTGCTGTGCCGCGCTAATTGCTCTTCAGCGAAGGGAGCGGGCGGATGGCGGAAATCGGCTCTGAAACGGTGCTGCGCATGGCGGACGATGCGTCCGTGCAGCATGTCGGCGATGGCGCCGTCGTGCTCTTGGCGCGCAGCGGCCAGCTTTACACCTGCAACGACACGACCGAGGCTTTCCTCGACAAGGTGAACGGTGCGCGCAACCTCGACCAGATCGTCGACCTGCTGTCGGACGAGTTCGAGGTCGACAAGGCAACGCTCGACCAGGACATGGCCGAATTGGCCGCCGAACTGGTGGCCGAAGGCATCCTCGCCGACCCGGGCGCGTGATGGCCGACGGCCCTGCCCTGCGCATCCTGTTCCGCGTCCATTTGTGGCTCAGCGCCCGGCTGATGCCGGTGCTGGTCGGGCGGCGCGATTTCGAAGGTGTGTTGAAACTGGCGCCGCTGCAGTCGCCGGCGCCCTATCGTGACTTGCCCTGGACCTACATCGTCCACCGCGTCAAGCGAACGGTGCGGCGTCCCTGGCTGATGCGCGACCGCAGGTGCCTTCGGGAAGGCCTGCTCGGTTTTCGCTTTCTGCGCATGGCCGGCCTTGATGCGGAGCTGCGTTTCGGCGTCGATGCCAAGTCGATGAACGAGCCTCGCCTGTCGGCGCATTGCTGGGTCTGCCTCGACGACAAGCCGGTGGTCAGCGACAGCCAGCCCGGCATGGTGGAGATCTACCGCCACCCGGCCAAGATGAAGGCGCCAGCCGCTTGAGCGACCAGACTTTCCGCTACGACCTCAACGGTCAGGTTCTGGGCATCACCGCCGCGCGTGCCGATCTGTGGCCGAGCTTCGACCTGATGCTCGGCGCCTTGCGTGTGGACGAGCCTGTCCAGCCCGGCTTTCGCGTCGACATCGTCGAAACGCTTGAGTTGCACGAGAACCCCGAAGGAAAGCTGGCTTTCGACGGCGAAGTGCCGGTGGACGGCCATTGCCGCATGATCGACGCCGGAAGCGTCTTCCATCTCGTCTTCCCGGGCCAGCAGACCGTGTCGATCCACGACGGCGGGGGCCAGGCCGAAATCCGTCTTCATCCGGACAGCAAGATCAAGTGGACCCTGCTGATGATGGTGCTGGACGCAGCGCTCGACGCGGACGGCCAGCATATGCTGCACACCGCGGGCCTCACCTTGCCTGGAAAGGACGGCCTGGTTCTCATTCATGCGCCAAGCGGCACAGGCAAGTCGACCACATCGCTCGCGCTTGCGTCGCGGGGCTTCGGCCTCTGCTCGGACGACGTGATGATCCTCAACGCAAGCGGGCAGGGCATCACCGCCTGGGGCATGCCGCGCAGGGTGAAGGTCCACCGCAACACGGCGGCGATGCTGCCCTTCGTGGCGCCTTGCCTGGGCGAAAAATGGGACACCGAGGGCGAGCAGTCCGTTTCGCTGGACCGCCTCGGCGAAATCATCCGCGTCGAGGATGTGGGCGCCAGACCCGTCGCCGCGCTCCTGCATCTTGCGCGTTCGGCAGGCACCGAGACCCGGCTGCTGCCGATGGCCAGGACCGACGCCATGGTGGCTTTGGCCACGGACAATGTGCGGACCGGCATGACCGGCCTGCTGTCGCTGCAGAAGAGGCGCATGGCGATGATCGCCGCCCTGGTGAAGGCGGTGCCGACCTTTACGCTCGAAATCGGGGCAAGTCCCGCCGATGCGGCCGCGTTGATCCAGGCTGCCCTTGAGGCGTGTTAGAGCAATTCCAGGAAAAGTGTGGGCGGCTTTGCGTCCGGGAATTGCGACAAAACAAAAGCCTGGAGCATGATCCCGAAAAGTGGGAACCGGCTCTCGGAGAAGATCATGCTCCAGCAAAGAGTTAGCCCTTCGCGCCGAAACGCCGGATGTGGAAGGATCGCTGTTCCCGCCGGGCCTGGCGGGGTTTCGACTGCCATCGCAACAACAGCCTGGACAGCTTGTTGTAGCCCAGATGGACGACGCGGGCGTCGGCGCAGTCGAACTCCACCAGCCCCCATCGGCATTTCGCCGCTTCGCCGCTGGGTGGCCCCAGGCGGCGGACCGGCTGAGCCAACCGGACCGGTCTTCCATTGATCAGCACACTGACCGGAACACTCGGTCCGACGATCCGGCACAGTCGGGCGACATGGTCGCTTGACGACTGCGTGCCGACGATCAACGGGCCCTGTTCGATCTGCGCCCAGACATATGCCCCATCCGGCTGGGGCAATCCGGCAAGCCCGCCACGGCAAAACTCGGGCGCAATATCCGCCGCGAGCGCAGCCATCGCGTCGGCCAGGGCCCGGTTCACCGTTGCGGCCGAATGCCAGTCCTCTGCTACAAAGCCAACATGCGCGAGGATGTCGCCCTCGTCGAAGCCGGACGTCATCTTGTGCAAGGTCACGCCGCCATGGGCTTCATGCATCTGGTCGATAACCAGCCGGTGTATCGGATGCGGGCCGCGATAGTGCGGCAGAAGCGCGGGATGCAGGTTGAGGCCGCCGTTTGGAAACAGCTCCAGCACGGTTCGCGGGATCAGCTTGCCATATCCGAAACAGATCAGAAGATCGGCGCCGAGCACGTCGAGCTCTCGCCCGAGCGTATCCCAGTCGTAGGGCGGGCTGAATTCGATCAGCCGGGGCATGGCGTGTCTGGGATGAAATATCAACGCAAACCGTCGCCGCAGGCGACGGCGCAGGACACTGAAGCTGAAGCGTTTGCCGGCACGTGGGCCCGGCACGACCACGGCGGCGATGCCGTGGCCGCCATTTGCCCAGCGCGCAAGCATGGGCGCGGTGACGGGAGAAACCTCGGTGACGAACACGGCCGAGAGCGGTTTCTCCATCCCAGGCTCAGGCTGGATATGGTCGCGGCCGCGCCAGCCTCTGCACCCAGCGGAAGGCATCGCGGCTGAGGCGCGAGCGCAGCTTTTCGCGGGAATTGACCCGAAGCAGCATGTTGCCGGTGATGAGCCATTTCGCCAGCCGTATCGAGAGGTCAGGCTTGATGCGGTTGGCAAGCTCGATCGCGCGTGGCGCGCCGAACAGGCGTCCGGTGACGTTGAGGACCGTGGCCAGCTCGAGCTCGATGCCGGTCATGCGGGCGGCCTCGAGCAGCCGCGTTTCCTCCTCCGGCGATTTCAGCCCCCGCACGCCTTGCAGCACGTCGACGCAGAGCTGCAGCCGGTGGAATTTGTGGCCGCCGGCGGCATGGACGATGGCGATGGTGAGCAGCGCGGCCGGCGTGTCGGTTTCGCCGTCGTCGATCGCCTGCAATTCCCGAAACCCGAGCGACAGGCGCCGGCGCATACCGGTGTCGTGCACCAGATCGCCATGCAACTCGATCAGCAGGCTGGAGTTCTCTTTCTCCAGCCATTTGAACTCCTGCAATTCATGCGACTCGGCCTCGTCGCTGCCGAGCTCGAAGCCGCATTCGCCGATGGTCTTGTTGGCTTCCTCGATGCTGGCGGGGTCGACGAGAATGTCGATGTCGGTGAAGGGACGGTCCGCAACCTGGCGATAAAGCTTGCGTGCGAAAACCGGTCCCTTGACGATCCGGGCCGGCACGCCTTTCGCCGCCAATGCCTTCATGATGCGGTCGCCATGGTACTGCAACAACATCGACTGACCGGTCGCCATCGTCGCTTCATCGCGCAACTCCGACAATTTCCGCTGCAAGGCTGTGTCCTGCGGCAGTTGAGCGTCGCCGATTTCCCTCAGTTTGCGCAGCATGATCGGTAGCACGCCGTGGAACTCCGCATTGGCGAGCAGCGCCAGCAGGGTTTTGGCCGCAAGGCCATTGCCCGCGGCCGGTGCCTCGGGGTCGGCGAAGGTCAGCAGCAGTTTCTCATCGGCAGGCGCAAGAGAAGGCAGCATCGATCTGGTCGAGATTCGTCCATGGAAGACAGATATGGCGAACATGGTTGCAGAAAAGCATCAGGGATGCCAGCAGCGCGAGGGCAAACCCCGCGCATGAATTGACAGTGCGAATAACTTTGCCGCATTCTCACAAGCTGGAGTCGGAGGGCACGAAAATGACCAAGAAGCAATATCAAGCACCGGTGCTGCGCAAGGTGGGCAAGCTGTCCGCTGTCGTCGCTGGCCCGTCAAAGGTGGTCTAGGCCATCAATCCGCAGCTTCAGCTCGGCTGAAACCGCTTACATCCCCCAGCGCAGCGTCGCCGTGTGAACCGGCGCGTCCCAAAGTGCTGACGTTTCGTCATCAAGCATGGTCAGCGTGATCGAGCATCCCGCCATGTCGAGCGACGTCACATAGGACCCGACCAGCGAGCGGACAACCGTCACGCCCTGTTTCTCGAACATTCTGCGGGCGCTGTTGTACATCACATATAGCTCCATCGACGGCGTGCCGCCGAAGCCGTTGACGAACAGCAGCGCCGGCCCCTTGGCGCGATCGCCGAGGTCGCCGGCAATCGCGGCACAGACCTCTTCGGCGATGGCATCGGCGCTCTTCAAGGCGTCGCGCCGCCGGCCTGGCTCACCGTGGATGCCGACGCCGAATTCCATCTCGCCGTCGCCGATCTCGAAGGTCGGCTTGCCGGCAGCGGGCACCGTGCCGCTGGTCAGCGCCACGCCCATCGAGCGCGTCGCGGCGTTGACGCGGTCGCCCAGCGCCTTGAGCGCGGGCAGCGGCATGCCTTGCTCGGCCGCCGCGCCGACGATCTTTTCCACCACCAGCGTGCCGGCGACGCCGCGCCGCCCGGTCGTGTAGGACGAGTTCTCGACCGCGACGTCGTCATTGGTCACCACCTGCAGCACGCCGTCCGCCATCTCGGCCGCCATGTCGAAATTCATCACGTCGCCTTCGTAGTTCTTGACGATGAACAGGCAGCCGGCGCCGGTGTCGACGGCCTCAACGGCCGCGAGCATCTGGTCGGGCGTCGGTGAGGTGAAGACCTGGCCGGGGCAGGCGGCGTCGAGCATGCCATGGCCGACAAAGCCGCCATGCAGCGGCTCGTGGCCGGAGCCACCGCCCGAGATCAACGCCACCTTGCCTGGCTTCAGTTCCCTGCGGCGGATGAATTTGTGCTCCTCGCCGAGCACGAGGATGTCGGCATGGGCCGCCGCAAAGCCATCGAGGCTCTCGGTCAGGACCGTGTCCACCGAATTGATGAATTTCTTCATGGCAGTCCTCCCGGCGGTCTTTAGTTTACGCAATTCCGAACGGAAAACCGCCACACACTTTTCCTGGAATTGCTTTTGCTCAGCCGCTGCTCTTGCCGGCGATGCTGGTAATTTTCTGGATGAATTCGTTGATCGCCCGGTCGAGCGCGGCGTTCTGCCTGTCGTCGCCGAAATCCGGCACGATGAGCGAGACATGACGTGTCTTGCGCGGACCGGAAGCCGCGGGCACCTTGCCGGGATGCGCCTGGTGATAGGCGGCCATGAACTGGTCGCGCTCGGCCTGGCTGAAGTGGCAGACGGAAAAGATGGACGGCAGATGCTTTGACGGGATCGGGATCGAATAGGCCGGGCTGGAAATCTGCGTGACGAAGCTGCGGTGCTTGCCGAGCGCATCGGCAAGGCGCTGGCGCATGCCCGAAGGTCGCTGGTCGATGACCTGCGACAGGATCGTCTTGTAGGCGCGGATCGCCTCTTCCGAGCCTGTTTCCGGTATCTTCTCGGTCCTGGCCATGCCGCGCCTACACCGGCACGTCCGCGATGGCCGCCTTGGCCATGGCGAGTTGCGCGGGAGCGACCGACAGGTCGCGCAGGCCGGCCTCGAGCAGCGTTGGGATGGCTGCCGGATCGCCGCCCGCGTCGCCGCACAGGCTGACCGGGATACCTCTTTCCCGCCCGAAGGCGGTGACCGCAGCGATCAGCCGCAGCACCGCCGGGTGACGGACGGAGTTGAGATGCGCCACGGCTGCGTTGTCCCGCGCGGCCGCCATCACATATTGCGTCAGATCGTTGGAGCCGATCGAGAAGAAGGCGACATCGGCGAAGGCCTCCGGCGCCAGCGCCACCGACGGCACCTCGACCATGATGCCGAGCGGCGGAAGCTTGTGCGCCACGCCCTGCGCGGCAAGCGCGGCTTGCTCCCCGGCGAATAGCGCGGCGGCTTGGCTGTACTCGTCAGGCGTGGCGATCATCGGGAACATCACCTTCAGATTGCCGTGGATGGCGGCGCGCAGCAATGCCCGTATCTGCACGCGGAAGACATCGCGCCGCGCCAGCGACAGCCTTATGCCGCGCAGGCCGAGAAACGGATTGGTTTCCTCGACCGTGAAACCCGGTATCGGCTTGTCGCCGCCGGCATCGACGGTGCGGATGGTCACCGGCTTGTCGCCGGCCCAGTCCAGCACCTTGCGGTAGGCACGGTATTGCATCTCCTCGTCCGGCAATGTCTTTCCGAACAGGAATTCGGTCCGCATCAGGCCGACGCCGTCGCAGCTTGCGATATCGATGCCGTCGACGTCGGACGGGTAAGCGATGTTGACCTGGACACGCACGGTGGTGCCGGCCTTGGTCACCGCCGGCTCCGTCAGGAATGTCCGCGCCGCGCCCTGCCGGTCGGCGAAGGCGGAGGCGGATTGCCGGAAGGCTTCGATCTCGGCCGGCGACGGCGAGAAAACGATCCCGCCGCGCTCGGCATCGAGCAGCGCCGCACCGGTGAGCGGTCCAGCCGGGATGTCGAGACCGACGACCATCGGCACGCCGCGTGAGCGTGCCAGCATGGCGACATGGCTGGCGGTGCTGCCGCGCTTGAGCGCAATGCCGCCGCCTTTGCTCCAATCGGTTTCGAGAAAACGCGTCGGCGCGATGTCCTCGCCATAGAGGATCGCGCCCGGGGGCGCCGCGGCCTCGCTGTCCTCGCTCAGCGCCCGCAGCACCTGATCGCGAATGTCGCGCAGGTCCGCGGCGCGGGCGCGGAAATAGTCCTGGTCCGACGCTTCGTAGCCGGCGACCTCGCCGTCCAGCGCCGCGCGCCAGGCGGCGTCCGCTGCTTGCCCGGAACCGATCGACGCGAAGGCCGGACCGCCCAGCGCGTCGTCCTCCAGCATGGCGATGTGGAATTCGAGGATGTCGGCGGCGTCGCCATCGGCGGTTTCGATCAGCGCCGCCAGCCGGCCGACGGCCTTGCCGATCGCCACTTCCAGCGCAGCCCTCTCTTCCGCCGCGCCCACCTTGGCTTCGTAGCCGGCCGGAGGCTGGTCGAGATCGAACAGCGGACCTTCGGCGTAACCGGGGGAGGCGGGGATGCCGTCAATCCGCATGGCTCGCGTTCCTTGCGAGCACATCGACATGCAGATACGTCTCAAGCGGACCTGGCATGATCCGCGTCCTCGTCGAAGTCACGCTGCACCAGATCGACCAGCGCTTTCACCGCCTGGGCCGCGCCGTCACCCGTGGCGCGGATGTGCAGCATGGTCCCTTTCGGCGCCTTGGCCGCCATCACCTTGACGATGCTCTTGGCGTCGAACCAGGGACCGTTGGCGGCCACCGCCACTTCCACCTCGGCCGCGAACGACTTCGCGAGCTTGGTGAACTTCACCGAAGGGCGCGCGTGCAGGCCCACGGCGTGGGTGATCAGGACCGTTGCTTCGGCGGATGCGGACATTCAGTCGGTTCCCGTTCGTTCACGACGGCGACAATTCATGCGCCGTCGCCACCACTTCCTTGAGCGAGGCGCCGCCAGAGGATTCGGTCGCCGCCATCACCGCGCCTTCGACGATCGGCGCGTTGCAGACGACTATTCTGTGGGAGCGCGGCTCGCCGATCATCTCGACCGCCATCTCCGAATTGGTCTCGGCGCCGCCGAGATCGACAAGTATGGCGACGCCCGCTTCCGACCAGGCCTTGTCGATCGCATCCATGATCGCCTCGACGCTGGTGCCGAGCCCGCCATGGCCGTTTCCGCCGCACCATGCAAGCGGCACTTCGTCGCCCACCATCTGGCGCACCATGTCGGCCGTGCCCTCGGCGACCAGGGGGGAATGCGACACGATGACGATACCGACATTGCTCATCAAATACCCTCTATCGCTTCCGCGACTGCGCGCACCAGAAGCGCGGTCGAGCGCGCTCCGGCGTCCATATGCCCGATCGAGCGCTCTCCCAGGAAGGAAGCGCGTCCGCGCAGGGCCTTCATCGGCACCGTGGCTTCCGCCGCCTTGTCGGCCGCATCGACGATTTCGGTGGCCGTCTTGCCTTGCATCAGCGCCTCATACACCGGCTGCAGCACGTCGAGCATGGTTTTTTGCCCCGGCTGCGATTTGCCGCGCGCCGCGACCGCCTCGATCGCCTTGCCCAGCGCCGCGGCCAGCCCGTTTCGATCGGGTGCTGCTGGCATGTCCTTGCCGAGCGCCATGAACAACGTGCCGAACAGCGGCCCGGAGGCGCCACCGACGGCCATCACCAGCTTGGTGCCGACCGCCTTCAGCGCCTCGGGCAGCGGCTTGGCCGAAAAGGCGTCCGCCTCGGCGCGCACGGCCTCGAAGCCGCGCTTCATGTTCAGCCCGTGGTCGCCGTCGCCGATCGCCTGGTCGAGCGCGGTCAGTTCCTCGGCATGCGCCGCGATCGTATCGGCCGCCGCCGCGATCAGTCTGGAGAAATCGGCTGCGGCCATTTTTCTGCCCTTCATGCCGGGGCAAACAGCGCCGCCACGGCGGCGAAAACCTCGGCGACCGCGAAGGCGCCGGGATCCGCTGTGTCAAGTTGCCTGCCGATATAGGCGGAACGCCCGGCCTTCGCCTTCCGCATCGCGGCGGTTGCCTCGGCGCCTTGCCGCGCCGCTTGTGTCGCCGCTTCCAGTCCGGTCGCGTCGAGAATCCGCAGCGCCGGCTCCAGCGCATCGACCATGGTGCGGTCGCCGACCTTGGCGCCGCCATAGAAAGTCATCCGGTCGAGCCCGGCGAGCAAGGCTTTGCTGACCGACGCGCCGGTGCCGAGCGACTGCGACGCGGCGGTGAAGAAGATCGACAACAGCACGCCGCTGGAGCCGCCCATCGACGTGCCCAGCGTATCGCCGATCGCGGCGGCGGTCGCGGCGCGATCGGCAAGCGGCAGCGTCTCGATGCGCTCGAGGATGCTGCGCGCCCCGGTCGCCACGGTCGAGCCGGTGTCGCCATCGCCTGCCTTGGCGTCGAGCGCGTTGAGCGGCTCCTCCAGCGAGATCAGCCTTTGGCAGACGGCTCTGATCAGCCGCTCGGCGGCCGCATCGCGGCTGGAGGTCTTGATGGTTGCGCCGATAGCAGGTCTTGCCATCGCCACGACGACCGGAGCGCGAACCGGCTTCGCCGGCAGCCAGGCATGCGGGCCGACGGGCGCGAGCAGCGCCGCCTCGCGCTCGGCGTCCAGCTTGATCAGCGACAGCGAGAAGCCGTTCATGTTGAGCGCCGTCATCAGATGCCCGGGGCCGATCGTCAGCGCCACGGCCTTGGCGAGCGGCGAGGCGAGCACCGCATTGGCGATCAAGGACATTTCGAGCGGCGGCACCGAGCCGAGATTGTTGATCAGCAAGGCATAGCGGCTGCCGGTGTCGAGCCGCGCGGCGAGGCGCTCCGCCATGATGGCGACGAATGCGCCGGCGCTCTGCAGGGCGATGCGCTCGACGCCCGGCTCGCCATGGATGCCGAGGCCAAGCTCGCCGTCTTCGGCGCCGAAGCGCTCCTCATGCGCCTGTCCGGGGATCGAGCAGGAGGACAGCGAGATGCCGAGCGAAAAGATGTCCTTCGCCGCCGCGCGCGCCGCGGCCGCGACCGACGCCAGGTCACGGCCGCTTTCCGAAAGATGCCCGGCGATCTTGTGCACGAACAGCGTGCCGGCGACCCCGCGCGGCTGCGCGATCTCGGGCAGCGCGATATCGTCGCCGACGATCGCCATCTCGACCGCCAGACCCTCCGCGCGCGCCTTCTCCGCGGCCAGCCCGAAATTGAGCCGGTCGCCGGTGTAGTTCTTGACGACCAGCAGGCAGCCGGCGGGGCCGGTCGTGGCGCGGATCGCCGCCAGCACCGCCTCGACGCTCGGCGAAGCGAAGATCTCGCCGGAGACGGCCGCCGTCAGCATGCCGGCGCCGACGAAGCCGGCATGCGAGGGTTCATGCCCGGCGCCACCACCGGAAACGATCGCCACCTTCGTCTTGTCCCAGTCGGCGCGCAGCACGACCTTGATCTCGGGATAGCCGTCGAGGCGGGCGAGCGCGCCCGATCCCACCGTGGCGAGGAAGCCGTCGAGCGCTTCGGTGACGATCGTGTCCTTGCGGTTGAAAAAGTGCTTCATGGATTTCGTCCAGTCCGTATCGTCAATCGGTGTGCCAATAAGGCGCGAGGCGGCTACATCAGTCCCCCGCTACATCAATCTCTGCCCGTCCGAGCCGAAATAGAGCGGCGCGACGTAGCGGATCGTCACCTTGTCCCCCTTTGCGAGCGGCGTGTCGGGATCGGTCAGCGTCACCAGCTTCTTCGCTCCCACGGTCACATGCAGATGGTTCTGGTCGCCGAGATGCTCGACCCAGTCGACCACGCCGTCGGCATGGCCGTTCATCGCCTTCTCGATCGCGAGATGCTCGGTGCGGGCGCCGATCGTCGCCGTTCCGGCCGGCGCACCGCCGTCGGGCAGCAGTCCGGCCGGCAGGAGGTTGATCGCCGGCTGGCCGAGGCGCGCCGCGACATGAAGGTTTGCCGGCTCCGAATAGATCGCGCGCGGCGTGCCGATCTGCACCAGCATGCCGTCGGCGAGAATGCCGATGCGGTCGGCCATGGTCATCGCCTCGATCTGGTCGTGCGTGACATAGAGCATGGTGGCGCCGAGCTCGGACTGGATGCGCTTCAGCTCGAGCCTGAGATCGGCGCGCAGCTTGGCGTCGAGCGAGGACAGCGGCTCGTCCATCAGGTAGATCGCAGGCTTGCGCACCAGGGCGCGGCCGATGGCGACGCGCTGCATCTCGCCGCCCGACAGTTTCGTCGAGCGGTTGTCGAGCTTGTGGTCGATGCGCACCATGCGCGCGACTTCCTCGACGCGCCGCCGCACAGCCTCTTCGGGAAACCGCCGCGCCGGCGAGCGCAGCGGGAAGGCGAGATTGTCGAACACCGAAAGATGCGGATAGAGCGAATATTGCTGGAAGACAAAGGCGGTGTCGCGTTCGGCCGGCGACAGCGCGGTCGCGTCATGGCCGCCGATATGGATCGTGCCGCTGTCCGGCCGCTCCAGCCCGGCGACCAGCCTCAGCGTCGTCGTCTTGCCGGCGCCGGTAGGACCGAGCAGCACGACGAATTCGCCGTCCTTGATGGCAAGGTCGAGATCGTTGATCGCGACGGTGTCGCCGAAACTCTTGGTCACGCCTTTGATGTGGACATCAGCCATGGCGCGCCTCCACTGCTTGATCATGCATGGCGGTCCTGACCGCGCGTCCGGAGCCCTTTTCGAACAGCGACAGCCGGGCGCTGCTCAAGGCCAGTCCGACCTGTTCGCCGGGGCTGAGGTGGATGCCGGCCGGCACCCGCGCCTTGATGATGCCGTCGGCCGTCTCGACCGCGACGATCTGCGTGGTGCCGAGATATTCGGTGCCGTAGATGGCGCCGCGCAGCTTCGAGGCATCGTCGAAGCGGATGTGCTCGGGCCGGATACCGAGCGCCATGTCGGCCGGGGCGATATCCTCGCGCACTTCCGGCACCGCCACCTTGGCGCCCTGCACGACGATCTCCTTCGCGCCCCTGGCGAGCCCGCCGCCGAACTTCAGGAAATTCATCGGCGGCGAGCCGATGAAATCGGCGACGAACATCGTTGCCGGCCGGTCGTAGATCTCGCGCGGCGTGCCGAACTGCTCGATGACGCCGTGGTTCATCACCGCTATTTTGTCGGCCATGGACATGGCTTCCATCTGGTCGTGCGTGACATAGACGGTCGTGGCGTGGATGCGGTTGTGCAGCTCGCGCAGCTCATGCACCATCAGGTCGCGGAACTCGGTATCGAGCGTGCCGAGCGGCTCGTCCATCAGGAAGCATTTCGGCCGCCGCACGATGGCGCGGCCGAGCGCGACGCGCTGGCGGTCGCCGCCGGCGAGGCCGGAGACCGACTTGTCCAGCAGATGGTCGATACGCAGCAGCTTGGCGGTCTCCTCGACGCGGCTGCGGATCTCGGCCGACGCCATGCCCTGCGCCAGCAACGGAAAGCCGATATTCCGGCGCACGTTCATATGCGGGTAGAGCGCGAAGAGCTGGAAGACGAAGGCGATGTCGCGCTCGCGCGCCCGGCGCATACTGACGTCCTCGCCGCCGAGCAGGATCTTGCCGCCGGTCGGCAGCTCGAGGCCGGCGATCATGCGCAGCGTCGTCGTCTTGCCGCAGCCGGACGGGCCGAGCATGACGAAGAACTCGCCGTCCTCGACCACGAAATTGGAATCCTGCACGGCGACGAATGCGCCGAAGGCTTTCCTCAGGTTTTGAACACGGATCTCGGCCATCGTTATTCCGGGAATTTCGAGACGATGATGAACATGACCGTACCGGCAAGCATGGTGATGAAGGAATAGGTGTAGAGCGACAGCGCGAAGGGCTGGAACAGCATCAGGAAGCCGATCGCGATGATCGCTGTCGCGATGTTTTCCATCAGGCCGCGCCTTGCCCAGCGGGGCCAAGAGGAGCGCTTGGAGACAACGGTGCGGCTCATGCGTTCCTCCCTTTCTTCTCGTTCAAGGGGAGAGATGGTTGCCAGGTGATTCCCCCACTCCGTCGCTGCTTCGCAGCGCCACCTCTCCCCCCTCCGGAGGGAGAGGAAGGGAGCCTGGCTGAATGAAGTTCGCGCCCTTCCTCTACCCCGTCGATCGGGCGAGAGGTGTCGGGCGAAGCTCGACGGAGTGGGGGTCGACTTATTCCCACACCGCTCATTTGCGCACCGCGCCGAAGGTGATGCCGCGCAGGAGCTGCTTGCGCAGCAGAATGGTGAAGACGAGGATCGGCACCAGGAAGATGGTCGTGCCCGCCGCCACCGCCGGCCAGTCCTGGCCGCCCTCGCCGATGATGGTCGGGATGAAGGGCGGCGCTGTCTGCGCCGTGCCGGAGGTCAAGAGCGCTGCGAATGCATATTCGTTCCAGGCAAAGATCAGGCAGAAGATGGCGGTCGCGGCGATGCCGGTGGTCGCCTGCGGCAGCACGGTGCGCCAGAAGGCTTGCAGCCGCGTATAGCCGTCGATCATCGCGGCCTCCTCGTATTCGCGCGGGATCTCGTCGATGAAGCCCTTGAGCAGCCAGACCGCCAAAGAGACGTTGACCGCGGTGTAGAGCAGGATCATGCCGAGCGCGGTGTCGGAGAGGCCGAGTTCGCGATACATCAAGTAGATCGGGATCGCCACCGCGATCGGCGGCATGAAGCGCGTCGACAGGATGAAGAACAGAAGGTCGTCGGCCAAAGGCACCTTGAAGCGTGAGAAGCCATAGGCCGAGAGCGTGCCGAGGAACACCGCGCAGAAGGTCGAGCCGAAGGCGATGATCAGCGAGTTGACGAAGCGCGGCAGGAAGTTCGACGGCCCGGCGATCACCATGTTGCGCTTGCGCACCGTCTCGTCGCAGAAGCCGGTCGCCGGCCCGAGCGAGTTGATGTATTCCGGCGTCTGCCGGGTGCGGGTCGTGAACAGGTTGCAATAGCCCTCGATGCTCGGCTGGAAGACAATCTTCGGCGGGTAGGCGATCGAATCCGGCGGCGTCTTGAAGCTGGTGGCGAAGATCCACAACAGCGGCACGATCGAGATCAGCGCATAGGCTATGATGATCGTGCCGGCGATCAGCTTCGCGTTCGACGAGGGTGCTACGACGGAATGGGCGGTGGTCAGGCTCATCTCTGCTTCACCTTGTTGAGCGCCTTGACGTAGATGTTGGCCAGCCCGAACACGGCGACGAACAGGATGATGGCGAAGGCCGAGGAATAGCCGGTGCGCCAGCTCTCGAAGGCCTGCCGCTTCAGCGTGATCGAGGCGACTTCCGTGGTCGAGCCGGGTCCGCCGCCGGTCAGCAGGTTGACCATGTCGAACATCTTGAAGTTCTCGATGCCGCGGAACAGCACGGCCAGCATGATGAAGGGCAGCGCCATCGGCAGGGTGATCGACCAGAACTGGCGCCAGTTGGAGGCGCGGTCGACCTCGGCCGCTTCATAGATGTATTCGGGAATGGAGCGCAGGCCAGCGAGGCAGATCAGCATCACGTAAGGCGTCCACATCCAGGTGTCGACGATGATGATCGCCCATGGCGCCAGTTCGACATTGGACAGCATCTGGACATTCGTCGGCGGAATACCGGTGACGAAGGAGATGACATAGGAAAACAGCCCGATCTGCGGCTCGTAGAGGAAGCGCCAGAAATTGCCGACCACCGCCGGCGACAGCATCATCGGCACCAGGATGATGGTGGTCCAGAAGGCGTGGCCACGGAACTTGCGGTCGATCAGCCAGGCCAGCGTGAAGCCGATGACGGTCTGCAAGAGGATCGTCCAGAACACGAAATGCGCCGTCGTCTGCATGGCGATCCAGATGTCCTGGTCGCCGAGGATGCGCTGGTAATTTGCGAGCCCGAGGTTCTTCACCACCTCGTTGGGGCGGTTGGCGCGATAATTGGTGAAGGAGAGATAGATCGCCCAGAACAGCGGGAAGATGTTGATGGCCAACAGCAAAAGGATCGTCGGCGAGATGAACAGCCAGGCGAGGCCCTTGTCGCTGATGCCCCGGATCTTCTTGGCCAACGGCTCCGGCGTCGCCCGGGCAACGTTGTCCGCAGTCCGATTGAGCATTGTAAGTCCTGCTTCGGTCACGGGTAAGTCTCGGCTATGGAATCTATCTGAACTGCGTCCCGTGCCAAGGGCGGCACGGGACGCGTCGATGTTGCTCGGGAGGAGCGGTTACATCTTGCCGTCGTCCTGGAACACCTGCGTCCAGTCCTTGACGAGACCGTCGAGGGCGTCCTTGGCCGAGCCCTGACCGGCGACGACATAATCATGGAAGCGCTTCTGCGAGGCCTGCAGCAACGGCGCGTAGCTGGGCTCCGCCCAGAAATCCTTCACGATGGCCATCGAGTCGAGGAAGGCCTGCGCATAGGGCTGGCTGGACGGGAATTTCGGGTCCTTGACCACCGAGTTCAGGCAGGAATAGCCGCCGAGCGACCACCACTTGGCCTGCACGTCCTTGTTGGCGAACCACTTGATGTATTTCAGCGCCGATTCCTGCTTGTCGGAATAGGAAACCACCGAAATACCCTGGCCGCCGAGTTGCGCGAACTGGTCGCCGTCGGGACCCTTCGGATTGACGAAATAGCCGATCTTGTCGCCGCCGACATTCTCGTCCTTCTGCAGGCCGGGCCAGGTGAAGGCGAAGTTCATATGCATCGCCACCTGTCCGGATTTGAAGGCGTCGACGCCTTCGCCCATGTAGCTGTTGGAAGCGCCGGGCGGCGTGCAGCAATCATAGAGCGCCTTGTAGAATTCCAGCCCCTTCACCGATTTTTCGGAGTTGACGTAGCCTTCCATCTCATAGGGCTTTTTCGGGTTCTCATACTGGAAGCCATAGCTGTAGAGCACGTCCATGGCGCCCATGGTGATGCCTTCCGAGCCGCGCTCGGTGTAGATCGAGGCGCCATAGACGGTCTTGCCGTCGATCTGCCGCTTCTGGAAGAATTCGGCGATCTGCTTCAGCTGGTCGAAAGTGGTCGGCGGGGCGAGGTCCCAGCCATATTTCTCCTTGAACTCCTTCTGCAGCTCGGGCTTGGAGAACCAGTCCTTGCGATAGGTCCAGCCGACGACGTCGCCCATGGCCGGCAGCGCCCAGTAGTTCGGCGTGTTCTTCGGCCATTCGGAATAGCCGACCACGGTCGCCGGCACGAAGTCGTCCATGCTGATCTTCTCCTTGTCGAAGAAGTCGTTCAGCTTGACGTAATGGCCGTTCTCGGCGGCGCCGCCGATCCACTGGCTGTCGCCGATGATCAGGTCGCAGAGCTTGCCGTGCGAGTTGAGCTCGTTGAGGAAGCGGTCGGCGTAATTGGTCCACGGCACGAACTCGAACTTCATGCCGATGCCGGTTTCCTTGGTGAAGTCCTTGGACAGTTCCACGAGCGCGTTGGCCGGATCCCAGGCCGCCCAGCACAGCGTCAGGTCTTCCGCATGCGCGACGTTCGAGACGGCTGTCGACGCAAAGATCGCCGAGGCCAGTCCCAACGCCAGTTTCAAGGTCGATTTCATGCCTTACCTCCCATTTGCGAAACGCGTCCGGATGACGGTTTCAAGAGCCCCTCAACCCTCGCTCCTCCGAGGGCCTGAACACGGCGAGCTATGCGTCGCTATGGTGCGCGATGCGCCGCCGATGTTTAGTAATTTGTTTAGTGATGCCATTTTTACTAAACAACGCAAGCGAATTCGTTGCTGCGCCGCAGCATGACGAAACGGGTGATTGAAATCGTTGGGAAACGGTCGCCGGACGCTGCGCCCGCCGCGGTCAGCCGGCCCGGTCGGCGGGGCCTGGGCTTGCCGTCACCGGCCGGATCGGCGGCGCCGGCGGCAGGAGCGCGCGTATATCCGCGAAGGGGAAGGTCGGCTCGAAGCGGAAGCCCTCGGCCAGCGCGCCGGCGGCGCCGTTGCATTGCCCGGCGCGAAACTCGTTCTGGAGGCGTGCCCTGTGCACATAGTGCTCCGGACCCTGCGAGTGATGCGCGCGGATCGCTTTCGCCTTGATTGCGAGATCTCGACATAATGCGTCGGCGAAAAGCCGGTGCCGCCGAGCGTATCGGCATGCAGCACAGGGACGGCGAAGGATGCGGCCATGCGCACGCCATCGGACAGGGCGCGATGGTCGCCGTGGTAGTCGTAGGGCGCATGGGTGATCGCGAGGTCGGGTTTCACCTCGCCGATCAGCGCCTTCAGCACCGAAATCAACGCTGCATCGGCAATGAGCGCGCCGTCGGGAAAGTCGAGGAAACGCGGCTCGACGCCGAGCAGCCCCGCCGCCTTGGCCGCCTCCTCGCGCCGCAGGCGGGCAAGCGCCTTCGGGTCGCCCTTGCCGCCCTTGGCACCATCGGTGGCTATCGCAAAAGTCAGCTCTGCGCCTTGCGCCGCATAGGCGGCCAGCGTACCGAACATGAATATCTCGATGTCGTCGGGATGTGCCCCCAGCGCCAATATCTTCACGTCTTCTCTCCCGGAAATGGTATGCCGAACGGAATCCTGCTCGCCCTGATCGCCTATGCAAGCTATTCGTTCAGCGACGGGGTCATCAAGAGCCTGGGCGGGCAGTTCACCGTCTTCGAGATCGGCTTCTTCTCGACCTTGTTTGCCGGCTGCTTTCTGTTCTTTACCAAGCCCAATGACGAACGCTGGCGCGATTTCTGGCGCACCAAAAGGCCGTGGGCGGTGCAGGCGCGCGCCTTGGCGGGCATCGCGTCGGGTGTGCTCAGCGTTTATTCCTTCACCACCATTCCGCTGGCGGAAGTCTACGCGCTGATCTTCCTGGCGCCGCTGCTGGTCACCATCCTGTCGACGGTCATCCTGAAGGAAAAGGTCGGTCCCTGGCGGTGGCTGGCCGTGGTCGCCGGCTTCTTCGGCGTCATGCTGGTGGTGCGGCCGGGCTTTCGCGAATTGCATCTCGGCCATCTCGCCGCCTTCGCCAACGCCTTCCTCGCCGCCACCAGCGTCATCCTGATGCGCTCGCTCGCCAAGCAGGAAAAGCGCACGACGATTCTCGGCGCCCTGGTCGGCTATGGCCTTGTCTTCAACGGCGTCGGCGCGGCCGCGACGTCGTTCTCGCTCCCCAATCTCGGGCAATTGGTCTGGCTGATGCTGGCCGGTGTCTTCACCGCCGGCGGACAACTTCTGCAGCTGCTTGCGGTCAAATACGCGCCTGCGAACCGCATCGCACCGACGCATTACTCGCAGATCGTCTGGGCGGTCATCCTCGGCGCGCTGTTCTTCCAGGAATATCCCGACTGGCTGTCATTGGTCGGCCTGGCGGTGGTCGGCGCTTCCGGCCTGCTGACGATGGTGCGCGAAGAGGTGAGGCTCGGCACCGTGCGCTGGAATCCGTTTTCGCGCACCAGGCTTTGACCGCGCACCGGCCCTCGCAAGTTGCATGGCGACCGCGACCGCTGATATGCGGGCCAGATGACGACAAAACCCCTGCCGGAGCTTCCGGTCACTGCCGTGCTGCCGGCGCTCGGCGAAGCGCTCTCGCAGCGCAGCAGCGCCGTGCTGGTGGCGCCGCCCGGCGCCGGCAAGACGACGCTGGTGCCACTGGCGCTGCTCGACGCGCCCTGGCTGGGCAAAGGCCGGATCGTGCTGCTCGAACCGCGCCGGCTGGCCGCTCGCGCCGCTGCCCGCCGTATGGCCGAGCTGCTCGGCGAGGAACCTGGCGGCACGGTCGGCTATGCCATGCGCATGGAGAACCGCACGTCGGCGCGGACAAAAATCCTGGTCGTCACCGAAGGCGTGCTCTCCCGCATGATTCTCGACGACCCGGAACTGCCCGGCGTTTCGGCGGTGATCTTCGACGAATTCCATGAGCGCTCGCTCGACGGCGATTTCGGCCTGGCGCTGGCGCTCGACGTGCAGGGCGCGCTGCGGCCTGACCTGCGTCTGCTGGTCATGTCGGCGACGCTCGACGGCGCCCGCGTATCGAGGCTTCTGGCGCAGGCACCGGTGATCGAAAGCGAGGGCCGCGCTTATCCGGTCGAGGTCCGCTACGACGAACGGCCGGCCGGCCTGGCGATCGAGGACGCCATGGCCAAGGCCGTGCGCGCGGCCCTGGCCGGCGAGCAGGGCAGCGTGCTCGCCTTCCTGCCCGGACAGCGCGAGATCGAGCGCACCGCCGAGCGGCTTCAGGGCAATGTCGCCGCCGACACCGACATCGTTCCGCTCTACGGCCAGCTCGACAACCGGGCGCAGGATCAGGCGATCAGACCGGCGCCGGCCGGCCGCCGCAAGGTGGTGCTGGCGACCTCGATCGCCGAGACCTCGATCACCATCGACGGCGTGCGTGTCGTCATCGATTCCGGCCTGTCGCGCCTGCCGCGCTACGAGCCGGCGAGCGGCCTGACCAGGCTTGAGACGGTGCGCGTCAGCAAGGCTTCGGCCGATCAGCGCGCCGGCCGCGCCGGCCGCACTCAAGCCGGCGTGGCGGTTCGCCTGTGGCGGGCCGAGCAGACCGCGTCGCTCCCCGCCTTCTCGCCGCCGGAAATCCTCGAGGCCGATCTGTCCGGACTGCTGCTTGACTGCGCCGCCTTCGGCGTCGCCGATCCGTCCAGCCTTTCCTTCCTCGATCCGCCGCCGGCCCCGGCGCTCAGCGAGGCGAGGGTGCTGCTGAAGGCGCTGCATGCCATCGACGATGCCGGCCGGCTGACGAAGGCGGGTGCCGCCATGCGCAAGCTGGCATTGCCGGTGCGGTTGGCGCATATGGTGGCCGAAGCGGTGAGAGGCGGTCATGCGCAGGAAGCGGCGACACTTGCCGTATTGCTGACCGAGCGCGGATCGGGCGGCGACAGCGCCGATCTCGAACGCCGCCTGATCCGCTTTCGCGGCGAGAAATCGCCGCGCGCCAACGCCGCCAGGCAGCTCGCCGAGCGTTTGGCCAGACAGGCCGGCGGCGGGCAGGGCGGCGAGGCGGTCTCCGCCGGCTCGCTCCTGATCCATGCCTGGCCGGATCGCGTGGCGAGAGCGCGCGGCGAGCGCGGCCGCTTCGTGCTCGCCAACGGCTCGGGCGCCATGGTCGAAGCCGCTGATCCGCTCGCCAATGAGACCTGGCTGGTGGTCGCCGACCTGCAGGGCAAGGCGCAGAACGCCCGCATCACCGCCGCCGCGCCGGTCGGCGAAGCCGATATCCGCGCCGCTCTTGCCGATCGCATCGAGACGAAGCGCGAGACGACCTTCGACCGCGAGCGCCGCGCCGTGCGGGTGCGCGAGACCGCGCGGCTCGGCGCCATCACCTTGTTCGAGCGTATGCTGCCGGCGCCGTCGGGCGCCGATGCCGATCAGGCTATCCTCGACGCCTTACGGGAGCACGGCCTGTCGCTGCTCGATTGGGGCAAGGATGCCGAGACGTTGCGGCAGCGGCTCGGCTGGCTGCATCGCGGTCTGGGAGCGCCCTGGCCCGACGTTTCGGATGAAGCGCTGGTCGAGGGCCTCGACGATTGGCTCCTGCCGTTTCTCGCCGGCGACGCCTCTTTCGCGGCCATCAAGCCGGCGACTTTGTCGTCGGCACTCATGGCCTTGGTCCCGCACGACCTGCAGCGCAAGGTCGACGCGCTGGCGCCGACCCATTTCGACGCGCCGTCGGATAGTCACGTGCCGATCCGCTACGACGGCGAATGGCCGGTGCTTGCGGTCCGCGTGCAGGAGCTGTTCGGCCTCGACCGTCATCCGGCGATCGCCAACGGCACCGTGCCGCTGACGCTGGAGCTTCTCTCGCCGGCGCACCGCCCCATCCAGACGACGCGCGACCTCCCTAACTTCTGGCGCGGTTCCTGGGCGGACGTGCGTGCCGACATGCGCGGTCGCTACCCCAAGCATGTCTGGCCGGAAAATCCGCTGTTGGCCGCCGCCACCAGCCGTGCCAAGCCCCGCGGAACGTAGGCTTGCCCAGAAGTTTTGGCGAGCCTCGCGTTAACGGACGGCATATATTGGCGATTGGCGCAAACACCCATCGCTTCGTCATCCACGGGCGGAGCAAGGAGCGAAGCGACGCGCGCAGACCCGAGGATCCATTCCGCGACGTCGACGCGTTGCCACGGTTCAGAATTCCCTCCGCTGCTCTCTACGATCGAGGTAACGGAATGGATCCTCGGGTCTGCGCTCCGCTTCGCGTCGCTCCGCCCGTGGATGACGAAGTTGCGACGGCCCCGGCCAACCACCAAGCGCTCATGATGGTGAACCGAAACACCGGCTGCCAATCGCTCAAGTCGCCTTTACAGCGCTACTAGCGCTTACCCTCCCGCGGTTATAATCGTAAGTCGATGATCAACATCCTGCGCGCGCCCGATTCCCAGCAAAGCCAGCGGCTGCGGCTCAACACGCTGATCCGCCTGCGCTGGCTGGCCATCGTCGGCCAGAGCCTGACCGTGCTGGTCGTCGCCTATGGCCTAAAATTCCCGCTGCCGGTGTCGATGTGCTTCGCGCTGATCGCCTGCTCGGCCTGGATGAATCTGTGGCTCACCTTCCGCTATCCGGCGGCGCACCGCCTGACCCCGCTTTCGGCCTTCGCGATTCTCACCTTCGACGGCATCCAGCTCACCGGCCTGCTCTACATGACCGGCGGCCTGACCAACCCGTTTTGCGTGCTGCTTTCGGTCCCGGTCGTCATCTCGGCCGCTTCGCTGCCGCTGCCCATGACCGCGGTGCTGGGCGCGCTGGTCATGATAGCCGCCACGTTGCTGGTGTTCTTCCACCTGCCACTGCCCTGGTATGAGGACGCGCCGCTGCCGATGCCGTTCATCTATGTCGCCGGCATGTGGATGGCGGTGTTCGCCTCGATCGCCTTCACCGCCATCTATGCCTTCCGCGTCGCGGCGGAGGCGCGCCTCCTCGCCAACGCCCTGGCCGCCACCGAACTGGTGCTGCAGCGCGAGCAGCATCTGTCGGCGCTGGACGGGCTGGCGGCGGCGGCCGCGCACGAACTCGGCACGCCCTTGGCGACCATCACCGTCGTCGCCAAGGAGATGGAGAAGGCACTCGGCAAGGACCCGAAATACGGCGAGGACGTGAAGCTCCTGCGCTCGCAAAGCGAGCGTTGCCGCGAGATCCTGAAGCGGCTGACCAGCCTTTCCTCGGAAGGCGAAGCGCATCTGTCGCGCATGCCGCTCACCTCGCTGGTCGAGGAGGTGACGGCGCCGCATCGCGATTTCGGCATCTCGATCCGGCTGCGGCCCGGCGAGTGTATCGGCCCCGAGCCCGTCGGCCAGCGCAGCCCCGGCGTCATCTATGGGCTCGGCAACCTGGTCGAGAATGCCGTCGATTTCGCCCGCAAGTCGGTCACCGTCAGCTGGAGTTGGGACAATGACAAGGTCATCTTCTCGATCACCGATGACGGGCCGGGCTTTCCGGCCGAGATCATCGACCGCATCGGCGAACCCTATATGTCGACGCGCCAGGGCACGGAGGCCGGCGGCGGCCTGGGGCTAGGGCTGTTCATCGCCAAGACCTTGCTGGAACGATCGGGCGCCACCATCGATTTCCGCAATTCGAGCGGGCTTGGCGAAGGCGCGGTGGTGCAGATCGCATGGCCGCGCGGCGTGTTCCTCAACCAGGACCACGCCTCGGCCACCATGTTCGACAATGCCTAAAGCAATTCCAGGAAAAGTGCGCAGCGGTTGGGCTCGGCGACTTCGCCGTAGTTTTCCGTCCGGAATTGCGAAACGGTGAAAAAGCCCTGCATTTACTGCATGGCAGCTCTGTTGCCGGCTGTAAAAATTGGACATTGCCCCTGCGGGACTGTATCTGCGTAAAAGTGAGGCATGCCGCCCAAAACCGTGCAGCTTTTTTGGGAAACGGCGCGCCTGGAAACAAGAACTTAAGGCGCATTCGCTAGAATTCGTTCCGGGGCGAGGTGGTTCAAGTCAGTAGGATGCCGATAAGATGAGCGGAGACGAAACGACTGTTGCAATGGTCGAGGGCGAGGACACCTCGCTGCTCATCGTCGAGGACGACAAGCCGTTCCTCACTCGGCTCGCTCGGGCTATGGAGACTCGGGGCTTCGTGGTCGAGACGGCGGAGAGCGTGGAGGAGGCGGTCGCCAAGGCGCGCGCCCATCCGCCGGCCTATGCGGTGGTTGACATGCGGCTCGGCGACGGCAATGGCCTCGATGTCGTTGCCGCCATTCGCGAGAGACGCGAAGATGCCCGCGCCATTATCCTGACCGGCTACGGCAACATCGCCACCGCGGTGACAGCGGTGAAGCTCGGCGCCATCGACTACCTCTCCAAGCCCGCCGATGCCGACGACGTCTTCGCCGCGCTTACCCGGACCTCAGGCGAGCGCGCGGCGCCGCCGGAAAACCCGATGTCGGCCGACCGCGTGCGCTGGGAGCACATCCAGCGCGTCTACGAAATGTGCGACCGCAACGTGTCCGAGACGGCGCGCCGGCTGAACATGCATCGGCGCACCCTGCAGCGGATCCTCGCGAAGCGGGCTCCGCGCTAGGCAAGCGTCGTCATCCACGGGCGGAGCGGGAGCGAAGCGGACGCGGAGACCCGAGGATCCATGCCGTGACCTTGGCCGGAGGATGCAGCGGAGCAGAATTCTGCGCCGTCGGCACCGCTCCGATGTAACGGAATGGATCCTCGGGTCTGCGCTGCGTCGCTTCGCTCCTTGCTTCGCCCGTGGATGACGAAGAGACGGACGTTTCGGCCAATTTTCGAAGCATCGGCTGCGGTGTCGCCCGTAAGCCTTGCATCTCCACTGACGTTGCGCATCATTGGACCACAGATTCCCGGCCAACAGGCTAGGTTAGCGAGGCACCATGCAAGACGAACGGCCGAAATCGATCCTGCGTGAATTCCTCGACGGCGAGGCCGCTGGCGGCATCATCCTGATGGTGGCGGCAGCCCTTGCGCTGATCGTCGCCAACTCGCCTTTGGCCACAACCTATTTCGCCGTCCTGCACGCCTATCTCGGACCGCTCAGCGTCTCGCATTGGATCAATGACGGGCTGATGGCGGTGTTCTTCCTGCTGGTCGGGCTGGAGATCAAGCGCGAGATGCTGGATGGTCAGCTCTCGACCTGGCCGCGCCGGGTGCTGCCCGGCATCGCCGCCGCCGGCGGCATGCTGGTTCCAGCGCTGGTCTATGTCTTGATCAACCGCGACAATGCGGCGGCACTCTCCGGCTGGGCGATCCCCACCGCCACCGACATCGCCTTCGCACTCGGCGTGCTTTCGCTGCTCGGCAGCCGGGTGCCGGCCTCGCTGAAGGTCTTCCTCACCGCTCTCGCCATCATCGACGACCTCGGCGCCGTCATAATCATCGCGCTGTTCTACACCAGCGGCCTGTCGCTCGCCTATCTGGCCGCCGCCTTCGTCGTCATCGCCTTGCTGGTCGTGCTCAACCGCATGCGGGCCATGAAGCTCTGGCCGTATCTGCTGCTCGGCGCGCTGCTGTGGGTGCTGGTGCTGAAGTCGGGCGTGCACGCCACGCTTGCCGGCGTTGCGCTGGCGCTCACCATCCCGCTTGAGCGTTCTCCGGGCATCAGCCACGATCTCGAGCATTCGCCGCTGCACCGGCTGGAACACGGCCTGCACAAGCTGGTGCCCTTCCTCGTCATCCCGATCTTCGGCTTCGCCAATGCCGGCGTCTCGCTCGGCGGCCTGAGCTTTGCGGCCCTTGTCGAGCCATTGACGCTGGGCGTCGCCGCCGGCCTGGTGCTGGGCAAGCTGGTCGGCGTCTTCGGCTCCTCGGCGCTCGCGATCCGCTTCGGCCTCGCCGACCTGCCGGTCAATGCCGGCTGGCTGCACATGCTGGGCATTTCGCTGCTTTGCGGCATCGGCTTCACCATGAGCCTGTTCATCGGCCTGCTCGCCTTCGCCAGCGACCCGGCGCTGCAGGACGCGGTGAAGGTCGGCATCCTCGCCGGCTCGCTGATTGCCGCCCTCTTGGGCGCCGCCATCCTGCTCATGGCACCGGCGGGCAGCGGAGTGGAAGAAGAAGTGGAATAGGTCAGCTGCAACGCCTATTTCCTCTCCCGCCTAGTGCGGCGAGGAACAGGCGCTACTCGCTCTCGCCATCCAGCGCCGGCACCGCGACGCCGGCGAGCTCCGCCGCCAAGAGCCGCGCGGCGCCCGCGCGGGCCATCCGCAGCATCAGCGCCTTGCGCGTCGCTGCCGCCATGCGGTGCTCGGGCGCATCGCGCAGGATCTCCGCGCCGTAGCCGTCGGAAAGGATGAAGCCGCACTCCTCGGGAAAGATGTCCTGGGGAACGCCGGGATGGGTGGCGAAGAAGAAGCGGTCGGAATGCAGCCGGTAGTCGGGCCATTTACGGTCGACCCTGAAATCCTCGATCGAGGATTTGATCTCGATGATCCAGACGTCGCCCTGCCTGGTCAGCGCGACGAGATCGGCGCGGCGGCCTGTCGCCAGCGAAAGCTCCGGCAGCACATGCGCGCCCATTTCGGTCAGCAGCCGCTGCACGCCGCGCCGCACCAGCATGGCGCGCTCCGACTGGCGGCCGTCGATCAAAGGGTTGAGGGGAATCGGGGAAACAATGGGCATGGCAGCCACCATGCCAGATTTTGTTCATGGTTTGAACCCGTTTTTCTATGGCGATTATATATTTGACAGACCCGGATTACACGCGGGCAATTTGTATGCTAAGTGGTGTCTCAATCGGGGGAGATTGGGTGGCGTCTAGAGAGCAAGAGCGCGGCTGGTGGATGTTGCCGTGGGGCTTCGCTTTTGGCGGAGCGGCATTCTTTGGATGGGTCTTAAGCCTAATCCTTCCGGCTATCTCAACATTCTCGTCGGCGATTATTGCAATTACCATCGCCACATCGGCATTTGTCTACTCTGGGACCGCACTCCATCTGTACCTCAGTCGGCCGTCTGCCGACCTCGTGAGGCCGAAGGTCCTGTTTTTCAAGAAAGAAGCACCCGGCATATTTCTCATCTCGCCGGCATCGTGGCTGTCATATGGCTTCGGGTACTCACTGTTCCTCGCCCAAAAGGACGGGTTCGAGCGGTTTTTAGGCATCGCTGAGGTATTCAATATTCAGGATGACAGGAAGGTACAGCTGTCAGTGATCCATCGCGCAGAAGGCGCGGACGACATATGGACTAGCCTCACGTCTGGATCAGCGGATCACTTCAAAGAAATAATCATAAAACCTGGCACCCCTAGAATCGGGTTGGACAGACCATGAAGCATGCCAAAGTCGCCAAAGTGATCAATAAATTCAAGGTCGCCCTCAATGTCGGGAAAGACGACGGCGTAGAGGTAGGGCACGATTATATTGTTTACCGACAGGGGGAGGAGGTTCTCGACCCCGACACGGGTGAAAGTCTCGGAATATTTGAAGAGGTCATCGGTCGCGGCGTTGTCACCTATGTTCAGGATCGCATCGCGACACTGGAGTCCTCAGAGATCTTAGAGGGCGGGAGAAGGGTAATACGAAAGTCAGCAAGCGGTTTGTCGGCTCTGCAGGGATTGTTTGTTCCTACCACGGAAGAAGTTGTTAACGAGCCCGACCAGATCAAACCATTCCATCAAGCAATCGTCGGAGACCTCGCGAAGCGCGTCTAGACCCGCCTAGTCATCCTTACCCTTCTTATCGCCCTTCGGCGGCAGCGACTTCGCCATCTTCCTAAGTGCTTCATTCAACGGCTCTTCGGAATCGACGGTGCCAATCTTACGCGCCAGTTCGCGGAACTTGTCCACTTGACTCTTGCCGGTCGTTAATGATTCCGGTTTTTTCATGGGGTTGGAACTTTCCCAGTTGTACAATCTGTTGCGGACACCATCAGCCGCAATCAATATCTGTCACTTACCACCGGCAGTCTCCGCTCACCTAAAGTGCCCGCTTGGCATAGCATATTTGTCGAGCTTTTCCCTGCACCATATTCTGCGGAAGCATCCCGACATAAGCATGATGGATATGCTGTGCCTCCCGGCGATGATCAAGAGCGGCCTATGGGTCGCGGACAAGCGAGGATGCGCTTGTGTCTTCTATGTCCATCCAGAGACAGGCAGGCAATACAAAGCCGCAATAAAGGCCGCCGGTGCCGGCTATGAAACGTACATCTCGACATTCCACCGCTGCAATGATCGTCAGCGGCAGTCGATTGTTAGCCGCGGAATTATCTTAGTTTGATGGGAAGGTCGGCGGGTAACCGCGTGGGTTACCCGCCGGTATTTGAACGCGATGGGGCCTGCCATCGAACCCCACAATGCGCCCCCACTGTTGCCAGTGGTGCTACGGCCGGCAGATTATCACCGTGTCGCGCGTTCATCGTTGTTCTAGCCGCTAGGAACGAATCAGACTCTATCAGGTCAAAGAGTCAAGCGGAATCCCCGCTATTCACATCCCGGCCATCCACAGCTATTTGCGCCAGCATTTCCGAAAGGGCTCTCCCTTCCAAAGCGGAAGCTTTAGCTGGATCGGTTTGCGGTAATGACCCTTCTTGGCGTCAAGCAGGTTGCCGGTACGTGAGGCGCTTGCCCTTGGCGCCCTTTAAGACAATGAGCGACCGCACGTTGTCTTCGATCCCGAGCGCCGAACGGTTGCTGTAGCGGAAGTCAAATTCCGCCAGATAGCGGTGCAGATGGTGTCCGGCGCAATGCTGGTAGACGCCCTTCATGCCGCGCTTGAAGATCGAGTAATAGCGTGTTCGTATGGACGTTGCCGCGAACGTATTCGTCCTTGGAATGCGTGACGAATTCTTGGCTCGCGCGGCGATAGACGCCGGACTCGTCAGTCATGATAGCTTTCGCGAGCAATGTTGGCGCGCACGATAGGCATGACGGTTCCCATACGGGCGGCATCCACATGGAAGGAATAGGCGCGACAGCCACGCCCGACCAACGTAACTACGGTGTTCTTGTGCGCGCCGCCGCCCGACTTGACCGGCGTACCTTTGAGACGACCGATATACGTCTCGTCAACCTCGACTGTCTTGCCGTTGCCGCCCATAGGCGTGAAGTCACCCGAGCGCATGGTTTCACGAATGCGATGGCAAAGGAACCAAGCGGTCTTGTAGGTGATTTCCAGAGCACGGTGCAGCTGGTGAGCCGAAACGCCTTTCTTGCTGGCGCACATGGCATGCAAAGCCTGGAGCCAAATGTGCAGCGGAAGCTTTGACTCTTCGAAGATCGTGCCCATGCGGACAGTGAACTTCTTGCGGCAATCCGAGCACTTGTAGAGACCGTGGATTTCGACGCCGTGCGGGTTCTTCTTGGAGGGCTTCGTGCGACCGCCCTTCAATGCGTAGTGCTTTTCCATGGAGCCGCAATGATGGCAAACCGGACCCTGCGGCCACAGCACACCCTCGACGTGTTCGAAGGCGGCGGCTTCGTCATGAAAGTAGGGGCGGGAAAGAACGGACATAGCGATAACTCCTTGGAATCATTATCGCACGTCGATTTGGGTCTGTCAAATATATAATCGCCTTTCTATGGGCTTCGCTGCACTTATTGCGAGTCGCCCGCCCGGAATTCATCCGCCAGAAGCCTGGCCAGGTGGTCGCGGCTCAGGCTCAATGTCTCTTTCAGGAACCACAGGAAGTTGCGCGGGCCGTCGGTCGGCAAGCCGCTTTCCTCGGCCTGGGTGATAACCGCGCGCTGGCGCTCGATCCGCTGTTCAATCTCGCGGATATGCTGCTCGACCCGTTCGATGTCTTCCTGCATGCCCATGGCCCAGCAATCTCATTGTGCGGTTGTCAAAATAGCACCAAACCGGAAATGGTCGGAGTTCAAAGCCAAGCGGGAGGCTCAAGAGAAGTTTAGTTCTTGCTAATCAAATCCCCTGGCAGCAATCTCACCGTGGAGGAATTCCCATGACCCGCGATCAGATGCTCGCCCACCTCCGGTCCGCTGACGCCGTCGCGCGCGAGGCGGCGGCGCATGGCCATCATCCGTTCGGTTGCGTGCTTGTCGGGCCGGACGATCGTGTTTTGATGCGGCAGGGCAATCTCGACACGGTGCGCCATGCCGAGACGGAGCTCGCCCGCCGCGCCGCGGCGGCCTATGAGCCGGAGTTCCTGTGGCAATGCACGCTGGTCTCGACCGGCGAACCCTGCGCGATGTGCGCCGGCACGATGTATTGGGCGAGTATCGGGCGGCTGGTCTACGGCTTCGAGGAGACCGATCTCCTGGCGCTCACCGGGGATCACGCGGAGAATCCGACGATGAACCTCGCCTCGCGCACCGTATTCGCCGCCGGCCAGAAGAAGATCGAGGTCTTCGGCCCGTTCCCCGAAATCGCGGACGAACTGCTCGCATCGCACCGCCATTTCTGGAAGCGCTGACAGGCCTCGGACCTCAGGCTGCTCCCGCCATGTCGTCCAGGATCGGGCAGTCCGGCCGGTCATCGCCATGGCAGGCGTGGATCAGTGTCTGCAGCGTCGAGCGCATCGACTGCAATTCGCGCAGCTTCTCCTCGATCGCCCTGACATGGGCGGCGGCGATCTCGCGCACGTCGTGGCTGGCGCGGCCGCGGTCCTGATAGAGCGCCATCAGCTGCCTGCAATCGTCGATTGAGAAGCCGAGATTGCGCGCACGGCGCAGGAAGGCCAGCCGGTGGATATCGTCGCCGGAGTAATCGCGATAGCCGTTCTCGGCCCGCGCCGGACGGATCAGGCCGATCTCCTCATAGTAGCGGATGGTCTTGGCCGGCAGGCCGGAACGCTCGGCGGCATCACCGACATTCATGGCGCTCTCCTCGAACCCAGGCGGCTCTATGAGCCGCCTCATTGATTTTGTTTCACAATCCTGTGAGGCCTGTTGCGGAAATGCCGCAGTTCGGCACTTACCCGCGTGCAAGATCTTGCATATAGGCAGTGCGCGCTTGGCAAGCAAAAGAAATGCCAGCATGAATGATGACAACAAAGCGGCCGACTCGTGCCGCTGGCATCCAGGCGGGGCATCGGACCTTTTCATGCGCTTGAAGTCATTTGCAATCCTTGCCGCTCTTGCGCTGTCGACCGCGATCAGCGGGTGCAGCACCATCGGTGGGCAAATGTTCACCAACAACTATGGCGCGATGAGCGATGCCGGCTATCAGCTGCCGCGCATCCCGATCGAGAAGGTCCCCGCCAGGTACCACCGCCAGGAAGTGCGGTACGACTCGCCGGAGAAGCCGGGCACCATCATCGTCGATACGCAGAACAAGTTCCTCTATTTCATCGAGGGCGACGGCATGGCGATGCGCTACGGCATCGGCGTCGGCCGCGAGGGTTTTGAATGGCACGGCACCGCCCATATCGCGCTGAAGCGCGAATGGCCGACCTGGACGCCGCCCTCGCAGATGATCAAGCGCCAGCCCGAGCTCGCCAAATTCGCCGGCGGCATGGAGCCGGGCCTGAAGAACCCGCTCGGCGCGCGCGCCATGTATCTCTTCAACAAGGGCGGCGACATGGGCTACCGCCTGCATGGCAGCCCGGAATGGTTCTCGATCGGCAAGGCGATGTCGTCGGGCTGCATCCGGCTGATGAACCAGGACATTATCGACCTCTACGACCGCACGTCGGTCGGCGCCAAGGTCATCGTGATGTGATCACGAAGGCCGAGGCCAAAAGCTTTCGCAAGCGGACCGTCTAGGCAACAACAAGACGTCCAAAAACAGAAAACCGGGCTGTTGGGGCCCGGTTTTTTGTTTTTGCGTCTTGGGTCGGAAGTCGCCTCGCCGCACTACGCGGCCGGCGAATTGGATTCTCAGGCGACCTGCTCGACCTGCTGGACTTCCGGAACAAAGTGGCGAAGCAGGTTCTGGATGCCGTGCTTCAGCGTTGCCGTCGACGACGGGCAGCCGGCGCAGGCGCCCTTCATGTGCAGGAACACGGTGCCGTTCTCGAAGCCGCGGAAGGTGATGTCGCCGCCGTCCTGGGCAACGGCCGGGCGCACGCGCGTGTCGAGCAGTTCCTTGATGGTCAGCACCAGCTCTTCGTCGGCCTTGTCGTAGAACTCGCCGGTCTCGCCGGCTTGGCTCGCCGGAGCGGTCGTGGCCATGACCGGCGCACCGGACATGAAATGCTCCATGATGGCGCCGAGGATCGCCGGCTTCAGGTGCTGCCAGTCCGGACCGTCCTTGGTCACGGTGATGAAATCATAGCCGAAGAAGACGCCGGTGACGCCCGGGATCTCGAACAGACGGCCGGCCAGCGGCGAGGCCTCCGCCGCGGCTTCGGCGTTGCGGAAATCGGCTGTGCCTTCGCCCAGCACTTCCTTGCCCGGCAGGAATTTCAGCGTCGCCGGGTTCGGCGTCGATTCGGTCTGGATGAACATGGGTATCTCCAGGCCCTTCCCGGGCCGATAGTTTGGAATAATTCTAAATAGGCTCTATCGGCTGGACATTCAAGCGAAACGCGTCGCCCGAACGACCGGCTGGCGGAATGTTTTTGCCGGGTCCGTCACGGCTTTTGAAATGGTTGCAGTGATCAGGTCGGCGGAGGCCGGGGATTGAGGTGGCTTAAGCTAAGCTGTCGATCTCCTCGTCGGACAGATTCTGCGGCACCACCGTGACTGGAATGGGGAAGGCCGCTCCCCGGCCGGCAACCGCGCTGACCAGCGGTCCAGGGCCTTCCTTGCCGGCGCCGGCTGCCAGCACCAGGATGGCGATGTCCTGGTCTTCCTCGATCAGCTTGTGGATTTCTTCCGTGGGCTTGCCCTCGCGCACGACCAGCTCCGGTTCGATGCCGAGCTTCTGGCGCACCTTGTTCGCATAGCCGTCGAGCGCCGCGCGCGCCGTCGCATTCGCTTCCTCGCGCATGATCTTCTCGACCCCCAGCCAATGCTGAAAATCGTCCGGCACAATGACATAGAGCAGCACCAGCACGCCGCTGGTGCTTTGCGCCCGCTTCGAGGCATAGGCGACTGCGCGCTCGCATTCCGGCGTATCGTCGATGATCGTCAGGAATTTCCTGCGATGGCCGGCTTCGCGGCTGAGGCGTTTGGAGACCATGTCTATCTGCTCGGTATGGTTCGGCCGCAATCTGCCACTGCGGCCGACCGGCGGCAAGCCGCCGGCTGGCGCGGCAATGGTCCTATGGGACCAACTCGTCGGTCAGTCCTGCAACAGGCCGATAATGTCACGCACCGTCTTCATCGTGCCCTCGGCGATGGCGCGGGCGCGGTCGCCGCCGTCCTTGAGCACGGTGTCGACATAGGCGCGGTCGCCCTCGATGCGGCGCATCTCGGAAGCGATCGGCGCCAGCTTCTCCACGGCAAGGTCGGCCAGAGCCGGCTTGAACACGGAGAATTGCTGACCGCCATATTCCTTCAGCACGTCTTCCTTCGAGATCTCGGCGAGACCGGCATAGATGCCGACGAGGTTTTCGGCCTCGGGCCGGCTTTCCAGCCCCTCGATCTCGCTCGGCAAGGCCTCCGGGTCGGTCTTGGCCTTGCGGATCTTCTTCGAGATGGTGTCGGCATCGTCGGTCAAATTGATGCGCGAGAGATCCGACGGATCCGACTTCGACATCTTCTTCGAGCCGTCGCGCAGGCTCATGATGCGCGCCGCCGGACCACCGATCACCGGCTCGGTGATCGGGAAGTAACCGTTCACCGTCTCTTCGCCGACCTGCATTTCGACGCCGACGCCGAGCGCGGCGATCTTCTCGGAGAAGTCGTTGTTGAATTTCTGCGCGATGTCGCGGGTAAGCTCCAGATGCTGCTTCTGGTCCTCGCCAACCGGCACATGGGTGGCGCGATAGAGCAGGATGTCGGCAGCCATCAGGCTCGGATAGGCGAGCAGGCCGAGCGAGGCGTTCTCGCGGTCCTTGCCGGCCTTGTCCTTGAACTGCGTCATCCGGTACATCCAGCCGATGCGCGCCACGCAGTTGAAGATCCAGGCGAGCTCGGCGTGCTGCATGACCCGCGACTGGTTGAAGACGATGTGCTTCTTCGGGTCGATGCCGGAGGCCAGGAACGCCGCGGTGATCGACCGCGTCTGGTCGCCCAGGTCCTGATGCACCAGCTGCGCCGTCAGCGAATGCAGGTCGACGACGCAGTAGATGCAGTCGGACTGTTCCTGGAGAGCGACGAATTTCTTGATGGCGCCGAGATAGTTGCCGAGATGCAGGTTGCCGGTCGGCTGGACGCCCGAAAAGACGAGTGGCTTGAAGGCGGACATGAATTCCTCATGGCTTGTGGAGGGCCGTATAAGCATGATTCCAAAAAGTTGCAGACGTTTTGGAGCCAATCACACGGCTGGAAACCGCGCGCGGCGAAAGTCTTGCGACGGCGCGCTTATGGACGAAGCCGGCCGCGCGATCAAGAGGCGCGGACCGAGCTGGCATGGCTCATCGGTACGTTGACATCGCCACGCATAAGCTACATCTTTCTAGCTACATAAAGGAATGTAGCGATGACTATCAACATCAACAACAAGGAAGCCGACAGGCTGACGCGCGCTTTCGCCAAAGCTGAAGGGGTAGGCATCACCGAGGCAATCGTGATTGCCATGCGCGAGGCCCTGGAGCGGCGGCGCAATCGCGAGACGCCACTGGAAACGGCGGCGCGACTGCGAGCCGAGTTTGGAATCAAGCTTAGCGAACAAGCGCGCAAACCGTTGCCGCAGTCCGTTTATGATGAACTTTCCGGCGACGACTGATGTTTGTCGACGCAGCAGCCATCGTCGCGATCCTGAGCAACGAGACGGAAGCCGAGCGATGCGCGCAGGCCGTCATGGAGGCATCGGCACCGTTCACGTCGGCGATAGCCGTTTGGGAGGCCGCGATGGCGCTCGCGCGACCAGAAAAGCTGGCGATTCCGGTCGCAAGAAGCGCGGAGATTGTAGCTCGCTTTCTAGAAGAGCGGGCCATTGCCTTGCGCGAGCTTCCGCCTGCGGCCGAGGCAACATCCCTATCCATCGAGGCCGCTTCGCGGTTTCGCAACAATGCTGTCCGCCTAAACATGGCGGACTGCTTCCACTACGCTTGCGCGCGATACTACGCCGTTCCGATGCTTTCCACGGCCAATGAATTCCGGCTCACGGATCTGGAGACTGTTCCCTGACGGGTGGTGGCGCCTTGGGTGAACGACGTTTCACATTGCGCCGGACCATGCCGAAATCGGCGCCGCCGGTGCCGAAGGCGGCGATGAAGTAGAGCGCGGCGCCCCCGGCGACAAGGCCAAGCACCGTCGTCGCCTTCACCACGAGCGGCGAGCCAGGTCCAATCTGTGTGGCAAAGTGGCGCTCCGCGAAGTAAAGCGCCACGGCCATGATTACGGCGGAGAGCACCAGCCGGGGAATGCGTCTCAAGAGCGGCACGTCGCGGCCCCAATGGCCGCGCCTGATCAGCATGCCGAGCAGCATCAGCGCGTTGACCCAGCCGGCGACGGCCGAGGCCACAGCGATGCCCGGTGCGCCCATCGACGGGAACAGGCTCAGCGCCGTGGCGACATTCACGCCGACCGAGATCGCGGCAAAAATCATCGGCGTCCGGGTGTCCTCGCGTGCGAAATAGCCGGGCGTGAACGCCTTGATCAAAACGAAGGCGGGCAGGCCGAGGCCGAAGATCGCCAGGATCGAGGCGACGATCGGCGTCGAGTGGTTGGCGGCGAAGGCGCCGCGCTCATAGACCAGCCGCACGATCGGTTCCGACATCACCCAGAGCGCGGCTGCCGCCGGCAAGGTCATGAACAAGGTGAACTCGACCGAGCGGTTCTGCAGATTGGCGGCCTCGATCAGATTGCCCGATTTCAGCGCCCGCGACAGTTCCGGCAGCAGCACGATGGCGACGGCCACGCCGACGACGCCGAGCGGGAGCTGGTAGATGCGATCGGCATAGGCAAGCGACGACACCGCGCTGTTCTGCGCCGAGGCGATCGCCGTGCCGATCAGCTGGTTGATCTGGGTGATGCCGCCGGTGATCGCCGCCGGCAGCGCCAGGATCAGCAACCTCTTGACGTTGGGCGTCATCTTCGGCCAGCGGAAGCCGATCGAGATGCCGGCATTGCGCACCGCTATCCAGACGATGGCAAGCTGCACGATGCCCGCAGCCAGCACGCCCCAGGACAAGCCGAAACCGACATCATGCGCGTCCAGCCCGTGATACCAGGCATAGGCGAGCACGCCGATCAGGATGATGTTGAGGAAGGCGGGCGCGATGGCCGCCGCGAAATAGCGGCGCAGCGAGTTCAGCATGCCGGCCATCATGGCGCCGAGCGACATGCAGATCAGGTACGGGAACATGATCGTCGCAAGCCGGACGGTCGTCTCGAACTTGCCTGGAATGTTGGCAAAGCCCGGCGCCACCAGGTAGCGCACGATCAGCGGCATCGCCAGTTCCATCGCGATTGTCAGTGCCAAAAGCGCCGAAAACAGCACACCGAACACTTCCTCCGAAAAGCGCTTGGCGCCTTCGGTGCCATGCTGCTCGATCTCCTTGGCGAACAGCGGCACGAAAGCGGCGTTGAAGGCGCCCTCGGCAAACAGCCGGCGGAAGGTGTTGGGGAACTGGAAGGCGGCGTTGAAGGCGTCGGCGACCGGCCCGGTGCCGAGTGCCGCCGCCATCAGCATCTCACGGCCGAAACCCAGCGCCCGGCTCATCAGCGTGCCGGAAGCGACGGTGGCGAATTTCTTGACAAGGCTCATGCTGGGGACGACTGCCAGAAAAATTGCGTCAAATGGATGGTCACTCGGCCGCTGCCTTGGCCTTGCCGTTGCGTTCGGACGAATTGCCTTCGAGCGTATCGATCAGCCGCTTGTGGATGGTGGCGGTGCGCGTCGGGCTGTCGATCTTCAGTCCGGTCAGGTCGGTGACGTAAAACGTGTCGATGACCTTCTCGCCGAAGGTGGTGATATGCGCCGAGGCGATGTCGAGCGACAGGTCCGACAGCGTCCCGGTGATCTCGGACAGCAGGCCCGGCCGGTCCAGCCCCTCGACCTCGACCACCGAAAAGCGGTTCGACAGCGTGTTTCGGATCTCGGCGCGGGGCGGAATCCTGAAAGCCTTGGCGCCGCGCTTCGGCTTGGTGCGCTTCTCGATCATCTCGGGCAGCCAGCTCTTGCCGGACAGCACGTCCTCGATCAGCCGGCCGACCCGCTCGGCGCGCCGGCGCTCGTCCTCGTCGAGGTCGAATTCCCTCGAGATCAGGATCGAGTCCAGCGCCCGCCCGTCCGAGGTGGTGAAGATCTGCGCGTCGACGATGTTGCCGCCGGCCGCGGCACATGCCCCGGCGATGATCGAAAGCAGGCGCGGATGGTCCGGCGCCAGCACGGTGATCTCGGTCACCGCTTCGAACTCATGCGTCTTGACCATGGTGGCGAGCTTCTTGCCTGCCGCATCCGCCTCGCGGACGAACTCGGCGTGTCGCAACTGGTCGGGCAGATCCACGGTTAGCAGATAGTTCTCGTAGTGCAGGGCGACGTAGCGTTTGCGCTCTTTCGCCGGCCATGCCGCCAGCGCCTCGGCCAGCCGCTCGCGCGCCGCCGTCGTGCGCTCGGCGCGCGATACCTCGGAAAAGCCGCCGGTCAAAAGCAGCTCCGTCTCGAAATAGAGTGTGCGCAGCAGCTGGCCTTTCCAGCCATTCCACACGCCCGGCCCGACGCCCCTGATGTCGCAGACGGTGAGGATCAAAAGCAGCTTCAGCCGCTCGACCGACTGTACGATGGAGGCGAAATCCTCGATCGTCTTGCGGTCGTTGAGGTCGCGCGTCTGCGCCGTCATCGACATCACGAGATGGTTCTCTACCAGCCAGGCGACGGTCTCGGTGTCGGCCGCCGACAATCCCATATGCGGACAAATGCGCCGCGCGATCCTGGCCCCGGCTTCCGAATGGTCCTCCGGCCGGCCCTTGGCGATGTCGTGCAAAAGCACGGCGACATAGAGCGCCTCGCGGCTCTTCTTCAGTCCCGGCATCAGCGTATGCGACAGCGGATGCACCTTCGCGCCGTCGCCGCGCTCGATCTCGGCCAGCACGCCGATGCAGCGGATCAGATGCTCGTCCACGGTGTAGTGGTGGTACATCGAGAACTGCATCATGGCGACGATCTTGCCGAAGTCCGGGATCAGCCTGCCGAGCAGCCCGGCCTCATTCATGCGCCTGAGATTGAGCTCGGCATTGCGGTCCGAGGTTAGGATGTCGAGGAACAGCCGGTTGGCTTCCTCGTCGCGCCGGAGCGACTTGTTGACGAGCCCGAGCGAGCGGGTGAGCAGCTTCAGCGCGTCGGGGTGGAACTCCAGCCCGTGCTTGTCGGCGAACCAGAACAGCCTGAGCAGGTTGACCGGATCGCGCTCGAACACGCTGTCGTCGGCGATGTTGATGCGGTGGTTGTCGACGATGAAGTCGGAGGTGCCGGCAAGCTTGCGCTTGCGCCGCGAGAAGGTGAGGAAGATGCGGTTGAAGCCCGGCACGTGCTTGGCCTGCTCTTCCTCGAGCGCCGCGCAGAAGATGCGAGTGAGGTCACCGACATCCTTGGCGACGAGGAAATAGTGCTTCATGAAGCGCTCGACCGCCGACAGGCCGGGATGCGTCGTATAGCCCAGACGCTCGGCAATCTCGCGCTGGATGTCGAAATGCAGCCGCTCCTCCGCCTTGCCGGTGAGGAAATGCATGTGGCAGCGCACCGCCCACAAGAAATCCTCGGCCTTCTGGAATTCGCGATATTCGGCCTCGGTGAAGACGCCCTTCTCGACCAGCTCCTCGCCGGTGCGCACGCGATAGAAATATTTGCCGATCCAAAACAGCGTCTGCAGGTCGCGCAGGCCGCCCTTGCCGTCCTTGACATTGGGTTCGACAAGGTAGCGGCTTTCGCCGGCCTTGGCGTGGCGCTCGTCGCGCTCGGCGAGCTTGGCCTGCACATATTCCGGCCCGGTGGTGCGCACCACTTCGTGGTCGAAGCGGGTGAGCAGTTCTTCATAAAGTTTCTGTTCGCCCCACAGAAAGCGCGCCTCGAGGATCGAGGTGCGGATGGTGATGTCGCTGCGCGAGAGCCTGAGGCACTCGTCGATGTTGCGGGTGGCGTGGCCGACCTTCAGCCCCATGTCCCACAGCATGTAGAGCATGTATTCGACGATCTGCTCGCCCCATGGGGTCTGCTTGTAGGGCAGCAGGAAAAGCAGGTCTATGTCGGAGCCCGGCGCCAGCGTGCCGCGGCCGTAGCCGCCGACGGCAACGACCGCCATGCGCTCGGCCGCGGACCGGTTCTTGACCCGGTAGACATGGGTGGCGGCAAAATCATAGAGCGCCCGGATCAGCTCATCCATCAGATGCGAGAGCCGCTCGGCGCAGGCATTGCCGCCGCCATCCTGCTTGAGCATGGCTTCGGCGATCTTTCGCCCTTCCGCCATCCTGGCCTTGAGCAACTGGAGGACGGTCGTGCGAACAGCCGGTCCTGAACCGTCGCCGGCGCTCGCCGCCGTCAACGCGGTCAAGTCGCGGCGCAAGGCGTCGCCATCGATGATTTCGTCGAGTTTGAGGGAGATCTTTGCCATTCGGCGGCGTCTATAGCCTGTTTTCGCGGCGCTGTGTATGGGGCCGGCCGCCGCGTTTTCAGCGGTGAGCAATAGCCAGGATACGCGGCTGCAAGACCAAAGCCGCAAAAATCCAAACCGGCCCTTGACCTTCCGGTTACTGGAAGCACTACCTCCGCCTCAAGTTCGAGATTCAGAGGCCTGGCCATGACCCATTCCGACCATCACCATCATCATGCGCATCGCGGCGGCTGCTGCTCCGCGAAGGATGCCGCGCCCGGCGCCGAAGCGGTGGTTCGCGATCCTGTCTGCGGCATGACGGTCGATCCGGCGGCCGGCAAGCCGACGGCCGTGCATGGCGGCCGGACGTTTCATTTCTGCAGCGAACGCTGCCGCACGAAATTCCAGGCCGAGCCGGAAGCATATCTTTCCGCCACCGACCCCGTCTGCGGCATGAATGTCGACCGCGCGAGCGCGAAGCACTTCGTCCGCCACGAAGGGCAGGGCTTCTATTTCTGCTCCGCCGGCTACAAGGGCAAGTTCGAAGCCGAGCCGGCAAAATACCTCGCCGGCCGGCCCGAGCCTCAGCCGATGCCGAAGGGCACGCAGTACACCTGCCCGATGCATCCCGAGATCGTCCGCGACAAGCCCGGCTCCTGCCCGATCTGCGGCATGGCGCTGGAGCCGATGGGCGTGCCGACCGGCGAGGAAGGCCCGAATCCCGAGCTCGTCGACTTCACCCGCCGGTTCTGGGTCAGCGCGGCGCTCTCCGTGCCCCTCCTGACCATCGCCATGGCGCCGATGCTGGGCTTCAGCTTCGAAAACCTCGTCGACGGCCGCGCCAAGATCTGGGTCGAGCTGGCGCTGGCGAGCCCGGTGGTGTTGTGGGCGGCGTTTCCGTTCTTCCATCGCGGCTGGGAGTCGATCCTGAACCGCAGCCCCAATATGTGGACGCTGATTTCGCTGGGCGTCGGTGCTGCCTATCTCTTCAGCCTGGTCGCTACGCTGTTCCCGGATGTCTTCCCGCATCAGTTCCGCGGCCATGACGGCGCCGTGCCGGTCTATTTCGAGGCCGCCGCCGTGATTGTCGCGCTGGTGTTTTTGGGGCAGGTGCTGGAACTCAGGGCCCGCGAGCGCACCGGCTCGGCCATTCGCGCGCTGCTCGACCTCGCGCCGAAGACCGCGCGGCTGATCGGCGCCGACGGCTCCGAGACGGACGTGCCGCTCGACAGCGTCAAGGCCGGAGACAAGCTGCGCATCCGCCCCGGCGACGCCGTGCCGGTCGACGGCACGGTGCTGGAGGGACGCTCGGCCATCGACGAATCCATGATTACGGGCGAACCGCTACCGGTCGAAAAAACGGAAGGCGACGCGCTCACCGGCGGCACGCTGAACAAGAACGGTTCGCTGGTCATGCGCGCCGAAAAAGTCGGCGCCGAGACCACGCTGTCGCGCATCGTCGAGCTGGTCGCCAAGGCGCAGCGCTCGCGCGCGCCGATCCAGGGTCTCGCCGACCGCGCGTCCTTCTATTTCGTCCCGGCTGTCGTGCTGGTGGCGACCCTTGCCTTCATCGCTTGGGCGATCCTCGGTCCCGAACCGAGCTTGATCTTCGCCATTGTCTCGGCGGTGTCGGTGCTGATCATCGCCTGTCCCTGCGCGCTCGGCCTTGCGACACCGATGTCGATCATGACCGCGACCGGGCGCGGCGCGCATGCCGGCGTGCTGATCAAGGAAGCGGCGGCGTTGGAGCGTTTTGCCTCGGTCGATACGCTGATCGTCGATAAGACCGGCACGCTGACCGAGGGCAAGCCGCGGCTTACCGATGTCGTTGCGGCCGACGGCATCGACGAGAACGAGCTGCTGGGCCTCGCCGCAGCGCTCGAAAAGGGCTCCGAGCATCCGCTGGCCGAGGCGATCGTCGAGGGCGCCGCCGCGCGCGGTCTGAAGCTGGCCGACGCGGTCGATTTCGAAGCCATCACCGGCAAGGGCGTTTCGGGCACGGTTTCGGGCAGGAAGGTCGCGCTCGGCAATGCGGCAATGATGGCGGATCTCGGCGTCGAAACGCCGGCGGCCAATGCCGAAGCGATGCAGGCCGAAGGCAAGACGGCCATGTTCGTGACCGTCGCCGGCAGGTTCGCCGGCATCGTCGCTGTCGCCGACCCCGTTAAGGCAACGACAGCCGAAGCGATCAAGGCCCTGCATGACAAGGGCCTGCGCATCATCATGGCCACTGGCGACAATGAGCGCACGGCAAAAGCGATCGCCGGCAGGCTCGGCATCGACGAGGTCCGCGCCGGGCTGCTGCCGGACGAGAAGGGCGCGCTGGTCGAGGAATTGCGTGCCAAGGGTGCCGCCGTCGCCATGGCCGGCGACGGCGTCAACGACGCGCCGGCGCTGGCCAGCGCCGATGTCGGCATCGCCATGGGCACCGGCGCCGATGTCGCGGTCGAAAGCGCCGGCATCACGCTGATCAAGGGCGACCTCAACGGCATTGTGAGGGCACGTACGCTGGCTCAGGCGACGATCGGCAATATCCGCCAGAACCTGTTTTTCGCCTTCCTCTACAACGTGCTTGGCGTGCCGGTGGCGGCCGGCGTCCTTTACCCGCTCACCGGCATGCTGCTGTCGCCGATGCTCGCGGCGGCGGCCATGAGCCTGTCGTCGGTGTCGGTCATCGCCAATGCCTTGCGGCTGAGAACATTGAAACTGTGAGCAAAGCCCCCAGATACGCTATCCAACAGAAGGAGACCTGAATGACCTTGGCCAAGAAAATCGTGCTGCTGCTGATGGCCGCAGGAATGCTGCTTGCCGTCTTCCTCGAAAGCGTGCCGGCTTCGTCGGAAGAGATGAAGCATGACATGTCCAAGATGGCGATGGGTGCCCAGAGCCCGGCCACCGTCGGCTACGAGGCCGCGATGAAGAAGATGCACAAGGACATGATGATCAAATACACCGGCAATGCCGATGTCGATTTCGTCCGCGGCATGATCCCGCATCATCAGGGCGCCATCGACATGGCCAAGGTCGTGATCGCCAACGGCAAGGATCCGGAAATCCGCAAGCTCGCCGAAGGCGTCGTCACGGCGCAGGAAGCCGAGATCAAGGAGATGCAGGACTGGCTCGCCAAGCATCCGGCGAAGTAGCCGCTGCGGGAAATCCGGGCAGCCAGGTATCCAGGCGGCCACGAGCCTTCGGTCTGGATTTCCGGCCACGGCTGTGCTGCGATCCGGCTTCACGCGGAGAAAGCCATGCCCCCGTCAATCAACCGCTCGTCGATCAGAACCCTGAAGCTGCCGTCCGGCGAAGCCGTTCCGGTGCTCGGCCAAGGCACATGGAAAATGGGCGAGGATCGACGGCGCCGCGCCGATGAGGTGGCGGCGTTGAAGATGGGGCTCGATCTCGGTATCACGCTGATCGACACGGCGGAGATGTATGCCAGCGGCGGCGCCGAGGAAGTGGTGGCTGAGGCCATCGTCGGGCGCCGCGACGAGACCTTCCTGGTCTCCAAGGTGCTGCCCTCCAACGCCTCGCGCGCCGGCGTGAAGCGCGCCTGCGAGAACAGCCTGAAGCGGCTCGCCACCGACCGCATCGATCTCTATCTGCTGCATTGGCCGGGCAGCGTGCCGCTTTCGGAAACCGTGGAGGCGTTCGAGGCGCTGAAAACGGAAGGCAAGATCCGCCACTGGGGCGTCAGCAATTTCGACACCGACGAGATGGAGGAACTGGTCGGCTTTGACCATGGCGGCGACGTCCAGACCAATCAGGTGCTCTACAATCTGTCGCGGCGCGGCCCCGAATTCGACCTCGCCCCGTGGTGCGCGGAACGCGGCATCCCGCTGATGGCCTATTCGCCGGTCGAGCAGGGCGCGCTGGCTCGCAATACCCGGCTGGAAATCGTCGCTGCCCGCCACAACGCCACCGCCGCGCAGATCGCGCTTGCCTGGGTGATGATGCAGGACGGCGTCATCGCCATCCCGAAGGCCGGTCGCCAGGAGCACGTGCGCCAGAACGCCGCCGCGCTTGACATCAAGCTGACGCCGCAGGATTTCGCCGATCTCGACCGCGCCTTCCCTCCGCCGACGCGTAAGCGTGGGCTGGAAATGATCTAGCCGCCACTTCGGAATGCGCGGTTGAAAGAGAGCAAGCGTTGGAACGAACTTCAGCCGGACCTCATCACACGACCTATAAAATCGGCGACTTGACCGTCACCTCGCTGCGCGACGGTATGTCGACATGCCCGTCCGGCGACTGCGCCAGCCGGGAGACAAGCCTTTTGGCGACGGTCTTCCGTCGCAGGTACCGCTCTTCGACGGCGCGCTCAGATTGTCGGTCAACGCCTTTGCCATCGACGACGGCCACGAAGTCGCGCTGATCGATACGGGATCCTCGAACGCCTGGCACCCGACGATGGGCTTGCTGCCGCAGGCGCTGGGCGAAGCGAAGATCGCCGTCGATCGGATACGCACGGTTGCCTTCACCCACACCCATCTCGATCATATCCAAGGTCTCGTCCTTCCGGATGGTCGGGACGGCTTTCCGCAGCTCTCCCGCTTGCTCGTCCCCCGGCCTGAACTCGACATGTTCCGATCGGAAGCGAGGTTGAGCCGCTTCCATGATCGAGCGCAGCCTCTGGATCCGGGGCAACGCCTGGGCGCGAATATCGAGGCGGTCGCCGCGCCGGGCCACGAAATCGGCCATACCTGCTTTCGCGTCACCAGCAGCGGCGAAACAGTGTTGGTCTGGGGCGACCTTGTGCATGTGCCGTCGCTTCAGTTCGATCGGCCGGAGGTCGCATGGGAATTCGACGCCGACCAGGAACAGGCGCGGGCAACCCGGCTGCGCATTTTAGCCCTTGCCGCCGACAACGCCTGGTGCGTGGCGGGAGCGCATCTCGATTCACCGGGCGTCGGCCGGGTTTCCCGAACCGAGACAGGCTTCCGCTTCGAACCGCTGTAGGAACGCTAGGTCTTGGCCGGAATCCCAAGCCGCGTGCGCAGTCGCCGCAATGCCCTTGAAAACACATCGAGGTCATTGGCGGCGCGGGCCAGCGTGAGCGCGCCCTGGATGGCGGCGACGGCTTCCTCGGCCAACTCGCTGGCCTCGCCCGGTCGGTGCCCGGATCGCGCCAGCGCATCGGCGAGATGCATGACCCATCGGCCGAAATAGTCTCTTATCTGGTCGGCGAACAGGTCGCGCGATTCATCCAGCGCGAAGGCGCCGATCAGGCAAACGCGGCGCCCCGAGCGGAAATAGCTGTCCGTCGCCGCGAGCATCCGTTCGACCCCGGTCAGCGGATCGGCGCTGTCGCGCAACGGCGCGAAGACATTGTCCTCGAACCAGCCGTCGATATGGGCAATGACAGCCCTCGCCATCTCCTCCTTGCCGCCGGGGAAGAAGTGGTAGAGGCTTCCCTTGCCGAGCCCCGTCGCCTCGCCGATCAAGGACAGGCTGGCGCCTTCATAACCATGCTCGCGGAAAACTTCCGCAACGACCCCCAGCAGCCGATCGCGGTCTGGCGCGATGCGCCGCATCCATTCGCCCCCTAGTGCCGGATGATTTCAGGTCGAATCGACCTGAAATCATCCGGCTCTACATCAAAGAGATAGAGCATGATGTCGCCCGAAAACCGCTTCACACTTTTCGGCATCATGCTCTAGAGCCCGAGTTCCGAAAGGCCGGGATGGTCGTCCGGCCGGCGGCCGAGCGGCCAATGATACTTCCGCTCGCTTTCGGTGATCGGCAGGTCGTTGATGCTCGCCACGCGCCGGCGCATCAGCCCGGCTTCGTCGAACTCCCAATTCTCGTTGCCGTAGGAGCGGAACCAATGCCCGCTGTCGTCGCGCCATTCATAGGCGAAGCGCACCGCGATGCGGTTTTCGTTCCAGGTCCAGACCTCCTTGATCAGGCGATAGTCCAGCTCGCGCGACCATTTGCGCTTGAGGAAATCGACGATTTCGCCGCGGCCGGAGACGAACTCGGCTCGGTTCCGCCAGATGCTGTCCTCGGTGTAGGCGAGCGAGACCCGCTCAGGATCGCGGCTGTTCCAGGCATCCTCGGCAAGGCGCGCCTTTTGCGCCGCTGTCTCGGCCGTGAATGGCGGCAATGGCGGACGGCTCATGAGATCTCCTGTCGGTTTCGATCGTCGATAATCGACATTGTACCGATCGGTACAATGAGTCAATGGCCAGAGTGACGAGCGGGACAGGTGCTATCGCTTTGTCGCCAGCCCCTTCAGCCGGTAGAGCGCCTCCAGCGCCTCGCGCGGCGTCATCTCGTCGGGATTGATGGCGCCGAGCGCGTCGTCGAGCGCATCGCTTTTCGCCGGTTTCGGGGCTTCGCGCTTCACCGCCACAGAAAACAGCGGCAGGTCGTCGACGAGCCGATTTGTCTTGCCCGAGACTTCGCCCTCTTCGAGTTGGTGCAGCACTTCCTTGGCGCGGGCGACGACCGCTTCCGGCAGGCCGGCCAGCCGTGCCACCTGCACGCCGTAGGAACGGTCGGCCGCGCCCTTGCCGACCTCGTGCAGAAAGACGACATCGCCTTCCCATTCCTTGACCCGCATGGTGACGTTGTGAAGCCGGGGCAATTTGCCGGCCAGCGCGGTCATCTCGTGGAAATGCGTGGCGAAGATCGCCCGGCAGCGGTTCTTCTCATGCAGATATTCCACCGCCGCCCAGGCGATCGACAGTCCGTCGAAGGTCGCGGTGCCGCGGCCGATCTCGTCGAGGATGACCAGCGCCCGCTCGCCCGCCTGGTTGAGGATCGCCGCCGTCTCGACCATTTCGACCATGAAGGTCGAACGTCCCCGCGCCAGATCGTCCGAGGCGCCGACGCGCGAGAATAGCCGGTCGACGACGCCGATATGGGCGCTTTGCGCCGGCACGAAGGAGCCGGTCTGGGCGAGGATGGCGATCAGCGCATTTTGCCTTAGGAACGTCGATTTGCCGCCCATATTGGGGCCGGTAAGCAGCCAGATCGCGCCGGCCTTGGCGCCGCCGTCGGGCGAGAGGTCGCAATCATTGGCGACGAATGGCCCGTCGCCCGAGCGCCTGAGCGCCTGTTCGACCACCGGATGTCGCCCGCCGGCAATGTCGAAGGCGAGGCTGGCATCGACCGTGGGCCTGCACCAGTCTTCGCTTTCGGAGAGCAGCGCCAGCGCCGCCGACACGTCGAGCACGGCCAGCGCCTCGGCGCCGGCGCGGATCTTGTCAGCCTCGCTCACCACCTCGGCCGTCAGCCGGTCGAATGTCGCGAGCTCGATGCTCAGCGCCTTGTCGGCGGCATTGGCGATCTTCGATTCCAGCTCCGCCAGTTCGGTCGTGGTGAAGCGCATGGCGTTGGCCATGGTCTGACGATGGATGAAGCGCGCCTTGGCGGCGTCGCTGCCGGTCATGATCGCGTGATGGTTGGCGGTGACCTCGATGTAGTAGCCGAGCACATTGTTGTGCCGGATCTTCAGCGAGCGGATGCCGGTCTCCTCGATCAGCGACCGCTCCAACCCGGCGATCACTTTTCGCGATTCGTCGCGCAACGCCCGCATCTCGTCGAGCTCGGCATTGTAGCTCGACCGCACGAAGCCGCCGTCACGCTTGATCAGCGGCAGCTCGTCGTCGAGCGCTTCGCTGAGGTGACGGGCGAGCGCCTCGGGCAAGGCGTGGATCGCAGCAAGCGCGGCGGTGAGCTCGGCGGGCAGGGCGGCCGCCGCAAACAATTCGGCGATCGCGCCGGCTGCCTCGAAGCCAGCGCGCAGCGCGCCAAGATCGCGCGGGCCGCCGCGGTTGAGCGCCAGGCGGGAGAGCGCTCGCGGCATGTCGGCGACGCTTTTCAGGCTCGCCCGCAAACCCTCGCAAAGCCGCGTCTCGGAGCGGAAAAAGGAGACCGAATCCAGTCGCGCCGCGATCGTCGCCGGATCGGTCAGCGGCGCCATCAGCCGGTCGGCCAGCAATCGCGCGCCGCCGCCGGTCACGGTGCGGTCGATCGCCTTGAACAGCGAGCCGTCGCGGCTGCCCGACAGCGTGCGCAGCAATTCCAGATTGGCGCGCGTCGCCGGATCGATGAACAGCGTCGAGCCCTGCTCCTCGCGCTCGGGTCGCGACAGCGGCGGCCGCTCCGCCTTCTGCGTTTTTTCGACATAGGCTATGGCGCCCGAGATCGCCGACAGCTCGGCGCGCGAAAACGTGCCGAAACTGTCTGGCGTCGCGACCTCGAAGAAGCGCGCGATGCGGCTTGTGGCCGAAGCCGAATCGAACAGCGAAGGCGGTTGCGGGCTGGCGACCCGGCCCAGCACGTCGAACACCGGCCTGAGCTCCGGATCGTGGAAAACCGGCTCGGCGACGATCAGCTCGCGCGGGTCGACGCGAAAGATGTCGGCAAGCAGTCGCTCGGCGCTCGTCTCGGCGACGCGGAAGGCGCCGGTCGAAATGTCGATCCAGGCCAGTGCGAAACTCGCCTGACTGGCCGCGCCGCCCCCCTTGACGCGGCCGAGCGCCATCAGGAAGCTCGATTCCGAGGGTGCCAGCAGCTTGTCCTCGGTGATGGTGCCGGGCGTGACCAGCCGCACCACGTCGCGGCGCACCACCGATTTGGAGCCGCGTTTCTTGGCTTCGGCGGGGTCCTCGATCTGCTCGCAGACGGCAACGCGAAAACCTTGCGCGATCAGCTTCTGCAGATAGTCGTCCGCCGCATGCACCGGCACGCCGCACATCGGGATGTCGTGGCCCTGGTGCTTGCCGCGCTTGGTCAAAACGATGCCCAGGGCCTGGCTCGCCTTCTCCGCGTCGTCGAAGAACAGCTCGTAGAAATCGCCCATGCGGTAGAACAGCAGCGAATCCGGGTTCGCCGCCTTGATCTCGATGAATTGCTCCATCATCGGCGTGACGCCGCTCGTGGCGGGCGCAGGCGTCGTCGTCTCCTGGCCGTCGGTATCTGTGGGCATGTGCATGTTCATGTGGCAACGCTAGCAGAAGTGGCAGCCCGGTTTAATGCCGGCGCCGCGAAAAGCAGGGGAAGACTGGCGGCGGCCTGCTGTGACGCGCTTGGTTGCGCCGGGCCGGCCTGGCACTCTATGGTTCCCGTGGGGAAAGGGCGGCGGGGGACTCGTGGATCAGGACAAGCAGGAGACGTTCGACGAGATGGTCGGCCAGGTCGGCTCGGCCGCCGAGCGCCTCTGGCTGCTGGCGACGCGGCGCGCCCATCGAACCGCGAACAAGCTCAGGGTTTCGGCGCGCAAGCGCTTTCCCTATATCCTGCCGGCGCGCGGTCCCTTGTTCGATCTCGACGGCGGCATCGAGATGTCGGCTCACATATTCAGCCGCGACCCGCTGGTGCTCTATATCCCGGTCGGCGGACCCCGTCCCCTGCATCCGCTGGCGGCCATCGGCCGGCGCCTTGCCGAGCGGCGCGCCACCTTTCTGCTGATGCCGATGTGGACGATGGAGAGGCCTGCCGTCGTCGCCCAGATGGGCCGTGATCTTGCCTGGTATGCGGCGCGCTTTCCTCTTCACGAGGTGATCTTCCTCTGCAACAACGAGGAAGAGCGCCGTCTCATCGCCGCGGTCGGCGGCAAAGCCATGTTCTCCAATCACAATCTGATGATATCGGAAGATGTTTTCCGGCCGCTGCCGGATGTGGCGGTCGAGTTCGACGCCGTCTACAATGGCCGCATCTCGCCGATGAAACGCCACTATCTTGCCTTCGAGGTCGACCGGCTGGTCCACGTCACCTATTCGATCGGCGAATTGACGCCACCCGCCGCCCGCGCCTTCATTCGCCGCCTCCAGGCGCAATCGCCGCGCCATCGCATCGCCAACCCGATCGTGGACGGTCTGCCCGGCCGGCTGGCCTCCGCCGAGGTCAACCGGGTCTACAACCAGGCCGCCGTCGGGCTGTGCCTGTCCGCCGTGGAAGGGGCAATGTATTCCAGCATGGAGTATCTGATGGCCGGATTGCCGATCGTCAGCACGCCGAGCCTCGGCGGGCGCGACGTCTATTTCGATCCGGACTATTGCCTGATCGTCGATCCGGAGCCGACGGCCGTTCGCCGCGCCGTCGAGCGGCTTCGAGATCGCGCCATACCGCGCGAGGAAATCCGCGGCAGGACGCTGGAAAAGGTTCGCGCCCAGCGGCAGGAACTCACCGCGTTCCTGTCGGCGCTTCTGCGGCGCAAGGGCAGCAGCGCTCCGCCGCTGGAGACGTGGCCGTTCTCAGGCACCGAGGGCTTGATGCGCTGGGCCACCGTGCGGGAAATTGCCGCGCTCGTCGGCGAACCGGACCGCGCCTGACCGCTTGGCCGTTTACAGCGCTGCCGTGTAGCCTTAATCCCAAGACACATAAACACGCACCTGCCTCAAGGGTGCGCGAAGGCGAGGAAATCAAAAGCATCATGGCCAGGAAAACCGAAAGCAGCGGCCCCTCCGTCAGTCCAGAGGAGGCGCTGGAATTCCACGCCATGGGACGGCCCGGCAAGCTGGAGATCGTCGCCACCAAGCCGATGGCGACGCAACGCGATCTGAGCCTCGCCTATTCGCCTGGCGTCGCCGTTCCCGTGCGTGCCATCGCCGAGGATCCGAGCCGCGCCTTCGATTATACGACGCGCGGCAATATGGTCGCCGTCATCTCGAACGGCACCGCCATTCTCGGTCTCGGCAATCTCGGCGCGCTGGCCTCGAAGCCGGTCATGGAAGGCAAGGCGGTGCTGTTCAAGCGTTTCGCCGATGTCGATTCCATCGACCTTGAAGTGGCGACCGAGGATGCCGACGAGTTCATCAACTGCGTACGCTTCCTCGGCCCCTCTTTCGGCGGCATCAATCTCGAGGACATCAAGGCGCCAGAATGCTTCATCATCGAGCAGCGGCTGCGCGAGCTGATGGACATCCCCGTCTTCCATGACGACCAGCACGGCACGGCAATCATCTCGGCCGCCGGCCTGATCAACGCGCTGGAGATCACCGGCCGCGACATGAAGACCACGAAGATGGTCTGCAACGGCGCGGGCGCCGCCGGCATCGCCTGCATCGAACTGATGAAGGCGATGGGTTTTGCGCCGGAAAACATCATCCTGTGCGACACCAAGGGCGTGGTCTTCCAGGGCCGCACCGAAGGCATGAACCAGTGGAAGTCGGCGCATGCGGTCAAGACCGAGGCGCGCAGCCTGGCCGAGGCGCTGGACGGCGCCGACGTCTTCCTCGGCCTGTCAGCCAAGGGGGCACTCACCACCGCCATGGTGCGGTCGATGGCGAAGAATCCGATCATCTTCGCCATGGCCAATCCCGACCCGGAGATAACGCCAGAGGAAGTGGCCGAGATCCGCACCGACGCCATCATGGCCACCGGCCGTTCGGACTATCCCAACCAGGTCAACAATGTGCTGGGCTTTCCCTATATCTTCCGGGGAGCGCTCGATGTGCGCGCCACCACCATCAACGACGAGATGAAGATCGCCGCGGCTCGGGCGTTGGCCGAACTGGCGCGCCAGGACGTGCCGGACGATGTCGCCGCCGCCTATCAGGGCAACCGTCCGAAATTCGGCCCCAACTACATCATCCCTGTGCCGTTCGATCCGCGCCTGATCTCGGCGATCCCGCTGGCGGTGGCGAAGGCGGCGATGGAATCCGGCGTCGCGCGCAAGCCGATCCTCGATCTCGACCGCTACGCGCAGGAACTGTCCGCCCGCCGCGATCCGATTGCATCCACCTTGCAGCGCATCTACGACCGCGTGCGCCGCCAGCCCAAGCGCATCGTCTTCGCCGAGGGCGAGGAGGAGCAGGTGATGCGCGCCGCCGTCTCCTATGTGAACCAGAAGCTCGGCACGGCGATCCTGCTCGGCCGCGACGACGTCATCAAGGACAATGCCCGCAATGCCGGCATCGACCTGAACAAGCCGGGCCTGGAGATCATCAACGCCAGGCTGTCGCGCCGCAACGGCATCTACACCGACTATCTCTACGAGCGCATGCAGCGGAAGGGCTTTCTGTTCCGCGACTGCCAGCGGCTGATCAACAACGACCGCAACCATTTCGCCGCCTGCATGGTGGCGTTGGGCGATGCCGACGGCATCGTCACCGGCGTCACCCGCAACTATTCGACCGCGCTCGACGACGTGCGCCGCGTCATCGACGCCAAGCCCGGCCACCGCGTCATCGGCGTGTCGATCGTGCTGGCGCGGGGCAGGACGGTGCTGGTCGCCGACACCGCCGTGCACGACATGCCGAACGCCGAACAGATCGCCGACATCGCCGAGGAGGCGGCCGGCTTCGCCCGCCGCATGGGCTACGAGCCGAGGCTCGCCATGCTTGCCTATTCCACCTTCGGCCATCCGCAGGGAGAACGTTCCGAGCGCGTGCAGGAGGCGGTGCGCATCCTCGACAAGCGCCGCGTCGATTTCGAATATGACGGCGAGATGGCAGCGGACGTCGCGCTGAACCCGCGCGCCATGGCGCAATATCCTTTCATCCGGCTGACCGGCCCGGCCAATGTGCTGATCATGCCGGCATTCCACTCGGCCTCGATCTCTACCAAGATGCTGCAGGAACTCGGCGGCTCGACCGTCATCGGCCCGCTGCTAGTCGGCCTCAACAAGCCGGTCCAGATCGTCTCGCTCAACGCCAAGGACTCGGACATCGTGAACATGGCGGCGATCGCCGCCTATACGGCAGGGAACTGACGAGACCGTTTCTTTGCTTGAGTCAAAACAAAAAAGGCCCGCGGCGATGCCGCGGGCCTTTCCTTTGCGATCTTTGCGTTCGATCAGAAGTTGCGCTGGAAACGGACGATACCGCCCCAGCTGTTTTCCTTGTCGGCTTTGGTGAAGTTGTAGTCGTCGGCCTGACCGAACTTGCCGTCGTGGTAGTAGTTGACTTCGGTCGTGACCGTGAAGCCCGGAACGAGCGTGTAGGCCACGTTTGCCGCGACGGCGAAGTTCTTGGCGTCGTCGGCCGAGACCTGGAGGTTGAAGGCGGTCTTCGGGTTGAACTTGTAAGTGCCGCCGCCCCAGACGGCCCAGTTGCCGCCCCAGGGCTTGTAGAAGCCGCGCCCGCTACCGTGCTCGACCAGATTGTCGTCGGTGCCGTAGCCGCCCATGATGAACAGCGACAGCTCCTTGGTGACGTTGACGTCCAGGCGAACCTTGCCGGCCACTTCCTCGTAGTTGCTGTCATAGGCGACGACGCCGGTGATCGCACCCCAGTCGCCCTTGTACTTCAGGCCGCCGACGACATGCGGGACATAGCTGTCGATCAAGCCGAGGATGCCGCCAGTGTCCGCACCTTCTTCGAGCGAGACCACGCCCGAGAAGCCGCTGCCGGCGTCGAAATAGTAGCTGACGACGTTGGTGACCTTGATGCCGTACGGGATGATCGTGTCCTGCACCACGTTGCCGGCATAGCCGATGAACTGGTCGTAAGGCGTCTCATCCACACCGACGCGCAGGCCGCCGAGCTGGACCCAACCGAATTCCAGGTTCACCGCCGACGCGCCGTTCTTGAAGTTGAAGCGGGTCTCGGTATAGGTCTTCAACGTGCCGAGCTCGGTTTCCTGGCCGGTCCAGGTCCTCAGCGCGAAACGGGCGTTCTTGTTCCAGCTGTTCTGCGAGTCGCCGTCCATGACGTCGGTCGTCTTGCGGCCGTCGAGGGTGCCGGGATCGCCGAAGCCGGCGTCATAGCGGATGTAGCCGCCGACGCGCAGGCAGGTCTCGGTGCCGGGGATGTAGAAGTAGCCGGCGCCATAGACGTCGCAGATCTTGACGTATTCGGCCGGTTCCGGCTCGGCAACGGTCACCGCGTCGGCGGCGCGCGCGCCCGAAACTGCGATCAGCGCCGCAGCGGAGCCGAGAAGAAGGCTCTTGATGTTCATTTTCTTGAATCTCCAGTCAAAGGTTCAAGACAGGCCTGACATGCCGTTCGGCTTTTGCCACCCCCGTCCCCATCGTTGAAAAAGTCGCGCACCGGCGCCGCTTCTTCACCTTGGACATGGCTTAATCGGTCGTCACGTACAACAGAGATTGTGTCTGAAAGGCGGCTTTTTGAATCTTATGAAGGTCTTGTTGCCCAAATATCACGTCATATATTTGTAAAAATGGAACATATTGCACAATCTATACAATCGAAACGCGAAGAAGGACGCGGAAACGTGCCAAATGTGCCAATATTACAGTTTTGTGACGAAAGATTTGCCGGCTAAAAGGAGCAGGCGAACGCGGAAAAAAGACTCCGGGTCAGGACAGTCCGCGGGCTGCGCGTACCACGTCCTCGACCATGTCATCCCTCAACATCTCGATGGGAACGCGGCCATTCAACTCCGGCGACGGCCGGCTCAGCCAAAACCAGGCAAGCCTCGGATTGGCGATCGCCGAAAGCACCTCGCTGATCCCCGGGACCGGCCTGCCGTCGATGAACTGGGCCAAGGGAAAGACATGTTTGCGGCCGCCCTTGCGCAGGGCAACGACCTCACCGCGTCTTTGCCAGCGATGAAGCGTGGAGCGCGGGATACGAAGCCTCTCTTCCAGATAGGTCGAGCCGGCGACCTCGCCGGCCCAATCCTCGATCAGCATGGATTGGAGGTCCGCGGCTCGCTTGGCGATCGGCTGGGGCGTCGGCCTCCCTGTCTCCGACTTCGGCGGCGAGCGCTCGAAGGCGCGGTCGGATATGGCCGCGCCGTCGCTCGCGACCTTATTCGTCATCACACGAAGAAAGTCGGACGCAAGGTCGGTCCACTCGCCCTTGAAGGAGCCGATGGCAAGGCGCTGCGCCGGCGGCAGGAAGGGCAGGGCGGCAGCCACATGGCCGGCGATCTTGCTTGCCGAAGTCAGCGCCTCGGCGTCCAGCATGACGCCATGCTGCATCAGCGCCTGTCGCACGGCTTCGGCCATAAGGCCCGCCAATGCCTCTTGTGAAATCCCGTCGGACGGGTTCTGGAATCTGGTCATGAATCTGTCTTGCGGCCCGCGCTCCTCCCCAGGCGCCGGCGGTTGCTGAAAATTCTATCGCGGAAAATAAAATATGCGACGGCAACGGGCCTCGCGGCCCGGCAACTTGCTGGTTTGCATCTTCACACCCCTGGTTTGGCGTGCCGAAATGTCAGTCGCGGAACGCCTCATTTTGCATCTTAGAAGTCCAACGTGACAGGTCCGCGACAGCCGGCCCTGTTTGGAGGCAGCCGGCGATGACGCAACGGCATCTGTTCCCACGCAATTGCGGGACCGAAAGCCGCCACTGCTTTGTCAGGATGTTCAAGAGCGGATCATCGTTTCGCGGGAGCGATGATCTGCTCCATCTGTTTGTTTCGGCACGATTTTCGACGGAAGGCTACAGCGAACACACCAAGCCCATCCGTAGGCCGATTAGAGAAGCCCGGCTTGCTCGGCCTCGCGGCGCAGGTTCTGGCGCGGGCGCGGGCCGATCTGCTGGATCACCAGCCCGGCCGCCAGCGAGCCGAGGTCGCCGCAATCCTTGAGGCTGCGCCCGGTCGTGTAGCCGTAGAGGAAGCCAGCGGCGTAGAGATCGCCGGCGCCGGTCGTGTCGACCAGTTCCTTGATCTTCGTCGCCTGGATGATGACGGTCTCGTCGCCGCGCACGATCACCGAGCCTTTTTCAGAACGGGTGACGGCGGCTATTCTGCAATCCTTGCGGATGGCGGCGAGCGCCTCCTCGAAGGAGGCGGTCTGGTAGAGTGACTTGATCTCGTGGCTGTTGGCAAAGACGATGTCGACGGTGCCCGAACGCATCAGCTCGAGGAATTCGTCGCGGTAGCGGTCGACGCAGAAGGAATCCGACAATGTCATCGACACTTCGCGGCCGGCCGCATGCGCCAGCTTCGCCGTCTGGCGGATAGCCTCCTTGGCGCGCGGCGGATCCCACAGATAGCCTTCGAAATAGGTCACCTTGGAGCCGGAGGCCTTGTCGGCCTCGACATCCTCGGGGCCAAGTTCGACGCACGCGCCGAGATAGGTGTTCATCGAACGCTCGCCGTCGGGCGTGACGAAGATCATCGAGCGCGCCGTCGGCGGTTCGCCCTCGAGCGGCCCGGTATCGAAGGCCACGCCCTGGGCATGGATGTCGTGCGTGTAGATTTCGCCCAGTGCGTCGTTCGACACCTTGCCGAAGAAGGCTGCCCGTCCGCCGAGGCTGGCGACACCAGCCGCCGTGTTGCCGGCGCTGCCGCCGGAAGCTTCGATCGCTGGTCCCATGCGGCTGTAAAGCAATTCGGCGCGCCTGGCGTCGATGAGGTTCATCGCGCCCTTGATGATGCCGTTGGTCTCGAGAAAAGCCTCGTCGCATTGCGCGATGATGTCGACAATGGCATTGCCGATGCAAAGCACGTCATATTCCGGCATCAAAATCTCCGCCAAGGACTGCCCGGCTATCTGGCATGCCGGCCGGGCGCGGGTCTAGCGAGTTGGCGCCGCTTTGCCTACCCTGAAAATCGCCATTGCCTTCCGTGACGCCGCCCTCGGCGCCGATTGTTCGCCGGCTGCGGCAGCGTTCGTATCGAACTGGCCCACAACAGTCACGACCCTGACAGCTATGGTTTCACCGCGATCCAAACATTTCCGCGGCGTCGCGGGCTAGAAGCGGATCGTTCCGGCGACAGGCTGAAGGGCGCGAACCACGAATGTCCGAAAAGACCGAAATGTCCACCGACTTGGCGCTGCTCGGCGTCCTGGCGGTGCTGTGGGGCGCTTCGTATACCTTCATCAAGATCGGCGTCGAGACGATCCCACCCGTGACCTTCATCGCCGCCCGGACGCTGATCGCCGGGGCTATTCTCTTCGCCATCATCCGCTGGCGCGGGCTTGCCATGCCCGCCGACGCGCCGACATGGCGCCGGTTCGCCTTCCAGGCCTGCCTCAACAGCGTCGTGCCGTTCACGCTGATCGCCGCCGCCGAGCGCTCGGTCGATGCCGGCCTTGCCACCATCCTCAATTCGACGTCGCCGATCTTCACCTTCCTGCTGACGGCATTGGTCACGCGCCATGAGCCCGTCACGGCGCGCAAGCTGGTCGGTGTCGGCGCCGGCATCGTCGGCATCTGTCTCATCATCGGCACGGAGGCGCTTGGCGGACTTGGCCATGAGCTGTGGGCTCAGCTTGCGATCGTCATTGCGACGATCTCCTATGCCGGGGCGGCGATTTTCGGCCGCGGCTTCAAGGGCCTCGATCCGATGATATCCGCCGCGGGTTCGATGCTTTGCGGCGCCGTGATGCTCGTGCCGCTCAGCCTGATCGTCGACCGGCCCTGGACGCTCGCGCCTTCGGCCGCGTCGATCCTGGCCCTGCTTGGACTGTCGGTCTTTTCGACGGCGCTGGCCTTCGTCATCTATTTCCGGCTGATCCACACGCTGGGCTCGGTCGGCACCACCTCCCAGGCCTATCTGCGCGTGCCGATCGGCGTCGGCATCGGCGCCATCGTCCTCGGCGAAAGCCTCGGGCCAGCGGCCTGGGTCGGCATGGCCTTTGTCGTTGCAGGCGTCGCGGCAATGACGATTCCGGCCAGGCAGGCCAGGCTCGCGCGATAATGCATGTCGCCCAAAAGTGTGAAGCGGTTTTGGGCCAAGCGACATGCTTCGAGACAAAACCCAAAGCGCGTCGACGCGACGCGCTTTGGTTGCGCCAGGGATCGAGCCGGCCTATCTGCGAAGCGTCGTTTCACGATGAGGGCCTGGACCTGCAGTGATCCTAGACGCCGCCCGCGCCGCCGCCAGCCGGCTGTTCTCGCCTGAATTCCGCTCCGTCTTCCTGAAGACGCTGGGGCTGACGCTGCTCGCTTTGGTGGCGCTCTGGCTCGGCCTCGACAGCCTGCTCGAATGGCTGGCCTGGCCCTGGCTGCAAGCGCTGCTGCCAGGTCTGCCGTCCTGGGCCGGATGGCTGGGCGGCATCATCGCCGGCATCGTTCTGGCTGTGGGCTTGGCCTTGCTCATCGCGCCGGTCACGGCGATCGTAGCCGGCCTCTTCCTCGACGAGGTCGCCGAAGTGGTCGAGCGTACCGACTATCCCAACGATCCGCCCGGCAGGCCCGTGCCCGCGCTGCATTCGCTCGTGCTGGCGATCAAATTCTTCGGCGTGGTGGTCCTCGGCAACATCGTCGCGCTGCTCTTGCTTCTGGTGCCGGGCATCAACATTGCCGTCTTCTTCATCGTCAACGGCTATCTGCTCGGCCGGGAATTCTTCGAGTTCGCCGCCATGCGTTTTCGTCCCGAACCCGAGGCCAAGGCGCTGCGCCGCAAATATGCCGGCACTGTGTTCCTCGCCGGACTGGTCATCGCCCTGTTCCTGGCGGTGCCGCTGCTCAACCTTCTGACGCCGCTTTTCGCGGCCGCCATGATGGTGCATCTGCACAAGGCGGTTTCGGCGCGGGAGCCGGTCTAGTTCTGCTCCTTGCCCTCCCGGAACAGCGCCTGCAGCTTGCCGAACGGCATCGCCGCCCGGGTGAAGCCGAAGGTGCCGTCCTGCTGGATCTCGCGGGCCGCCGTCTCCAGCATGCCATAGGCGAAATTGGTCAGCCATGGTCCGAGCGAGATGCGCTTGACGCCGCCCATGGCAAGGTCGGCGATGGTGAAGCCTGGCCGGGCCATCACATTGACCGGCCGGCTTACCGACGAGCAGATCGTGCGCACCATCCCGACGTCGCTAATGCCCGGCGCATAGAGTACGTCGGCGCCGGCTTTCTCGAAAGCCTGCAGCCGCTTGATGGTATCGTCGAGATCGCTCTTGCCCCACAGGAAATTCTCGGCCCGCGCGGTGAAGACGAAATCGTGCTTGAGCGCGCGGGCAGCCTCGACGGCCGCCGCGACGCGTTCGGTCGCCAGCGCGAAATCGTAGATCGGATTGGCGGCGTCGCCGGTGTGGTCCTCGATCGAGCAGCCGGCGAGGCCCGCGGCTTCGGCCGCGAAGATGGTTTCGGCCGCCTGCTCGGGGCTGTCGCCCTTGCCGCGCTCCAGATCGGCCGAAACCGGCAGGTCTGTCGCCGCAGTCACCTCGCGGCAATGGTGGATCATGGCGTCGAACGTCACGGCGCCGTCCGGCAGGCCGCGCGAGAAGGCAAAGCCGGCGCTGGTCGTCGCCAGCGCCTTGAAACCGAACGAAGCGAGAAGCTTGGTCGTGCCGATATCCCAGGGGTTGGGTATGACGAAGGTGGAGGCATGCAGATCGCGAAAAATCTTGCCCTTGTCCATGGCGGGTCCTCGATTGGGGGTCGTACGCGGAATTTATCGCGGTCGCTCGAACCGGGCAAACGAATGCGTCTGGCTCAGAAGCGCTCGGCGTTTTCTGCTGACAATTTCTCGAAGGCGCCAGAATCCTTGATGTAGCGCGACGCCTTGGCATCCCAGCGATAAGTGACGGAAATATCGTGCGAGACGGCCTTGGGCGCGGGTTCCTCGCAGCTTTCGCCGCTCGGCTTGGTGGCGTCGGTCACCGTCACCTTGATCGCCGAATAGGGTTTGTCGCCAGCATGCGTCTGGAAGGACAGGTCCTGCGTGCGCTTATAGGCGCAGACATTTTCGTCGAACGTGTTGATCTGGTCGATAGGCTCGAAGCGGCCGTCGCGGACCAGGATCAGGATTGTGCCGACATAGCCCTGGTTCGAATTGAAATGCGCGCTCATGGTTATGAGCGCGTCGTCATCCGGGCTGATCGCGAGCTTGCCCGGATCGCGAAAATAGGTGCTTTGGTCGGTTCCGACGTTGACGGCGTCGAGCAGCTTCGGCTTGCCCGTGATGTCGTAAAGCGCCAGCACGGCAAACCCTTCGGCGCTGTCCTGCGTCTGGCCGAGGTCGAAAAGCATCGCCAGCCGGTCCTTGCCGCCTGCCTTGACGGCGAGCACGGCGGCATTGGAAAGGCTGATGGTCTCGGGCGGCGAACCGCCCTCGTCGCCACCGAGGATGTCGCGCACCTCGATCGGCGCGCTGCCCTTGTAGAAACCGTCGTCGCCGGCCTTGAGATCGGGCACGATCATTTCGGCGAGGTCGAAATAGGTAACGTCCCGATATCCGGGAACGGCGCTGCTCAGTTCCGGAAAGCTGACGGCCTGGGCCGCCGCGGCCGTCCACAGGCACGGCAGCAGCAGGCATGCAAGCATGAAACGGCATAGTTTGGAAATCATGGACCGCGCCCCCTCGGATGCGCTCACGCTAGCACGGCGTTTTGCGGTGCGCAGCCGGGTCCGATCAGCGTATAGGCACGAGTCCGGCCAACTCCCGCATGTCATCGAACAATATGCCGCCGGCCGCCGCCAGGCCGTCGCGATCGGAGAACGGATCGGCGTGGTAGGAGAACACCCGCATGCCGGCGGCGATGCCGGCCTGGGTACCGGCGACGCTGTCCTCGATGACGATGCTGTCGGCCGGCGCGAAGCCCATCGTCTTTGCGGCATGCAGGAAGAGGTCCGGGAACGGCTTGCCGCGCCCGACCATGGTCGAGGAGAACATGGCATGCTCGAACAGCGGCAAAAGCCCGGTCTGCCCAAGCGTGATGTGCATCTTGAAGACCCGCGCCGAGGAGGCGACGCAATAGGCAATGCCGGCCTTGCGCACCGTCTCGATGAAGTCGCGCACATAGGGGATCGCCTCGACGCCATGCGTGAAAAGGTCCGGCAGGCCGGCATTCCAGCGATCGACGAAGTCGGAGCCGAGCCTGACCTCGGTCGTCTCTTCGATCTCCTTCTGCACCGAGGCCATGCTGCGGCCGGAGAAGTTCTTGCGGCAATATTCGAATGTCGTCGTAAAACCGGCGGCGGTCAGCCATTCGGCAAGGCGCCTGTTGGCAAGGTTCTCGGTGTCGACCAAGACCCCGTCGCAGTCGAAAATAACGAGTTTAGGGATTGCCATTCAAGCGGTGCCGGTCGACCCGAAACCGCCAGCGCCCCGCGTCGTGCCGCCGGCCAGCGCGCGCTCCTCGACCGCAACCTGGGTCACGGCGGCGAAGACGATCTGGGCGATGCGCAGGCCGCGCGTCACTGAAAAATCCTCGTCGCCGAGATTGACCAGCAGCACCTTCACCTCACCGCGATAGTCGCTGTCGACGGTGCCGGGCGAGTTGAGGACGGTGAGCCCATGCTTGAAGGCAAGGCCGGAACGTGGCCGCACCTGGCCTTCCATGCCCTCGGGGATTTCCAGGATCAGCCCGGTCGGCACCAGGGCTCGCTTTCCAGGCAGGATGAGCAGCGGCCGGTCTTCCGGCACCGCCGCGCGCAAATCCATGCCGGCGGCGCCCGCGCTCTCATAGGCCGGCAGAGGCAAGCCTTCACCATGCGGAAGCCTGACGAAACCGACGGTGGGGCCGATGACGGAGGAAGAATGGACAGCCGTGCGCATGAGCACACTCCTATCGGCGCGAAAGCCGATTCGGTCAACTCTGACGTAGGGCCTATCAACGGCTTTCTTTCGCGTCTGGTTCCAGGGCCCGTCAGCGCAGTTCCACCGGCACCACGGTCGTCTCCTTGATCTCCTCCATGACGAAGGAGGCCGAGACGTCCGACAGCGCCACCTTGGCGATCAGCCGCTGGTAGAGACGGTCATAGGCTTTCACGTCGGCGACACGGGCGCGCACCACATAGTCGAGATCGCCCGACATGCGGTAGACGCCGGTTATCTCCGGAAAGCCGGTCACCGCCGCGCGGAATTTCTGCAGCCAGTCCGGATCGTGGTTGGAAGTGCGGATCAGGATGAACACAGACAGGCCGAGGCCTAGCTTGTCGGCATCGACCAGCGCGACGCGACCGGTGATGACGCCATCTTCCTCCAGGCGCTTGACGCGCCGCCAGCAGGCATTGCGCGACAGCGCCACCCGCTCTGACAGCTGATCGACCGACAGCGTGCCGTCGCGTTGCAGCTCGGCCAGCAATCTTCGATCGATCTCATCAATTTCCACCGACATGTTGGGATGAATGTCCCATGAAGCCGGCAAAAGCAAGGACAATTTGGGACCGATGAACCAAACCCATGTGGCACGATACTCAGCATTCGGGGCTCATCCCGGCAGGAGGGATCACCATGACGACCAGGCTTGCGGCGCTCTTCACCTCTCACCCGGAGAAGGTCGGCGAGACCTATTTCGGCCACATGGCCTTCGCCGCCTGGTTCTGTTCGCGGCTGTCGATGGCGGCGGGCGCCGCGCTCGTTCACGCTTTCTTGCCATTTCTGTTCGAAACTACGGCGAGCCGAATCGTTCGCGAGCTCTATGAGCGCACGCACAACAGAGGCTCGCATGCGGTCAAGGAGCCGGCGGCTCTGATGGATCTCGCCTGATAGATGGTGGAAAGCGATGTGCCGGTGGGCGGCCTATCTTGGTGAAGCGGTCTTCCTCGAAGACATCATCACCGCGCCCTGCCACTCGCTGATTGCCCAGAGCCACTGCGCCCAGGAAGCCAAGTCGCCGACCAATGGCGACGGCTTCGGACTCGCCTGGTATGGCGACCGGCCCGAGCCCGGCCTTTATCGCGACATCCTGCCGGCCTGGTCCGACCCCAATCTGAAGAGCCTTTGCCGGCAGATAAAATCCGGCCTGTTTCTGGCCCATGTCCGCGCCTCGACCGGCGGCGCCACCAGCCGCATGAACTGCCACCCCTTCATCTCCGGCCGCTGGTCATTCATGCATAACGGCCAGATCGGCGGCTTCGAAAAGATCCGCCGCGCGCTGGAGAATTCGCTTTCCGACGCGGTCTTCGACCAGCGCGAGGGCACTACCGATTCCGAGCTCTTTTTCCTGCTGATGATCGATGAAGGATTGTCCGGCGATCCGCAGGGCGCGGTCTCGCGGGCGACCAGCCGCGTGCTCGAGACGTCGCGCCGGGCCGGCATCGAGCCCTCCCTGAAACTGACGGCGGCCCTTTCCGATGGCCAGGCGCTGTACGCGGTTCGCTATGCCACCGACGACCATGCGCCGACGCTCTATACCGGCGCCTTCGCCAAGCGCGACGGCCATTGCATCGTCTCGGAGCCCTTCGACCGCGACGGTGGCGAGTGGCAGGCGATACCCCCGGCGAGCTTCGTCACCATGACGAGGGACGGTACCGGGATCCGCCCGTTTGCGCCGGCGGCGAATAAGCTGGCGCTGGTCGGCTGACGCAAATCCCAAGCTGCCGCGTTCAGGCAGAGATCAGCAAAACGTAAGCACGGCGTAAGGACGCCAAAGCTCCCTCCTGTCATCTGTGGCGCCCGACGAGCCGCGAATTCATTCGCACGCTCAAAAACGCATCGATAAGAGGATCACAGGACAATGTGCCGGTGGGCAGCCTATCTCGGCGACGCGATCTTCCTGGAAGACGTCATCGCCGCACCCTCCCATTCCCTGATCGCTCAGAGCCGCCAGGCGCGGGAGGCGAAATCGCCGACCAATGCCGACGGCTTCGGCGTGGCCTGGTATGGCGATCGGCCGGAACCCGGCCTTTACCGCGATGTCCTGCCAGCCTGGTCCGATACCAATCTCAGCAGTCTCGGACGCCAGATAAAATCCGGCCTGTTCCTAGCCCATGTGCGCGCCTCGACGGGCGGCGGCACCGGCCGCGCGAACTGCCACCCCTTCGTCTCGGGCCATTGGTCCTTCATGCACAACGGCCAGATCGGCGGCTTTGAGCGGGTCCGTCGGGTGCTGGAGAATTCGCTCTCGGATGCGCTGTTCGACCAGCTCGAAGGGACCACGGATTCCGAACTCTTTTTCCGCGTGATGCTCGACGAAGGCCTCGCGCAGGATCCGCAAGGCGCGGTGTCCCGCGCCACCAGCCGCGTGCTCGAGGCTGCGCGCCGCGCTGGCATCGAGCCGGCCCTGAAACTGACCGCCGCCTTCAGTGACGGAAGGGCGCTTCACGCTGTTCGCTACGCCACCGACGGCCAGGCTCCGACGCTCTACACCGCCGCCTTCGCCAAGGGCGTTGGTCGTTGCATCGCCTCGGAACCGTTCGATCGCGATGGCCGCACCTGGCACGAGATTCCGCAATCGAGCTTCGTGACGATGACCCGCGACCGCACCAGCATCCGGCCGTTCACGCCAGCTGCCGCCGCGCTGGCGCTGGCAAGCTGAGGTCTCGGCATACTCTCTGCCGGCGGCTTCCGCCGCCAGCCGGCTACTGATCGAAGCGCGACAGGGCGTAAGGCGCGAGCAACGCATCGCGCTCGTCGTCGAGGATTTCGCGGGCGGCGAACAGCCCCACGGCCGGCGCCAGCGTGATGCCGGAATGGGTGACGGCGATGTAGAGGCCGCCGACACCGTCGGCGCGGCTGACGATCGGGAAACTATCGGCCGGCGTCGGACGGTAGCCGATCGTGTGGAAGTCGAGTTCCAGCCCGTCGGCGCCGCGCAGCATCGCTTTCATCGCCTCGAAAAGCGCGCGCGCGTCGGCCTGCGGATTCTCGCCCGGCTCGCCGCCGCCGAAGTCAGAGCCGGCGACGATGCGTCCCTCGGCCGTCTGGCGCATATGCAGTTTCTCGGCCAGCACCAGCCCGTTGAGCAGCTTCTTGTAGGGGCGAGAGTGCACGATCAGGCCGGGTGGGGTCCCGATCGGCAGCTTCACGCCCGCCGTCGAGGCGATCGCCGGAGCACCGGCGCCCGCTGCAATCACCACCTCGTCGGCGGCGATGCTCTCGCCCGAAACGACGACGCCCGTGACCTTGCCGTTGACCAGCGCCAACCTGTCGACGGTTCCCGTGACGATCCGTGCCCCGCGCCGTTCGGCATCGGCCAGCAGCGCCTTCGTGGTCGCCACAGGCTCGGCCACGCCTTCCTGCGCGAGATAAAGCGCAAACTCGGGAAGCTCCGCCAAATTGGGCTCGATGCGCGCTGCCTGTTCGCGCCCGACCCGCTCGATGCCGTAGCCCCAGGACGAATGCTCCGCCGCGTAAGCTTCGAGCTTGTCCGCGGGCAGGTCCCAGCACAGGCCGCCGCACCAGGCGAGCGGCAGGCCGGACAGGTCGTTCGCCAGCCGTTTCCATTCGGCCATGGCGCGGATGCGCAGCCGGAAATAGGGTTCCGGATTGCCCCAGCTTGCATTGATCCAGGCAAAGGAATTCGGCGTGGCGACGCCGCCGGCGCCACTTGTCGAGACGACCGTAACGCGCGCGCCGGCTTTCGTCAGATGCCAGGCGATCGAGGCGCCGATGATACCGGCGCCGACGACGATGACTTGTTTTGCGCTGCTCATGCCGGACCTTTTGAGGAGAATTTCCCGTCATGCCACCATGCCGGCTTGACCTCAAGTGGGAGGCGGCTAGGCACCGCCCACCGCTACCGCCTGCGCGCCGGCAATCAGGTCCTTCAGCTCTTCGCAGCGCCGCATGAGCCGGGAAGAGTCGACTTTCTTCGCGACCCCCAGCGCGGTGCCGAGCTCCAGCTCAGCGCCGGAGCGATCGCCGATCTTGATGAGCAGCGCCGCGAGCGACAGCCTGGCGTCGGCGACATTGATCGGCGAGCCGATCTCGTTCCAGCGCCAGCATGCGATCTGCAGCTCCCGGGCAGCTTCGGCGAGGCGCTCTTCCTGCATGAAAAGCTCCGCCTTGGCTTCCGCGGTCAGCGCCTGGATGGAGGCCATCGGCCAGCGCTGCGGCTGGGTCTCCAATTCGGCGATTACCTCTCTCGCCCGCTCGCGCCGATTGATGCGCGCCGCCACTTTGGCTAGCGTGGCAAGGACCATGCCTCGCCGCTGCAACGTCGGCCAGCCATTGCCCACCAAGGACCGTTCGAGAGCGCTGAAAGCGGCCTCCGCCTGTCCTTGCTCGAGTTGCAGCAGCGCAAACCCGGGCTGCGGATCCCAGCCCGCGGCGTGCGACGCGCGGTAGGCGGTTTCGGCTTCCGTGAATTCTCCAGCCGCGAGGTGAATATCGCCCAGCACGCGCAAGGCATCGCCCATCGCCCAGGGCGCGTCGAGGGCGAGCTGGTCCAGCGCCGCGCGCACCAACGCCTCCGCCTCCTTCAGCGTGCCATGAACGCCGAGCACTTCGGCGCGGTGCAGCCGGCACGAGCCCGAAAGGTCTTCCAGCCCATGTCCCCTGCACCAGTCCTCATAGCCAAGCGTCCATTGGTTGGCGCGTGACCAGTCGCCGAAATTCCGGCAGGCCCACAGGATGTTGCAGTAGAGGATGCCGCCGACAACCGGGTCGACGTCGCTGGACAGGCCGAGCGCCGCGGCAAAATCCTGATCCTCCTGCCCGGATTTGGTTTCGCCGAGGCAAAGCTTGAAGAAGCCGCGATAGATCAGGCCGAGGGACTCCACGACCGGATCGTCGAGATGCCTGCCGACCGCGAAGGCTTGCTCGGCGAGCGCAAGCGCCTGCTCCGGCTCGGCTTCCGCGCCCTTGATGCGCGCGCCCATCCAGCACCAGAGGCCGTGCTCCCTGCTGTCGTTGGCGGCATCGATCAATTGCGCGGCACGCTTGTGCCAGCCCTTGGCGACGGCAAGTTCGCCTCTCTCGAGATGGATTCTGGCCAGGGTTATTGCCGGCGAAGCCGCGCGCAGGCGCTCGCCGGCGACGCCATAGGCCGTCACCGCGCGCGCCAGAAGCGGGATCGCTTCGGCCGGCCGCCCCATGCATTCCAGTGCCAGCGCCCATTCCTCGAGGTCGGGCGTGAGCAACTCGTCGGCGGCGTCCGCTTTTGCGAAGGAAGCCGCGGCCTCATGCCATTTTCTGACTGCAACGGCCGCGCGTGCCGACAGGATTGATGAACCGGGGCTCGAAGGCCCGTTGCCAGCATCGGCCCGCACCGGCCCGTTTTCCGAAGCGGTCGCCTGGTCGAGGCAAATCCGGTAGCCAAAGCGGGGCAGGTTGCGCAGTGACGTCTCCATACCGCCCTGGCGAAGGATGCCGCGGGCAAGGCTCGCGACGCGCTGCAGCGAAGCCTCGGTCACCGTCACGCCGGGCCACAGCGTCTCAAGCAATTCGTCCTTGCTCATGGCACGGTCCTGGTGCCGCAGCAAAATGGCGATGAAATCGAAGACGAGGGGCTGCGCCTCGATCTCGTTTCCAGCGAGACGAAGGGCACGGGAGTCTTCATTGAGTTCGAAGTCGCCGAAGCAATAAATTCCCATCGGCAGCAATCCCTGTAACGGCAATAGGCAAAAGATCAGAAGAAGATAAGGGCGGCGTAAGGACCGTTGGCCGCCTGTTCCGTAATTCTCCGTCTGCCTGGCGGGCCAGACCGCAGTTTAGCGCAGCGGCCCCCGGCATGTCACCGGCACCGACCTGATCGGGTGCCCGGGGCATTTGAACCCAGATCAAGGAGATTGCAAAATGCAGAAATACATCATCGAACGGGAGATTCCCAAGGTCGGCACCTTCGAGCGCCAGCAGCTTCGCGACGCCTCCAAGGCCTCGAACGCCGTTTTGGCCGAGCTCGGTCCGGACATCCAGTGGGTCGAATCCTTCGTGGCCGACGACAAGACTTTTTGCGTCTATCTCGCCAAGGACGAAGCGATCATCCAGCGCCACGCCAAGATGAGCGGCTTCCCGGCGACGAAGATCACCGAGGTCAAGCGCCTGTTCGATCCGACGACGGCTTACGCCAGCGCCTGACCGGGAGGGATCGATCGTGAAGCGCTTTGCGGAAATCGTCCTTGCGGTCGGCGCCTTGGCGCTGTTTTACAGCACTGCAGTCGCCCATGACATGCCCGATCCCGTGCTCAACCGGTCCCGAGAAATGGCGGCCAAGTATCTCGACATCAAGGTCGCCAAGGCGGACGGCTACCAGCAGCTGTTCGAATGCACGACGCATGACGAGCACGGCACGATGGGCGTCCATTTCATCCATCCCGCCCGCGCCGGCGACGGCAAGCTGGTGCTCGGCGAGCCGGACGTGCTGACCTACGAGCCGGAGGCCGATGGCTCGATGCAGCTCGTCGGCATGGAATACATCGTCTTCGAAAAGGACTGGAAGGGGAAAAGCGTACCTGAATTCCTCGGCCGCACCCTGCAACGCAAGACGACGGTGGGCGTCCACCCGGTGGACCCCTACTACGAACTCCACGTCTGGCACTGGCGACACAATCCGGCCGGCATGTTCGCCGACTGGAACCCGTATGTGAGCTGCGAGCACGACCGGTCCTGACCTTTTGTCGGCAAAAGGCCTTTGGGAGGGCCACCGGTGGCCCTCCCTTCACCGTTTTATCGAAAGGAGATATGATCATGACTATCCTTGTGCAGGAGCGTGCGGCCAGTCCGTCCGTACTCCGGCGCGCCTTCGCCGTGGCCATCGATATCTGCCATGCCGGCGGAAGTTTCCTTGCGCGCATCATCCGCATCCGCAGGGATCGCGCCCTGCTGGACGAGTTGCCGGACTACCTGCTGCGCGACATCGGCATCGAGCGCTCGGAAATCTCGTCGGTCACCTGGTTCGGCAAAGGCCGGTAGCGACGGTCCGTGGATTTGAAGGCCAACGTCTTTTTCCCGTGGCGCTTCCCGGGTCGCGACCAGCACTCTGCCCAAAACCGTCGACAGGCCGGGAAAGCGCTGCTAGAAGCCCGCGCCACAGACAGGATTCCACGACTTGGCAGAAGACATCGAACAGGCCGTATCGCGCCGCCGCACCTTCGCGATCATCGCCCACCCCGACGCGGGCAAGACGACGCTCACCGAAAAGCTGCTGCTGTTCGGCGGCGCCATCCAGCTTGCCGGCGAGGTCAAGGCCAAGAAGGATCGCATCCAGACGCGGTCCGACTGGATGAAGATCGAGCGCGAGCGCGGCATCTCCGTCGTCACCTCGGTGATGACCTTCGAATATGAAGGCAATGTCTTCAACCTGCTCGACACGCCCGGCCACGAGGATTTTGCCGACGACACCTACCGCACGCTGTCGGCGGTGGATTCGGCCGTCATGGTCATCGACGCCGCCAAGGGCATCGAGCCGCGCACGCTGAAGCTGTTCGAGGTCTGCCGGCTGCGCGACATCCCGATCATCACCTTCGTCAACAAGATGGACCGCGAAAGCCGTGATCCGTTCGAGATCCTCGACGAGATCGAGCAGAAGCTGGCGCTCGACACGGCGCCCATCACCTGGCCGATCGGCCGCGGCAGGACGTTTTCCGGCACCTATCACCTGGCGCTCAATGCCGTGCGCAGGGGTGATGAGGAAAAGGAGCGCACGCCCGTCAATGGCCCGGATTCCAACCGCGTCGCCGGGCTCTTGCCGGACAATGAGCGCGAAGCCTTCATCGAGGAACTGGAGCTCGCGCGGGAAGCCTGCCGCCCGCTCGACGTGGACGCCTTCCGTGAAGGTCATCTGACGCCGGTCTATTTCGGCTCGGCGCTGCGCAATTACGGTGTGCGCGATCTGATCGAGGCGCTGGGCGCCTACGGCCCGCCGCCCCGCGCGCAGGAGGCCGATACCCGAACGGTCGAGGCAACGGAGGAGAAGATGACCTCCTTCGTCTTCAAGATCCAGGCCAACATGGACCCCAACCACCGCGACCGCATCGCCTTCGTGCGCGTCTGCTCGGGCACGCTGGAACGCGGCATGAAGGCCAAGCTTGTGCGCACCGGCAAGCCGATGTCGCTCTCGGCGCCGCAATTCTTCTTCGCCCGCACCCGCGTCACCGCCGACGAAGCTTACGCCGGCGACGTCGTCGGCATTCCCAACCACGGCACGCTGCGCATCGGCGACACGCTGACCGAAGGCGAGGAGATCCTGTTCCGCGGCGTGCCCAATTTCGCGCCGGAAATTTTGCGCCGCGTGCGGCTCGGCGACGCCATGAAGGCGAAAAAGCTCAAGGAAGCGCTGCACCAGATGGCCGAGGAGGGCGTCGTCCAGCTGTTCTCGCCCGAGGACGGCTCGCCGGCCATCGTCGGCGTCGTCGGCGCGCTGCAGCTCGACGTGCTCAAGGAACGGCTCAACATCGAATACACGCTTCCCGTGGATTTCGAAATGTCGCGTTTCTCGATCTGCCGCTGGATTTCGGCCGACGACAAGGCGGAAGTGCAGCGCTTCATCGAAGCGCATCGCGGCGACATCGCCCGCGACCTCGACAACGATCCGGTGTTTCTGGCCCAGCACGCCTTCTCACTGAATTACGAGGCCGAGCGCTGGAAGGCGATCCGCTTCGCCACCGTCAAGGACTACCAGGTCCGCGACAAGGCGGCGTGATTCTAGTGAGTAGTGAAGTAGTTGATTGGTAATTGGAAAGAGCTGGCATCGCTACTCACTACTCACTACTCACTACTCACTACTCACTACTCACTAATTCTCATCCCCTTGCCGCCGCTTCGATCTTGTCGATCTCGATCTTGCCCATCTTCATCATGGCGTCCATGACGCGGCCAGCCTTGGCACGGTCGGGGTCCATAAGCAGGCGCGGCAGCTGTTCCGGCACCACCTGCCAGGAAACGCCGAACTTGTCCTTCAGCCAGCCGCAAGGTCCGGGCTCGCCACCTTCGCTGAGCCTGGTCCAGAAATGATCGACCTCTTCCTGCGTCTTGCAGTCGATCGATTGCGATATGGCTTCGGTGAAATTGAATTCCGGTCCACCATTGAGCGCCTGGAACGGCACTCCGTCGAGCTCGAACGTGGTCACCAGCACCTTGCCCTCGTCACGATGGCCCTTGGGCCAGCGCATGATGCTCAGCACCTTCGAGTTCTTGAAGATGGAAATGTAATGGTTCATCGCCTCTTCGGCCTGGCCGTCGAACCACAGGCAGGTGGTGATCTTTTGCATGTGTTTGTCCTCCGAATGCTTCTTTTGCGGTTACCGTCAAACGGCTGGCCGCGAGAAATGGTGCCATGCCGTCTGCCCAAGGACGGCCGGGCGGGCCGCGATCCGACACAGGCTTGCTGTTTTTCCGCAAGAATCTGGCGCAGTGCAAAATGGTGGTCATGCCGGGCCGTGATCGCTATAACCGCTGCCGACTAAAATTTGAGCGCCGCCCGCCGCGCATCGGCGCGGCCAGCCAGCAAGGACAGTTCGATGCCTGCCTATCGTTCCCGCACCACCACCCATGGCCGCAACATGGCCGGCGCCCGCGGCCTGTGGCGCGCAACCGGCATGAAGGACAGCGATTTCGGCAAGCCGATCATCGCCGTGGTCAATTCCTTCACCCAGTTCGTGCCGGGCCACGTGCATCTGAAGGACCTCGGCCAGCTTGTCGCGCGCGAGATCGAGAAGGCGGGCGGCGTCGCCAAGGAGTTCAACACCATCGCCGTCGATGACGGCATCGCCATGGGTCACGACGGCATGCTCTATTCGCTGCCGTCGCGCGAGCTGATCGCCGACTCGGTCGAATACATGGTCAACGCGCATTGCGCCGATGCCATGGTCTGCATCTCCAACTGCGACAAGATCACCCCCGGCATGCTGATGGCTTCGCTGCGCCTCAATATCCCGACCGTCTTCGTCTCGGGCGGACCGATGGAGGCCGGCAAGGTGGTGCTGGCCGGCAAGGCGCAGGCGCTCGATCTGGTCGACGCCATGGTCGCGGCTGCCGATGACAAGATCTCCGACGAGGACGTCAAGGTCATCGAGCGGTCGGCCTGCCCGACTTGCGGTTCCTGCTCCGGCATGTTCACCGCCAATTCGATGAACTGCCTGACCGAGGCGCTGGGCCTGTCTCTGCCCGGCAACGGTTCGACCTTGGCCACCCATGCCGACCGCAAGCGCCTGTTCGTCGAGGCCGGCCATCTCGTCGTCGATCTCGCCCAGCGCTATTACGAGCAGGACGACGAAACGGCACTGCCGCGCAGCATCGCCTCCAAGGGCGCCTTCGAGAACGCCATGGCGCTCGATATCGCCATGGGTGGTTCGACCAACACGGTTCTGCACATCCTCGCCGCCGCCCATGAGGGCGAGGTCGATTTCACCATGGAGGACATCGATCGGCTGTCGCGCAAGGTGCCTGTGCTTTGCAAGGTCGCGCCAGCCAAGTCCGACGTCCACATGGAGGACGTCCACCGCGCCGGCGGCATCATGGCCATTCTCGGCCAGCTCGACGAGGCCGGTCTGATCAATCGCGACCTGCCGACTGTGCACACGGCGACCCTTGGCGAGGCCCTCGACCATTGGGATATTTCGCGCACCTCTGCCGAAAACGTCCGCGACTTCTTCCTGGCCGCTCCCGGCGGCGTGCCGACCCAGGTGGCCTTCAGCCAGGACCGCCGCTGGGACGAGCTCGACACCGACCGGGAGAAAGGCGTCATCCGCTCGGCCAAGACGCCGTTCTCGAAAGACGGTGGCCTTGCCGTGCTGAAGGGCAATCTGGCGCTCGACGGCTGCATCGTGAAGACCGCCGGCGTCGACGAATCGATCCTGAAGTTCACCGGCCCGGCTCGCGTCTTCGAAAGCCAGGACGCCTCCGTCAAGGCGATCCTCGGCAACGAGATCAAGGCCGGCGACATCGTCGTCATCCGCTATGAGGGACCGCGCGGCGGCCCCGGCATGCAGGAGATGCTCTACCCGACCAGCTACCTGAAGTCGAAGGGCCTCGGCAAAGCCTGCGCCCTGATCACCGACGGCCGCTTCTCCGGTGGCACGTCCGGCCTGTCGATCGGCCACGTTTCGCCGGAAGCCGCCGAAGGCGGCGCGATCGGGCTGGTCCAGGAAGGCGACACGATCGAGATCGACATCCCCAACCGCACGATCCGGCTCGCCATCAGCGACGCCGAGCTCGAAGCGCGCCGCACGGCGATGAATGCGAAAGGCCCGGATGGCTGGAAGCCGACCGAAAAGCGCAAGCGCAAAGTGACGACCGCGCTGCGCGCCTACGCCGCCTTCGCCACCAGCGCCGACAAGGGCGCTGTGCGGAAAGTGCCGGAGTAATGAACGCTTCTCCTTCTCCGGCAAGGGGAGAAGGAGAGGCGCCGCACTACGGCATCAGCTGATATTCATAAAGTTTCTGGTAGAGCCCGCCCTGCTTGAGCAGGGCCTTGTGCGGGCCGCTTTCCACCACCTTGCCCTTTTCCAGCACCACGATCGTGTTGGCCTGGTGCACGGTGGAAAGCCGATGCGCGATCACGATGGTCGTGCGGCCGACGGTGAGCTGCTGCAGCGCGTCGCGGAACAGCGCTTCCGACTCGGCGTCGAGCGCGCTGGTCGCCTCGTCGAGCAGCAGGATCTCGGCGTTGCGCAGCATGGCGCGCGCGATCGAGATGCGCTGGCGCTGGCCGCCGGACAAAAGCGAACCGTTCTCGCCGACCTCCGTGTCGTAACCCTTGGTCATGGCGCTGATGAACTCATGCGCGTTGGCGGCCTTGGCGGCGGCGATCACCTCTTCGTCGGTCGCGCCCTCGCGGCCGAGACGGATGTTGTGCATGACGGTGCCGGCGAACAGGAACGTGTCCTGGCTGACATAGGCGATCTTCTGCCTGAGCGAATCGAGCGTCGCGAACGAGATGTCCTGGCCGTCGAACATCACCTTGCCGGTCTGCGGGTCGTACATGCGCATGATCAGGTTGAGGATCGTCGACTTGCCGCTGCCGGATGGCCCGACCAGCGCCGTCATCTTGCCGGCCTTGAGCGTCAGGTTGAAGCCGTCGAACACGGGCGCGCTTTCCGGATAGGCGAAGCCGACGTCGTCGAAGCGGATTTCGCCCGGGCCGGGTTGCAGCGGAGTGGCGCCGGGTTTCTCGGCGAGCGTCAGCGGCCGGTCGGCGAGCTGGAACATCATGCGCACGCCGACGATGCCGGTCTCGAGCGAGATGCGAACGCGGGCCAGGCGCTTTGCCGGCTCATAGGCCAGGAGCAGCGACGCGATGAAGGCCATGATGTTGCCCGGCATTTGCCCGCCCTGCAGCACCAGGAACCCGCTGACGAAGACCGCCCCGGCGATCGCCAGGCCGGCAAGCGTTTCCATCACCGGGCTGGTGGCTGCCTCCAACGTCGCGATGTTGTTGGCGCGGTTCTCGACATCGGAGACGGCCTTGTACATGCGTTTGCGCATCGCGCCTTCGAGGTTGAAGGATTTGACGACGCGCACTCCGATCGCCGTCTCCTGCATCACATGCACGATCTGGCCAAGCGACATGAATTCCATGGACGCGATCTTGCGCACGCGTTTCAGGATGCGGTTGACGCCATAGATCGCTACTGGCCCGACGGCAAAGCAGATCAGCGACAGCCACGGCTGTTGCCAAACCATGACCGCGACCAGCACGATCAAGGTCACTAGGTCGCGCACATAAGAGGTGACGACGAGGTCGAGCACGCTGCGCGCGGCCTGAGCGTTGTTGGTCATGCGGGCGATCAGGTCGGCCGACGAGGTCGAATGGTAGAATTCGATGCCTTGCGCCAGGATGCGATCGTAGATTTTGCGCTGCCGGTCGGCGATGATGGCGTTGCCGACACGGCTCATGCAATAGGCCTGCACGAACGTTGCGAAGCCCTTGAGCAGGAAGATTCCCGCGACGCTCGCCGCTATCATGTTGACACGGTCGAGCCTCTTGAAGACGACGAATTCGTTGGTGATCTCGCGCAGGATCCAGGCGCTGGCACCGGTCATGGCGGCCACCACCAGCATCGACACTATGGCCGCGCCATAGCCGAATTTATGCTCGTGGAAGGATTCCCTCACCAGCCTTGCGATGAGGCGCTGGTTTTCCGTGGAACGGAAGAAGCGAAACAACGGCCGATCCTGTGTCTGGCTGCGAGATTTTCGGATTCGCCACGAGGGCGAGAGGCGGCTTATAGAGCGAGTTGCGGCGCGATGGAACCTTTCGGCTCCCGGGGAAAGAAAAGGCTGCGCCGGGCTGTCTTTTCGGCCACGATGATTGCCGATTCTTGAAAAGGGTGACGACAGATGGATTTCGACCTCATCGTGCGCGGCGGCACGCTGCCGGACGGCAGGATTGCCGATATCGGCATTGCCGGCGAAACCATTCGGGCGGTCGAGCAGAAACTGCCGGGCTCCGCGCCGAGCGAGATCGACGCCCGCGGCAATCTGGTCTCGCCGCCCTTCGTCGATCCGCATTTCCATATGGATGCGACGCTGTCTTACGGCACCCCGCGCATCAACGCTTCCGGAACGCTGCTCGAAGGCATTGCGCTCTGGGGCGAGTTGAAGCCGCTTCTGACGCATGAAGCGGTGCGCGAGCGCGCGCTCGCCTATTGCGACTGGGCGGTGTCGATGGGCCTGCTCGCCATCCGCAGCCATGTCGACGTCTGCGACGACCGGTTGCTCGCGGTGGAAGCGCTGCTCGATGTCAAGAAAACCGTCGCGCCCTATATCGACCTGCAACTGGTCGCGTTTCCGCAGGACGGCCTCTATCGCTCGCCGACGGCGCTGAACAACACCATCCGCGCGCTCGACATGGGCGTCGACATCGTCGGCGGCATCCCGCATTTCGAGCGCAGCATGGCGGATGGCACGCGCTCGGTCACGGAGCTTTGCGAGATCGCGGCCAAACGCGGCCTGATGGTCGACATGCATTGCGACGAGACCGATGATCCGCTGTCGCGCCATATCGAGCAACTGGCCTATGAAACGCAGCGCCTCGGGTTGCAGGGCAGGGTGGCCGGCTCGCACCTCACCTCCATGCATTCGATGGACAATTACTACGTCTCGAAGCTTTTGCCGCTCATCGCCGAGGCCGGCGTGTCGGCAATCCCCAATCCGCTGATCAACATCATGCTGCAGGGGCGCCACGACACCTTCCCGAAGCGGCGCGGCCTGACCCGGGTCAAGGAGATGCAGGCGCTCGGCATTCGCGTCGGCTGGGGCCAGGATTGCGTGCTCGACCCCTGGTATTCGCTAGGCACTGCCGACATGCTCGACGTCGCCTTCATGGGCCTGCATGTCGCGCAGATGTCGAGCCCGGCCGACATGGCGCGCTGCTTCGACATGGTGACCAACGTCAACGCCGCCATCATGGGACTGGACCATCTGGGTCTCGCGGTCGGCAAGCGGGCGAGCCTCGTCGTGCTCGATGCCGGCAATGCGATCGAAGCCGTTCGCCTGCGCCCCGAGCGCCTCTGCGTCATTGCCAGGGGCAGGGTTGTGGCCGAGCGGACCAGGCAGGAGACCAGGCTGTCGATCGCCGGCCGGCCGAGGCAAGTGAACAGGCGGCACAAGGCCGGCTAGCCGATTTCCGCCGCTGGTCTTACCGATTTCCCCGGATTTCCCTCGTCAAACCGGCTGCTTGCGGCTAGGGAGCCGGCATGGCCCTGTCCCTTGCGCGCAATTTCACGATCAGGAACATGTTGCTCGCCGGCATCCTCTTGATGCTGGCCGGCGACTTCATGTTCGCGCTGAACGACGCGATGGGCAAATGGCTGGTCGCGAGCTTCTCCGTCGGACAGGTGGTGCTTATCCGCTCGATCGGCGCCTTCATCGTGCTGGGTCCGATGATCGCCAACCAGGGCACGGCCAGGCTGTTTCACATGGACCGGCCGGTTTTGCAGTTCCTGCGTGTCGTGGCCACCACAACCGATACCGGACTGTTCTATGCCGCGGTCGTCTACCTGCCGCTGGCCGACGTGATGAGCTTCTACATGGCCGGGCCGATCTATGTCGCGGCGCTGTCGCATCTCTTGCTCGGCGAAAAGGTCGGCTGGCGCCGCTGGCTGGCGATCCTGGTCGGCTTCTGCGGCGTGTTGATCATCCTGAAGCCGTCCTCGGCGGCGTTCTCGTTGTCTTCGGCCTTCGCGCTCGTGGGCAGCATCGCCTTCGGATTCGCTATCATCCTCGGCCGTCTCCTGCGCGGCACCAGCGACACGACTTTGGTTACCTGGCAGACCATCGGCACGCTGATTGTCGGCGGCCTGCTCACCATCGGCGCTTGGCGCACGCCGTCGGCGCTCGATTTCGGGGCCATGCTTTTGCTCGGCGTCGTCTCTTGCGCCGCGCATCTGATGATCACAAGGGCGCTGAAGCTGGCGCCGGCCTCGACGCTGGCGCCGCTGCATTACACCCTGCTCCTGTGGGCTGTGGTCTTCGGCCTCGTGTTCTTCGGCGATGTCCCGGGGCCGCGTATCCTGGTCGGCGCGGTCATCGTCGTGCTCGCCGGGCTGTTCATCTTCCATCGCCAGAAGGTGGTGGAGACCGAGGTGCCGCCGGAGAACGTGCCGAAGGGCGTGAACTAACCCGCGCGTATCGCGGCCAGATGCCTAGAGAATTCCGTTGTCTCCATCAGCGCCTTGCAGCGGGCGAAGCGGCCGTCGGCATAGGCTCGGAAATCGTCGGCCGGATTGTCGTTGGCGAGCTGGATCAGTCCCCAGAGCGTCCAGAGCAGATCGCACATCGCCTTGTAGATGACGATACGTCCGCGCTCCGCCGGCCTCGCCTCGCCACCGAAATAGGCGTGCATCAGTTCCTCGTCCTGGCCGACATCGAATTTGCCCTCGACCGAAAGGTCGCCGAGGTCCCACAGCGGATCGTTCATGCCGGAATATTCCCAGTCGACGATCCACATCCGATCGCCCGTATCGAGGAAATTCTCGCACAGCGGGTCGCAATGGCAGGCGGCGAGCGGGATTGCGTGCGCGGCAAGGGCCGCGCGCACAGCTTCCGCCTCGCGCACCACGTCGTGATAGCCGGCGGGCAGCGCCACGTCCTTGGTCGACAAAACCTTGAGATAGTCGTCGATCATCGCGAACAATTCGAAGCGGAAGGGAAAGACCGCGCCGGAAGAGTGGAGCTTGTGGAAGGCCTGGCCGGCCCGCGCCGGGCTGCCCGGCCGCGCCTTGAATTTTTCGGGCGACATCGTCTCGGCGCCAGCAATAAAACGCGTCGCCATCAGGCCGGACGCCGGATCGGCATAGAGCACTTCGGGACTGACGCCGGCCCTGGCCGCCTCGCGCGCCGCCACCGCCTCGTTGGAGCGGTTGATATATTCTTGCGTGCCCTTGCCGGGAATGCGCAGACACGCTTCGCCGGCCCTGTAGACCATGTTGGTCAGACCGCCCAAACGCTGCAGCGGTCCGTCATAGCCTGCCAGCGCCGGAATGGCGGCCAACGCGGCGCGCGCCTCGTCCATCGTCATCCCCTTTACCATCACACGATGTTTTATAGCGGAACGGTTCCACAGTTTTTGCCGCTTGGCTACCATTGCGGATACGAATCGGCGGCGGGAGCAGAAATGGCGGACGGCAAGCACAGCGGCTCGCTAAGCGCGGCCTACGCCGCGAAGCGGCCTGAGGAAGTGGCGGCGATCTATGACAGCTGGTCCGAGACCTATGACGCCGACATGTCGGCCGCCGGCTACCGCCACCCGACGATATGCCTTGCGCTGCTTGCCCGGCACTTGCCGCGCGGCGCCGAACCGTTGCTCGACGCCGGCGCCGGCACCGGCCTGATCGGCGAATGGCTGGCCATCACCGGCTATCCCAGGGTCGAGGCGCTCGACATCTCGCAAGGCATGCTGGACAAGGCAGGCGCGAAGGGCGTCTACACGGCGCTGCATCGCCTGGCGATGGGCGACGCTTTGCCCTTCGCCGGCGGCGCCTATGCCGGCATTATTTCGGCGGGCGTCTTCACCTCGGGCCATGTCGGGGTCGAGGGACTGGACGAGCTGATCCGCATCTGCCGTCCAGGCGGCGTCATCGTGCTGACCGTCAAGAACACGCTTTGGCAGGCCGGCTTCGCCGAGCGCATCGCCGGGCTTGAGGCTCAAGGCAGGTTGAAGCGCGTCGAGGAAACTGCGCCCTATGCCTCGATGCCGGGCGAAACCGATACCGTGCCGAGCAGGGGGCTTGTGCTGCGCGTCAGCTGACCCGCTCTGCGTGGATCAGGCCCTTATCCTTGCTCCGGCCGGATCGTACATCGGCTCGAGATGGATTTTTGCCGGCGTGCGTTCCATCGCCACCACCAATTCGTAGTCGCCAGAGGTAAGGAACTCGTCGCCGACGCCGTCGGCATTGCGCACATAGCCGTAGCCGATGTTCTTGCCCACCGTGTAGCCGTGGCCGCCGCTGGTGAGGTAGCCCACCGATTCGCCATTGCGCAGGATCGTCTCGCGCCCGACCAGCACGATCTCGGGATCGTCCACGGTGAAGCCGGCAAAACGTTTCGTCGGCGCTTTGCCGGCTGCTTTCCCCAGCGCCCTGCGTCCGACGAAGTCGGTGTTCTTGCGAAGCTTCACCGCCCAGCCGAGCCCCGCCTCCAGCGGCGTGTCGTTCGGCGTGATGTCGGAACCCCAGGCGCGGTAGCCTTTCTCCAGTCTGAGCGATTCCAGCGCGCGGTAGCCGACCGGGCGAATGCCATGCGCCTTGCCCGCCGCCATCAGCACGTCGAAAACCTCGCCGGTGGCGGCGATCGGCGCATGCAGCTCCCAGCCGAGCTCGCCGACATAAGTGACGCGCAGCGCCTTCACGCTATGGCCGGCTATTGCGATCTCGCGCGCATGGCCGAAGGGGAAGGCGGCGTTCGAGACATCGGCCTCCGTCACCGCCGACAGCACGTCGCGGGCGCGCGGCCCCATCAGCGACAGCGTGCCGAAATCTTCCGTGACGTCCTTCAACCTGGCGTCGAGGCCCGAGCCGATATGGTCGCTTATCCAGGACAGATCATGCGTGCGGAAGCCGGTGCCGGTGACGATGTAGAACCGGTCCTCGCCGAGCCGCGACACGGTGAGGTCGGCCTCGATGCCGCCGCGCGTGTTGAGGAGCTGCGTGTAGGTCAGCCGTCCGACCGGCTTGTTGACGTCGTTGGCGCAGATCCAGTCGAGCGCCTTCAGCGCGTCCGCGCCGGTCAGCTCGTATTTGGCGAAGGAGGACTGGTCGAAGATGCCGACCTTCTCGCGCACATGACGGTGTTCGCCGCCGACCGGGCCGAACCAGTTCTGGCGGCCCATCGAATAGACGTCTTCGGCGGCCGCGCCGTCCGGTGCGAACCAGTTCGGCCGCTCCCAGCCGAGCTTGGAGCCGAACACGGCGCGGTGTGTCTTCAGCCGCTCATAGAGCGGCGAGACGATGCGCGGCCGTCCCGTCAGATACTCCTCGTGCGGGAAGCCGATCGTGTAGTGCTTGCCATAGGCTTCCAGCGTGCGGTCGCTGACCCAGTCGCGGTCGCGGTGCAGGCCGGAGAAGCGTCTGATGTCGACCACCCAGAGGTCGAGCGGCGCCTCGTCGTCGACCACCCATTGCGCCAGCACCCAGCCGGCGCCGCCGCCCGATGCGATGCCGAAGGCGTTGAAGCCGGCGCCGACGAACATGTTGGCGCATTCGGGCGCGACGCCCAGGATGAAATTGCCATCCGGCGTGAAACTCTCCGATCCGTTGATCATCTGCTTGATGCCGGCGGTTTGCAGAGCCGGAACACGCGCGATCGCCTGGGTCATATGCTGTTCGAAGTGATCGTAGTCGTCGTCGAACAGGCGGAATTCCCAGTCGTTGGGGACGTCACCCCCTGGGAGATTGGTTGTCCAGGCCTGCGGGTTGGGTTCATAGCCGCCCATCACCAGCCCGCCGACCTCTTCCTTGAAATAGGTGCGGCGGTCGGGGTCGCGGATCGTCGGCGCGTCGTTGGCCAGTCCCTCGATCTTCTCGGTGATGATGTACTGGTGCTTTACCGGCTGCAGCGGCACGTTGATGCCGGCCATCGCGCCGACCTGCCTTGCCCACTGCCCGGCGCAGTTCACCACCTTGCCGCAGGCGATGTCGCCTTTTGAAGTCTTCACCGCCGTGATGCGGCCGTCCTTCATCGCAAAGCCGGTGACGCGCACGTCCTCGAACAGTTTCGCGCCATGCATGCGCGCGCCCTTGGCGAGCGACTGGGCGATGTCGGAGGGGCTTGCCTGCCCGTCGGTCGGCAGCCACGAGGCGCCGACCAGATCGCCGGTCTCCATCAGCGGCCACATGCGCTTCACCTCCGCAGGCGACAGAAGCTGCATGTCCATGCCGAAGCTTTTTGCCGTGGTCGCCAGCCGCTTGAATTCGGTCCAACGGTCGGCGTTCGTCGCCAGCCGCAAACAGCCGGTCATCTTCCAACCGGTCGCCAGGCCCGTCTCGGCCTCCAGTCCCTTGTAGAGATCGACGGAATATTTGAGCACGCGCGTGATCGAGGCCGAGGAGCGCAACTGCCCGACCAGTCCGGCGGCGTGCCAGGTCGAGCCCGAGGTCAGCTTGCCCTGCTCGAGAAGCACCACATCGGCCTTGTGGTCGCGTGCCAGATGATAGGCAGTGGAGCAGCCGATGATGCCGCCGCCGATGACGACGATTTCGGCATGGCTGGGCAAAGTCATGACTTGGTCCCGCATTTCGTCCAGTAATTCTCAAGCGCCGCGTCGAGCCGGACGAGGTTTTCCTCGGTATAGGCGACATAGTCGATGCCGGGCGCGTCGAGATAAAGCTCGGAGACCATGCTCCACATCGCCTCGCGCAGCAGCGAGGCGCATTGCATGGCGGCATGCGAACGGCGGATTTCGCCGTCCGGCTCCTTCATGAAATAGGCGGTCAGGAAGGCGAAGGATTCGTCGTTGCTCATGCCGGCATTGGACGCGACGCCGGCGAGGTCGAACATCGCCGTGTTGAAGCCGGCATACTCGAAGTCGATCAACCACAGCCGCTTGCCGTCGTCGAGAATATTGGCCGGCAAAAGATCGTTGTGGCCGAAGACGATCGGCAAAAGCTTCTGCGCCCGCTCGAGCTCGTCGGCGAGCGAAAGATAGCGCGGCAACTGATCCTTCTTTCGGCTGCCGCCTTCGTCCAGCGTGCGCGCATAGTCGCGGATGACGTGGAACACCCAGAACATGAAGCCGGCGCCGGAGACGTGGTTCGGCATCTCGCGATGGAAGCCGCGCAGCAGAGCCGCCACGCTGCCGAGATTGGCGCGCACATCCTCTCCGAGGAAAGTCTTGGCTCCAAGAAATTCCGTCACCAATATGCCGGGCTCGGCATAATGCACGGCCGGCGCGAAGCCCGCCGCATGCGCTGCCCGCGCCGTCATCACCTCGCGCTCGCGAAAGACATGGTGGAACGGGAAGTCCTGGCCGAAGCGCACGACATGGCGCCCGGCCGCATCCGTGACGACAAAATTGGCGTTGCTGAGGCCGCCCGGCAGCGGCTCGATCTCGATGCCGCCGTTCCAGCACGGCAGGGCGCGGATGCGGTCTTCGGCGTTCACGGCTTCGTTCCGGCCTCAGCCGGCCCCGCCCAAAACAAGGATGGCAAAAAATGAAAAAGCCTCGTCGGTGCGAGACGCCAGGATCGGTATCCCGCACCGCACCGACGAGCCCCTTGGCCAGGTATGATATCCCGGCATCCGCCCCCGCGGATTCGACAAAAGCTCGCGCCTGGCTGGTTCCAGGCGATCTGGTCACTAGGCTGCGGCTCTGCCATCACCCTCCCGCGGCAGTTCCGAGCCTGTCACAAGGTTAATGTCATGCCAGGGTGGCAGAGCTGTCAATCAAAAGCTGTGACTTTTTTTGGGTGTTTTGCCCGAAAATATTAAGCGTCTCCTTTCAAAGCGTTGCCAAAGCCTTAAATTCGGTCAAAGTGCCGGACATCCACATGATCCATTCGAAACGGCATGGCGAAATCCTGCGGCTCCTCAACGAGGAGGGCACGATCACCATAGCCAGCCTTGCCGAACGTCTGGGCGTCTCGCTGGAAACGGTGCGGCGCGACGTCAAGCCGCTGGCCGACGACGGGTCGGTGCTGAAGATGCATGGCGCCGTGGGCCTTGCCTCGATGGTGGGCGAGGCGCCGTTCGAGCGGCGCATGCGCGAAAATGCCGAAGCCAAGCGCCTGATCGCCAGGATGGTCGCGGCCACGATCCGCGATGGCGAGGCGATCATGCTAGACACCGGCACGACCACATCCTTCCTCGCGCGAGAGTTGCTCGGCCATCGCCGGCTGACGGTGGTCACCAATTCCTCCGACATCGCCCGCACGCTGGCGACGGTGAACGGCAACAAGGTCTATATGGCCGGCGGCGAGCTGCGCAGCGATTCAGGCGCGGCTTTCGGCATCTCGGCGATCGAGTTCGTCAGCCGCTTTTCGGTCGATCACGCGGTGATTTCGATCGGCGCGGTCGACGCCGCCGCCGGCCTCACCGACTACGAGCTGGAAGAGGCGGAATTCGCCCGCATGGTGCTGTCGCGTGGCCAGCGCTCGCTGGTCATCACCGACCACACCAAGTTCGGCCGCCAAGGACTGGTCCGGGTCTGCGGCTTCGACGGCTTTTCCGAGCTCGTCACCGACCAGCCGCCGCCACGCGACATAGCCGCCGCGCTGAGCCAGGCCGGCGCCCGGCTCAGTATTGCCGCAGCCTGACGCGCCCAAGGAACGAGAGCTAACCGAACACCAGCGACTGGTGCGCCGCAACCCCGGCCATCGCGCCGCCCGACACCGCGAAGGCGATGTTGTGCATCAGGCGCGCGGCGTCTCCAGCCGCGAAGACGCCGGGCACCGATGTCTGCTGCTTGTCGTCCACGACGATCGCCCGGCCAAGCGGGCCTTCGTTGAAGGCGCAGCCCAGCTGCTCGGCGAGCGGACTTGCCATTTCGTTGCGCGGCGCGGTGAACAGCGCCCGCACGCTTGCGCTGCGATTACCATCCAGCCTGACGACCAGACCGTCGGCGCCGTTGTTGTGCACTTCCGCCACTTTAGCCGGCTCGAACCTGATGTTGCGCTTCTCCAATGCCCGCGCCTGGTCCGTGTCCGGTTCGAACAAGCCGTCAGCGAACAGCGTGACGTCGCCCCAGTCGGAAATCAGCTCGGCCTGGTGCAGCGACATCGGTCCGGTCGCCAGCACGCCGAGCGGCCCGCCGGCCACTTCGTAGCCGTGGCAATAGGGGCAATGCAGCACCGTCTTGCCCCACTGCGCGGCAAGTCCTGGAACGTCCGGCAGGATGTCGCGGACACCGGTGGCGAGCACCAGCCGTGTCGCGCCGAAGCCCTCGCCATCGTCCATCCGGACCTCGAAGCCGGCGCCGGCAGCGGCGGCCCGCTCGGCGCGGCCGTCCATCACCTTGACGGTGGGATAGGCAAGCAACTGTGCCCTGGCCTCGTCGAGGATGTCCGACGGCGCCCGCCCGTCCTGGCCGAAGAAGCCATGCGAATGCTCGGCAAAGCGGTTCCGCGGCTGCCCGGCATCGATCACCAGCACCTTGCGCCGCCCGCGCGCCGCATACATGGCGGCGGAGAGGCCGGCAAAGCTGCCGCCGACGACGATCACATCATACTGCATGGCTGGATACTCCAATCAGGTCATAACGGCGGCGGAAGTCGGCCGTTAGGTCGGCCAGCGTGATATGGCTGAGCCGCTCAGTGAGCAGCCTTTCCGCCTCCAGGCGAAAATCGTCGAGCACGGCGATCACCGCCTGCTCGACCAGGCACCCGGGACTTTCCGGCTCGGTGCTGAACGGCAGCAGCGTTTCGCCGAGCGCGGCGCTGATCTCGGCCAGCGAGATCTTGTCCGGCGCGCGGCCGAGCTGCCAGCCGCCGCCATGGCCGCGCGACGAGGTGACGATGCCGGCCTCGCGTAAGCCGGCGATGGTGCGGCGCACGACCACCGGATTGGTGTGGATGAAGCCGGCCAGTTGCTCCGAGGTCAGCGCCCGGTCGGGCGCGTCGGCCATGTGGACGAGGATATGCAGGGTCGAGGACAGTCGGCTGTTGCGTTTCATGTAACTTAAATAGTTACGAATAGAGCGGCCGTCAAGTTTTGGACCTTGCCCACTTCCCAGCACCGCATTGGCCGGTGTTTAGTCCGGCCATGGCTTTCACCATCCGCCAATTGCAGTTCTTCATCGCCGTCGCCGAGCAGGGCACCGTCTCGGGCGCCGCGCAGAACCTGTCGATTTCCCAGTCCTCGGTCACCGAGGCGATCAAGGAATTGGAGAGCGATCTCGGCGTCGAGCTCTTCGAGCGCCATCCGCGCGGCCTCAACATCACCCACAAGGGCCACCAGTTCCTGCGCCACGCGACCAAGATCCTGGCCGATGTCTCCGATGCGCGCCGTTCCTTCTCCAGCGAGCAGGCCGCCGCGGGCGGCCGCCTGCAGCTCGGCGTCACCTCGCTGGTCGCCGGCTATGTGCTCTCCGATCTGCTCGCGCGCTACCGCCGCGCCTATCCCGGCGTCGAGGTTTCGGCCATCGAGGACAATGGCGACTATCTCGAGCACCTTCTGGTCGGCGGCAAGCTCGACATCGCCGTCATGGTGACGTCCAACCTGCGCGACCGAACGGCGCTGCAGTCGGAAATCCTGGAAGTTTCGGCCTACCGGCTGTGGATTCCGCTCAGCCACAGGCTCGCCAGCGCCGACATCATCTCGATCGGCGATATCGCGTCCGAGCCGCTGATCATGCTCACCGTCGACGAGATCGAGGAGAACACCGGCAAGCTGCTGTCGGCGATCGGCGCCCGGCCGCATGTCGCCTTCCGCACCCGCTCGGTCGAGGCGGTGCGCAGCCTTGTCGCCACCGGCGCCGGCGTGGCGCTGCTGCCCGACCTCGTCTACCGGCCCTGGTCGCTGGAAGGCGACCGCATCGAATCGCGCGACGTTTCCGGTTCGCTGCCAGTGGTCCAAGTCGGCACCGTCTGGCGCCGCGGCTCGGGCCTGCCGCAGGCCGCGCGCGACTTCATCGGCCTCGCGCAGTCGCAGCGGATGGTGCGCCAGCGACTGTGATACCTATCGGTAAAACCGATATCGGCTTTCTGATAAATGAATTTGCGAAACCGGATTTTTCACAGCACCTTTCGTTCAGGGAACAAAGCCGCGCCCTGAGAGCGCTGCCCCTAGCAATGGGAGATCGACGATGAATGCATTCCTGAAGTCGTGCACGGCGCTGACAGTCGCGCTGACTTTTTCCAGTCAGGCCATCGCCCAGGTCAAGGAACTCGGCAAGGGCGAGGGTGAGGTCAACATCGTTGCCTGGCCGGGCTATATCGAGCGTGGCGAGACCGACAAGGGCTATGATTGGGTGACGGCTTTCGAGAAGGAAAGCGGCTGCAAGGTCAACGTCAAGACCGCCAACACCTCGGACGAGATGGTCTCGCTGATGAACGAAGGCGGCTTCGACCTCGTCACCGCTTCGGGCGATGCTTCACTGCGCCTCGTCGCCGGCAAGCGTGTCCAGCCGATCAACACCGATCTGATCCCAAGCTGGAAGACCGTCGACGACCGCCTGAAGGATGCGCCGTGGTTCACCGTCGACAAGGTGCATTACGGCGTTCCCTATCAGTGGGGCCCGAACATCCTGATGTACAGCACCGACGTCTTCAAGGAAGCGCCCAAGAGCTGGAACGTCGTCTTCGAGGAAATGAAGCTGCCCGACGGCAAGTCGAACAAGGGCCGCGTCCAGGCCTATGACGGCCCGATCCACATCGCCGACGCCGCCAACTATTTGATGTTCCACAAGCCGGAACTCGGCATCAAGGACCCTTACGAGCTCAATGAGGACCAGTACAAGGCGGCGCTCGATCTTTTGCGCACGCAACGCACGCTGGTCGGCCGCTACTGGCACGATGCCGCGATCCAGGTCGACGACTTCCAGAACGAAGGCGTGGTCGCCTCCGGCTCATGGCCCTATCAGGTCAACACGCTGGTCGCCGCCAAGAAGCCGGTCGCCTCGACCGTGCCGGAAGAAGGTGTCACCGGTTGGGCCGACACCACCATGATGGAAGCCGACGCCGCTCATCCGAACTGCGCCTATATGTGGCTCGAGCATTCCCTGTCGCCGAAGGTCCAGGGCGACGTCTCGGCCTGGTTCGGCTCGCTGCCGGTCGTGCCCGCCGCCTGCAAGGGTAACGAACTGCTCGGCGAGGAAGGCTGCAAGACCAACGGCTACGAGAATTTCGACAAGATCAAGTTCTGGAAGACGCCGGTATCGAAATGCGCCAGCCAGAACGACCAGTGCGTGCCTTACTACCGCTGGGTGTCGGACTATATCGGCGTCATCGGCGGCCGGTGATCTCCTAGTCCTCCCCTCCGGGGGTAGGTTCGAGATGCAGTGTCGGGGTGGGGGCGATCCCCACCCGAGGCTGAACCGCGACCTCTCGCGGGGAGGTGGTTCGCCGCGCGAATTTCCCAGACCAGGCTATAGACAGCCCGGCTATAGACAGACAGGCCCATGACCTCTGCCGTTTCCTTCAAACAAGTCTCGCGCCATTTTGGCAACGTGCGCGCCGTCGACGCCGTCGATCTCGACATCGTACCGGGCGAGTTCTTCGCCATGCTGGGGCCGTCAGGGTCCGGCAAGACGACCTGCCTGCGTCTCATCGCCGGCTTCGAGCAGCCGACGGCCGGCTCGATCTCCATCTTCGGCGCCCGCGCCGAGGGCGTTCCGCCCTATCGCCGCAACGTCAACACCGTCTTCCAGGACTATGCGCTGTTCCCGCATCTCAACGTGCTCGACAACGTCGCCTACGGCCTGATGGTCAAGGGCGTCGGCAAGGCCGAGCGGCTGAAGGCGGCGGAGGAAGCGCTGTCGCTGGTGCGTTTGCCGGGCTATGGCGCGCGCCGCCCCGGCCAGCTATCCGGCGGCCAGCGCCAGCGTGTCGCGCTTGCCCGTGCGTTGGTCAACCAGCCCAAGGTGCTGCTGCTGGACGAGCCGCTCGGCGCGCTCGACCTCAAGCTGCGCGAGAACATGCAGGAGGAATTGAAATCGCTGCAGAAGGTGCTCGGCATCACCTTCGTCTTCGTCACCCACGACCAGGGCGAGGCGCTTTCCATGGCCGACCGCGTCGCCGTCTTCAACGATGGCAGGATCATGCAGATCGGCACTCCGGAAGATATTTACCAGCGCCCAAACACACGCTTCGTCGCCGATTTCGTCGGCTCGTCCAACGTGCTGCCGCCGGATTTCGTCCAGCGCTATTCCGGCCAGCATCGCTGGGGGAGTCTGCGCCCGGAGTCCATCCGCATCTCCAGCGCGGCCAGCGGCGACGGCGTCGCCGCGCGCCTGGTCGGGACCAACTACCTCGGCGCCACGACAAGGCTGGCGCTCGACGCCGACGGGTTGAGGCTGCACGCGGTGGTGCCGGCGGGCATGGCGCTGCCGGCGGAAGGCGAGGCGGTGATGCTCACCTTCAACCGCGAGAGCCTGCATCTGATGGATGAGCCGGCATGACCGTGCTCGGGATAGTGGCCAGTCAGGCAGGCGAGGCGCTCTACGGCGCCCCCCTCTGGCCTGCCGGCCATCTCCCCCACAAGGGGGGAGATTGGCTGTTTCGGCGCCCCACGCATCCTTCCGACGTTGGTGACTGGCGAAATCGCAGGCGACGGCTGATCTCCCCCCTTGTGGGGGAGATGTCCGGCAGGACAGAGGGGGGCGCGAAGGATCTCGGCTTCCCCCACAATGCCCTTCAGCACGCGGTGTCCCCATGACCGTCGCCGCTGTTCAATCCAACCCCACCCCCGCCATCCTGCCCGGCAGCGGCGGCATGCGCGGCGCGCTGTCCGATCTCTTCTGGCGGCAGCCGAAGCTTCTGCTGCTGCTCATGCTCCTGCCACCCGTGCTATGGCTCGGCATTGTCTATATCGGCTCGCTGTTCGCACTGCTGGCGCAGAGCTTCTTCTCGATCGACGAGTTTTCCGGCCTCATCAACCGCGAGTTCACGCTGAAGACCTATGGCGACCTGTTCCAGGCAGCCAATCTCGACATCATCCTGCGCACGGTGACGATGGCGGCGCTGGTCACGCTTGCCTCGGCGATCATTGCTTTCCCCATCGCCTATTACGCGGCGCGCTATGCGCGCGGCCGCTGGAAGGCGCTGTTCTATCTCGGCGTCATGCTGCCGCTGTGGTCGAGCTATCTGGTCAAGATTTACGCCTGGAAGCTGATCCTGGCCAAGGAAGGCATCCTCACTTGGCTGCTCGCCAAGCTGAACCTGCTCTGGCTGCTCGATGCCTGGCTGTCGCTGCCGATCGTCGGCGGCAACTCGCTGTCGGTCTCCTTCACCGGCACCTTCATCGTCTTCGTCTATGTCTGGCTGCCCTTCATGATCCTGCCGGTGCAGGCCGCGCTCGAACGCGTGCCCGGCAATCTGGTCGAGGCCTCGTCCGATCTCGGCGCCTCGCCCGGCCAGACCTTCCGCAACGTGCTGTTCCCGCTGGCGCTGCCCGGCATCGTCGCCGGCTCGATCTTCACCTTCTCGCTGACCTTGGGCGACTACATCATCCCGCAGATCATCGGCACCTCGCGCCTGTTCATCGGCCAGGCCGTCTATTCACAGCAGGGCACCGCCGGCAACATTCCGTTGGCCGCCGCCTTCACCGTGGTGCCCATCGTCATCATGGGCTTCTATCTATGGGGCGCCAAGCGCATGGGGGCTTTCGATGCGCTCTGACCGTGGCCAATCCGCTCCGCTCGGCCTGAAGATCGCCGCCGCCTGCAGCCTGCTCTTCCTGCACCTGCCGATCCTCCTGATCTTCGTCTATGCCTTCACGACGGAAGAGAAGAGTTTCGTCTGGCCGCCGCCGGGGTTCACCACGCAATGGTTCGCCGTCACCTGGAACCGGCCGGACGTCTGGGATGCGTTGTCGCTCTCTGTCCGCGTCGCCGCCATCTCGACGGCGATCGCGCTGATGCTCGGCACGCTCTGCGCCGCCGCCGTCTCGCGGACGCGCTTCTTCGGCCGCGAGGCCATCTCGCTGCTGGTCATCCTGCCGATCGCGCTGCCCGGCATCATCACCGGCATTGCGCTGCGCTCGGCCTTTGCGCTGGCCGACATCCCGTTCTCGTTCTGGACGATCGTGCTCGGCCACGCCACCTTCTGCGTGGTCGTCGTCTACAACAACGCCGTCGCCCGCTTCCGCCGCACCTCCGGTTCGATGATCGAGGCCTCGATGGACCTCGGGGCTGACGGTTTCCAGACGTTCCGGCATGTCGTGCTGCCCAACATCGCAACCGCATTGCTCGCCGGCGGCATGCTCGCCTTCGCGCTCTCCTTCGACGAGGTCATCGTCACCACCTTCACCGCCGGCCAGCAGCAGACCGTGCCGATCTGGATGCTGGAGGAACTGATCCGCCCGCGCCAGCGCCCGGTCACCAATGTCGTGGCCATGGTCGTCGTGCTGGTGACGCTGCTGCCGATCCTCTTTGCCTATTACCTGACCCGCGACGGCGACCAGATCGCCGGTTCGGGCAAATAACCGAATTGATTAGGGAGTGACGTCCATGGACACCCAGATGCTGATCGGCTCGAAATTCGAGAAGGGCACCGAGACGGAGGAGCCGATCCTCAATCCGAAGACCGGCGCGACGATCCTCAACTTGCCTGAAGCGAGTCCGGCGCAGATCGAGGCTGCCGTCGCTGCGGCCGAACGAGCGTTCGTCAGTTGGTCGCGCACCACGCCGGCGCAGCGCTCGGGCTATCTGCTCAAGATCGCCGACCGCATCGAGGCCGAGGCGAAGGACTTCGCGGCGCTCGAAGCGCTGAATTGCGGCAAGCCGATCAACGCCGTGCTCAATGACGAGATTCCGGCGATCGTCGACTGCTACCGCTTCTTTGCCGGCGCGGTGCGTTCGATGCCCGGCCAGGTTGCCGGCGAATATATTCCGGGCCACACCTCGATGGTGCGGCGCGACCCGGTCGGCATCGTCGCTTCCATCGCGCCCTGGAACTATCCGCTGATGATGATGGCCTGGAAGCTGGCGCCGGCGATCGGCGGCGGCAACACGGTCGTCTTCAAGCCGTCGGAGCAGACGCCGCTGACGGCGCTGAAGCTGGCGAAGATCCTCGCCAAGGTGCTGCCCGAGGGCGTCGTCAATGTCGTGCTCGGCCGCGGCGACAGCGTCGGCAACACGCTGATCAACCACCCCAAGGTGAACATGATCTCGATCACCGGTGACGTCGCCACCGGCAAGAAGGTGCTGCAGGCGGCCGCCAAGTCGGTCAAGCGCACGCATCTGGAGCTTGGTGGCAAGGCGCCGGTCATCGTCTTCGACGACGCCGATCTCGGCGCGGTGGTCAACGGCCTGCGCGCTTTCGGCTATTACAATGCCGGCCAGGACTGCACCGCCGCTTGCCGCATCTATGCCGGCAAGAAGATCTACGACAAGCTCGTCGCCGACCTCTCTTCCGCCGTCTCGACCATCAAATACAACCAGCCGGACGACACCGAGAACGAGATCGGGCCGCTGATCTCGCGCCGCCAGCGCGACCGCGTGTCGAGCTTCGTCGAACGCGCTTCGGAACTGAAGCACATCGAGATCACCACCGGCGGCAAGCCGGGCGAGGGCTCCGGCTTCTACTACCAGCCGACCGTCGTCGCCGGCGCGCTGCAGGAAGACGAGATCGTGCGCCGCGAGGTGTTCGGTCCGGTCGTCTCGGTCACTCGCTTCTCCGACGTCGATGAAGCGGTGAACTGGGCGAACGACAGCGACTACGGCCTGGCCTCGTCGGTGTGGACGAAAGACGTCTCGCGCGCCATGGCGACGGCCGCCCGCCTGCAATATGGCTGCACCTGGATCAACACGCACTTCATGCTGACCAACGAGATGCCGCATGGCGGGTTGAAGCAGTCCGGCTACGGCAAGGACATGTCGCTCTACGCGCTGGAGGACTACACCGCCGTCCGCCACGTGATGGTGGCCCACGGCTAGGCGCCTTCTGCCTCTTCCCTTGTGGGAGAGGTCGGATTGCACCGAATTGCGAAGAGCAATTCGGAGGCAGTCCGACCTCGGCGCGACGATCCCTGTGTCGGCGGGATCAGCATAAGAATTAAGCGGCTGTCCTGCCTTCCGTCATCGAAGTCGCGGGCTTGATGTTCTGGTTGACCCGGAAGACGTTGAAGGGGTCATAGGTGCGCTTCACCTGGCTCAGCCGCTCGTAATTTGCGCCATAGCTCGCCTGCACGCGCGCTTCTCCTTCGTCGTCCATCATGAAATTCACGTAACCGCCTTCGCCGTTATGGGGGTGGATGCTCGTCCAGTAGGTCTTGGCCCACCTGGTGAGGTCGGCGGCCTTGCCCGGATCGGGATCGATGGCGGCGATGACCATCGACCAGGTTGCGTCGCGCGCGTTCCATGCGGTCTCGTTCTTGCCGACGCGGCGAACGGCGCCGTCGATCGGGTAAAGATGCATGAGCGACAATTCGCTCGGCGCCGCGGCGGCCTGCGCGATATGGGTGGCGATGGCTTCGTCGGGAAGCGACTTCACGAAATCGCCCTTCCAATACCATTGCAGGCCTTTCGGAAGCAGTGGATCGAACAACGCCTGCAAGGCCGGGAATGGCATCATGCCCATCCAGTTGAAAATCGGCGGCGGCAGATTGTCGAGCAGCGGCGCCATGGCCTTGCGCCCGTCCTCCTCGGTGCCGTTGTAGCAGGAGATGATGGCGCAGGCGCGTTTGCCCCAATATTCGCGCGGGAAGGGATCGGTCGAGGGAACGGTTTTCAGGCCGACAAAGGCGCCAAGATCTTCCGGCGCCTCCGGCAGGTAGTCGCGATAGGTCTGCATGACGGCCAACGCATCCTTGGCCTCCCAGAACACCGGGCCGCCGAAGATCATGTTCACGGGATGGGCCTGGAACAGGAAGCTGGTCACGACGCCGAAATTGCCGCCGCCGCCCCGGAGCGCCCAGAACAGGTCGGGATTCTCGGCTTTGCTGGCTGTCACCACGCTGCCGTCGGCCAGCACCAGATCGGCTTCGACCAGATTGTCGATGGTGAGACCGTATCTGCGCGTGAGATAGCCCGTCCCTCCGCCGAGGGTCAGACCGGCAACGCCCGTGGTCGAGACGATGCCGGCCGGAACAGCCAGCCCGAAAGGATGGGTGGCATGGTCCACGTCACCCGACGTGCAGCCTGGCCCGACCCTCACGGTGCGCGTTTTCGGATCGACATGGACCCCTTTCATCATCGACAGGTCGATGACGAGGCCGTTGTCGCAAATCCCCAGCCCGGCGCCGTTGTGCCCGCCGCCGCGCACGGCGATCAGCAGGTCGTTGTCGCGCGCGTATTTCACGGCGGTGATCACGTCGGCGACATCGGCGCAGCGTGCGATCAGCAGCGGGCGCTTTTCGATCATGCCGTTATAGACCTTGCGGGCCTCGTCGTAGCCGGCATCGTCACGCAGGATCACCTCCCCGCGCAGGCTTTCACGCAGTTTTGCATGGGTTTCGTCGGTCATCGGTTTGCTCCCTTGATTGCGCCCACCGCCATGCGGCGTCGGCGCGACGCATTTGTTGCTTCGTTATGCCGCCTCGACGGGCGGGTGCGTTCGACGGTGCAGGAAGAGCACATTGCACCAATCCGGTGCGCGCCGCTTCGCCCGAAAGGGCCAGCGGGGCATGGCCCGGGAGAGCCATGACATGGCAGCCAACCCGGCCGGGGCCGGCCGTGCCGGGATGCTCGGTCCCTGGCCCTGTCGATCTGATGCTGACGAGCGGCCGCCCGCGTCGCGGCCACTCGCGCCTTCGTGCTCGCCGGCGGCCTCTCAGCCCCGGCTCTTCGACGGTGCAGCTATTCCACGATGCGGAAGATCTGCCACTGGCTGGTGCCCGACACCACATAGGGCTCTAATTCCTTGCCCCATTTGGCGTGCGCGTCGATCTTGGCGATCTTGGCAAAGAACGCTTCCAGCTGGGCCAGGCTTTCGACCTCGTGATGGGACTCGATCGTCGCTTCACGTGCGCCGATCGAGCCGGTCATGAGGCGAAAATTCAAGTCAGCGAGCCCGACCTGCGAGCCGATCTCGCGCTCCCATTTCCGCATCAGCTCGAGTGCGGTCTGCTTCTGGCCGAACTTCGCGTCGATCTGCCATCTGGCGCTGAACATGTTTGCTCTCCCTCATGATTGCGGCCAGGCCGCTGTTTGATTTGTCCGCGACTTGTTATTCGTCCCAGGCCTGCACGACGGTCTGCCGCGCGATCAGGCCGTTTTTCAGCTCCACCATCGCCGCGCAGTACACTTTTGTGCCGTCCGGATAGGCGCAGGCTTGCATGAAGGCGAGGTTGTCCCCCTCGGCGATGGTGGTATCCACCTTGTGGGTCATCGCCCGGCTGCAGATATCGTCCCAGAAGGTGCTGATCGCCGCGCGGCCGCGGATCTCGCGCGGCTTGCTCGGCGGATTGTTCCGGTCGATCACCCGCACCAGCGCATCGTCATTGTAGAAGCTCGACAAGAGCTTGCCGTCACGGCCCTCGATCGCCTTCTTGATCGCGGCGCCATCCACTGTCTTTGTCTTGGTCAACATTTCTTGCCTCCATGGCCCGTCTGATCGGGCGTTCCGTTGCTCGGGACGCAGCCCGGCGTGACCGCCGGGCCGAGGGTCTTTCACTGCGACTTCGCCTTGACGGCGGCGAACAGGTCGTCGGTCTGCTTCTTGAATGTGGCGAGGTCGACCTGGCTGCCGTTGAGCATCGTCGACCAGTGGCGCACGATCGCCGCCATGGCGATGGCCTCCTTGATCTCCTCGTCGCTCGCGCCGTTCGCCTTGGCCGCCAGCGTGTGGAAATAGATGCAGTACTGGCAGGGGATCTGCGAAGCGACCGCCAGGCCCATCAGCTCCTTGGTCTTGCCATTGAGGGCGGTGTTCGGATTGAGCTGCACGCCCTTGATCTCGGCCCACGCGCCGGCCACCGCGACATCGGGCAGCGTCTTGAACATGTCGGGCACCGTGCCGAGCGTGGCCTGGATATCTTTGTAGGCCGCGGTTGCCGAGGCGTCCTCGGCCCGCGCCGGAGTGATGGCCAGCAACGCGCCCGCGGCAAATGCCAGCAATCCGATCTTGCGATTCAATTTCAGCATTTCATCCTCCATTCGCAGTGCTTTCGTGGCTGCATCGCCTAGCCTGCATGGGGAGAATTGATACCTCTTAGGGCGCCCCGACCGCTTCGCCCGAAAGCGCCATGGCTCTCATGGCCCGTCCGGGCCAGCATGTCTGGCCGAGAAGGCCGCCGCCGCCGCCCGCGACGGCAGGTCGAGCTTGAGCAATATGTTGGCGACGTGGCGCTTGACCGTGTGCTCGCTGAGGCAGAGTTCGGCGGCGATCGCGGCATTGCTCTTGCCGTCGGCGATCAGGTTCACCACCTCGCTCTCGCGCGCCGTCAGCGCGGCCGGCTCGGCGGGCCTTGCCTTGGGCCGGCAGGCCGGCTCCAGATGCTGCTCCGACGTCGCCAGAACTGCCGGCATGGGCTCGTCCACCTCATCGAGGCTGACGCGGCCGGCATCGACGAAATGCAGGCCGGAACCTATTGCGAGATCGGCGACTAGCCGCGAGGCGAGGATGTCGCCGCGCCCGGCATGCGCGGCGAGCTGCATCGTCACCCGCGCCGTCAGCCCGACCGGCTGGCCGCGCATTTCGATCTCGCCAACATGCACGCCTTGCGCGCTGGCCACGCCGATCTGCTGTGCCGCCTCGCGCAGCGCCGCGGCGCAGCGCACGGCGCGCGCCGGCCCATCGAAGCGCGACATCATCAATTCGCCATGCGTGCCGGCCGTACGGCCGCCATGGCGGCCGACCAGAAGCCGCCAGGTTTCCTGGAAGCGCTGGCTGCGCTCGCTCCACATGCGGTCGCCGAGCTTGGCCGTGTCGTAGATGCGCGTCCCCAGCAGCGCCGCCAGCACGCGCTCGGTGTCGGCCACCGCCGGTTCTCCGGTCAGGAATTCCTCGATCAGATCGGCCACTCGGTCGACGTCGCCGGTCCAGATCGGGTGGTCGCGCCCAGAGATCTCGACCAGGCGAGCGCCGGGGATCTTCCTGGCCAGGAAGCGGCTGGCATCGGGGTCGACGCGGGCGTCGTTGCGGCGATGGATCAGGAATGCCGGCACCCTGATCATCCCGAGTATATCGCGCACGTCGATATCGGCGTTCATGCGGGCAAGCGCTGCGGCCGCCGTCGGACTGGCCGACAGCCGCTCAAACCGGGCCCACCACTGGGTGAAGTGGGTATCGTCCACCCGGCCAGGCGCGAAATTCGGCAAGGTGGCGCCGGTGCCCCACGATGTCTCCGCCGTCTCAATGAAAGCTTCCAGCCGTTCCGGCGGCATCACCCATCTGTGGAAATGCGCATAGGCGCCATAGAGGACGAGCGCGCGCGTCCGCTCCGGATAGGTGGCGGCGAACAGCATCGCCATCGGCGCGCCCTCCGAGGCGCCGAGGATCGCCGCCCGGCCGCTGCCGGCGGCGTCCATCACCGCGCGCACATCGTCCATGCGCGTTTCGAGACTGGGCAGATTGTGGTTGTCGACGCGGTCGGAAAGCCCGGTGCCGCGCTTGTCGAACAGGATCAGGCGCGAGAAGGCCGAGAGCCGTTTCAACAGGCGGCTGTAGCCTTCGTCTTCCCAATGCAGATCGAGATTGGAAATGAAGCCCGGCACGAAGACCAGATCGAACGCGCCCTGGCCGACCACCTGATAGGCGATCCGCACCTCTCCGCTGCGCGCGTATCTGGTCTCGATCGGCCTCACGAGTTCTTCCGCCTGGCCTGACGATTTCCGATCGTCAAACATAGCAGAGCCGACCAGGTAGCGGCAGCTTAAACTTTAGCAAAAAGAAATGTAAGACCGCCGGTCGCTGCGACTATTTCTGGGAAGCGACGATGTCGGCCGGGAAAGCCTTGAGTCCAAGCTTCGTGTCGGCCTCCGCTGGGCTGATCGGTCGCTTGATCTTGGCCGAGGCGGCGATCACAAGGTCGTCGAAATTCTCCGTGCCGGCGTCCAGCATCTCGAAGAATTGGCGCCGCATCCGAGGCTCCCAGAACTTGTTGATGTGCTCGGCAACGCCGGTAATGCCTTCCTCGCGCGGCTTCGAATGGAAGAAGGTGGCGATCTGGTTGGCCATGCGCACCAGCTTTTCCTTGGTGCTGGCGATGTGGTCCTCGTCATGCGACATGCTTGGCAACTCCGGAAGCCACCCGTTCGGGGTGGGTGAAGATATCGAAATCGTCGCCGCGAACCAGCGCCACCAGCGTCATGCCGGCGGCCTCGGCCGTGCGAATGGCAAGGGCGGTCGGCGCCGAAACCGCCATGATGATCGAAGCGCCGATGGCGGCCGTCTTCTGCACCATCTCCACCGACACGCGCGAGGTCACCACGACGGCGCCGCTCGCGCCGTCGATGCCGGCCTTGGCCAGCGCACCGGCGAGCTTGTCCAGCGCATTGTGGCGGCCGACATCCTCACGCGCCATGACGATGCCCTTGCCGGGAACGTAGAAGCCGGCGGCATGCACAGCGCCGGTTTCGGTGTGCAGCGGCTGGACCTTCGACAAAAGCCTGACCGAACGGGTAACGTCCTCGGCGTCGAGCGTAAGCTTCGACGAACCGACCGCGTCGACCGAACGCATCGCCTCCTCGATGGATTCGATGCCGCACAGGCCGCAGCCGACCGGCCCGGCAAGCCGGCGCCGCCGCGCCTGGAAGCGCGTGTTGGCCTGGTCCTTCAGCCGGATCTGGATATCGATGCCGGCGCCGAGATCCTCGACCTCGATCGCCTCGATCCCCTTTGGGTCGGCAATGATGCCCTCGGTCAGCGAGAAGCCGAGCGCGAAATCCTCGAAATCGGCAGGGCTTGCCATCATCACCGCATGCGTCGTGCCGGCAAAGGAGAACGCCACCGGCGTCTCCTCCGGCACCATGCGGTTCGCGGCCGAGGTGCCGCCGGCGCGATGCGCGAGGCGAGAGATTTGGGAGATAGGAGGGCGGTTCACGAGGCGCCAGCCCCTGGCCTGCCGGCCATTTCGCTCACGATATGTCGAAGGCCTCTTACGTCAATCGGCAATTGCTCTCCAACGCCTTCCCCCGCTCCGTCGCTGCTTCGCAGCGCCACCTCTCCCCCCTCCGGAGGGAGAGGAAAGGAGCCAACTGGGATCGCCGCGCGCCTTTCCTCTCCCCCGTCGATCGGGGGAGAGGTGTCGAGCGAAGCTCGACGGAGTGGGGGTCGATCAGCCGTCAAGATTGAGCTCTGTCCTCGACACACCTACTCCGCCGCCTGCAACGGGGCGATGCGCCGGCTCTGCTTGGCCTGTTCGTTATAGTCCTTCTGCCAGTCGCTCGGGCCGTTGGACGGCGCCACCTGCACGGCGGTGACCTTGTATTCCGGACAATTGGTCGCCCAGTCCGAGAAGTCGGTGGTGATCACGTTGGCCTGCGTGTCCGGGTGGTGGAAGGTCGTGTAGACGACGCCGGGCGAGACGCGGTCGGTGATCAACGCGCGCAGCGTGGTTTCGCCCGAACGGCTCGCCAGCCGCACCCAGTCGCCTTCGCGCACGCCGTGGACCTCGGCGTCGTGCGGATGGATCTCCAGCCGGTCCTCGGCGTGCCACATCGAATTCTCGGTGCGTCGGGTCTGCGCGCCGACATTGTACTGCGACAGGATACGGCCGGTGGTGAGCAGCAGCGGATAGCGCGGACCTGTGCGCTCGTCGGTCGCCACATATTCGGTGCGGATGAACTTGCCCTTGCCGCGCACGAAGCCGTCGACATGCATGATCGGCGTGCCGAGCGGCGCCTTCTCGTTGCAGGGCCACTGCACCGAGCCGACGCGGTCGAGCAGCTCGAAGGAGACGCCGGCAAAGCTCGGCGTCGTCTTGGCGATCTCGTCCATGATCTGCGACGGATGCGTGTAATTCCAGTCGAGCCCGATGGCGCGGGCGAGCTCCTGCGTCGCTTCCCAATCGGCATAGCGCGCCTTCGGTTCGATGACTTTGCGCACCATGTTGATGCGGCGCTCGGCATTGGTGAAGGTGCCGTCCTTCTCGAGGAAGGTCGAGCCCGGCAGGAAGACATGTGCGTAGTTCGCCGTCTCGTTCAGGAAGAGGTCGTGCACGACCACGCATTCCATGGCGGCGAGGCCGCCGGCGACATGCTTGGTGTCCGGATCGGACTGCAGGATGTCCTCGCCCTGGATGTAGATGCCCTTGAACGAACCGTCGACGGCTGCGTCCAGCATGTTGGGAATGCGCAGGCCGGGCTCGTCGTCCAGCTTCACGCCCCAGAGGCTTTCATAGATGTCGCGCACCGCCTCGCCCGAGATGTGGCGGTAGCCCGGCAATTCATGCGGGAACGAGCCCATGTCGCAGGAGCCCTGCACGTTGTTCTGGCCGCGCAGCGGGTTCACGCCGACGCCTTGCCGGCCGATATTGCCCGTGGCCATGGCGAGGTTGGCGATGGCGATCACCGTGGTGGAGCCCTGGCTGTGCTCCGTCACGCCGAGGCCGTAATAGATCGCGCCATTGCCGCCCTTGGCATACATGCGCGCGGCACCCCGGATCAGTTCCGGATCCACGCCCGATAGCTTGCCGACGGTTTCGGGGCTGTTCTCCGGCAGGGCGACGAAGGATGCCCAGTCCTGGAACTCGGCCCAGTCGCAGCGCTCGCGGATGAAGGCCTCGTCGAACAGGCCTTCGGTGACGACGACATGCGCCAGCGCCGTCAGCACCGCCACGTTGGTGCCGGGCTTCAAAGGCAGGTGGTAGTCGGCCTCGATATGCGCCGACTTGACCATCTCGGTGCGGCGCGGATCGAGCACGATCAGCTTGGCGCCCTGGCGCAGCCGCTTCTTCAGCCGCGAGGCGAACACCGGATGGGCCGAAGCCGGATTGGCGCCGATGATAACGGCGACGTCGGTGAATTCGACCGAATCGAAATCCTGCGTGCCGGCGGAGGTGCCGTAGGTCTGGCCGAGCCCGTAGCCGGTCGGCGAATGGCAGACGCGGGCGCAGGTGTCGACATTGTTGTTGCGGAAGCCCTGCCGCACCAGCTTCTGGACGAGATAGGTCTCCTCGTTGGTGCAGCGGGACGAGGTGATGCCGCCGATCGCGGTGCGTCCGTACTGATACTGGATGCGGCGGAATTCCTTGGCGGTGTGGGCGATCGCCTCTTCCCAGCTCACTTCGCGCCACGGATCGGAGATCTTCTCGCGGACCATCGGCGACAGGATGCGGTCCTTGTGGGTGGCGTAGCCATAGGCGAAGCGGCCCTTGACGCAGGAATGGCCGTGGTTCGCCTTGCCGTCCTTGTAAGGCATCATGCGGATGACCTCGTCATCCTTCACCTCGGCCTTGAACGAGCAGCCGACGCCGCAATAGGCGCAGGTGGTGACGGCCGAGCGCTCCGGCATGCCCTTTTCGAGCACGGTCTTCTCGCGCAGCGCGTCCGTCGGGCAGGCCTGCACGCAGGCGCCGCAGGAGACGCATTCGGAAGCGATGAAGTCCTCATGCATGCCGGCGACCATGCGCGACTCGAAGCCGCGGCCCTCGATGGTCAGCGCGAAGGTGCCTTGCACCTCCTCGCAGGCGCGCACGCAGCGCGAGCAGACGATGCACTGCGCCGGATCATAGGTGAAATAGGGATTGGATTCGTCACGCGCGATGTAGTCGACCGCCAGCGAGCCATGGCCAGGCGCAACGCCGTTCTCTTCCTTGACGTGGTTGCGGCCTTCGACGCCGTAGCGGTTCTCGGCGAGGCCGACCGACTTCGCCACCGCGTCGAATTCGCTGGCGCCGGTTCCGGCCTTCTCGTTCCAGCCGGTCGGATGGTCGGAGACATAGAGCTCCATGACGCCGCGGCGGATGGCGTCGAGCCGGTCCGACTGCGTGCGCACCACCATGCCTTCGCCGACCGGCGTCGTGCAGGAGGCCGGCGTGCCGCCGCGTCCTTCGATCTCGACCAGGCAGACGCGGCACGAGCCGAAGGAGTCCAGCATGTCGGTGGCGCAGAGCTTCGGGATCTCGACCCCGCCCTCCATCGCCGCGCGCATGATCGACGTGCCTTCCGGCACGGTGATGCTTTGCCCGTCGACGGTCAGCGTGATCTGCTTCGTCGCTTTCGACTCCGGCGTTCCGTAGTCGATCTCTTCGATGAGTGTCGGGAAGTCGGCCTTGATGTTCATCTTCTGCCAGCTCCTATTCAGCCGCCACGCGCGCAGGCGCGGGTTTGAAATCCTCGGGGAAATGCGTGATCGAGCTCATCACCGGGTAGGGCGTGAAGCCGCCCAGCGCGCAGAGCGATCCGAACTTCATCGTGTTGCAGAGATCGGTGACCAGAGCGAGGTTCTTCTCCGCCTCGATGCCGGCGGCGACCTTGTCGAGAACCTCCACGCCGCGCGTCGAGCCGATGCGGCAGGGCGTACACTTGCCGCAGCTTTCGATGGCGCAGAATTCCATGGCGAAGCGCGCCTGCTTCAGCATGTCGGCGCTGTCGTCGAACACGGTGATGCCGGCATGGCCGATCAGCCCGTCGCGCTTGGCGAATTCCTCGTAGTCGAAGGGTGTGTCGAACAAGGCGCGCGGGAAATAGGCGCCGAGCGGGCCGCCGACCTGCACCGCCTTGACCGGACGCCCCGAAGCCGTGCCGCCGCCGATGTCGTCGACGATCTCGCCCAGCGTCAGGCCGAACGCCGTCTCGAACAGGCCGCCATTCTTGACGTTGCCGGCGATCTGGATCGGGATCGTGCCGCGCGAGCGGCCCATGCCGAAATCCTTGTAGTAGGCGGCGCCCCTGTCCATGATTACAGGCACAGAGGCCAGGCTGATCACATTGTTGATCACCGTCGGCTTGCCGAACAGGCCCTGGATGGCCGGCAGCGGCGGCTTGGCGCGCACCACGCCGCGCTTGCCCTCGAGGCTGTTCAAGAGCGAGGTTTCCTCGCCGCAGACATAGGCGCCGGCGCCGACGCGGATCTCCATGTCGAAGGCGTTGGGCGAACCCAGCACATTGACGCCCAGCACGCCGGCCTTGCGGGCGATCGCCACGGCCTTGTTCATCGTCGCCACCGCATGCGGATATTCCGAGCGGATATAGACGAAACCCTTGGTCGCGCCGGTCGCGATGCCGGCGATCGCCATGCCTTCGATCAGCACGAAGGGATCGCCTTCCATGATCATGCGGTCGGCGAAAGTGGCGCTGTCGCCTTCGTCGGCGTTGCAGACGATGTATTTCTGCGCGCCCGCCGTATCCAGCACCGTCTTCCACTTGATGCCGGTCGGGAAACCCGCGCCGCCGCGGCCGCGCAGGCCGGACTCGGTAACCTGCTTGACGACGTCGGCCGGCGCCATGGCGACCGCGTTCTGCAGCCCGCGCAAGCCGCCCAGCGACTTGTAGGCGTCGAGCGACAGCGGGTCGTTGATGCCGCAGCGTGCGAAGGTCAGCCGCGTCTGCTTGGCGAAGAAGGGGATCTTGTCGGGCGAGCCCAGCCAGCGCTTGTGATGGCCGCCCTTGAGGAAGCCGCTGTCGAACAGGCTCTTGACGTCGGACGGCTTGACCGGCCCGTAGGCGACGCGGCCCTCGGCCGTGGCCACCTCGACCATCGGCTCCAGGAAATAGGCGCCGCGCGAGCCGTTGCGCACGATCTTGGCCTCGATGCCGCGCTCCTTGAGTTCCTTCTCGATCGCTTTGGCGACCTTTTCGGCGCCGAGCGCCATCGCGCCGGAATCTGCCGGGACATAGATGCGCGGGATCATGAACGTACCTCCGCGACGATCTCTTCGATCTTCTCGTCATCGAGCCGGCCGATGACTTCGCCGTCGAGCATCGCCGACGGCGAGCAGGCGCAAAGCCCGAGGCAGTAGACCGGCTCCAGTGTAACGGATCCGTCGCGCGTGGTCTCGTGGAAATCGATGCCGAGCAACTGCTTGACCTTGGCCGCGACGGTGTCCGAGCCCATCGACTGGCAGGCTTCCGCCTGGCAAAGCTTCAGCACATGCCGTCCGGCAGGCTTGGCGCGGAAATCGTGATAGAAGCTGACCACGCCGTGCACCTCGGCTCGGGAGAGGTTCAGCCCGTCGGCGATCACCGGCAGCGCGTCCTTCGGAACGTGCCCGAACTCTTCCTGTATGCTGTGCAGGATCGGCAGCAACGGGCCTTCGAGGCCCTTCATCTCGTCAATGATCGCCGCCGTGCGCGACGCGATCTCGGTACTTGCGGCCTGCATGGTCACGCAGCGCCCTCCCTGGTCGTGGCGGCCAATGTATGTCACCCCAGGATATAGAGCGGTTTCGGGGCAACGACATGCATAGGGCGCAATATCGCTAAGTCCTTACGAAATCAGAGGAAACCTCCGAAATCAATAAAGCGCTCCCGTCGCTCGATAGAAATTTTCTATCAAAATCAGGCAGCTCGCATTGTCTAGCCTAGCGGTGGCGGCGGAAATCGTCCGCCAGCGCCATCGCCTCGTCCAGCAGCGCCTGCACCAGCGGCGTGTGCGGCTCGCGCGGCGCCGCCACCAGCCCGACCGTGTGGCTGGCATCCGGCTCGACGATGGGGATGGCCCGGATGGGCTCGGAAAAGCCGAACGTTTCCGCAAGGTTGAGCGGCATGATCGATGACCATTTGCCTGTACGGATATGCGAGAAGAGAACGATCATCGAATTGGATTCCAGCGTCGGCCGCACCTGCACGCCGGCTTCCGCCAGGTGCTGGTCGATGATGCGCCGGTTCTGCATGTCCGGCGTCAGCAGGCAGAGCGGCAGCTGGCTGATCTCGGCCCACGACACTTTGTCGCGGTCGGAATAGGGGTTCCCGACCGCCGTGATCAGCTGGTAGCGCTCGTCATAGAGCGGCACGCTGGTGACGCGCCCGAGCGGCTCGTTGTCGAGATAGGTGATGCCGGCATCGACATCGAAATTACCGAGCAGCGACAGCACTTCGATGGATGTGCGCGACAGCACCGAAAAGGTGACGCCCGGATGCTTTTCGCGGAATGGCGTCGTCAGCCGCGCCACCATGGCCAGCGCCGTCGGGATCGCCGCGATCCGGATGCGCCCGGACAGACCGTGGCGCGCCGCCCGCATCTCCTCGCGCATGGTGCGCGAGTCGCCGACGATGCGGCGCGCCCAGCCCAGCACCTGCTTGCCTTCCGGCGTCAGGCCCTGGAAGCGGGAGCCGCGCAGCACCAGCATGACGCCGAGTTGCCCCTCGAGCTGCTTGATGCCGGCCGACAGCGTCGGCTGCGTGACGCCACACACCTCCGCGGCCCGGCCGAAATGCTCCTCCTTGGCCAAAGCGATGAAGAATTCCAGTTTGTCGATCATCGACGCAAACTATCGAGCGCCGAAAGCCTGCGCCAGATAGGCTGTTGCGATCGGGCACAATCTTGACGTCGGCCGACAACCCCGGCGCTTTTATCCAACCAGGTTGAGGATATTGCCGTCGGGGTCCTTGAACCAGGCGACCTTCATGCCGTCGCCGACATGGATGTCGCCTTCAAGCGTCAGGCCCGGCATCTCATAGTGCTCGAAGCTGACGCCTTTCGATTTAAGCGACTTGACGATCGGCTCGATCTGGTCGCCGACCGTCCATGTCACCGCTGTCGCCTTGTTGGTGCCGGCGAACTGCGAATGATAGACGTTGATGAGCGTGTCGCCGCTTTTGTAGACGATCAGTTCGCCGCCCATGTCGTCCACTTGGCTGAGGCCTAGCGTTCCTTCATAGAAAGCCTTGGCCCTTTCCAGGTCCTTCACTGCGAGATTGGCTGTCGCATTGCTGTTTTGGAGCATGACGGTCTCCTTCACAGATTATCGTGATGGCAATCGAGATAGCGCGGATAGTTCGTTTGACCATGGCCGAGGCCCGGACCTCGACCCCGGTGGCAAATCCGACACCATCCGTCGCTTTCCGGGGCACGCCGGGCGAGCCATTGCGCCACGGCTTGGTTCTGCCGGGAAACTGCACTATCTGGAACGCCAAAGCTCCGAGGAAAGATCATGACCGTTACCAAGGAATCCGTCGTCGAGCGCCTGAAGACGGTGAATGGGCCGGACTTCGCTGGCAACATCGTCGATCTCGGCATGGTCTCGGAAATATTCATCGCCGATTCGAAGGTCTTCTTCTCGATCACCGTTTCCGCCGCCCGCGCCCAGGAGCTGGAGCCGCTGCGCGCCGCCGCCGAACGCGCGGTGAAGGCCATCCCCGGCGTCGCCAGCGCCGTCGTCGCGCTGACGGCGGAGAAGAAGGGCGGCGGCATGGAAGCGCCCGTTCCGCCACGCCCGGCTGCTCCACGGCCCGCCGCTCCGCCGCCAGCGCCGCAGCGACCCGCGCTGCACGCGCCCGCATCGCAGAGCCACGGCAGGCGCGGCGTGCCCGGCATCGACGCCATCATCGCGGTCGCCTCCGGCAAGGGTGGCGTCGGCAAATCGACCACCGCGGTCAATCTGGCGCTCGGCCTTGCCGCCAACGGGCTGAAGGTCGGCGTGCTCGATGCCGACATTTACGGCCCGTCGATGCCTAGGCTGCTCAACATCCACGGCCGGCCGCAGACCGTCGACGGCAAGGTGCTGAAGCCGATGCAGAATTACGGCCTCAAGGTGATGTCGATGGGCTTCCTCGTCGATGAGGAGACGCCGATGATCTGGCGCGGCCCGATGGTGATGTCGGCGCTGACGCAAATGCTGCGCGAGGTCGAGTGGGGCCCGCTCGACGTGCTGGTGGTCGACATGCCGCCCGGCACCGGCGACGCCCAGCTGACCATGGCACAGCAGGTGCCGCTCGCCGGCGCCGTCATCGTCTCGACGCCGCAGGACCTCGCCCTGATCGACGCCCGCAAGGGCCTCAACATGTTCAAGAAGGTCGACGTGCCGCTGCTCGGCATCGTCGAGAACATGAGCTATTTCCTCGCCCCGGACACGGGCAAGCGCTACGACATTTTCGGCCATGGCGGCGCGCGCCGCGAGGCTGAGCGCCTCGGCGTCACCTTCCTCGGCGAGGTGCCGCTGGAAATGGGCATTCGCGAAAGCTCGGACGCCGGCACCCCGGTCGTCGCCTCCAAGCCGGACGGCGCAGAGGCGAAGATCTATCGCGATATCGCATTAAAGGTCTGGGAAAGGGTCCAGGAGGAGCGCGGCGCTGCCGAGGCCGCCGTGCCGAGCATCGTGTTCGAATAACCCCCTTTCCCTTGAGGGGAGGGTCAGGCGCCGACCTTCTCGCCGAACGTCGAGAAGAACTGTCCCGCAAGCTTCTTCGATGTTGACTCGATCAGCCGGCTGCCGAGCTGCGCGATCTTGCCTCCGACCTCGGCCTTGGCTGCGTATTTGAGCACTGTCGAGTCCGCCCCGTCGGCGGTCAGCGTCACGTCGGCGCCGCCCTTGGCGAAGCCGGCGATGCCGCCCTTGCCTTCGCCCTGGATGGTATAGGAATGCGGCGGCTTGAGGTTCTTCAGCGTGACTTCGCCGTTGAAGGTCGCCTTGATCGGGCCGATCTTCAGCACCACGGTCGCCGCCATCTCGGTGTTCGAGGTCTTTTCCAGACTCTGGCAACCGGGAATCGCCACTTTCAGGATTTCCGGGTCGTTGAGGGCTTCCCACACTTTCCCGATGGGTGCGGCGATCCGCTCCTCGCCTTCGATCACCAAAGCCATCAAGACCTCCCGGATTGCTGATGCTGGTCGGTCGTAGCGCGCGGCCCGAAACAAGTCTATCGCACCAAAGTCCGGGTCCCGGCAGCGCCTGCCTCTTGCCTGCATGGACGCATTGTCCTATCGATTTGTCATACAAATACGGAGACCACCATGGCAGGCGCCCCCACCAGGAAGAAGAAATTTCGCTCGCAGGAGTGGTTCGACAATCCCGACAATCCAGGCATGACGGCGCTCTATCTCGAGCGTTACCTCAATTACGGCCTGACGCGCGCCGAGCTGATGTCGGGCAAGCCGCTGATCGGTATCGCGCAGACCGGTTCCGACCTTTCGCCCTGCAACCGGCATCACATCGAGCTTGCCAAGCGCGTGCGCGAAGGCATCGTCTCGATGGGCGGCATCCCGTTCGAGTTCCCGTGCCATCCGATCCAGGAGACCGGCAAGCGCCCCACCGCCGCGCTCGACCGCAACCTCGCCTATCTCAGCCTCGTCGAGGTGCTCTACGGCTATCCGCTTGATGGCGTCGTGCTCACCATCGGCTGCGACAAGACCACGCCTGCGCTTCTTATGGCTGCAGCGACCGTCAACATACCGGCGATCGCGCTGTCGGTCGGCCCGATGCTCAACGGCTGGCACAAGGGCAAGCGCACCGGCTCCGGCACGATCGTCTGGGAATCGCGCCAAAGGCTATCAGCCGGCGAGATCGACTATGACGAGTTCATGGACATCGTAGCCTCCTCGGCGCCGTCGACCGGCTATTGCAACACCATGGGCACCGCCACCACCATGAATTCGCTGGCCGAGGCGCTCGGCATGCAACTGCCGGGCTCCGCTGCCATTCCCGCGCCCTATCGCGAGCGCGGCCAGATCGCCTACGAGACCGGCAAGCGCATCGTCGACATGGTGCATGAGGACCTGAAGCCCTCCGACATCATGACGCGCGAGGCCTTCGAGAACGCCATCGTCGTCAACTCGGCCATCGGCGGCTCTACCAACGCGCCGATCCACCTCAACGCCATCGCACGCCATCTCGGCGTGCCGCTCGACAATGACGACTGGCAGAAGATCGGCCTCGACATCCCGCTCCTGGTCAACCTGCAGCCGACGGGCGAGTATCTCGGCGAGGACTATCACCATGCCGGCGGCGTGCCGGCGGTGGTGGCCGAGCTGATGAAGGCCGGGCGCCTGCCGCATCCCGATGCCATGACCGCCAACGGCAAGACCATCGGCGACAATTGCAGCAGCGCCGTCAACGAGAATTCCGACGTTATCCGCAGCGTCGACAAGCCGTTGAAGGCCAATGCCGGCTTCATCAACTTCAAGGGCAATCTGTTCGATTCGGCGATCATGAAGATGAGCGGCATCTCGCCGGAATTCCGCGAGCGCTATCTGTCTAACCCGAACGACCCTGAAGCCTTCGAGGGCAACGCCATGGTCTTCGACGGGCCGGAGGACTATCACGCCCGCATCGACGATCCGGCGCAGGGCATCGACGAGCACACCATCCTGTTCATGCGCGGCGCCGGTCCGGTCGGCTATCCGGGCGGCGCCGAGGTGGTCAACATGCAGCCGCCGGCCTACCTCATCAAGAAGGGCATCCACGCCCTTGCCTGCATCGGTGACGGCCGGCAGTCCGGCACGTCGGGCTCTCCGTCGATCCTGAACGCCTCGCCTGAAGCCGCGATCGGCGGCGGGCTGGCGCTTCTCAAGAGCGGCGACCGCGTCCGCATCGACCTGAAGAAGGGCACGGCCAATATCCTCGTCAGCGACGACGAGATCGCCAAGCGGCGCGCCGCGCTGCAGGCCAACGGCGGCTATCACTATCCCAAGCACCAGACGCCCTGGCAGGAGATCCAGCGTGGCATGGTCGACCAGTTCTCGGCCGGCATGGTGCTGAAGCCGGCGGTGAAGTACCAGGACGTCGCCCATACCAGCGGCGTGCCGCGCGACAATCACTGAATTTCCGGCTTGGTGAAATCAAGGGGCGGCTTGCGAAGCGCAGCCGCCCCTTTCTTGTGCCCTTGTTTCAGCCGCCCGGTGCATCCAGATAGGCGTCGTACAAGCTGGTTGAGGACACAGGATCATCATGGCCAGGCGGCGCTCTTCCCTCGGCTTTCTCGGCATGTTCGGTCGCTCCGGCGACTTGCGCCAGCTCGACGACGCGTTGCGCGCGGCCGACCTGCATCCGGCCTTGGTGCCGGAAGGAGTGAAGCTTACCATCGTCAATCTGATGAACGACCGCTGGCCCGATGAGCAGCCGGCAGGCGCCTATCAATCCGTGGCGCAGCTCTGCGGCTATTGCGTCGCCGGGCCGCAGGTGTTCGAGCAGGCCAACGGCCGCGAGCCGACAGTGGCGGTCGAGCGCCGCATCGAGGCGGCGCTGGAGGCCGGCGACAGTTTCGACGCGCAGATCGTGCTGATGACGCTGCACGCCAAGCTGATCAACGCCGAGGTCGTCGAGCGCTTTGGGCTCAGTGTGGAGTGAACCGCTGGGTGGGATGCGTCTGGATTCAGGTCAGGCCGAGTCGAAAAAGGTGTTTTTCGAGAACCGGAGCGGAGCGTACTTACGTACGTGAGCACCGGCCTACGCCAGCCGTAGCTTTAACTTCCGCGCCGCCGCCCATGAGTGCTTCGGCCGGCGAAGGCCGGAAGCACAGGAAGCCGCCATTTGCAGGCCGGCCTCACCGGAATATCAATGCGTCCTAGCCGCCCATCTTGTTGCGCGGCAGCTTGATCATCTCGCCGAAGCGCGCGCGCAATTTGTCGTCGAGCAGGCGCGAGACGTGGCGCGGGAAGCGCTCGGCAAGCACGCGCTTCTTCTCCGCGATCGCCCGCGACAGGATGTCGGGCCGGCCCTTTTCGTTCCATTCCTTGGGCGAGAAACGGTCGCCGACGGCGGGATAGAAATACTCGGTCTGCATCAGCTTCAGCGTCTGATCGTTGCCGAGATAGTGTCCGGGACCCTTCATGCAGACATCGGCGATGGTGTCGATCGACAGCGCCTCGTCGGTCACCTCGATGCCGCGCACGCAGCGCAGGCAATGGCCGAGCATGTCGTTGTCGATGATCAGGCTTTCCAGGCAGAAGCCGAGCAGCGAGGCATGCATGCCGGCTGACTCATAGACGAGATTGAGGCCGGCAAGACCGGCCATCACGTCGGTGATGCCTTTTTCATAACCAGACTGGATGTCGGGCAGTTTCGAATCCGTCATGCCGGCGGCCGAACCACCCGGCAGGTCGTAATATTGCGCCATCTGCGCGCAGGCCGCGGTCAGCACCGCCTGTTCGGCCGAGCCGCCGGACATGGCGCCGGTGCGGAGGTCGGAAACGAAGGGCCAGGTGCCGAAGATCGCCGGATGCCCGGGCTTGATGGCATTGACATAGACCAGGCCCATCAGCACTTCCACCACCGCCTGCACGACGGCTCCGGCAATCGCCGCCGGCGCGGTGGCGCCGGCTTGGCCGGCCGACAGAAGCAGGATCGGAATGCCGCCTTCGACGCAGGCCTCGAGCACGCCGCAGGCGTCCTCGGCGAACTTCATCGGCGGCACGACGAAGCAGTTCGAGTTCGACACGAACGGCCGCGCCCGGAAATTCTCCTCGCCGCCGGCGATCGCATAGAGCATTTCCAGCGCCGGCTTGACGTTCTCGCGCACGGTGAACGAGGTGCCGACATGCTTGGATGTCCCCATCACGCAGGCATAGAGCGTGTTGAAATCCATATCGAGCGGATCGGGAATGTCGCGCGGCACCATGGTGCGCTGGAAGAAATGGATGTTGTCGAGCCCGTCGACGAGACGGGCGGCGTCGTAGAGATCCTGCAGCAGCGATTCGCGGTATTCGCGCTTCTCGACGTCGACCAGATGCACCGCCGCGCCCGCCGTGCCGTAATGCACGCGTTTGCCCTGGATCAGCATGTCGTGCTTCGGATCCTGGCCGTGGAGGGTGAAGTTGCGCGCGGCCTTCTTGATCGTGTCCAGCACCAGCGCGCGCGGCAGCCGGATGCGGCCGTCATCGCCATAGGTGCCGCCGACCCGGGTCAGCGCTTCGATACAGGATGGGATGGCGTTGGCGAAGCCGACCGTCTCCAGGAGCGTCAGCACCGCTTCGTGGATGCGCTCGCGATCGTTCTGGCTCAATGGCCCGTAGCTGCCGCCCTCGAGGCCTGCCCGCACCGGCCGGATGTCGTCGGCTAAAGGCGCTGCCCGCATTGCACGACGCGCTTCGCGCCCGCCGGAACGCCGCGAACGCTGGTCCGACGACGCTTCCTGCTTCTCGAGAGCCACTGACATGGAAGCACTCCACCTTTTGTCTTAATCTGCGAAGCTGACGCGGCGGTTGGTCCACCATCGGCCTGCCTCGTCCCCTTCTGGCCCCGACTATGCCGTCGGCATTGGTGCAGCCTATGAGCCAGCCAATCCCGTCGAATATGCCAGATTTCTAAAGCGATAAGGGCGCCCAAACAAAAAGGGCCGGCGCAGCGCCGGCCCTTTTTGGAAGTCTGTGGCGGTCAGGCGGCCGCGGGCCTGCGGCCGGCGGCGGTGGCGAGTTCGCGGATGCCCGGCTCGATATGCTGCAGCGAGATCGAGGAGATGCCCAAGCGCATGAAACGAGAGGGCTTTTCGCTGCGGTCGAAGAACCGGTCGCCGGGTTCGATGATGACGCTGCGCGAAGCGGCGGCTTCGGCCAGGCCACGTGAATCGGTACCGCGCGGCCCTTCCAGCCAGAGCGATGTGCCGCCCGCCGAGTCGGTCGAGCGCCATTCTGGCAGAAAAGCGGAAATCGCATGGACCAGACGCTTGCGCCGTTCGTCGAAGGCGGTGGAAAGCCTGCGCACCAGCGCCTCGTGATGGCCGAGCGACAGGAACAGCGCAACGGCGCGCTGGTTATTCGCCGGCGGGTGTCTGAGCATGAAGCGGCGCAGCGCGCGAAGCTCGGCGATCAGCCCGGCCGAGGCCACGATGTAGCCAAGTCTGAGACCCGGAGCCAGCGTCTTCGACATCGAGCCGACATAGATGACGCGGCCGGAGCGATCGAGGCTCTTCAGCGCCTGCTGCGGCGCCTCGTCGAGCAGTTGGCTGTCATAGCCGTCCTCGATGATGATCTGGTTGTTGCGGTTGGCGCGCGCCAGAAGATCCTGCCGCCGCTCCGCCGACAATGGCACCATGGTCGGGCAGTGGTGGCTGGGCGTGACGAAGACGAAGCCGGAATCGCTGGGGATCGACGAGGTCACGATGCCCGACTGGTCGACCGGGACCGGCTGGATATCGGCGCCGGCCAGCCGGAAGATCGAGCGGGCATCGGGATAGCCGGGGTCTTCCATCGCCACTTTCGAGCCCTTGGTCATCAAGAGCGTGGCCAACATATAGAGCGCGTTCTGCGCCCCCAGCGTCACGATGATCTCGTCCGGATTGGCGAAGATGCCGCGCCGCGGCAAAAGCCTGGCCTGGATCTGCTCGATCAGCAGCGGATCGTCGCGGTCCACCATGTCGGACGCCCAGTTGCGGATCTCGAGCACCGCCAGCGCCATGCGGTTGCACTCGCGCCATTCGGCGGTCGGAAACAGCGCCGGATCGAACTGGCCGTAGACGAACGGATAGGAGGACTTGATCCAGTTGTCGTGCTTGGCCGGCGGCGGCATGTCGCTTGCGGCGATCTGCCGGCGCGCCTTCCAGTCGATCTCGTTCTGCTGGTCCGGCGCCTTCTGGTGCGGCTTGGCGGGAGTGGCCAGCACGTCCGGATTGACGAAATGGCCGCGCCGTTCGCGCGCGACCAGGAAGCCCTGGTCGACCAGCTGCTGGAAGGCGAGCACCACCGTGCCGCGGGCAACCCCAAGTTTTTCCGCGAGAATGCGGCAGGACGGCAGCGGCATCGAGGCGGCGATCTGTCGGTCGAGAATGGCCGCGACGATCGCTTGGCGGATCTGCGCCTGAAGGGTTTGGCCGGATTCAGCCGAAATCCGGAACAGGCCGGACCATATGGCCGTGTCATTGCGCTGTGGCATGGGAAATCTTCCTCGGATGGCCAGCTGTTTTCACTTGGCTGGACCAGTGGAGTGTATGGGTGGCATAAGGGGTTGCGCCAATCAATTTTTCTGATCGCTGGGATTTATGCCAGTGATCTATCAAGCGCGACGCGGAGCGTCGTCGCCACACGTTAAGGCGCGACGCGCAGCGTCGTCGTGGCATCACCCCAAGCGCGATGCGCAGCATCGTCGCCTCGCGATGCGCAGGATCGTCGCGGCGAAATTCCCGCCTCCTCACCGTCCAATATCACCTCTCATCAAAGCGTGACGAGGTGCGTCATCGCCACCGCTTGAACGAAATGGAAATCGGCTCGATAGAATGACGCGCCGACACGCGCCGGAAACATCCGGCCTGTTAAAATGGTTTAAAAACCCGCCAGGAGCCCGCCAGTGGATCAGTCAAGCTTCGACAAGCAGGTCGCCGCTCTGCGTGAGCAGCGCGCGGCGGCCAGGGGCACCATGCGCGAGGCCTTCGCCGCCGATCCCAAACGCTTCGAGACATTCTCCGCCACCGATGGCGATCTTCTGCTCGATTGGTCGAAATGCGCCGTCGACGCAAGCACGATGGCGATGCTGGAAAAGCTCGCGGGCGCGGCCGATCTCGCGGAACGCCGCGCCGCGATGTTCGAAGGCAAGAAGATCAACATCACCGAGAATCGTGCCGTGCTGCACACCGCGCTGCGCAACCTGACCGGCAAGAGCGTGATCGTCGACGGTCAGGACACCAAGGCCGACGTGATTGCCGTGCTCGACGCCATGGGCGCCTTTGCCGACGCCATCCGCTCCGGCAAGGCGCCTGGCGCCACCGGCAAGAAGATCACCGACATCGTCAACATTGGCATCGGCGGCTCGGACCTCGGCCCGGCGATGGTGACGCTGGCGCTAGCGCCCTACCATGATGGGCCGCGCGCGCATTACGTCTCCAATGTCGACGGCGCCCATATCCATGACACGCTGAAGGGCCTGTCTCCCGAAACGACTTTGTTCATCATCGCCTCCAAGACCTTCACCACGGTCGAGACGATGACGAATGCGCAGACGGCGCGCGATTGGGTGCAGAAGGCGCTTGGCAAGGAAGCGGTCGGCAAGCATTTCGCCGCTGTCTCGACCGCCCTCGACCTCGTGGCGAAGTTCGGCATCGAACAAGACCGCGTCTTCGGCTTCTGGGACTGGGTCGGCGGCCGCTACTCGGTCTGGAGCGCCATCGGCCTGCCGGTGATGATTTCCGTCGGCCCGCGCAATTTCCGCGCTTTCCTCGATGGCGCGCATGAGATGGACGAGCATTTCCGCACCGCGCCGATGCAAAAGAACCTGCCGGTGCTTTTGGGGCTCATCGGCTGGTGGCATCGCGTCGTCTGCAAATATCCGGCCCGTGCCGTCATTCCTTACGACCAGCGCCTGTCGCGCCTGCCGGCCTATCTGCAGCAGCTCGACATGGAATCGAACGGCAAGAGCGTCACGCTGGACGGCACCGCGGTCGCCACGCCGACCGGTCCGCTTGTCTGGGGCGAGCCCGGCACCAACGGCCAGCATGCCTTCTTCCAACTCCTGCATCAGGGCACCGACTTCATCCCGGTCGAGTTCCTCGCCGCCGCCATCGGTCACGAGCCTGAACTGAAGCACCAGCACGATCTGCTGCTCGCCAACTGCCTGGCGCAGTCGGAAGCCTTCATGAAGGGGCGAACGCTGGAAGAGGCGCGCGCGCAGATGCTGTCCAAGGGCATGAAGCCGGCCGACGTCGATCGCATTGCGCCGCACCGCGTCTTCTCGGGCAATCGCCCCTCGCTGACCATTCTCTATAGAAAGCTCGATCCGCGCACGCTGGGTCGGGTCATCGCGCTTTACGAGCATCGCGTCTTCGTCGAGGGCACGCTGTTCAACATCAATTCCTTCGACCAATGGGGTGTTGAGTTGGGCAAGGAATTGGCGACCGGCCTGCTGCCTGTCGTGGAGGGTAAGGAGACTGCCGCAAAGCGCGACGCCTCGACTGCCGGACTGGTGGGACATATCCACCAATTGCGTGGCGCGGAGTAAAAGGATTGGCGGATATCAAGGGAATATTGTTCGACAAGGACGGCACGCTTGTCGACTTCAACACAACCTGGCTCGGCGTCGCCGACTTCATGGCGATGGATGCCGCCGAGGGCGACCGCTGGAAAGCGGATAGGTTGCTTGCCGCCGCCGGCTTCGACTTCGTCACGAAACGCTTCAAGCCCGATTCGATCTTCGCTTCCGGTTCGAACATGGACGTCGTCGAGCTCTGGTTCCCGCGTCTGTCCGAGGAGGACCAGATGCACGCCGTTTCCCGCTTCAACGAGATCACTTCGGTGCAGGGGTCGGCCATGGCGGTCGCGCTGCCGGGCGTCATCGACTCGCTGCGGACACTGCACAAACGATCCTATCGGATGGGCGTTGCCACCAACGATTCGACCAGCGGCGCCGAAAGGACGCTCGCTACGCTGGGCATCGCGCAGCTCTTCGATGCTGCCTTCGGCTACGACGCCGTTGCCAATTCCAAGCCGGCGCCCGACACGGTCGTCGCTTTCTGCGACCTGACCGGGCTAAAACCGGGCGAGATCGCCATGGTCGGCGACAACCGCCATGACCTCGAAATGGCGCGCGCCGGCGGCTGCGGCCTGGCGGTGGGCGTTCTCTCCGGCACCGGCACGCGCGACTCGCTGGCGCCGATGGCGGACGTCGTTCTGGATTCGGTTGCCGACCTGCCTGATTTCCTGGCCGCGCGGGTGAACGTTCCGGCGGGCTAACCACGTTCCGCCACGAAAGCGAACACGGCGCTGGGCCTGGGCTCGCTGCCGCCGTTTCCGCCGACATCCGGCACCTGGTATTCGCCGAGCAGGCAAAGCCGTGGCCTGGGCAGCCAGGCGCGGCCGGGGTCGCCGACCAGCACGTCGATGCCGGCGGCGAGGCAGCGGTCGAGGAACGGCATCATCCGCTGCCCCACGTCCTGCGCGTAGAAGACGTCGCCCGCCAGCACCAGCTCGACCGCCGGCGGCGGACCGGTGGTAATGTCCTTGCCGACGATCTCGATGGCGACGCCATTTGCTTGCGCGTTGAGGCCGAGCGCCACAGCGCCGTTGCGGTCTATCTCTGCCGCGATCACCGCGCGCGCTCCGGCCTTTGCCGCCGCGATGCCGACCAGCCCCGAGCCGGCGCCGAGGTCGAGCACCCGTTTGCCGGCGACGATCGACGGACGGTCGAGGATATAGCGGGCCAGCACCGCGCCACCGGCCCAGGCATAGGCCCAATAGGGTGGCTGTGGCTCGGTCGCGTTTCCGTCGCTGTCGTCGTCCGGTTCGAGCAGCCGCCGCAGTCCGCTGCCGGGATGCGCCTGATGGAGCTGGACCTCCGGCACTGACGGCACCGGCGCCAGCCGCATGTTCGCCTTGATGAATTCCGCCGGATCGAGCCGCTCGCCTCGCTCACGTGTCTTGCCGGCGGAGTGATCGCTCAAGCCTGGTCCCGCAGCGCCCGCCGCAGGATCTTGCCGACCGGCGTCTTCGGCAGCTCGGTGCGGAACTCGATGAATCTCGGCCGCTTGTAGCCGGTCAGGTTCTCGCGGCAATAGGCCATCAGCGCCTCGACGGTGAGCGCTGGGTCCTTCTTCACCACGAACAATTTAGGCACTTCGCCGGAATGCTCGTCCGGCACGCCGATCGCCGCCACTTCGAGCACGCCCGGGTGATGCGCCACCACCTCTTCCAGTTCGTTGGGATAGACGTTGAAGCCGGAGACCAGGATCATGTCCTTCTTGCGGTCGACGATCTTGGTGTAGCCGCGCTCGTCCATGAAGCCCATGTCGCCGGATTTGAAGAAGCCGTCCTTGGTCATCACCTTGGCGGTCTCGTCGGGCCGGTTCCAGTAGCTGGCCATCACCTGCGGGCCGCGGATGCAGATCTCGCCCACTTCGCCGAGCGGCACGTTGTTGCCGTCGTCGTCGCGGATGGCGATTTCGGTCGAAGGCAGCGGCAGGCCGATCGTGCCGGTGAAGTCGCTGGAGCTGAACTTGTTGGCGGTCGCCACCGGCGAGGTTTCGGACAGACCGTAGCCTTCGCTTACCGGGCAGCCGGTCAGCGCCTTCCAGCGTTCGGCGACGCCCTTCTGCACCGCCATGCCGCCGCCCAGCGTCAGGATCAGCGGCTTGAAGTCGAGCTTGCGGAACTCCTCATTGTTGAGCAGCGCGTTGAACAACGTGTTGAGGCCGGGAAAGATGTGCATCGGGTATTTCGCCAGTTCCTTGACGAAGCCCGGAATGTCGCGCGGGTTGGGGATCAGCACGTTTTGCGCGCCCTGCTGCATGCCCATCAGCGCGTTCACCGTCAGCGCGAAGATGTGATAGAGCGGCAGCGCGCAGATGAAGTTGAGATGCGCCGGCTTGGGCTTCACCGTATAGGCGTCCTCCACCCAAAGCGAATTCTGCGCGACGTTCGAAAGCACGTTGCGATGCAGCAGCACAGCGCCCTTCGAGACGCCGGTGGTGCCGCCCGTATATTGCAGGAAGGCGATGTCGTCGCCTGAGACCGTGGGGGGCTTGAAGGCGATGGTCGCGCCGGTCTTGAGCACCGCGTTGAATTTGACATGGCCGGGCAGCGACCATGCCGGAACCATCTTCTTCACCCGCCGCACGACGAGGTTGACGATGGCGCCCTTGAGGCCGCCCAGCATGTCGCCCATCGCCGCGACGATGACATGCTTGACCGGCGTCCTGGCGATCACTGCCTGCAGCGTGCCGGCGAAGTTTTCGAGGATGACGATCGCCTGCGCGCCGGAATCCTTCAACTGATGCTCCAGCTCGCGCGGCGTGTAGAGCGGATTGACGTTCACCACCGTGTAGCCGGCGCGCAGGACGGCCATCATCGCCACCGGATATTGCAGCACGTTCGGCATCATCAGCGCCACGCGCGCGCCCTTCTCCAGGCCTCTCGCCTGCAGGTAGGCGCCGAACGCGGCCGACAGCCGCTCGAGCTCGGCGTAGGTCATCGACTTGCCCATGCACACGAAGGCCGGCTGCCCACCGAATTGCTTGCAGGCGCCGACCAGGAAGTCGCCGATGGACTTGTAGGGCAGGGCGCCGATCTCGGCCGGCATGTTCTTCGGATAGCTTTTCAGCCATGGCTTTTCCGGCAGGCCGACAGTGAGCTCGGTGATCGCTTTCGGCAGGCCTTTCGAGGCAGGTCTGGCGGTGGTCGGCTTGGCGGCCTCCGCTTTTGCGGTTGCCGGCTTGTCCACTTTCGCGGCTGCGGCCTTGGACTTTGCCGCTGCGGGTTTGCCGGTGGCTGGTTTCGCGGCGGACTTGGCGGGCGCAGGCTTTGCTGCCGCCTTTGCCTTCGGCGCGGCTGCGGCCTTCATAGCCTTGGGCGCATCGCTTCCGGCGGCGGCCTTGGCCCTTGCTTTCGCCGCGGCTGTCGTCTTGGCTGCTTTTGCCACCTGTCTCTCCCTGTCGCCTTCTATCCGGGCGCCCGCCTCCAAACGAAGCGTCCTCCTCGCCGGTTGCGGATTTTCCGGAAATCCCGCCCATCGTCTATGTATTGCCTCTATCGGCGACCGTGCAAGCCTTGCCCCAGCGGCAATGCGGGGAAAGATTTGCCGTCGAAACGCTGTGCTTCGATCGCCTTCCGCATCGTGCTCGGACGGAGGGCAATTCCAGGCAGCCATGCCTGACGCCGCCATTTCGAAAGGCGGCCGATCAATAAAAAATCGCCATCGTTAATAATGTCGTGAGCAGAAAAAACTGCTAATTTTTTCTGCATTTGGAGCAAAAGCTAGATTCTTTTCCCGCTTCCCATGGGGTACGCAAACGAGGTGTTCCAAAGGCGAAGAAACGGTGCTTATATGCGCCCTTCGCGAGCCTGATAGAGGGGCTTGAGAGAACATCAGGGAGTGCTCAATGAAAAAGACAATGACTTTTGCAGCCGCGTTGCTGGCTGCAAGCGTCCTCAGCGGCATGGCCAGTGCTAAGACGCTCGTTTATTGCTCGGAAGCGTCGCCGGCCAATTTCGATCCGGGTACGACGACCGGCGGTAACGACTTCGACGCGTCTTCGCGCACCGTCTATTCGCGACTGGTCGAATTCAAGCACGGTGGCACCGAGATCGAGCCTGGTCTGGCCGACAAGTGGGAAATTTCCGACGATGGCCTGGTCTATACTTTCCATCTGCATCCGGGTGTGAAGTTCCAGACCACCGACTATTTCAAGCCGACGCGCGACCTCAACGCCGACGACGTCGTCTTCTCCTTCGATCGCCAGTTCAACAAGGAGAATCCATGGAACGGCGACAAGTATCTGCCGAACCTCACCTGGGACTATTACACCGGCATGGACATGCCGAAATACGTCGCCAAGTGGGAGAAGGTCGACGACCTCACCGTCAAGCTGACGCTGACCGAGCCGAACGCGCCGATGCTGGCCAATCTCGGCATGGACTTCGCCTCGATCGTGTCGAAGGAATATGCCGACCAGCTGCAGAAGGACGGCAAGATGGCCGACTTCTCGACCAAGCCGATCGGCACCGGTCCGTTCCAGTTCGTCGACTACCAGCTGGATTCGGTCATCCGCTATGCGGCCAATCCCGACTACTTCAAGGGCAAGGAAAAGATCGAGGATCTCGTCTTCGCCATCACGCCTGACGCGACCGCCCGCATCCAGAAGGTGCTGGCTGGCGAATGCGACATCGCGCCCTATCCGAACCCGGCCGACATCGCCACCATCAAGGCCAACAAGGACGTGACCCTGATGGATCAGGCCGGCCTGAACATCGGCTACATGAGCTACAACACCACGATCCCGCCGCTCGACAAACCGGAAGTGCGTCATGCGCTCAACCAGGCGATCGACCGGGAAGCCCTGATCAAGTCGCTGTTCCAGGACGCCGGCGCCACACCGGCCGAGAACCTCATCCCGCCGACCATGTGGTCGTGGGACAAGGACGTGAAGACCGACGCCTACAATCCGGATGAGGCCAAGAAGGTGCTTGAGGCTGCCGGGCTGAAGGAAATCCAGCTCTGGGCTGCCGATCGCGTTCGTCCCTACAACCCGAACTTCCAGCGCGCGGCTGAGCTGATTCAGGCCGACTGGGCCAAGGTCGGCGTCAAGGCGAACATCGTCAACTACGAGTGGACGAAGTATCGCGAGGAAGGCAAGAAGAAGGACCGTCCCGGCGCCTTCCAGATCGGCTGGACCGGCGACAATGGCGATCCGGACAACTTCTTCGCCACTCTCTTCGCCTGCTCCGCCATCGGCGTGTCGAACTACTCCAGCTGGTGCGACAAGGACTTCGAGGACCTGATCCAGAAGGCCAAGAAGACCAGCGACCAGGCCGAGCGCACCAAGCTCTATGAGCAGGCGCAGGTGATCTTCGCCAAGGAAGCGCCCGCCTTCCTGCTGGCGCACAGCCAGGTCTATTCGGTCGTTCGCAACAACGTCACCGGCTACAAGATGGACCCGCTCGGCATTCACCGCTTCGACGGCGTTGACAAAGCCGAATAAGATTGCGAACGGGGCGGCGTAAACTTTAGCGCCGCCCCATTCCATTCAAGATGCTCCGATATCTTCTCAACAAAATCGCCCTCCTGATCCCGACCCTTGTCGGCATCACCATCTGCGCCTTCGCGTTCGTGCGGCTGCTGCCCGGCGACCCGATCCTCGCCATGGCCGGCGAGCATGGCGTCGCGCCCGCCCGCTATGAAGAGCTGAAGCAACAGTTCGGCTACAATCTGCCGATTTGGGAGCAATACGCTCGCTATGTCGGTGAGGTCGCCACCGGCGATTTCGGCGTCTCCATTTCCTCCAAGCGTCCGGTGCTCGAAGAGTTCAAGACACTCTTCCCGGCGACGCTGGAGCTGTCCTTCTTCGCCATGATCTTCGCCATGGTCCTCGGCATCCCGGCCGGCATCTTTGCCGCCGTCAAACGCGGCTCCTGGTTCGACCAGTCGCTGATGGGCACGGCGCTTGTCGGCTATTCCATGCCGATCTTCTGGTGGGGCCTACTGCTCATCATCTTCTTTTCCGGCTATCTCGGCTGGACGCCCGTCTCGGGCCGCATTGGCCTGCAGTTCTTCTTCAAGCCGATCACCGGCTTCATGACGATCGACACCTTGCTCTACGGCAAATGGGACGCCTTCCGCTCGGCGCTCAGCCATCTCGTCCTGCCGGCGATCGTGCTCGGCACCATTCCGCTGGCGGTGATCGCGCGCCAGACGCGATCGGCCATGCTGGAAGTGCTGGGCGAAGACTATGTCCGCACCGCGCGCGCCAAGGGCCTTTCGGCGGGCCGCGTCATCGGCGTGCATGCGCTGCGCAACGCGCTGATCCCGGTCGTCACCACCATCGGCCTGCAGGTCGGCACACTGCTCGCCGGCGCCATCCTCACCGAAACCATCTTCGCCTGGCCGGGCATCGGCAAGTGGATGGTCGATTCCATCTTCAAGCGCGACTATGTCGTCGTGCAATCGGGTCTGCTGTTGATCGCCCTCATCGTCATGGCGGTGAACCTCATCGTCGATGTGCTCTACGCCGTCATCAACCCACGCATCAGGGCGGCATAAATGAGCCAGACCGAAATCGCCCCGATGGCCGCCGGCAGCCCGGATCGCCTCACCGGCCTCAAGACCTTCTGGCACTATTTCTCGGTCAACCGCGGCGCCGTCATCGGCCTGTTCGTCTTCATCCTGTTGGTGCTGGCTGCCCTCTTCGCGCCGCTGCTCGCGCCCTATGCGCCCGACGTGCAGGACAAGACCGCGTTCCTGCGGCCTCCGGCCTGGCAGGATGGCGGCTCGACGCAATATCTGCTCGGCACCGACCCGGTCGGCCGCGACATCCTCTCGCGCCTGCTTTACGGCGCGCGCTTCTCGCTGCTGATCGGCGCGGTGGTGGTCACGCTGGCTCTCACCGGCGGCATCACGCTCGGCCTGCTGGCGGGCTATTTCCGCGGCTGGGTCGACGTCGCGATCATGCGCGTCATGGACCTGATCCTGGCCTTCCCGTCGCTGCTCTTGGCGCTGGTGCTGGTCACCATCCTCGGCCCCGGCCTGTTCAACGCCATGCTGGCGATCGCGCTCGTCCTGCAGCCGCATTTCGCCCGCCTGGTGCGCGCCGCCGTGATGGCCGAGAAGAGCCGCGAATATGTCGTGGCGGCCAAGGTCGCCGGCGCCGGACATATCAGGCTGATGCTTGCCACCATCCTGCCCAACTGCCTGGCGCCGCTGATCGTCCAGGGCACGCTGTCCTTCTCCAACGCCATCCTAGAAGCCGCAGCGCTCGGCTTCCTCGGCCTCGGCGCCCAGCCGCCGACGCCGGAATGGGGAACCATGCTTGCCTCGGCGCGTGAATTCATCCTGCGCGCCTGGTGGGTGGTGACCTTCCCCGGTCTCGCGATCCTCATCACCGTGCTTGCCATCAACCTGGTCGGCGACGGCCTGCGCGATGCGCTCGATCCCAAGCTCAGGAGGTCATGATGGCGCTGCTCGACATCCAGAACCTCGTCGTCGAATTCCAGACCGCGTCCGGCCCGTTCCGCGCCGTCGACGGCGTCTCGCTCCATGTCGACGAGCGCGAGGTGCTCGCCATCGTCGGCGAGTCCGGCTCCGGCAAGTCGGTGTCGATGCTGGCCGTCATGGGCCTGTTGCCTTGGACCGCCACCGTCACCGCCGACCGTATGACCTTCAACGGCCGCGATATGTTGAAAATGAGCCCGACCGATCGCCGCAAGATCATCGGCAAGGATATTGCCATGATCTTCCAGGAGCCGATCGCCAGCCTCAATCCCTGCTTCACCGTCGGCTTCCAGATCGAGGAAGTGCTGCGCTTCCACATGGGCATGGACAAGGCCCAGCGCCGGGCGCGCGCCATCGAGCTTTTCAAGCAGGTCGGCATTCCGGAACCGGAGCAGCGGCTCAATTCCTTCCCGCACCAGATGTCGGGCGGCCAGTGCCAGCGCGTCATGATCGCCATGGCGATCGCCTGCAACCCCAAGCTCCTGATCGCCGACGAGCCGACCACCGCGCTCGACGTCACCATCCAGAAGCAGATCCTCGATCTGCTGGTCTCGCTGCAGGCCAAATACGGCATGGGCCTGATCATGATCACCCACAATATGGGCGTGGTGGCCGAGACCGCCGACCGCGTCATCGTCCAGTACAAGGGCCGCAAGATGGAAGAGGCCGACGTGCTGTCGCTCTTTGAATCGCCTAAGAGCAACTACACCCGCGCGCTGCTCTCGGCGCTGCCGGAGAACGCCGTCGGCGACCGGCTGCCGACCGTCTCCGACATGCTGTTCGAGCCGGCGCCCCAGGGAGCTAGTACATGACCGGAGCCGGGGCATGACCAAGGTCGTCGAAGGCAAGGACATCAAGCGCGACTACCATGTCGGCGGCGGCCTGTTCCGCGGCGCGCGCACCGTGCACGCGGTCAAGGGCGTGTCCTTTAGCGTCGAGAAGGGCAAGACGCTTGCCATCGTCGGCGAGAGCGGCTGCGGCAAGTCCACGCTAGCCCGCATCATCACGCTGATCGATCCGGCCACCTCCGGAGAACTCTTCATCGACGGCAACAAGGTCGACATCGCCAGGGATGGCTTGTCGAAGGAAATGCGCCGCAAGGTGCAGATCGTGTTCCAGAATCCTTATGGCTCGCTCAACCCGCGCCAGAAGATCGGCGACGTGCTCGGCGAGCCGCTCTTGATCAACACCGACAAGCCGGCCGAAGAGCGGCGCGACCTGGCAATGAAGATGCTGAAGAAGGTCGGCCTCGGACCGGAGCATTACAACCGCTACCCGCACATGTTCTCCGGCGGCCAGCGCCAGCGCATCGCCATTGCCCGCGCGCTGATGCTGAACCCGAGCTTGCTGGTGCTGGACGAGCCGGTCTCGGCGCTCGACCTTTCGGTGCAGGCGCAGGTGCTGAACCTGCTCGCCGACCTGCAGGACGAGTTCCAGCTCACCTATGTCTTCATCAGCCACGACCTCTCGGTGGTGCGCTACATCGCCGACGACGTGATGGTGATGTATTTCGGCGAAGCGGTCGAATACGGCCCGCGCGACGAGGTCTTTTCCGACCCCAAGCACGCCTACACCAAGACGCTGTTCGCCGCGACGCCGCGCGCCGACATCGCGAGCATCAAGGCGAGGCTGGCGAAGAAGCAGGCGGCGTAAGCCCGCAGGTCGCCACCACAGAGGCGATAGCCCAGAGGTCGTCACGCCGCTCTAAGATCCATTCCGTTACCTCAGCCGAAGCGTGCAGCGGAGCAGAATTCTGCACCGCTGCAACACGTTGAAGTCACGGAATGGATCCTCGGGTCTGCGCCGCGTCGCTTCGCTCCTTGCTTCGCCCGTGGATGACGACCCCGAGCTAATTGCGCTCCGCCTACGACAACTTCGCAATAATCGCCCGCAGCGCCGCGCCGAATTTGTGCACTTCCTCCACCGTGTTGTAATGCACCAGCGAGGCGCGGATGGCGCCGCTGTCCATCGACAGGTTGAGGCGCTTCATCAGCCGCGGCGCGTACATGTGGCCGTCGCGGATGCCGATCTGCATCTCGGCCATTTCCTCTACGATCCGTTGCGGCGACAGCGTGCCGATGTTGAAGCAGAAGGTCGGCACGCGCTCATGGATGCGGGCCTCGTCGCCGACGCCGTAAATCGTCGCGCCGCAATCCTTCAGCGCCTTCAGCATCTCGCGCGCTAGCATCAGCTCGTAGTCGCGGATGGCGTTCATGCCGGCGACGATGTTGTCGCGGCGCGAGCGGTTGTTTTCGGGCAGGAAATTGCGGCCGATCGATTCCAGATAGCGCACCGCCGCGTCCATGCCGGACACATTCTCGTAGATGAAGGTGCCGGCCTCGACCTTGTAGGGCGGCTCGTCGGGGATGAAATCCTCGCGGAACGTCGGCAGCCGCTTCAGCGTTTCGAAGCGGCCCCACAGGAAACCCATATGCGGCGAGAAATTCTTGTAGCCGGAGCAGACGAGATAGTCGCAGCCCCAGGCCTGCACGTCCATCAGTCCGTGCGGCCCGTAATGCACGCAGTCGAGGAACACTTCGGCGCCTGCCGCATGCGCGATCCTGGCCACCGAGGCGACGTCGACGATCGAGCCGATCGAATGCGCCGTCACCGTGCAGGCGACGAGGCGCGTGCGCTCCGACACCAGCGGCTTGAGATCGTCGACATGCAGATTGCCGTCCTCGCGCATGCGCCACCATTTGAACTTGGCGCCGGCGGATTCCAGTGCCAGCCATGTGGCGATGTTGGCGTCATGGTCCATGTCGGTGACGACGATCTCGTCGCGTCCCCCAACCGCGTCATTGGAAAGCATCTGGCCGATGCCGAGGCTGACCAGGCGGATGAACGATGTGGCGTTCATGCCGAAGCAGATTTCGGACGGGCAGTAGGCATTGATCAGCAGCGCGACGCTTGTCCGCGCCTCGGCCACCGACTGGTCGACGGTGACGCTGCGGCCATAGCGGCCGCCGCGCTGCACATTGTGCGACACCAGATGGTTGGTCACCGCGTCGAGCACGCTTTGCGGGATCTGCGCGCCGGCGGCATTGTCCATGAAGATGAAGTCGCCGGCACGCTGCAGCGCCGGGAACATCGCCCGAATCTTTTCGACGGGGAACGCGGCGGCGTTCGCATTGTCTGTCTGATGCTTGTTCACGGGTAAGCTCCTGCGAAGGACTTGGATGGGGACTGGTTGGCGTCAGCGCGTCTTCTCTGTCTGGAAGCGGCGCTCGAGCAGGCTGACCAGGCGAACCATCGGCCAGAGGAAGATGAGATAGACGAGCGCCGCGCCGATCAGCGGTGACGGGTTCGCGTAGAGCGACTGTGCATTGGTCGCTTCCTTCAAGAGTTCCGGCAGCGCCACGGTCGAGGCGAGCGAAGTGTCCTTGAACATCGAGACGCAATTGCTGGTCATTGGCGGGATGACCACGCGGATGGCTTGCGGCAGCACCACTTTGCGCAGAGTGAGCATGAACGGCAGGCCGAGCGCCTGCGCCGCCTCGAACTGGCCCTTCGGAATGCTCTCGATGCCGGAGCGGAACACTTCGGCCGAATAAGCCGACATGATGATGGCGAATGCCGTCACGGCGGACGCCCAGGACGACAGGCGGATGCCGAGGAAAGGCAGCGCGTAATAGATCAAGATCAGCACGACCAGCACCGGCAAGGCGCGGAAGATGTCGGTGTAGCCGATGGCGAGCCAGCGCAGCGGTTTTGGCGCGTAGAGCCGCACCAGGCTGATCGCCAGCCCCATGACGATGCCGATGACGATGCTCATAATTCCGAGCAGCAGCGTGTTGAGGAAGCCGCGCAGCAGCGCCGGCAGGCTCGACGCGATGACGTCGGGATTGAAGAAGGTGTCGATCAGCGACATGGGGTGTTCCCGAACCGTGTCAGAGCAATTCCAGGAAAAGTGTGAAAACGGTTTTCCGTCCGGAATTGCGTAAAAACGAGGGTAGAGGCCCGAAACATCAGATCAGCTCTGCCCTGGGGTTCCGGGAGAAAGGAAACGAGCCGTGCGGGCCTCGAAAGCCGACACGGCTCGTTTTTCGTCAGTCCGCTCAGGCCTTGGGCAGCGGCATTTCCTTGACCGTCGAGGAGTCGGCCGGCGCGTCGGTTCCGAACCACTTCTTGTGGATGGCGGCCAGCGTGCCGTCCTTCTTCATCGCCGTCAGCGCGTCGTTCAGCTTGCCGAGCAGCGGATGGTCCTTGGTCATCATCAACCCGTACTGTTCGCCGGTCTTGATGCGCTGCTTGACGACGAGGTCCTTCATCTTCTGGAAGGAGTACTGCATGCCGGGGACGTCGCTGACGGCGGCGTCGACGCGGCCGGCGCTGAGGTCGAGCAGAAGGTTCTGCTGCGTGTCGTAGCCTTTCACGTCGCTGAAGCCGTCGGCTGCCTGGTGGTCCTTGACCCAGGTCTCGCCGGTCGAGCCGGATAGCACGCCGACGACCTTGCCCTTGAGATCTGCCTCGGCGTTGATCGCGCTGTCGGTCTTGGTGGCGATGCCCATGTCGGAATCATAATAGGGCTGCGTGAAGGACTGCGACTTCAGCCGCTCGGCCGTGATGGTGATCGAGGAGATGGCGACGTCGATGCGCTTCGAGGTGGTGGCCGCGAACAGCGCCTGGAAGCCGAGATCGGCGATGTCGGTGGTCATGCCGATGCGCTTGGCCGCCTCGTTGACGATGTCGACCTCGAAACCTTCGAAAGTGCCGCTCTCGTTCTTGTATTCGAAGGGCGGGTTGGTCGGGTAGGCGCCGACATTGAGCACATCGGCGGCATAAGCGGTGGCGGAGCCGGCGGCGATGCCGATGGCGGCGGCCAGAACAAGCAGGTTGCGACGCGTAAAGCTCATTTGGTTTCCCTCTGGGTCTTCCCTCTGGTTGTTGATCGGGCAGGGCTGACCCCGCACGGTTTCTTGCCGTCCCACCTCCCAGCGGGGCGTCAATTCATGGCGGCGACCATACGGGTGAGCGCGGTCGCTATCTGGTCGCGGTCGCGGCAGACGCACATTCTGAGGAATGCCGTTGCCGAGCTTCCGAAGAGATGGCCGGGCGCCAACCCGACGCGGGCCGTCTCCAGGATCCTGGCGCAGGCTTGCCGGGCGTCGTTTTCACCCTCAAGCGCAAAGAAGGCATACATGCCGCCGCGCGGTTTGGTCGGCAGGATGATGCCTGGGATTTGCGCCAGCCTGTCATAGGCAAGGTCGAGGCCAGTCCTGATCCGCCGTCTGATTTCCTCGACCAGCGGCTCGCCCTGCCGGATCGCCGCCACGGCGCCGGCCTGCATCGGGGCCGCGGTGCCGCTGTTGATATATTGCGTCATCGCGCCGAGCTGGTCGGCAACGCCTGAAGGATGGGTCAGCCAGCCGATGCGCCAGCCGGTCATCGCCCAGGCTTTCGAGAAGCTGTTGACCGACAGCACCCGGTCGCCGTCCTCGGCGATCTGCAGGATCGACGGCGCGACGTCGCCGTCGAAATAGAGCCGGCCATAGACCTCGTCGGAGATGATCCAGATACCGGTGCGCCGGCTGAAGTCGAGCAGCGCCTGCATCTCTTCGCACGTCGCCGTCCAGCCGGTCGGGTTGGACGGCGTCGACAGGAAGATGGCGCGGGTGCGCGCATCGCAGGTGGCGAACAGCCGGTCGAGGTCGAGCCGCCAGTCATCCTTGAAGTTGAGCGAGAACGGCCGCGGCTCGCCGCCGATCAGGTGGATGGCGTTGTGAATGTTCGGCCATTGCGGCGCGACATAGACGACGTTGGTGCCGGTATCGACCAGCAATTCGAGCGCAAGGTACAGCGCCTGCATGCCGCCCGGTGTCACCGTGGTCCGCGCGATCGGGATCGAGCGGCCATGGATGCGCGTCTGGTACTCCGACAGCGCCTCGTTCAGCGGGCCGTGCCCGCGCATGTTGGGAACGTAGAAGGTCAGGCCCTCGTCGAAAGCGGCCTTCGCCGCGTCGCGGATGAAGGCGGGCGTCACCATGTCGCCCTCGCCGTACCAGAGTGCGATGACATCGCCGAGCTCTCGCGCGCGAACCGCTAGGTTTGCGATGTTTTCCGTGTGCAGGTCGCGAATTTGCGCCCGCACGCCATCGAAAGCATAGCGCGCGCTGGACGACGACTGGGGCAACACAAACGACAAGGACTGAAACCCCCTTCCACCAACGATGGACCGACCGGAAAAGCCCCTCCGCCACGGCAGTCGCATCAGCTTCGGATGCTATCCAAAGCGCGGCGCTTTTCAAGGCAAAAGTTTTAAGCTTAAAAAGTTGGCTGGCCTGTCGCTTCGCCGATACGCTTTTGACCGCGATCGGCATTAGGCGTGTTGAGGCCAGACCGGCATCACCTGAATATCAACATGCCTTAGCCCAGTTCGGCGCGCGCGGCGGTGCAGTTGGCCGCGGCGCCGGCGCCAAGAAACATCGTGTCGCTAGCCAGCACGAAGAAGCTCGCGCCGATGGCTGTCCATCGGCCGACATTCTGCGGGCTGGCGCAAAATATGCCGGCGGTCCTGCCATGCGCCACCGCCGCGCCGATGATTGTCCTGATCGCCTGGGAGAGCTTGTCCGCGCCCGCCGGTCCGACGGCATCGATCGACACCGAGAGGTCGCCTGGGCCGACGAAGACAACATCGATGCCGTCGACGGCTGCGATCGCCTCGATATTGGCCAGCCCCTCGGCGGTCTCGACCTGAATGGCAACGACAATCCGCTCATTGGCGGCGGCAAGATATTCGGGAATGCGATAGCCGTAGCCGGTGGCCCGGCCGGGGCCGACACCGCGCTCGCCGAGCGGCGGATAGCGCGAGGCCTTGACCGCCATCGCCGCCTGGGCCGCTGTCGAGACGCGCGGGATCAGCACGCCTTGCGCGCCGCTGTCCAGCGCCGCCTGGATCGCTTCCGGCGCATGGCCGGGAACGCGCACCATGGTCGGCACGCGGTGCACGTCAGCCGCGCGCAGCATGGTCTCGATCGTCTCGCGCGAAATCTGCGCGTGCTCCCAGTCGATGCAGAGGAAATCGAGGCCGGACGACGCCATCACTTCGATGGCGACCGGATGGGGGATGGCGGCGAAGGACCCGATGAGGTTCGCCTTGCCGATGCATTTCTGGCGGAATTCGCTCATGCCTGTCCCCTTTTCGTGTTGCCCAATGCATATCCGCAAACTGCGGTGAGGCGAAGCTGTTTCAGGCTTGAAATATTTTTCTCCGAGCCTAGCGTGTGGGTCTTCCGCCACGAGTTCCGGACATGATCAAAGCGCATCCCCTGCACGGCCCGAACAGACTGAAGCTCGGCGTCTTTTCCACCAACGCCGATGGCGGGCTGGCCATCACCGATGTGCCGGAACGCTGGACGGCAAGCTGGCAGGATAATCTGACGGCGGCGCAGATCGCCGATCGCGCGGGCCTCGAATTCATGCTGCCGATCGCCCGCTGGCGCGGCTTCGGCGGCCGCAACAAGGTGCGCGAATTCTCCTTCGAGACCTTCACCTGGGCGGCGGCGCTTGCCGCCGCGACCGAACAGATCGGCTTGTTCATGACCGTGCATGTGCCGCTGGTGCATCCGCTCTATGCCGCCAAGGCGCTGGCGACGGTCGACCATATCAGCCAGGGCAGGGCGGGGCTCAACATCGTCTGCGGCTGGAACCCGAAGGAATTCGGCATGTTCGGGACGCCGCTGGTTGAAAAGGGTTATGACCAGGCAGCCGAGTGGATCGAGATACTTGAACGGCTTTATGCTTCAAGCGAGCCGCTCGACTATGAGGGCGCTTACTATCGGCTGAAGGAAGCGGTGAGCCGGCCGGCCAGCCTGCAGGCGCCGCGCCTAGTGACGATGAACGCCGCTTTCGGCGCACCGGGCCGGGATTTCGCCGCCGCCAGATGCGACTATCTTTTCACGACCTTCTCGGAGATGAGCGATGCCGGCAAGCATATAACCGATATCGGCGAGCGCGCCGCCAAGGTGGGCCGCGACGTAGGCGTCTACACCGTGGCGCATGTGGTCTGCCGCCCGACCATGGAGGAGGCGCAAGCCTATTACACGCGCTACGCCGTCACGATGGCCGATCACGAAGCGGTTGATGCCCATATGGCCGGCAAGAAGGAATTCTCGCAGTCGCATGATCCGCATGCCTATGACCGCTACCGCCAGCGTTTCGCCGGCGGCGCCGGCACCTATCCGCTGATCGGCACCCCGGAAACGATCGCCGCCGACATGGCGGCGATCGCCGCGCATGGCTACCAGGGCATCGCGCTGTCCTTCGTCAACTACACCCAGGAACTGCCCTATTTCTGCGACCACGTGCTGCCGTTGCTAAGGCAGGCGGGCCTTCGCCAGTAGCTACTCGGGTATCACCGCCGTCGCTTGAATCTCCACCTTGGCCCGGTCCTCGACCAGCGCCACCACCTGCATGGCGGCCATCGCCGGGAAATGCCGGCCGATCACGTCGCGATAGGCTCCGCCGATGCCTTTGAGGTTGCCGACATACTCGGCCTTGTCCGTGAAGTACCAGGTCATCGAGGTGATGTGCCGCGGCTCGCCACCGGCTTCGGCGAGCACGGCGACGACATTGGCGAGCGTCTGGCGCACCTGGCCGACGAAGTCGTCGGTCTCGAATTTGCACTCGGCGTTCCAGCCAACCTGGCCGCCGACGAACACCAGTCGTCCCTGTGCGGCAACGCCATTGGCGTAGCCGACCGGCTTGGCCCAGCCTTCGGGCTGCAGGATCGTATGCATGTCTGGCCTCCCCCTATTTCAAATTTGGTCCGCAAGCATCGCGTCACGCCCCGCCTATCACCTGCCTGGCGATCACCACCTTCTGCACATCCGAAGCGCCCTCATAGATGCGCAGCGCCCGGATCTCGCGATAGAGGCTCTCGACGATGTGGCCCTTGCGCACGCCGTCGCCGCCATGCAACTGCACCGCCTTGTCGATCACTTCCTGCGCCTTGTCGGTGGCGAACAGCTTGGCCATCGCCGCTTCGCGCGTCACCCGCGCGGCGCCCATGTCCTTGGTCCAGGCGGCGCGGTAAATGAGCAGCGCGGCGGCATCCACATCCAGCGCCATGTCGGCGAGGTGGCCCTGCACCATCTGCAATTCCGCCATCGGCGCGCCGAACAGCTTGCGTTCGGCCGCTCTGCTGACGCTCTCGTCCAGCGCGCGTCGTGCGAAGCCGAGTGCCGCCGCGCCCACCGTCGAGCGGAAGACGTCGAGCACCGACATGGCGATGCGAAAACCATCGCCGGGCTTGCCGACAAGCGCGGAAGCCGGGACGCGGGCATTGTCGAAGGAGAGCCGCGCCAGCGGGTGTGGCGCGATGACCTCGAGCCGCTCGGCGACGCTGAGCCCCTTCGCGTCGCTAGGCACGACGAAAGCGGAAATCCCTTTCGCGCCGGGCGCCTCGCCGGTGCGGGCAAACACGACATAGAGGTCTGCGATGCCGCCATTGGAGATCCAGGTCTTTTCGCCGGAAAGCACATAGTCGCCGCCGTCGCGGACAGCGGTCATCTCCATGTTGGCGACGTCCGATCCCGAGCGCGGCTCCGACAGCGCGAAAGCCGAGATCGCCCGACCGGCCCGCGTCTTTTCCAGCCAGCGCTGCTGCTCCGGCGTCCCGAACAGCGAGATCGCGCCAGTGCCCAGCCCCTGCATGGCGAAGGCGAAATCGGCGAGCCCATCATGGCGCGCCAGCGTCTCGCGTGTAATGCAGAGCGTGCGCACGTCGAGCGGTCCGGGGTTGGCGGGGTCGAGCGCCGTTGGTTTCAGCCAGCCATCGCGGCCGAGCTTCGCCACCAGCGCGCGGCAGGCTGCGTCGATGTCGTGATGATCGACAGGGAGATTTCGTTGGCACCAGGCTTCGAGACGCTCGGCGAGCTCGCGGTGGCGGTCCTCGAAGAAGGGCCAGTCGAGGAAGGAGCGGTCAGGCATTCTCGCCTCCCCAGTTCTGCGAGGTTTGCACTCTACGGCGCCCCCCTCTGTCCTGCCGGACATCTCCCCCACTCGGGGGGAGATTAGCAGCTTGGGCGCCGCCGCTATTCTTGCGAGGGTGGAGATTGGCGAAAGCGGACGCGACATCTGATCTCCCCCCTTGTGGGGGAGATGTCCGGCAGGACAGAGGGGGGCGCTGTCCCGCCAGCATGTCCTTGTTAAGCGGACACAACATCCTCAATTCCCCTCGAACACCGGCTTCTGCTTCGCCACGAACGCCTGATACGCCCGTTCGAAATCGCCGGTCTGCATGCAGATCGCCTGCGCCTGCGCTTCCGCCTCGATCGCCTGGTCGAGGCCCATCGACCATTCCTGGTTGAGCTGCGTCTTGGTGATGCCATGCGCGAAGGTCGGGCCGGCGACGATGCGCGCCGCCAAATCGAGCGCATCGGCTTCGAGCGCCGCCGGCTCGACCAGCCGGTTGTAGAACCCCCAGCGCTCGCCCTCGGTGGCGCTCATGGTGCGGCCGGTGTAGAGCAACTCGGCCGCGCGGCCCTGGCCGATGATGCGCGGCAGGATCGCGCAGGCGCCCATGTCGCAGCCGGCGAGGCCGACGCGGGTGAACAGGAAGGCGGTCTTTGCCTCCGGCGTGGCGATGCGGATGTCGGAGCTCATGGCGATGATCGCGCCGGCGCCGACGGCCACGCCGTCGACCGCGGAAATGATCGGCTTGCCGCAGTTCAGCATCGCCTTGACGAAGTCGCCGGTCATGCGCGTGAAGGCGAGCAGTTCCTTCATGTCCATCTTGACCAGCGGTCCGATGATGTCATGGACATCGCCGCCTGAGCAGAAATTGCCGCCATTGGGCAGGAACACGACGGCATTGACATCGTCGGCATAGACCAGGTCGCGAAATGTGTCGCGCAGCTCGGCATAGCTGTCGAAGGTGAGCGGGTTCTTGCGCTCGGGACGGTCGAGCCGAACCTTTACGACCTTACCTTCGACCTCCCAGAGGAAATGCTTCGGCTTGAGCTTGGCCATGGCGCTCATTCGCGTCCCTCCCAATTGCTGCGGAACGATTTCAGCATGCCGGCCAGCCGCCGCGCCTCGTCCTCGCTGACATTGCCGAGCAATTCGCCGACCCAGCTCTCATGTGCGGCGGCGATCGCGGCGAAAGATTTCGTGCCTTCCTCGGTCAGCCGTACCATGGAGGTGCGCCGGTCGCCATTGCGCCGCGCCCGCGTCACCAGCCCTTCCGAAACCAGCCGGTCGACAATGCCGGTGACATTGCCGTTCGACACCAGCAGGAAGCGCGACAGGTCGCTCATCAGCATGCCTTCCGGCACGCGGTAGAGCGCCGCCATCACGTCGAAGCGCGGCAGCGTCGTGTCGAACTCCTTCTTCAGCCGCTCGCGCAGCTCGGCCTCGATGGTGCGCGAGGCGCGCAGCAGGCGTATCCACAGCCGCAGCCTGTCCTTGCCCGGTCCGGCGGACGTAGGTCCAGCTACCATGTCTCACCTCCCGAGACCGAGATTGCCTGCCCGGTGATCGACCGCGCGGCGCCGCTGCACAGCCAAAGCACCGCCGCCGCGACTTCCTCCGGCTGGATGAAACGCCCTTGCGGGTTCGTCGCCGCGAGGCTCGCGCGCGCCTCATCGGTGGAACGTCCCGTCTTCTCGACGATGCGCTGGACGGATTCCTCAAGCATGTCGGTTTCGACGAAGCCCGGGCAGACGGCGTTGACGGTGACGCCGGATTTGGCTGTTTCGGCGGCCAAAGCCCGCATCAGCCCGACCACGCCGTGCTTGGCGGCGACGTAAGGCGCGACATAGGCATAGCCTTTGAGGCCCGCGGTCGAGGCGATGAAGACAATCCTGCCCTGTTTGCGCCCCAGCATTCCGGCGAGCGTCGGCTTCACAGTCAGGAAGGCGCCGGTGAGGTTGGTGTCCAGCGTGCGCTGCCAGTCGGTCAGCGAAGTCTTGTGCAGCGGCGCACTGCCCGCCATGCCGGCATTGGCGACGACGATGTCGAATGGTCCGCGCGTGGCTTCCGCCTTCTCGTGGAGAGCCGCCATGTCGGCTTCGTTCGTGACATCGGCGGCGGCAGCAAAGATGCGGTCGCTTTCCTTTGCGACCTCGGCAAGGGCAGCTTCGCGCCGCCCGCAGATGGTGACGGCCAAACCTTCTGCCGCCAGTGCCAGCGCGATGGCCTTGCCGACGCCGGAACCGCCGCCGGTGACCAGCGCGTGCTTGCCGGTGATTTCGCGCGCGGCGCTCATACTTTGAGCCCCGCAGCCGCTTCGCGCTCGGCCAGCCGGTAGATCTGGTCGCGTCCGGGCAGATAGGGATCGGGCCATTTGACGCCGCGATCGCCGAGCGTCACCGCCGCGTGCAGCGTCCAGTAGGGATCGGCAAGATGCGGCCTGGCCAGCGCCACCAGGTCGGCGCGACCGGCCATCAGGATGGAGTTGGCATGGTCGGGCTCATAGATGTTGCCGACCGCCATCGTCGCCATGCCGACCTCGTTGCGGATGCGGTCGGAAAACGGCGTCTGGAACATGCGGCCATAGACCGGCCTGGCGGCGATCGATGTCTGCCCGGCCGATACGTCGCAAAGATCGACGCCGGCCTCGTGCAGCATCTTCGCGATCTCGACCGCGTCCGAAGGCGTGACGCCTTCGATGCCGACCCAGTCATTGGCCGAAATGCGCATCGAAATCGGCTTTTCGGCCGGCCACACCGCGCGCACCGCATGGAAGATCTCCAGCGGATAGCGCATGCGGTTTTCCAGCGAGCCGCCATAGTCGTCGGTGCGGCGGTTGGTCAGCGGCGTGATGAAGGCCGACAGCAGGTAGCCGTGCGCGGCATGGATCTCCAGCATGTCGAAGCCGCAGCGCGCGGCCATCTGGGCCGAGGCGACGAACTGGTCGCGGACCAGATCCATGTCGGCGCGGTCCATCGCCTTCGGCACCTGGTTCTTCGGCGACCACGCGACGGCCGACGGCGCCATCACCGGCCAGTTGCCGGTAGCAAGCGGCACGTCCGTTCCCTCCCAGCCGACACGGGTCGAGCCCTTGGCGCCGGAATGGCCGATCTGGGCGCAGATCTTTGCTTCGGTCTCGGCATGGACGAAATCGACCAGCCGCTTCCAGGCGATCTCATGCTCCGGTTTGTAGAAGCCCGGGCATCCGGGCGTGATGCGTCCTTCCGGGCTGACGCAGGTCATCTCGATGTAAAGCAGGCCGGCGCCACCTTTGGCGCGCTCGGCATAGTGCGTAAAATGCCAGTCGGTCGGGCAGCCGTTGATCGCCTTGTACTGCGCCATCGGCGAAACGACGATGCGGTTGGCTAAAGTCATGTCGCGCAGCTTGAACGGCGCGAACATCGGCGCGCGGCGCAGGCTGTTGCCGCCGGCGCCGGCCTTGCGCTGGAACCATTCCTCGGCGCCCGCCAGCCATTCGGCATCGCGCAGGCGAAGGTTCTCGTGGCTGATGCGCTGCGAGCGGGTGAGCAGCGAATAGTTGAACTGAACTGGATCGAGGCCGAGATATCGTTCGACTTCCTCGAACCATTCAAGCGAATTGCGCGCCGCCGATTGCAGCTTCAGCACCTCGGTGCGCCGCGCATCCTCATATTTGCGGAAGGCCGCTTCGAGGTCCGGCTCGGACTCGACATAATCGGCGAGCGCCACCGCGCTCTCCAGCGCGAGCTTGGTGCCGGAGCCGATGGAGAAATGCGCCGAGGCCGCCGCATCGCCCATAAGCGCCAGGTTCTTGTAAGACCAGCGCTCGCACAGCACGCGCGGGAAATTGATCCAGGCCGAACCTCTGATGTGGTTGGCGTTGGTCATCAGCGGATGGCCGCCGAGATGCTTTGCAAAGATGCGCTCGCAGATCGCGATCGATTCCTGCTGCGTCATCTGGCCGAAACCGAACGCGGCCCAGGTCTCTTCGCTGCATTCGACGATGAAGGTCGCGGTCTCGCTGTCGAACTGGTAGGCATGCGCCCACACCCAGCCATGCTCCGTCTTCTCGAAGATGAAGGTGAAGGCGTCGTCGAATTTCTGCGTCGTGCCCAGCCACACGAACTTGCATTTGCGGGTGTCGATGTCTGGCTTGAAGACATCGGCGAAGGCCGCGCGCGATTTCGAGTTCAGCCCGTCGGCGGCGACCACCAGATCATGCGTTTCCATGAAGGGTTTCGGGTCGGAAATATCGGTCTCGAACATCATCTTGATGCCGAGCTCGCGGGCGCGCCGCTGCAGCAGGACCAAGAGCCGCTTGCGCCCGATGCCGCAGAAGCCATGGCCCGAGGACACCGTGCGCACACCGTCATGGATGACGGCAATGTCGTCCCAATAGGCGAAATGCTTCTTGATCCAGACGGCGCTGACCGGGTCGTTCCTGGTCAGGTTCTCCAGCGTCTCCGCCGACAGCACCACGCCCCATCCGAACGTGTCGTCGGCGCGGTTGCGCTCATAGAGCGTCACCTCGTGCGCGGCGTCGCGCAGCTTGAGCGAGATGGCAAAGTAGAGGCCGGCTGGTCCGCCGCCGAGAACCGCAACCTTCATGTCTTGCGATCTCCTCCAGAGCAATTCCGGGAAAAGTAGCGGTTTTCCGTCCGGAATTGCGTGAAACGCTCTAAGGCATCGGGAACGCCGGCAATGCCGGCGATCTCAATTTTCAGTATTGCGCCGCGCGGCATTTATTTCAAGCTTAAAGTTTCATAATTGAATGATCGCCGCCGGCGCGTTTGGTTCTTCACTTGGTCGGATCCTTCGGGCTCCACAACACTGTCTCGGCGCCCTTTTCATAGGCCATCCCATCCGGGTAGCTGATCGCCTCCAACTGCAGCCCCCAAGGCGCCTGGAAATAGAGGATGGTCTGGCCGGCCGCCGGCCCTTCCTTGACCGGGAGCGGTCCCATCCTGGTCTTCACTCCCTTGGCCTCCAGATAGGCCTTCGCGGCGGCGACGTCGTCGACATAGAAGGCGATGTGGAAGCCGCCGATGTCGCTGTTCTTCGGCGTCAGGTCCTTCTGGTCGGGCGCCGTGTATTTGAACAGCTCTATGTTCGAGCCATAGCCGCAGCGTACCATGGTGATCTCCTCGATCACCGCCTTCGGATCGACGCCGAGCACGTCCTGCATGAACGTGCCCTTGTCGTCGGCGAACGGACCGAAGGACATCGCCTTCTTGCAGCCGACGACATTGGTGAAGAAGTCGACGGCCTGCTTCATGTCGGGCACGGTAAGGCCGGTGTGGTCGTGCCCGCGCATGCCGGGTATCGCATCCGCCGATGCGGCCCCCATTGAGCCGAACAGGATTGCGGCAAGCATCGCGCCGCGAGTTGCGTAGTTCATGTCACACTCCGTTGGCGGGCTCACTTGTCCTTGCGCACATCCGAGGCCCGCTGGTCGGCGTGCGGATAGCTCAGTTCATTCGGGCGCCTTCGCCGCTGGCTGCAGCCAGTCCGGATCGATCTCCGGCAGTGGAATGGCGGCGAGCAGGTCGCGCGTGTAGGTTTCCTTAGGGCTGGCGAACAGCGCGTCGGTGGCGCTGGCCTCGACGATCCTGCCTTCGCGCATGACGATGACCTGCTGGCAGAGCCGCCGGATCACCGAAAGGTCGTGGCTGATGAAGGCGACCGTCAGCCCCATCTCGGCCGCCAGTCTTTCCAGCAGCGTCAGGATCTGCGCCTGCGTCGAGACGTCGAGGCCTGAGACGATCTCGTCGGCCAGCACGAATTTCGGCGACAGCGCCAGTGCCCGCGCGATGCCGACACGCTGCCGCTGGCCGCCCGAAAGCTCGTGGCGGTAGCGGCTGGTAAAACTCTGCGGCAGGCCGACGCGCTGCAGGGCTTCCGCCACGCGCTCCTTCAGCCGGTCGCCAAGCCCGTTCTGCCTCAAGGGGGCGGCGATGATGTTGAAGATCGTATGCCGCGGGTTGAGCGACGACATCGGGTCCTGGAAGATCATCTGCAGGTCGCGGCGAAGCGGCCTCAGCTCGGCCTCTGAAAGATGGCCGATGTCGCGCCCATCGAAGCTGATCCTGCCGGCGCCCGGCTCGAGCAGTCGCACCAAGGCGCGTCCGAGCGTCGACTTGCCGGAGCCGGACTCGCCGACGATGCCGGTGACCGATCCCTTGGGCAGGTCGAAGTCCAGCCCTTTCAGGATTTCGGCCAGCGGCGCGCGGCCGATCAGCGGCTTGCGCGTCATGTCGGGCAGCGCCACCTTCAGCCCGCGCACGGAAAACAGCGGCTCAGCCATGGCCGGGCCTCCAGCCTTTGTCGGCGGCGGCGATCTCGGCCGCCAGCCCGGCAAGCACGCTCTCGTCCACCGGCTTCAGCGAGGCATACGGATCGGTGTAGCGCGGCGTCGCCGCGATCAGCGCGCGCGTGTACGGATGCTGCGGGGCCGCCAAAAGCTGCGCGGTATCGGCCTCCTCGACCACCTTGCCAGCATAGAGCACCGAAACCTTCTGGCTGATCTTGGCGACGACGCCGAGGTCATGGGTGACGAACAGGATCGCCGTGCCGTGATCGCGCTGCAGTTGCGCGATCAGCCGCAGGATCTGCTTCTGCACGGTGACGTCGAGCGCAGTCGTCGGTTCGTCGGCGACGATCAGCCTCGGCTCCGCCGCGAAGGCCGCCGCGATCAGCACGCGCTGGCGCATGCCGCCCGACAATTCGTGCGGGTAGCTTTTCAGCACGCGCTCGGGATCGCGGATCTGCACCTCGTCGAGCAGTTGCCGGGTGCGCTGGTCGGCTCTCTCGCCGCTCCAGCCGAGGATGCGCACCAGCCGGTCGGTCATCTGCGGGCCGATGCGCCGCGACGGGTTGAGCGCGGTCAGCGGATCCTGCGGGATCAGCGCCGTGCGCGCGCCGATCAGGTTCCGCCGCGCCTTGGGATCGAGCCGGCCGAGATACTCGCCCTCGATCAGCATATCGCCCTCGACGACGCGCACGCTTTTCGGCAGGACGCCGAGCACGGCCTTGCCGATCATCGTCTTGCCGGCGCCGCTCTCGCCGACCAGCGCGCGCACTTCGCCCGGCTGGACAGCAAGCGACACCGAGCGCAGCACGCGCTGGCCGTTGGGGAGCACGGCGCTCAAGCGGCGGATTTCGAGGCACGCGCTCATTGCAGCACCGGATCGAAGCGCGTCTTCAGCGCCTCGCCGAACTGGCTGAAGGAAAGCACGGTGAGGATCAGCGTGATCAGCGGGAACACCAGCACCCACCAGGCCTGATGGATCGACAGCCGGCCCTCGGCGATGATGCCGCCCCAGGTCGGATCGTCGGTCGAGATCGACAGATTGACGAAGGACAGGATCGCTTCGACGATCACCGCGATGCCCATTTCGAGCGACAACAGCGCCACCACCGACGGCAGCACATTGGGCAGCACTTCGCGCAGCATGATGCCCATGCGGCCATAACCGGCGATGCGCGCGCTCTCGACATAGTCCATGCGCGCCTGGCTCATCGCCTCGGCGCGGATGACCCGGCAGAAGCGCGTCCAGTCGATGATCGCGATGGCGAGGATGACGGAACTGAGTCCCGTACCCAGCACCGCGACCAGAAGGATCGCGAACAGCACCGGCGGGAACGCCATCCACACGTCGACGATGCGCGAGATGATGCGGTCGGCCCAGCCGCCGAAATAGCCCGCGATCAGCCCCAGCGCCGAACCGAGGAGACAGGCGGACGTCGCGGCGGCGAAGGCAACGATGAAGGCGATGCGGCCGCCGAAGATCAGCCGTGACAGCAGGTCCCGGCCGAGGCTGTCGGTGCCCAGCCAATAGCCCGGCTCCGCGCCGTCGAGCCAGAAGGGCGGCAGGCGCTCCAGCATCAGGTCCTGCGCCAGGGGATCCTGCGGCGCGATCAGCGGCGCGAAGATCGCCGCCAGCAGCGCCAGCACAAGCCAGCCGCCAGCCAGCCACAGCCGCGGGCTCAAGCCGCGTCGGGCGATGCGCGCGTCATCCATGGCGCAGCCTCGGATTGAGCAGCGCATACATCATGTCGACGGCAAGGTTGATCAGCACGAAGAGCAGCGCGAACACCAGCACGATGCCCTGGATCAGCGGCAGGTCGCGGTTGATGACGGCGTCGATCGCCATGTTGCCGAGGCCCTCATAGGAGAACAGCCGCTCGACGATGACCGTGCCGCCGATGAGGAAGGTGAACTGCACGCCGACCAGCGTCAGCGTCGGCAGCGCCGCGTTCTTCAGCGCCTCGCGCAGGATCACCTGCGTTTCGGAAAAACCCTTGACCCGCGCCAGCACGACATAGTCGAGGTCGAGCACTTCCTTCAGCGACTGTTTCAGGAGCTGCGCGATGATCGCCGCCAGCGGCAGCGCCAAGGCCACGGCCGGCATCAGCATGTGCTTGAGCAGGTCCCAGGTCAGGTCGAAGCGTAACCTGAGGATGCTCTCGACCAGATAGAACTGCGTGACGAAGGGCAAATCGAGCTGCGGCGAAACTCGCCCTGAAATGTCGAACACCGGCACCAGCACGCCAAACAGCAGGATCAGCACCAGGCCCCACAGGAAATCGGGGATGGAGAGCGTCGCGCCGCTGGCGATGTCGATGCCGGCTTCGACCGCCGTGCCGCGCGAGCGCGCGCCGAGGATCGCGGCCGTGGCGCCGATCGCGATCGCCATCAGCAGCGCCACGGTCGCAAGCTCCAGCGTCGCCGGCAGCCGGTTGAAGACCAGCCCGAGCACGTCCTGGCGCAACGAGATCGACGTGCCGAAATCGCCATGCAGCACGCCGCCGAGCCAGATGAAGAATTGCTGCACGATCGACTTGTCGAGCCCGTAGAGCGCGCGCAGCCGCGCAATGTCGTCATTGCTGGCGCCGGGCGGCAGCATCATGGCGATCGGGTCGCCGGGCGCCACGCGGATGACGACGAAGACGACGATGGCGACGCCGAACAGCGTCACCAGCATCGTCAGCAGACGAACGAGGAATCTCTGCAGCAGCATGCGCCCATATGCCTAGATGAAAATGCGCGCCGTCTTGCGGACGGCGCGCGTGGCAATCCAAGACCGACGATCAGGCGGCCGGCGTCATCAGCGCCGGCAGCAGCGCGCCGGACACATGCTGCACGACATTGACCTTCTTCGAGTGCACGATCGGCTGCGCGTATTGCATCAGCGGCAGCACATAGGCCTGTTCGGCGATGTATTTGTCGACGGCCTTCCAGCCGGCAATGCGCTTGGCCTCGTCCTTCTCGCCCCACAGCGGGTTGATCATGTCGATCAGGTCCTGGCTGTCCCACACCGAATGCGGGCTCGGGCCGTACATGGCGAAGCCGGTCGAGGTGGTCGGGTCGCCGATGGAATTGCCCCAGTTGTAGAAGGCGGCCGGTGCCAGCTTGTCGGCGGCGCGCAGCTCATAGTGCTTGGCGATCTCGTAGACCTCGATATTGGCCTCTATGCCGACCTTGCGCCACATGCCGACGATCGCCTGGATCATCTCATAGTCCTTGGGCTTGAAGCCCTTGGTCGTCTGGATGGTGAACTTCACCGGCTTATCCGGCGAGTAGCCGGAAGCGGCGAGCAGTTCCTTGGCCTTGTCGGGATTGTGCTCGACCTTGATCGAGGCATCGAAGGCCGTGTATTCCGGCGTCTCCAGCGTCGCGATCGGCTGGCCGTAGCCGCGCAGCAGCCGCTTCACCAGCAGATCCTTGTCCACCGCCATCACGGCCGCCTGGCGGACGTTCTTGTCCAGCATCGCCTCGATGTCGTTGAAGAAGATCATGCCGATGTCGGAAACGTTCTTGATCGAGCCGGCCAGCCCGTCCTTGGCGATCAGCCGGTCATATTCCTCATAGGGAATTTCGAGCGTCACCTGCGAGGAACCGGATTCGATCTCGGCGACACGGCTCGCCGCGTCGGTGACGAACTTGATCGTCACGTTCTCGAAGGCCGGCTTCGTGCCCCAATAGTTCGGATTGGCCTTCAGCCGCAGGAAGGCGTTACGCTCGAACTTGTCGACCATATACGGCCCGGTGCCGATCGGCGCCTTCTCGAAACCTTCGGCGCCGACCTTCTCGTAATAGGCCTTCGGCAGGATGTAGCCGGTCAGGAACGACATCCACTTGAAATAGACCGGGTCGAACTGCACGACGTCACCAGTGATCTTGTTGCCGTCGATCTTGAAATTGTTGACGTTCTTCCAGACGAACTGGATCGGGTTGCCGGTCTTCTCGTCGCCGGCCCGTGTCAGCGACCACACCACGTCTTCGGGTGTGAAGGGCGAGCCGTCATGCCATTTCACGCCCTCACGCACCGTCATCATCACCTTGGTGCGGTCGTCGTTCCAACCCCATTCGGTGAGCAGGCCGGGCGTGAAGGAAAGGTCCGGCTTTTGGCCGATGATTTGGTCGAACACCGACTGGTAGAGGCCCTGGATGGTCGGGTTCACCGCCGAGGGTCCGGTTGTCGGATCCCAGGAGGGCAGGTTGACATTGTAGGCGATGGTGAGCTCGTCCGCCGCCTTTGCCGCCCTCGGCAGGCCGAGCGTGGCGGCGCCAATCGCTGCCGCGCTATATCCGAGCAAGTCGCGTCTGTTGATGGTCATGGTCGTTCCCCTTGTTGGTTGTCATTTGTCCGCGCGGCGTTTTCATTCGGTGGTGGGCAACCGCGCTTGTCCATCCCGGAATTCTAGCTCTTTGTTGGAGCATGATCTTTCTCCGAAAACCGGTTCCCGCTTTTCGGGATCATGCTCTAGTTCCCTCCCAGCTGTTGGGCGAGCAGGAAGCCGGAGCCTGCGCCCGTACCGGCGCCGGGCCATGTCGCGGCGCCGGTGAGGAAGAGGTTCGATACCGGCGTGCTCCAGCGCGCGAAGCCGCGCGCCGGGCGGAAGAGGAAATTCTGCGCCAGATGATGGCTGCCGCAGATCTGGTCGCCGCCGACAAGGTTCGGGTTCTCGCGTTCCAGATCGAGCGGCGAGAACACCGCGCGGCCGAGGATTTTTTTACGCAATCCCGGCGCGTAGCTTTCGATGATGTCGAGCACGCGCTCGGCATAGGCGTCCTTGACCGCGTCCCAGTGAGCGGGCGCGATCTTGCTGGCTGCGTCGCCAAGGATCTCCGCCGGCAGCATGCGCACCTGCACCCACAGCACATGCTTGCCTTGCGGCGCGCGCGACGGATCGACCGCCGTCGGCTGGCCGACGACCAGCACCGGCTGGTCGGGCAGCAGGCCGGCGATCGCCTGCTGGTAGACACGCGACATGGCGTCGAGCGACGGCGCGAGATGCACATAGGCGAACTGGCGAAGTTCGGCGCCGGCGCTCCAGTCCGGCAGGTCGTCCAGCGCCAGGTGGATCATCATCGTGCCCGGCGCATGGCGGAATTTCTTCATCGCCGCATCGAAGCCGGCGTCGCCAGAGCCATTGGGCAGCAGCTTGCCCGGCAGCGCCTTCGGCGCGACACCGGCAATGACGGCGTTGGTCGCGCTATGGGTTTCGCCGGATGCCAGCCGCACGCCGGTCGCCATGCCGCCGGAAACCGCTATCTCGGCGACATCCGCGCCGGTCGTGATCTTGCCGCCGGCCGCCGTCACCATGCCGGCCAGCGCGCGGATGATGGTGTCGGCGCCGCCCTTGCCCAGCACCATGCCAAAACTCTGGTTGGCCATCGATTCCAGATAGGGGAACACGGCGCCGCCGGCGATGTCGGGCGCGAAGTCGAGATGCATGCCCCAGGCCGCGAGGGTCGTGCGCACATGCGGCGTCTCGAAATTTTCCTCGAGCCAGGCGCGAGGCGATGACAGCAGCAATCGAGCCGTATCGAGAGCGCCGGCGATGCCCTTCTTGCGCCACAGGTTCCAGCCCGTGCCAGCCAGCGCCTTTGCGCTCATCGGCGAGCCCAGCAGGCGGAACAAATGTTCGGCTTCCCCTGGAAAGGCGCCGACCAGGCGGCGCCATGCGGCTGCATCCGCCGACGAGAAGGCGGCCAGCCGCGACACCGTCTTTTCGAGGTCGTTGCTGACGCCAAACCATGTCCCGTCCGGAAAGGCGCTGGCGAAACAGTCGCCCACCGGCGCGAATTCCAGCCCGTGTCCTTTCAATTCATTTGCATATTTCCGGTGAAAGGCGGAGCCGGCGAAGAGGCTTAGGTTCATCGCGCCGAAATCGTGCCGGAAGCCGGGAAGCGTGTATTCGGCGGTCCGCACCGCGCCGCCGATTGCTTCGCTGCGCTCGAAAACCGCTATTTTCCAGCCCTTGAGCGCCAAATGCGCGGCGCATGCCAGACTGTTGTGGCCCGCCCCGACAAAGATGGCGTCGAACTCGCTCACGCCCCGCCCCAAAATGCTTTATGCTTAAAGATAATTGCAGATGCATATGTTTTCGTCTAGTAGGTATATTAAGGGCCGCAACGAGCCTTGATGATCACCGACAAGAGGGAACGAAAGACCATGGACACGCAGAAACTCCTCGGCGAGGTCGCCGGCCAGCTGCTCTCGGGCGCCATCAAAGTGGTCGACCTGACGGCGCCGCTCGGTCCCGATACGCCGCTGATCAAGCTGCCGCCGGAACTCGCCGTCGACACGCCGAAGGTCGAGATCCACGAGATCTCCAAATATGACAAGAACGGCCCGTGGTGGGCCTGGAATTGGCTGAAGCTCGGCGAGCATTCGGGCACGCATTTCGACGCGCCGCAGCACTGGATCACCGGCAAGGACTATCCGGACGGCGCCACCGACACCATTCCGGCGCAGAATTTCATCGGCCCGGTCAACGTCATCGACTGCTCCAAGGAGTCGGCGGCCGACCACGACTTCCTGCTCACCGTCGACCATATCAAGGCCTGGGAAGCCGAGCATGGCGCCATCAATCCCGGCGAGTGGGTGGTGATGCGCACCGACTGGTACAAGCGCAACGGGTCGGAAGCCGAGTTCCTCAACGCCAACGAGACCGGCCCGCACACGCCCGGCCCGACGGCGGAAGCCATCCAGTTCCTGATAGCCAAGGACATCAAGGGCTGGGGCTCGGAGACGATCGGCACCGACGCCGGCCAGGCCGGCGGCATGGAGCCGCCATTCCCGGCGCACACGCTGATGCACAAGGCCAACCGCTATGGGCTGGCCAGCCTCTGCAACCTCGACCAGCTGCCGCCGAAGGGCGCGATCCTGATCGCCGCTCCGCTCAAGATCGAGCGCGGCACCGGCAGCCCGATCCGAGCGCTGGCGCTGGTGGCGGGCAAATAGGCGAGGCGGCGGTCTTCGGGAGAAGATCATGGTCGCGGGCGATGGAATGATGACAGCGAGAGAGTGGCAGCCTGGCAAGGCCGGCGCTCTACGGCGCCCCCCTCTGTCCTGCCGGACATCTCCCCCACGAGGGGGGAGATTGGCTGTTTCGGCGCCCCGCTCAATCCTGCACCGTGGACAGTTGGCGAAAGCCGCGATGACGGCTGATCTCCCCCCTCGTGGGGGAGATGTCCGGCAGGACAGAGGGGGGCGCGAAGGAACTCGGCTTCACGCAATTGACGCTCCCTTACCCGCGAGCACCCTACAATGACCGCCGTCGATCACATCATCGTCGGCAGCGGCATCAACGCCCTGGTCTGCGCGGCGATGCTTGGCGCCAAGGGCGCCAAGGTGCTCGTGCTCGAGCGCAACGACCGCATCGGTGGCTGCATGCGCACCGAGGAGATCACAGCGCCAGGCTTCGTTCATGACGTGATGGCCACGACCTTCGTGCTGTTCATCACGTCGCCGGCTTTTGCCGCGCTCGGCAAGGACCTTGCGCGGCATGGGCTGGACTTCTGCCACACCTCCACGCCGACAGGCGTGCTCACGCCCGACGGCAGCCATGCCGTTATCACCACCGACCGCGCCGCCAACATCGCGGCGCTGAACCGAATCGCCTCCGGCGACGGCGACCGTCATGGCGGCGATGTCGGCGATATCGAGCGCAACGCCGGGCTGCTGTTCGGCCTGCTCGGCGGCGCGCTCTGGTCCTATCCGACAACGAAGCTCATCGCCGGCGAGGCCTGGCGGCGTGGCCCGCGCGACCTTGCCGCCTTCATGGGCGGGGCGCTGGTGCCCGCGCGGGGTTGGTTGGAAACGACTTACACATCCGACATCGTCCGCGCGCTCTGGGCGCCCTGGGTGCTGCATGCCGGGCTCGGCCCGGAAGACGCCTTCTCCGGCCAGATCGCCAAGGTCATCGCCTTCGCGCTGGAGGCCGCCGGCGCGCCGATTGTCAAGGGTGGAGCAAAGAACCTGCTCGCCGCCTTCGAGGCGCTGATCAGGGAACGCGGCGGCGAAATCCGCGTCAACGCCGACGTCGCCTCGATCGTCCAGACAGGCGGCCGCGCCAGCGGCGTCCGGCTCGCCTCCGGCGAAACCCTGAGCGCCGCGAAGAGCGTCATCTGTTCGGTCACGCCGACGCAGCTCTATGGCCGTCTGCTCGGAGGGGATGCCCCAAAGCGCGACGTTGAAGCGACGCACGTTTATCGCTACGGCAAGGGCAATTTCCAGATCCACTACGCGTTGAACAAGCCGCCGGCGTGGCGCGGCGAGGGACTCGACAAGGTGGCACTGCTGCATCTGACGCCGGGTTTGGATGGCGTCTCAAAAGCCTGCAACGAGGCAGTGCGCGGCCTGCTGCCGGAGGTGCCGACGATCTGCGTCGGCCAGCCTCATGCGCTCGATCCATCGCGCTGCCCCAAGGGCAAGGCGATCCTTTGGCTGCAACTGCCCGAGGCGCCGCGCCACATCAAGGGCGATGCCGCGGGCAAGCTCGAGGCGCCGGCCGACGGCCGTTGGAGCGAGGCGTTGCGCGAGGCCTACGCCGACCGCGTCGAGGCGATCCTCGCCAACCACATCGACGGTTTTCGCGCGAGCGTGATCGCGCGCCGCGCCTATTCACCGGCCGATCTCGAAGCGATGAACGTCAACCTGGTCGGCGGCGATCCCTATGGCGGCTCGTCGACCATCGACCAGTCCTTCCTGTGGCGGCCGTTCAAGGCCAGCCGCAACCATGAGACCGGCATCAAGGGCCTCTATCATATCGGCGCCTCGACCCATCCGGGCGCCGGCCTCGGCGGCGGCTCCGGCTTCCTTTTGGCGGGGAGGCTCTGATGGAACAGAAACTCGCCGAAAAACGCCAGCGCATCTCCACCCTCGGCCAGATCGGCCTGCAGCAGTTCGCGCCCTATCTGATGAACCGCATCATGGGCCGCTACAACGCCACGCTGCGCGACGACTTCCGCAAGCAAGGCCTGACCATTCCACAGGTGCGCACGCTCGCCGTGCTCTCGGTCACCGACGGCGTCACCGTCAACGACCTCTCGGTTTACACAGTGATCGAGCAGTCGACCTTGAGCCGCACGCTCGACGCGCTGGAAGGCCAGGGCCTGGCGCGGCGCGAGCAGGGCGTCACCGACAGCCGCTTCCGCCATGTGTTCCTGACCGATGACGGACGCGCGCTGTTCACGCGCGCCTGGCCGGCCATGCACGACGCCTTCGAGGCGATGTTCGACGGCATCGACGATGCCGAATATGCCGCGCTGATCGCTACATTGCAGAAGATGCTGAAGAACATCCGCAAGCACGAGATTTAGTTGTACGCGCCGCCGCTTGGCGGCAACGGAAGGAGGCAGAGATGGCCGAACGGTCTTTTGCCAAGGAAGTCGAAAAGCTCAGGCTTGGCGCCGGCGAGGAATTCGCAGGCGAAGGCATCCTCGCCATCACCAAGGCGCTGCTGCAATGCGGCGTCGGCTATGTCGGCGGCTACCAGGGCGCGCCGATCAGTCATCTGATGGACGTGCTGGCCGACGCGCAGGATATCCTGGGCGAGCTCGGCGTGCATTTCGAGGCGAGCGCTTCGGAAGCGACCGCCACCGCGATGCTCGCCGCTTCCGTGCATTACCCGATCCGCGGCGCCGCAACCTTCAAGTCGACCGTGGGCACCAATGTTGCTTCGGATGCGCTCGCCAACCTGGCGTCCGGCGGCGTCACCGGCGGCGCGCTGATCATCGTCGGCGAGGACTATGGCGAAGGCTCCTCGATCATGCAGGAGCGGAGCCACGCTTTCGCCATGAAGAGCCAGGTCTGGCTGCTCGACCCGCGTCCGAACCTGCCTTCGATCGTCAAGGCGGTGGAGGACGGCTTCGAGTTGTCGGAGGCCTCCAACACGCCGGTTATGCTGCAGGTGCGCATCCGCTGCTGCCACGTGCACGGCCACTTCATCGCCAAGGACAACAGGCGCCCGCCAATGTCGGTCGCCGATGCGCTTGCCGCGCCGCGCCGCGACACCGGCCGCATCGTGCTGCCGCCCGCTTCCTTCCTGCATGAGAAGGAGAAGGTCGCCAAGCGTTGGCCGGCGGCGGTCGATTTCATCAAGAGCCGCAAGATCAACGAGATGTTCGGGCCGGACCATGGCTCGGTCGGCATCGTCATGCAGGGCGGCATGTACAATTCCGTCATCCGCGCGCTGCAGCGGCTGGGCCTCGCCGACACCTATGGCGACACCGACGTGCCGCTCTATGTGCTGAACGCCGTCTACCCGCTGCTCGACGACGAGTTCCTGTCCTTCTGCGAAGGCAAGCAGGCGGTGCTGGTCGTCGAGGAAGGCCAGCCCAATTACATCGAGCAGGCCTTCGCCGCGATGCTGCACAAGGCCGGCCGCGGCACCAAGCTGGTCGGCAAGGAACATCTGCCGATGGCCGGCGAATATACCGGGCAGGTCATGCTCGACGGCATCGGCTCCTTCCTGCGGGCGCACGCCCCGCATCTGCTGCCGGGCGAGGTGCGCGCGCCGAACAAGCTGGGCGAGGGCGTCGATACGGCCGATCTCATCAATGTCGTTCCGGGCCGCCCGCCGGGCTTCTGCATAGGCTGCCCGGAGCGGCCGATCTTCGCTGCGACGAAACTGGTCGAACAGGAGCTCGGCAAGCACCACATCGCCTCCGACATCGGCTGCCATCTGTTCTCGATCATGCCGCCTTTCGAGCTCGGCGCCACCACCATGGGCTATGGGCTTGGGCCGGCTTCTGCCTCGGCCTTCAATTCGCCGGACGCAAAACGCCGCTCGATCTCCTTCGTCGGCGACGGCGGCTTCTGGCACAATGGCCTGACCTCCTCGATCGGCAATGCGGTGTTCAACAAGAATGACGGCGTCATCGTCATCGTCGACAACTTTTACTCGGCCGCCACCGGCGGCCAGGACATCCTGTCCTCGCGCGCCTCGAACCGCACCAAGTCGACCAAGCATCCGATCGATGAAGCGGTGAAGGGCATGGGCGTCAAATGGCTGCGCCACATCGACCGCACCTATGATGTCGGCAAGATGCAAGCCGCGCTGCGCGAGGCGCTGACCACCGAGGAGAAGGGGCCGAAAGTCATCGTCGCCTCGTCCGAATGCATGCTCAACCGTCAGCGCCGCGAGAAGCCGCTGGTCGACAAGGCGATCAAGGGCGGCGAGCGCGTGGTGAAGCCGAAATTCGGCGTCGACGAGGACATCTGCACCGGCGACCATGCCTGCATGCGGCTCTCCGGCTGCCCGTCGTTGTCGGTCAAGCCGCTCGACGATCCGCTGCGCGACGATCCGGTCGCCTCAATCGACCAGAACTGTGTCGGCTGCGGCAATTGCGGCGAGGTGGCGGATGCGGCCGTGCTATGCCCGTCCTTCTATCGCGCCGACGTCGTTCACAATCCGGGCCGCTGGGACCGTTTCCTGGAAAGCGCGCGCCGCGCCATGATCGGCCTGTTGCAGCGGCGCCGCGAGAGCCGCCGTTTGATGTTCGCCGATGCTTGACCACAACGCAGCGCTGCGCCCGAAGACGGGCGCTTCTGATGACGAGCGGGTGATAAAACTCGCCGTGCTCGCGGTCGGCGGCCAGGGCGGCGGCGTGCTTGCTGACTGGATCACCGACGTCGCCGAGCGCAACGGCTATATCGCGCAATCGACCTCCGTCGCCGGCGTCGCCCAGCGCACCGGCGCGACGATCTATTACATCGAGATGGCCCGCAACGCCGGCCGGCTGCCGGTCTTTGCCCTGTCGCCCTCGCAGGGTGACGTCGATATCCTCATCGCCGCCGAACTGATGGAGGCCGGCCGCGCCATCATCCGCGGTTTCGTCACACCCGAGCGCACGACGCTGATCACTTCCTCGCACCGCATCGCCGCCGTCTCGGAGAAGATCGAGCCAGGCGATGGCCGCGCCTCGTCGGAGAAGGTGCATGCGACGGCGCAAGCGGCGGCCAGGCGCTTCATCGCCTTCGACATGGAAAAGATCGCCGCCGACAACGGCACGATGATTTCCGCCAGCCTGCTCGGCGCGCTGGCCGGCTCCGATGCGTTGCCCTTCACCCGCGAAAGCTACGAACAGGCGATCGGCGCCGGCGGCCGTGGCGTCGGGCCAAGCCTCGCCGCCTTCGGCGCGGCTTGCGATCGTGCGCGGGGCATTGCTGCCGCTCCGGCGGGTGACGAGGCAGAGGCGAAACCTGCCATTGCTCAACCCAGGCCAACGGCGAGCGTCAGTGGGCCCGAAACCTTGCTGAAGGGCTGGCAGGAGCTTGCCGGCCGCGTCGCGGCACTGCCGGTGCCGGTGCGCGACATGGCCGAACGCGGGCTGAAGAAGGTCGTCGACTATCAGGACATCGCCTATGGCGGCGAATATCTCGACCGGCTGGACAAGGCCGTCGCGCTCGACAATGCGGAGCGCGGCTACGCGCTGTCGATCGCCGCGGCAAAGCATCTCGCCAATGCCATGTGCTACGACGACATGATCCGCGTCGCCGATCTGAAGACGCGCTCGACCCGCGACCGGCGCGTGCGCAAGGAAGTCGGCGTCAAGGAAGGTTCGGTCCTGCAGGTCACCGAATATTTCCATCCGCGCATCGAGGAGTTCTGCGACACGCTGCCGGCGGGGCTGGGCAGCTACATCGAAAGCCGGCCGAAGCTCGCCGCCTTCCTCGACCACCGCATCAATCGCGGCCGCCACATCCGCACCGACAGTTTCACCGGCTTCGCCATGCTGTGGTTCATCGGCGGCCTGCGCCGCTGGCGCCGCAGCCTGCTGCGCCACAGGGTCGAGGTCGAGCATCTGGAGCGCTGGTACGATCTGGCGCTCGGCTATGTGCCCCAGGACTACGCTTTGGCCACCGAAATCCTCAACTGCCGCCGGCTGATCAAGGGCTACAGCGACACCCATGCGCGTGCCCAGTCGAAATTCGACCGCGTGCTCTCGGCGCTGCCCATGCTGAAGGGCAGGGACGATGCCGCCGACTGGATCCGCCGCCTGCGCGAGGCGGCGCTGAAGGACGAGAAGGGCGAAATGCTGGACGGCGCGCTGAAGACCGTGGCGACGCTCGATGAAGGCGGCGCCCGCTAACGAAGACGTGATCCGCACCGCTCCGACGGAATTCGGCCCTGTCCCCCGTTTCAGGGAGGTAGGGAGAAATTACGGAGACAACGCATGTTCGCAAAATACTTTCTGCCTCTCGCCATGGCTGCCGGCACGTTGATGCTGTCCAGTGTCGGCTCGCAGGCCATGCCGATGGCCAAGCCGGATGCTGCGTCACCACCGGTCGAAACCGTCGGCTGGCGCTGCGGTCCCGGCCGGCACATGAACCGCTGGGGCAGATGCGTGCCGAACGGCCGGGTGATCATCCGCCCGATGCACGTACGCCATTGGCACCCCGGCTTCTGGTATCACGGCCGTTGGCATGCCGGTTTTTGGGGCTGATGATCCGTCGAGGGATCGACGCCCGCGCCGGAAACGGCGCGGGCGTTTTTCGTTGAGTTCCCATGCAGTTAATTCGGTGAGCCTTCGCGCCAGCGATCGTGATTGGCCGAAGCCCCTCAACTTCGTCATCCACGGGCGGAGCAAGGAGCGAAGCGACGCAGCGCAGACCTGAGGATCCATTCCGTGCCTTTGGCCGAGGGATGCAGCGGAGCAGAATTCTGCACCGCGGCGACGCCTCAACGTCGCGGAATGGATTCTAGGGTCTGCGCGCGTCGCTTCGCTCCTTGCTCCGCCCTAGAATGACGATGACAGCAGACCCCGCACCTGTCACCGATGGGCATAGCCGAGGCTCACGCCACCAGATCCCGCATCGGCTTCACCGCCGCCGACTCCGGAAACACCTTGTCGCCGAGCACCGCCGCCGACAGCCCGAACTGATCCGCCAGCAGCCCCTTCAGCACCGCGCGCACATCGCTTGTCGGCGCCAGGTCGCGCTGTTCGTAGAGCTGTGCCGGCTTCAACCCCGGCCAGTCGGCGATGACGCGGCCGCCCTTGATCGCGCCGCCGGCGAGCAGCACCACCGTGCCGGTGCCGTGGTCGGTGCCGACCGTGCCGTTGATGCGCGCCGTGCGGCCGAATTCGGTGATCGCGACGACCGACGTGTCGCGCCAACGCTCGCCGAGCCCCGTCTCGAATTCCTCGAAGGCGCCGTCGAGGCCTCCGAGCAGATTGGCGAGCCGCCCCGTGGCGCCGCCCTCGTTGACATGCGTGTCCCAGCCGTCGAAGGCGAGCGCGGCGATACGCGGCCCGTCATCGGCGGCCATCAGCCTCGCCGCGCCTTGCGCCGACTGACGCATGCCGGCGGCATTGTCGAGGCCGCCTCTGGGTTTCATCGTCTTGCCGTCGAGCTGGTCGCCCATCGCCATCCGGTCGGCGTCGAGGCCTTTCTGCAGCGCCGCCGCCAGCAAAGGATCGCGATGGTTGTAGAGGTCGAGCACGCGCTCCGCCAGCGCATCGCCAGGCGTCGGCAGGGCCTGTGGCGCCCAGCCGAGCACGGGTGCTGCGCCGCGGATCACCAGCGGCGTCGACGGTCCGACCGCGAGGCCGCCGAGTTTCGCCACGCGTTCGCCCGCCGGCAGGCTGGCCAATGCCCGGTTGAGCCAGCCGGTGGTCGCGTTGCCGGGACCGGGCAGGCCGCTTTCCAGCACGTTCTGGCCGTCGAAATGCGAGCGGTCGCGGTAGCCGGTCGCGGCCGCGTGCACGACGGCCGCCTGGCCTGCCTTGAACAGGCGCGCAAACACCGGCATTGCCGGGTTGAGGGCGAAGAAACCGTCAAGCGGCAATGCCGGGTTGGCGCCTGAGAGCGAAAGCGCGATGTCGCCATGCAGGCCGGCATAGTCTGGATCGCCAACCGGCCCGACCGTCGACAGCCCGTCCAGCGCGCCGCGCAGCACGATGACGATCAGGCGCGGGTCCCGATTGTCGGCCGCTCGGGCAAAGCGCGGCAGGTAGGCCCAGGCGAACAGCGCGCCGCCGGTCATCAAGACGGCACGGCGGGACAGGTTGGGAGTTTCGCAGAGAAGGCTCACGGGTTCATCTCCATTGCTAGGTCACCGTCGCTGGAATTCCGGCGCCATCAACAGCAGCGCCAGGCCCTGCTGCTTGGACTCCGCCCGCGAAATTGCCTGCCGTGTTTCGGCCGAGACGGACGCACCGATCAGCGACGCCAGCGCCTCGTCGGGGTCGCCGATGTCGTCCGCCTGCTTCGCCGCCTGCCAGGCGATGTCCAGCCGCGTCTTGAGACCCTCGGCGGAAGCCCATGCATCCGTCTGGTCGGGAAAGCCGTTCGGCCCCGGCGGTTGCCATAGCGGTTGGCCAAGCACGCTCAGCCAGCGAAGCGACCGTTGCGGCTCGTTGCCGGCGGTGGCGCCGACCGCGCGCCGCAGCGCCACGACAAAGTCCAATGGCGCGCGCAGCTTCGTCAGCGGCGTCGACCAGGCTTCGGGCATGTCGATCAGCGTCAAGGCGATCGCGCGCAGGTCGCCATCGGTCTTGGTGAAGACCGTGGCCAGACGGGCGACAGCCGCCGGCGGCGGATCGTCCGCGATGAAATGGCGCGCAAGCTTGGTGGCGATGTGCCGCGCAGTGGCCGGATGGCGGGCAATGTCGTTGAGCGCCGCCTCCGCCTGGCCCATGCCGCCGTCGGGATAGGTCTTGCCGAGCAGCACCGCCTTGCCCGGCTGATGCGCATTGGCGTTGAAGATGAAGCTTCCCGGCTCTCCCAGCCGCCCCTCGCGTCCAGCCATCATCCAGCCGGTCAGCATGCCGGCGAAGCTGGTGACGTCGGCTTGGGCATAACCGCTGCCGACGCCCAGCGTATGCAATTCCAGAACCTCGCGGGCGAGGTTCTCGTTGAGGCCGCGTCCGCGTCGCTTGCCGGCTCGGGAATCGGGGCCGATGGACTGCTGGTTGTCGAGATAGAACAGCATGGCCGGGTGGTGCTCGACCGCCAGCAGCATGTCGGCGAAGCGGCCGAGCACGAAAGGGCGGATCGCCTCGCGCTCGAAGGCGCCGGCGCACGCCCGCACGACCGGTGCCTTGGCGACGGAAACGCAGAAATGGTTCGACCAGAAGCCGACCAGCCTCTCGACGAAGCCCGGAGTCGCGGCCAGCGCCTTGTCGAAACGGGCCTGCGCTTCGTCGCGATAGATGTCGGCCTCGACACGCGGCACCGCGGGTTTGGCTTTTGGCCCGGTCGGGCCGGCCGGGTCTTCCGCGGCTGTCGGCTGCATCGCGGCCGCCGCCTTTTCATCCCGCGCCGCCTTGCGCTCCATGACCGCCGTCATGCTGGCCTGGATCGCCGCCGTGCTGTCCAGCAACCCGGCATTCTCCGGGTCGTCGGGGGAAATGAGCGCGATGTCCTGCTGCCTGATCTCGACCTTGAGGTAGCCGCGCGGATCGGCGGCGATCTTGCCGAGGTTGTCGCCAGTTTTTGCTCCGAAGCCGAAGCGATTGAGCGCGACCAGGGCGGGGTCCGGCGAGACGGAATTTGAGACCGGTGCGGCCAATGAAGCCTCCGTTCCGAACCGACGCTTCGGCCGGCAGGTTGCATGGATCGGGAAGGGCGCTCACGACGCCGGCCGCAGCACATGAGCGGGCCGTCACCAGCGGCGCCAGTGGTGCCAGCGGTGGTAAGGATGCCAGACCGGGCCGATATAGACGCGCGGTCCGCCCCAGTAATAATAGCCGGGATAGATCACGCGGCGATTGGGGACGCAGCGGCCCCAGTGGTTGGGATGCCAGCCCGGCCCGCAGCCCCAGGCGACACGCTCGATGAGCGCCGGCGCCGGCGCAGCCGATGCGATCGGCATCGCCGAGGCGGCGCTTGCGGCGGCCGTTCCGCCGATGGCGAGCGCTGCCGCGATCGAATATTTCGTCAGACTGTTCATGGGATACTCCCGAAAGTTTCGAGGTTGAAGAGAACCTGCCCGCCGCCGAAGGCGGTCACAGGCCTGTCCCTCTTTCCCTTGAACGGGGCGTGCTCGCCCTTTCCGTCGCCGCCTATGGCATTTTTTTTGCAGGCGCCGGCGGCTGCCTGCCGGCGCGCCGCATCAGGGCGTCCGCCAGCAGCTGGCGGTCTTCCGCCGATCCCGAGGCGGCGAATTCGATGATGCGTTGCTCAAGCCGCGCCCGCACGGTGACATCGGCATTGCGCGCGCGCTCGAGCGCCGCCGCAAGCGCGTTGCTGTCGAGCGTCGGCTGCTGCAGAAGGTTCGCCGCCTCGCGCCGAGCGGCCTGTCCGTCGAGGATCACGTCGCGGGACTCGCGACGCACCTCGCGCAGCGCCTGGCGGAAGACCTTGCGGTCGACGGCCGGCAGCCTGCCGCCGGCCGATTCCAGCGAAAAGCCCGGATTGGACTTGCCGATCAGCCAACCCGTCCCGCCGGCGAGCGCGCCGATCAGAAAGACATTCAGCACCAGGGATGCCGCGACGAGACGGGGGTTCATAGGTCCTCCTCGGCCTGGTCGGCGTCGGGACCGGCATCGCCGAACGACGTCGCATTGGCATCCATCACATAGTGGTCGGAGGGAGCGTCCGGGGCAACGACGGTCACCAGCGCCAGCCCAGCCACGGCGCCGGCCAGGCCGGCACCGGCAAGCCCGAAGCCCAGCCACCAGAACCGGCGGTGGCGGCCCTGCCTGACCTCGGTCGCGGCGCGGGCGACAATGGCGCGATGGAGCGCCGGGCCGGGTGCTTCGACGCGATGCCGGTCGAGCATGGCGTCGAGCCTGCCGGCGCGCGCCAGGATGGCCCGGCCCTCCTCGGTATCGGCAAACAGCATGGCGGCGGCCTGTTCGGCCGGCGGCCAGCGGTGCAATGCGCCGCCATAGGTATCCGCCAGCGCGGCGAAGCGCCCGGCATCCATCGGCCCGCTTGCGGTCTTCTCAGCCATCTCGTTCCCCCTTCCACCGTTTTGACGTGGCTCCCCACGCCGCAGTTCTCAAAATTCGCAGTCCCTTCGAGGTCTCAGTCATCGCCATCTCCCGCGAGCATGGCCTGCAAAGCGCGCCGGCCGCGCGCGAGCAGGCTTTCCAGCGCATCGACGCTGACCTGCATGGCGCCGGCGGCCTCGATGTTGGACAGCTCCTGATAATACACCAGCACGATCGCCTCGCGCTGGCGCGGCGCGATACGCTGCAGCGCCTGGCTGACCCTGCGCTCCTCGTCGCCCGGCATTGCATCTGGAAGCGGCGCTTCATCGGCCACCTCCGGCGGCTCGTCCGTCGTCCATTCGCGCCGGCGCCGCAACCGGTCGTAGCAGAGATTGAGCGCGACGCGGTGGATCCAGGTGTCGAAGCGCGCCTGCCCCTGGCGCCAGCCCGAGGCGTGGCGCCAGATGCGCACGAAGGTTTCCTGGGCGACGTCCTCCGCCTCCGCCGCGTCGCCGAGCATCCGGGCGGCCAGGGCCAGGATGCGCGGCAGCTTGCGCGCCACCATCGCCTGCACGGCGCCGGGGTCGCCGGCGCCGATGCGGCGTACCAGTTCCTCGTCCGGATCGGCGCCCATCAACCCGGGCGCTCGCGGCTGTCATTATGCGGCATAGCCTCTTGGTCATTGCTCCTGATTGGGAGCGGATTTGTGGCCCGGCCTCTCGTCGGCGCCAAGCACGCCGTCGCCGTTCTTGTCGAGCCTGGCGAAGCGCTTGGCGAGGAAGGCGTCGACCTCGCCCTTGTCGACGAAGCCGTCCTTGTTGGTGTCGATGCGCGCGAAGGATTTGGCCGGATCGCCCTTGGCCTTGCGGGCGGTCTGGAAAGCGGTCCATTCGGCGAGGCTGACCTTGCCGTCATTGTCCGTATCGGCCCTCATGAACGCCCTTTCCCGGCGCGCCTCGAACTTTTCCAGCGTCAGGCCGGATTTGGTTTGGTCAGACTTGGTGGCCGGAGCCGAGGTGCTCGGCGCCGTCTGGGCCGGGGCAGGGGTCGGCGTCGTTGTCTGGGCGACCGCGGCCGCGGTCTGCAAGCCAAGGGCAACGACAAATATCGTGGGGCGGATCATGCTCTCGTCTCCGGTTGGGCGCCGCCATTGGCGGCCACGCTTCAGCCGTTAAACGCGAGGCAAAGCAAAATCCGTCGGTCTTTTTTCGACCGGACAAAAAGTCCCCGGGATCCGGCCTGACCGGACCGGATCGTCCCTGAAGGACCGAAAGCGACGACTATCTCGGGTGGTCGACGGCCACCAGCTGGTCCGGCTTGAAGCCGGCATGCTGCGGGGTCCAGACGTCGCCTTCGCGGTTGAACCAGTGGCACAGATACGTGCCTGAGGCCGCGCCGTCGCTGATTGTCATTTCCGGGCCTCCGGATTTCAGCCTGACGACGTCTCCGGTCTTGAAACTGTTGGGCATTTCGACCTCCCATGCTGACAAGGCGAGTTTCCCACCAACAACGATTCCCGACAATGGCCGAGATGCGCCGATGACGTGGTGCAGGCGGGAAGGCGTGGAAAACTGGTGCCGCTAGCGTGATCCGCGAGGCAGCACCGTCATATCAAGGCTTTTGAGCTCCACTGATTGGCTGCCTTCTCCGCCCGGGAGGACGATCATGGACCTTTCTTCCGACAATTTGCGGCATGGGCGCACAGGTGGAAGCCCGGCTCGCTTTTTGTGGTTAGGATTTGAGGTCAGCAAGCCGGGCTATGCGCCGACCGATGGGCGGGGGGCTTGGGGTTATCAGCCGGCGCGATCGCGAGACTGTCTGATTTGCCTGCCAGCCCACAATCGACCGAGGTCCGTCCTGCCAAACGCATTGGTCCGAAAGGACCAAAGATATAGCCCCTTATTCCGTTGGGGCAGCTTGCCCGCCGGTGATCTTTTGTTACCTGCCCCCATTGCCCACGGTTAACGAGCAGACCGCTCACCGCCCGGCCTCCGTTAACAGTTTGGTTCTCGTGGAGAAACTTGGTGCCGCTTGCGTGACTCGAACACGCGACCCCATCATTACGAATGATGTGCTCTACCAACTGAGCTAAAGCGGCCCGGGAAGCGTCAGGCTTCCAGAATGGGCTGGGTGATAGACTCAACCGCTCGCTAATTCAAGATGGGCAGCGGTGAATTCCGGCCTCGTTGGCGGCAATTCCGATCTAGGGTTACCGCGCAACGGGCACAGGCGCGGCCCGTGGCGGGTGTGCGGGCCGCACGTCCTTCGCACCTGCCTGGCCGGCGCGACCGCGCCGGTGGTGACGAAAAATGTTGATTCTTAAACAAAAAATGCCGAAATGGCTTTGGCCGGCAAGGCAGCCGCTCGCCGTTGATCGATTGGTCGCCTGCGGCTGACGATCAGACAACCGTGAGCGAACGCGCAGAGGGAGCTCGCTTGGACCCCATCGAGAAAGCGATCCGCAATGCCTTCGAGAAAGGCAATGCCGAGGACCGGGCGTTCCGCGAGAAGGTCTATCGATCGGCCTTTGCCGCGCTCGACCGCGTCCTGCAGGCCAATCCGAACGTCACGGTCGAGGCCGCCATCAGCCGCCGCAAGGCGGTGCAAGCCAAGATCACCGAGATCGAATCGGAATTCCTGCCGGCCGTGCCCGATGTGACGCTGCCGCCCGAAAACGTCGCGTCGGCCGGCAATGGCGCGCCGGATCCCCGCGTCGAAGCGCCGGTGTCGGCCGCGCCGTCGGTCGACGCGCCGCTGCCGCCGTCGCAATCCGCGCCCTCGCCCTCGATCACCGTTGACGGCCCGGTGCAGCCCGATGCTTCGGACCAGCCGCGCTCGCGCGTGCTGCCGCGCGTGCCCGACATCATGCCGGACGAGACGGCGCTTCCCGACGCGCCGTCGCTCGACGATTCGCCGGGCGCTCCCGTCGGCAACGGCGCTGAGGTCGCGCCCGACCGCGACGAGCGGCGCATCAGGGGGCGGCGCCTGCCGCCGACCGCGATCTTCGTCGTCGCGACGCTGCTCGCGGCCGCCGGCATCGGCCTCTATTTCGCCAAGCAGACCGGCGTCTTCAAGACAGCGGCCGAGCTCGACACCGGCCCGCCGGAACCGACGCCGACGCTGGACGACGAGGATTCCTCGCCGCCGGCCGAACCCGGCTCGCCGCAGAAGCCGGGCGAGGCCGACCAGTCGAAGAACTGGATCAACGTCTTCTCGCCGGCCGATCCGACCCGTGTCAGCACGCCGTCCGACGCCGCCGCCGAGGTGATGAAGGACGACACCGGCCAGTTCCTGCGCATCCGCTCGGGCGCGTCAGGTTCGGCCATCGCCTTCGATGTCGGCCAGGGCGTGCTGGAGAAGCTTGCCGGCAAGCACGCCATGTTCGACATCGTCGCCCGCTCGGAAGAAGGCAAGGAGACGCAGATATCGGTCGATTGCAATTTCGGCGATTTCGGCGATTGCGGCCGCAAGCGCTACGCGGTCGGCCACGAGCGCAACGAATATCTGTTCGACGTGCAGTTCCCGGACAAGCATCCGGGCGCGGCCGGCACCATCGCGGTCAACTCCGACTTCGACCAGAAGGGCAAGTCCGTCGATATCTACGAGATCCGCGTTTCGATCGCGGAGTGATCGCGCCGCTCTGTCTGCAGGCGCCGGCGCGCCGGCGAGGGGTCGTCCCTAGCCGTCCAGCAGCGCCTGCAGCGTTTCGATGCGATCGGCTTCCGCGGCCGGCTTGTCCCAGCGCAACCGCGAGATGCGGGGAAAGCGCATCGCGACGCCCGATTTGTGGCGGGTCGAGCGGTTGAGGCCTTCGAACGCCACCTCCAGCACCAGGCCGTTCCCGCGGTCGGCGCGCACCGAGCGCACCGGCCCGAAACGCTCGATCGTGTTGTCGCGCACATATTTGTCGATCTCTCTCAGCTCCTCGTCGGTGAACCCGAAATAGGCTTTGCCGACCGGCACCAGCTCTTCCGAACCCTCGGGGCCGGACCAGACGCCGAACGTGTAGTCCGAATAGAAGCTGGAGCGCTTGCCGTGGCCGCGCTGCGCATACATCAGCACCGCGTCGATGGTGTGCGGATCGCGCTTCCATTTGAACCAGGGGCCCTTCGGCCGGCCGGCGAGGTAGGTCGAATCCCAGCGCTTCAGCATCACCCCTTCGATGATCGGATGCGGCGGCGCCTGGCGCAGCCGCTCCAGCATCTCCCAGTCGGAAAACGCGACCAGCTGCGAGAGATCGAAGCGGCTGGGATCGAGGGTTTTGACGAAAGCCTCGAGCCGCTTGCGGCGCTCGGCGAAGGGCAGCGCGCGCAGATCCTCGCCATTGATCTGCAGCGCGTCGTAGCAGCGCATGAAGGCCGGATATTGCTGCTGGATCTTTGGCGAGACGCTCTTGCGGTTCAGCCGCTGCTGCAGGTCGGAGAAGGTTCCGGTCGCCTCGCGCGGGTCGCCGACCAGCAACTCGCCGTCCAGCGCCGCCTCGAAATTCATGGCGGCGGCAAGGTCCGGGAAGGCGCCGGACACGTCATCGCCGGTGCGTGAATAGAGCCGGCGCACACCGCCTTCGCACACTGCCTGCACGCGGATGCCGTCCCACTTCCATTCCGCCGCATAATCGGCCGGATCGAGTTTTTCGAGGTCGTTGTCGCCAACGGCATTGGAAAGCATCACTGGCCGGAACAGCGCAAGTGCGGCGCTCCTCGGCTTTTCCGCCCGGCCCTCCAGCCAGGCGAACAGCTCGGTGTAGGGCGGCGCCAGACCGTGCCAGAGCTCCTCGATCTCGGCTACGTCGACTTGGCCGAGGTCGGCCAGCGCCTGCTTGGCGAGCCGCGCCGACACGCCGATGCGCAGGCCGCCAGTGACCAGCTTGATGATGGCGAAGCGCGCCGAGATGCTGGCGTCGTCGAGCAGCCGCGCCAGCACCTTCGGCCCGTCGGAGCGGCTGGCGGCCTGCAGCCTGCCGACCACCTCGGCAAGCGTCGGCACATGATTGGGGATATGGCCTTGCGGCTGCGGCCAGACCAGCGACACGGTTTCGGCGAAGTCGCCGACATAGTCGTAGGAGTAGCCGAACAGCACCGGGTCCATGCGCTCGACCACCAGCGCGCGCAGCATCGCCGGCTTCACCGCCGCGATGTTGAGATCGCCCGTGATCGCCGCCAGCGCCAGCCCGCGATCGGGGTCCTCGACGCTGCGGAAATAATCGGTGAGCAGCGTCAGCTTGCCGTTGCGCGACGGCGTCAGCACCAGACGGTCGAGGAGCTCGGCGAAGCGGTTCATGGGGATGTGCGCCCCGCCAATGGCGAAAGCCGGCGCGAGGCACCCCCCTCTGGCCTGCCGGCCATCTCCCCCGCACGGGGGGAGATTGGCAGTTTCGGCCCTGCCGCACATCCTGCAATGTCGATGATTGGCGAAAGCCGTCGCGACATCCGATCTCCCCCCTTGCGGGGGAGATGGCCGGCAGGCCAGAGGGGGGTGTGAAGGATCGCGGCGTTGCCAATTCCCGCATCAAGAATCGCCATCAATCGCCCTCGTCCTCATACCCCACCAGATGCAGCGGCCTCGCCGCAATGCCCTCCAGTTCGCACCAGCGCACCAGCGCCTCCTCGCGGCCATGCGTCACCCAGATTTCCTCCGCCCCCGTTTCCTTGATGGTGATGATCAGCTCGTCCCAGTCGGCATGGTCGGAAATGATCAGCGGCAGCTCGACGCCGCCCTGCTTGGCCCGCTGGCGAATGCGCATCCAGCCCGAGGCGAAGCAGGAGATCGGGTCCGGAAAACGCCGCGCCCAGCGGTCGGCGAAGGCCGACGGCGGTCCGACGACGATGGCGCCGGCGAAATCGGCCTTGCTGCCGCTCTCCACGGTTCCCGGCTCGAGTCTGCCGAGATCGATGCCCTGGCTCTGATAATATTCGCTGAGCTTGGCCAGCGCGCCGTGGATATAGATCGGCCTGTCATAGCCGGCGTCGCGCAACAGCCGCATCACGCGCTGCGCCTTGCCGAGCGCATAGGCGCCGATCAAATGCGAGCGCTCGGGAAACTGCGCCGCCGATTTGAGCACGCGCGCGATCTCCTCATGGTCGGGCGGATGCCGGAACACCGGCAGGCCGAAGGTCGCTTCGGTGATGAAAACATCGCAGCGGACAGGCTCGAACGGCAGGCAGGTCGCGTCCTTCTGCCGCTTGTAGTCGCCGGAGGCGACGATGCGCATGCCCCCATGCTCGACGCAGATCTGCGCCGAGCCCAGCACATGCCCGGCCGGATGGAAGGTGACGGCGACGCCGTTGATATCGATCGTCTGACCGAGAGTTGCCGCTTGCGTCGTTCCGGCGAAATCCTCGCCATAGCGCAGTCCCATGATGTCGAGCGTCTCTTGCGTCGCGAGCACCGAGCGGTGGCCGGATCGCGCATGGTCGGAATGGCCGTGCGTGATCAGAGCCCGCCCGACGGGCCGCACCGGATCGATGAAGAAATCGCCGGGCGGGCAGTAGAGGCCCTCCGGCCGGGATTTGAGCAGGTCGCTGGCGCGCATGGCTTTGAACATAGTAGCTAAATTTGCCGCGGGAAGCCCGTTGCAAGAGACTGCTGACTCGTCCTGGATCCCAATCGCGTTTCGTTGAAACGCCATCACGATCCAGCTCTTTGTTGGAGCAAGATCTCTCTCCGAAAACCGGTTCCCACTTTTTGCTTCGCTGACCTTTGGTTCGGGATCATGCTATGGAGCCAGCCGCCGGCCCGCCTCGCCGGTGGGATCCTTCACGAATGAAACCGCTCCAGGCCTCGTCGGGCGATTTGAATGCCGACCGTCACGCCGATTTCGCCGAGATGCTTCTCGCCTCGGGCGAGCCTGCGCAGGCGGCGGAGCTTTTGCTTGGCGCGCTGGAGCTGGCGCCGCGCTGGGCCGCCGGCTGGTTTCGCCTCGGCGAGATGCAGGAAGCGGCCGGCCTGCCCGACCAGGCCGCGCAGGCCTGGGCCATGGCGCTGAAGCTGGAGCCCGCGGATCGCCTGGGCGCCGCGCTCAAGCTTCAGCTGATCGGCAAGGCGGCCGCCGCGGCGGCGCCGCCCAGCGCCTTTGTCGAGACCTTGTTCGACCACTACGCCAACAGTTTCGAGGAATCGCTTGTCGGCAAGCTCGGCTACGGGCTGCCGGATTTTCTCGGGCGCGCCATTGGCAAGGCAAGGCCCGGCCGATTCGGGCTGGCCCTCGACCTTGGCTGCGGCACCGGCCTGATGGGCGAAAGGCTGCGCCCTTTCGTCGACCGGCTGGAGGGCTACGACATCTCGGCCGGCATGCTGAGGAAGGCGAGGGCCAAGGGCATCTACGACCGGCTGGCCAAGGCCGATCTTCAGCATTTCTCCCACACCGGCGACAGAGCCGACCTCGTGGTCGCGGCCGACGTGTTCATCTATGTCGGCGCGCTCGACCGTATCGTCGGCGCGGTTGCGAACATGCTTGCCGATGGCGGCATATTCGCCTTTTCGCTCGAGACGCTTGTCGGCGGCGGCGATTTCGCCCTTTTGCCGTCACGGCGTTATGCCCATTCCGAGGCCTATGCGCGGCACGTGCTTTGTGCCAACGGGCTTTCGGTCCTGTCGCTGGAAAGCATGGTTATCCGTCACGACCGGCGCGATCCCGTCGAGGGCCTAGCTATTGTGGCTGGCTTCCCTGCTACAGCTACCGAGGCGGGGAATCCGGCAACGGCATGAGGTCGACCTTGCTGCGAAAAAGCCTGAATGGCATGGTCCGGGTTGCGCGGGGCGGATACCACGAGGAGATATCCATGCGCTGGATCATGATTGCGTTGGCGTCCTGCCTGGCGGTGGCCGGATGTGTCGGCGGCACGTCGATGGCGGAGCGTCAGGATGAGGACGTCCAATCCTCATTGCAGTATGACGATGTGCCTTGCGATCAATTGCTGGCGCAGCGCAATCAACTGGCGCAGCAGAACAATCTGCCTGTCACCGCCAAGCCGAGCTTCTCCAATCCGGCGATGGGCTTCGGCCCGTTCACGCCGGACATGCGCTCCAAGGCTTCGCGCGACAGCAACAGGGCGAGCGGCGAGATCGACGCCATGAACCGCTCGATCGACCGGCGCGACTGCGGCAAGCCGAAGAAGAAGGAGACGTTCGGGCTGCCCGGCTCGAAGCCTTCCTGAGTATCCGATATTCGATATTCCGCTTTGCGATCGGTCGGGTCGTCGAGCTTTCGTGTTTGAAGGCCGCTATGAATCTCTCGGATCTCGGCAACCGCATCTGCATCCTGAGACCGTCCAACAGCGGCAAGTCCACTCTTTCCGACGCTATAGGGCGCAAGCGCGGCTTGGATCGCCTGGATCAGCTCTTTGCTTCCGCGATCGGAATTTGTCTCCCAACTAATATCCGGCCTCTCTGTCGACCAGGTTGTCCAGCTTTTCGCCGCGCTCGAAGGCGGCCATCTGGCGAAGCATGATCGGTACCAGATGGGCCGGGTCCGAGGTCGCCGCCGCATGCGGCGTGACGAATACTTTCGGGTGGCTCCATAACGGGCTGGTCTTCGGCAGCGGCTCGACCTCGAACACATCGAGGCTTGCTTCCTTCAGCGTGCCGTCGTCCAGCGCCCGGACGATGTCGGCGTCCTTCTGCAGGCGTCCGCGCCCGGCATTGATCAGCACGGCGCCGCCAAGCCCGTTGCGCCGGCGCAGTTCCTTGAGCAGCCCGTAATTGACGATGCCTTGGGTTTGCGGCGTGAGCGGCAACAGCACGACCAGGATGTCGGTGGCATTGAGGAACGGGATCAGCCCGGCCTCGCCGGCATAGGTCGAAACGCCCTTCATCGGCCGCTCGCTGCGCGACCAGCCATTGACGGCGAAACCGAGCGAAAGCAGCACCGAGGCCGCGGCGCGGCCGAGATGGCCGAGGCCCATGATGCCGACGGAGATGTCGCCGGCCGGCCGTTGCGGCGGCTCGTGCCAGGTCTTCTTCGCCTGCTGGCCGCGGTAGAGCATGCTCTGGCGGTGATGGTCGAGCACTCGCCATACGACATATTCGGTCATGTATTGGGTGAGATTGTCGGCGACGATCCTGACGATCGGCACGTCTGGCAGGCCGGGATCGGCAAAGATGTGGTCGACGCCGGCGCCGATCGAAAAGATGACGCGCAGATTGGGCAGCGACTTGAGAAGGTTGGGCTTCTGCTTCCACACCACCGCATAGGTGATCGACGGATCGTTGGCGCCGTTTGGCTCCAGCACGACCTCGCGCTCGGCCGAGAGCAACTCATGCCAGCGCTGCGGGTGGATGCCGGTGAGGGCAAGCAGGACTTTGCCTTTTTCCATTTGCGGATTTTTCTTCCCTGTTTCGCCGGTGCGGGTCCGATTACTCGCTGACCACGCCGGTCGGTGCCGTCTCGATCTTGAAGGCCGCCGCCATCAGCGCCCGCGTATAGTCGGTTTGCGGGCTGCTGAAAATCTGCGCGGAAGGTCCCGCCTCGACGATCTGGCCATTGCGCATGACGATGACGTCATTGGCAAGGGCGCGGACCACCTTGAGGTCGTGGCTGATGAAGAGATAGGCGAGATTGTGCTTGGCCTGAAGGCCGCGCAGAAGGTCGACCACTTGCGCCTGCACGCTCATGTCGAGCGCCGAGGTCGGCTCGTCGAGCATGACGAAGCGCGGGTTGAGCACCATGGCGCGGGCGATGGCGACACGCTGGCGCTGACCCCCGGAAAACTCGTGCGGGTAACGGTGGCGCGTCTCGGGATCGAGGCCGACCTCTTTCAGCACGGCGACCACCTTGTCGTCGCGCTGGTCGGCCGAGAGCCTGGGCTCGTGGATCTTCAACCCTTCCTCGATGATCTCCGAGACCGACAGGCGCGGGCTGAGCGATCCGAACGGATCCTGGAAGACGATCTGCAGTTCGCGCCGCAGCGGCCGCATGGCGCTGAAGGAGAGCTGGTTGATGTCGCGTCCGTTGAAACTGATCGTGCCGGTCGAGGAGATCATCCGGGCGAGCGCTAAGCCCAGCGTCGTCTTGCCCGAGCCGGATTCGCCGACGACGCCCAGCGTCTGGCCGGCGCGCACCGTGACGTCGATGCCGTCCACGGCCTTCACATGGTCGACGGTCTTGCGGAAGAAGCCCTTCTTGATCGGGAACCAGACCTTGATGTCCTTGCCGGTCATGACGGATTTGGCGCCCGGGTCGGCCGTGGGCGGCTTGCCCTTCGGCTCTGCCGCCAGCAGATGCTTTGTATAGTCATGCCGAGGATTGGCGAAGATTTCCCCGGTCGGGCCGCTCTCGACGATCTTGCCCTTGGTCATGACACAGACGCGGTCGGCGATCCTGCGCACGATGCCGAGATCGTGTGTGATGAACAGCAGCGACATGCCCTTGCGGGCTTTGAGCTTCGCCAGCAATTCGAGGATCTGCGCCTGCACGGTGACGTCGAGCGCCGTCGTCGGCTCGTCGGCGATCAGAAGCTGCGGCTCATTGGCCAAAGCCATGGCGATCATGACGCGCTGGCGCTGGCCGCCGGAGAGCTGGTGCGGATAGGCGTCGAGGCGTTTCTGCGGATCGCGGATGCCGACCTCGTTGAGCAGCTCCAGCGTGCGGGCGCGGGCGGCTTGATCGCGCATGCCCTGATGCAGCTGCAGCACCTCGACGATCTGCTGCTCGATCGTGTGCAGCGGGTTGAGCGAGGTCATCGGCTCCTGGAAGATCATGGTGATCTTGTTGCCGCGCACGCCGCGCAACGCCTTCTCGTTCATGGCGAGCAGGTCGGTGCCTCCGAACAGGATCTTGCCCGAGGGATGGCTGGCGGCGGGATAGGGCAGGAGCTTCAGCACCGACAGCGCCGAGACCGATTTGCCCGACCCGGATTCGCCGACCAGGGCAACCGTCTCGCCCTTGGCGATGTCGAATGAGATATGGTCGACGGCGATCGATTGCTTGCCGCCCTGCGCGAAGGCGACGCTCAGATCTTGGACGGACAGCAGGGCTTCGCTCATTTGAACGTCTTGCGCGGATCGAAGGCGTCGCGTGTCGCCTCGCCGATGAAGACCAGCAGCGACAGCATCAGCGAAATGACGATGAAGCCGGAGATGCCGAGCCAGGGGGCGTTGAGGTTGCGCTGCGCCTGTTTCAGCAGCTCGCCGAGCGAGGCCGAGCCTGGCGGCAGGCCGAAGCCGAGATAGTCGAGCGAGGTCAGCGTCGAGATGGAGCCCGAGAGCAGGAAGGGCAGGAAGGTCAGCGTCGCCACCATGGCGTTCGGCAACAGGTGCCGGAACATGATGGTGAGGTTCGGCACGCCGAGCGCCCGCGCCGCGTTGACATATTCGAAGTTGCGCGCGCGCAGGAATTCGGCCCGCACCACGCCGACCAGCGCCACCCATGAAAACAGCAGCATCAGGCTGAGCAGGATGAAGAAGCCCGGCGGCAGGATGGCCGAGACGATCAGCAGGAGGTAGAGCACCGGGATCGCCGACCAGATCTCGATGAAACGCTGGAAGAGGAGGTCGGTCCAGCCGCCGAAATAGCCCTGCACCGCGCCGGCCGCGACGCCGATCAGCGACGAGCCAAGCGTCAGGATCAGGCCGAACAGAACCGAGATGCGGAAGCCGTAGAGCACGCGCGCCAGAACGTCGCGCGCCTGGTCGTCGGTGCCCAGCCAGTTCCAGTTGCCGACGACGCAGTTCTCGTCGGCCTCTCCCTTCGGGTACTGACTGCAGCGTGTCTTCTTGTCGTAAAGCCAGGACGGTTTTGCCGGTGCCGGTTCCGGAATGGCGTTGTTGACCGTCTGGTAGGAGTAGCGAACCGGCGGCCAGATCATCCAGCCATTGGAATTGATCTCGTCCTGGATCACCGGATCGCGATAATCGGTGACGGCGTAGAAACCGCCGAACTTCTCTTCCGGATAGGCGACCAGAACCGGAAACAGGATCTCGCCCTTGTATGAGACGATGATCGGCCTGTCGTTGGCGATCAGCTCGGAAAACAGCGACAGCACGAACAGCAAAAGGAAGATCCAGAGCGACCAGTAGCCGCGCCGGTTGGCCTTGAAATTCTGCAACCGCCTCTGGTTGAGCGGCGACAGAAATGGCCTGCGAGGCCGCGCCGGCGCGCTTTCGATCGCGGCCTCGGCCATCAGATGTCTCTCCGCTCGAAGTCGATGCGCGGATCGACCCAGGTGTAGATCAGGTCGGACAAAAGGCCGACGAACAGGCCAAGCAGCGAGAAGATGTAGAGGGTGGCGAACACCACCGGATAGTCGCGGTCGATCACCGACTTGAAGCCGAGCAGGCCGAGGCCGTCGAGCGAGAAGATGTTCTCGATCAGCAGCGAGCCGGTGAAGAAGGCCGAGATGAAGGCGCCGGGGAAGCCGGCAATCACGATCAGCATGGCGTTTCGAAAGACGTGGCCGTAGAGCACCTTGTGCTCCGACAGCCCCTTGGCGCGCGCCGTCACCACATATTGCTTGCGGATTTCTTCAAGGAAGGAGTTCTTGGTGAGCAGGGTGGTCGTCGCGAAAGCTGAAAGCACGAGCGCCGTCAGCGGCAGCGTCATGTGCCAGAAATAGTCGGCGATCTTGCCCGGCCACGACAGCTGGTCCCAATTGTCCGAAACGATACCGCGCAGCGGAAACCAGTCCCAGAACGAGCCGCCCGCGAACAGCACCATGAGCATGATGCCGAACAGGAAGCCTGGAATGGCATAGCCGACGATGACGACGCCGCTGGTCCATACGTCGAAGGTCGAGCCGTCCTTCACCGCCTTGCGGATACCGAGCGGAATCGAGATCAGGTAGGATAAAAGCGTGATCCACAGGCCGATGGAGATGGAGACGGGCATCTTCTCCAGGATCAGGTTCAGCACCGAGATATCGCGGAAATAGCTGTCGCCGAAATCGAAGCGGCTATAGTTCCACAGCATCATGCCGAAGCGCTCGAGCGGCGGCTTGTCGAAGCCGAACTGCTTTTCCAGCTTCTTGATGAATTCGGGATCGAGCCCCTGCGCGCCGCGGTATTTCGAGCCGACATCGCCGGCCACGTCGAAATTGCCGCCGCCGGCGTCGCCGCCACCGCTGCCGAGGCGGTCGTTGCCGCCCTGGTTGGTCAGCCGTGCAATCACCTGCTCGACCGGGCCGCCCGGCGCGAACTGGATGACCGCGAAGGAAATCGCCATGATGCCGAACAGCGTCGGGATCATGAGAAGAATGCGGCGCAGGATATAGGCGCCCATCAGGCGTCCGGCCCCGCGCAAACGTTCATGTCAGGCTTTGCCAATCTTTGCCGCCTTGCCCTTGTCGACCCACCACAGCGCCTCGACCGGAAAGCCGAAATCGGGTTTCTGTTCGGGGAAGCCGAACATGTCCCAATAGGCGCTTCGGTGATTCGCCAGATACCAACTTGGAATCCAATCGCGCCGCGCGCGCAAGGCCCGGTCCAAGACGCGCATGGCGGTGGTCAGGCTTTCACGGTCCTTGGCGGCGCCGACGGCATCGATCAACGCATCGATGGCCGGGCTTGCAATGCCCGACAGGTTGCGCGAGCCCGATACGGCGGCGCTGCGCGAGTGGAAGAAAATTTCCAGATCGTCGCGGGTCGGCGTGGCGCTGAAATTGAAGGCGGCCGAGAGCAGGTCGAAATCGAATGTCGATTGCCTGAGCTGGTACTGTGCCGAATCCACCAGGCGGATCGAGGCATCGATGCCGATGGCTTTCATGTTGGCGACCCAGGGCGAATAGACCTGCACGAAGGTCTCGTCGTCGACCAGGAATTCGGCGGCCAGCCGCCCGCCCTTGTCATTGACCGCGAAGTCGCCGGAGCGCTTCCAGCCCGCCTGAGCGAGCAATTTCAGCGCCGCGCTCAGTTGCTTGCGGTCCCGCCCTGAACCGTCGGACGGCGGTTGCGTCACCGCTTCGCCGAATGTCTCCGGCGGCAGCTGGTCGCGCAGCGGCTCCAGCAGCGCCAGCTCCTGCGGCGTTGGCATGCCCGCGGCCCGGAAGTCGGATTTTTCGAAGCAGGATTGCGAGCGCTCATAGGAACCATAAAAGAAGTTGCGCCGCGTCCATTCGAAATCGAAGCAGAGCGCGATCGCCTGCCGCACGCGCGGGTCCTTGAATTGCTCCCGCCGCTGGTTGACGGCGGTGGCCTGCATGGAAGGCGTGGTTTCAGCCGGGAACTCATGCTTGATCACCTTGCCGGCGGTAAAGGCTGGAAAGTCGTAGGCCGTCGCCCAGACGCGCGACGTGAATTCCTCGCGGTAGAGTATCTCGCCCTTCTTGAAGGCCTCGAACCCGGCCGTGCGATCCTGGTAGAATTCGATGCGGATGCGCCCGAAATTGTTCTGGCCGCGATTGACCGGCAGGTCGTTGCCCCAGTAGTCGGCCACGCGCTCATATTCGATCCAGGCGCCCGCCGACCAGCGCCCGACCTTATAGGCGCTAGAGCCGAGCGGCGGATTGAGCTGCGAGGAATCGAATGGATTGGCCGTGTAAAAGGCCTTCGACAGGATCGGAAACCCGACGACGTTGAGGATGGTGCGGGCCGATTGCTTGCCGGAGAATTTGAGCTCGACGGTGTGAGTGTCCTTCGCCTCGGCATCTTCCAGATGCGTCAGCGACAGCGCGTAGTCCGGATGCCCTTTGTCTTTCAGCAGCTTGAAGGTGAAGGCAACATCGTCGGCGGTGAGCGGCGTGCCGTCATGGAAGCGCGCCTGCGGGCGCAGCGAGAATGTGAAGCCGTTGCGGTCGTCGGAGATTGTGACTCCGTCGGCGATCAGTCCATAGACCGCGTCTGGCTCGTCGAGTGCCCGCACCATCAAGGAATCGAAGCACATTTCCATGCGCTGCGGAGAATCGCCCTTGGCGACGAATGGGTTCAGCGTGTTGAAGGTCTGCGGGCTCTGGTTGGCGCCCCAGTTCGGCGGCGAGAAGTTGAAGATGCCGCCTTGCGGCGCATCGACATCGACATAGTCGAAATGGGTGAAATCGGGCTTGTATTTGAGGTCGCCGAAGGCCGACAGGCCGTGCAGCTTGACACCGGCCGGGGTGTCGGCAAAGGCCCGGCCGGGCAGCAGGGCGGCGGCTGTGGCCGCGGCGCCGAGCGCCAGGAAGTCGCGGCGAGGAAGCAAAATCCGCCGCCTCATCAATTGAGGCCCTTGTACTTGGCGGCCAGCGCCTTTTCCTTCTCGGGGTCGATCCACCAGGAATCGATATCGGCGCCGCGGTAACTTGGCTGCTTTTCCGGCATGCCGAACTTGTTCCAATAGGCAAGCCACACCACCGCGCGATAGAATTGCGGGACCACATAGTAGTTCCACAACAGCACCCGATCGAGCGCGTGGGTGGCCGCGACGAGGTCGTCCCGATCGGTCGCGAAGATGATGCGGTCGACCAATGCATCGACAACCGGGTCCTTGATGCCGGAATAGTTGCGCGATCCGGGCGCGTCGGCGGCCTTCGAGCTCCAGAAATCGCGCTGTTCGTTGCCCGGCGATTCCGACTGCTGCAGCAGGTTGGTGATGACGTCGTAGTCGAAATTGTTGACGCGGTTGACGTATTGGCTGGGATCGATGATCCGCAGCGTCGCATCGACGCCGATCTTGCGCAGGTTGGCGATATAATTGCCTGAGAGGATCTGGTCCGTGTCGGACGTGCCGAGGATCTCGAATTTGAACGGCGCGCCGGTCTTGGCGTTCACCATCTTGCCGCCCTTGATCACCCAGCCCGCCTGGGCGAAGAGGTCCACCGCCTGCTTCAGATACTTCCGTTCCGCCTGCGGCGAGTCATAGACCGGCAGCTTGAATTCCTGGGTGAACAATTCAGGCGGCAGCTTGTCTCGATACTTCTCCAGGATCTCGAGCTCCTTGCCTTGCGGCAGCCCGCTCGACGCCAATTCGGTGCCCTGGAAATAACTTTTCGTGCGCGTGTTGGAATTGAAGAACAGCGTGCGGTTCATCGTCTCGAAATCGTAAGGATAGGTCAGCGCTTCGCGCACGCGGCGATCCTGGAACAGCGGCCGGCGCTGGTTGAGCATGAAAGCCTGCATCGGCTCCGGCGAGGTGGTCTTGAATTCCTTCTTGATCACGTCGCCGGCGCTGATGGCGGGAAAATTATAGGCCGTGGCCCAACGTCTCGAGCTGTTTTCCGGCTTGATGTCGTCCAGCCCGCCCTTGGTGAAGGCCTGCCAGGCGGCGTTGTCGTCCAGTATGTAGGTAAAGCGCTGGGTGTCGAAATTCTCGCGGCCGACCTTCACCGGCAGCTTGGCGCCCCAATAGTCCGGCACGCGCTGCCAGACGATCTCCGAGCCCGGCTTGAAGCTGGCGATCTTGTAGGCGGCCGAGCCCAGCGGCGGCTCCAGCGTCGGCCTGGTGATGTCGCGCTTCTTGCCGCTGGCATCGGTGCCTTCCCACCAATGCTTCGGCAAAACGACGAGATCGCCGAGGATCTTGGGCAGTTCGCGGTTGCCCTTCTGGTTGAAATGGAATTCGACCTCATGGTCGGAGATCGCCACAGCATCGGTGACGTTCTCGAAATAGCGGCTGTATTGTGGGCTGTTGGCCTTGAGCACCTGGAAGGACCAGATCACGTCATCGACGGTGATTGGCTGGCCGTCATGCCATTTTGCCCGCGGATCGAGCCGGTAGGTGGCGGACGAATAGTCGGAAGGGTATTTGTAGGCATCGGCGACCAGCGGGTGGCTGACGCTGCCCTCGTCGGTCGCCTGGTCCATCAGCGTGTCGTAGAGCAGCCCGCCGCCGAAGCCGACCAGCCCCGCTGCCGGCGATCCCTGCACGATATAGGGGTTGAAGCTGTCGAACGTACCGGTGACGACGGAGTTGTAGGTCCCGCCTTTCGGCGCATCGGGATTGACGTAGTCGTAACGTTGGAAATTCTCGCCGTATTTTGAAGGCCCGATCAGCGACGACGTCGTGTGCCACTCATCGGCGAAGCCGGCCTGCAGGCTGGCGGCGAAGGCGAGCGCGAACGCCGATGCGAAAAGCGTGCGGAAGCGGCCAACCTTCATGCGTTCTCCTCGTCGCGAACTTTGCTCACCCGCAATCTAGATCATTTGACGCCGGTGGGAACCGCAAGTGCCGCCTTTGTCGCCGCCCATGCAGCTTTCCCAACAGAAAAGCCGGGACGAACCCGGCTTTTCCAAGGAAGTCTCTGCGACAAATTGTTTATTGAGCGGGCGCCGCGGGCTTGGCCGGAGCGGCTCCCTCGGCCGGCTTGGCCGGCGCGGCGCCTTCCGCCGGCTTGGCGCCTTCGGCGGGCTTGGCCTCGGCCGAAGCGCCCGGCTGCGGCAGCGGCTTCGGGTTGTCCGACAGCGTGCGCAGATAGGCGATCACATTGGCCCGGTCTTCATCCTTCGGCAGACCGGCGAAGCCCATCGCCGTGCCCTTCACGAACTTCTTCGGCGAGGTGATGAAGTGGTTGAGATTGTCGTAGGTCCAGTGCTCCTGGCCGCCTTTCGAAAAATCCTTCATGCCGGCCGAATAGGCGAAGCCTTCATGCTCGGCGACGGGGCGGTCGACGATATCCCAGAGATCCGGGCCGACCTTGTTCGGACCGCCCTTTTCGCCGGAATGGCAGGCCTGGCATTTCTTGAAGATCGCGGCGCCAGCCTCGGCATTGGCGGTGGCGAGCAGGTCGGCGATCGGCTTGGCTTCCGCCGCGGGAGCAGCCGGACCGCCTTCGGCCGGTTCCTGCGCTTCGATGGCGAAGCCGGGCTTTTCGGGCGCCGGCGAGGCAAACAATCCGTCCGAGACGAGGCCTATGGAAAAGACGAGGAAGCAGGTTCCCAGAAATCCGCCGAGCAGCTTGTTGACTTCGTTGGAATCCATACGCCCCTTGCTCCCTTTTCCGGCGGACCGTCCCGTCCACTCCGTCCGTCGGTATCGCGAACTGCCTCGAAAGGCCAGTCAAATCGGGCGGAAACTAGGTCTTTTGCTCAGGCGTTGCAACACCTATAAGGGCGCTTCCAGTGAGACCTTTTGCCACTTTCCATCCGCTTTTTTCGACCGCCCTGAAATCCGATGTCAACCTTGATCCTGATCCCCGCCCGCATCGCCTCGACGCGTCTGCCGGGCAAGCCGCTGGCCGACATTGCGGGCGCGCCGATGATCGTCCATGTCGCCCGCCGGTCCGCCGAGGCCGGGCTTGGCCGCGTGGTGGTGGCGACCGATACCGAAGCCGTCGCGCAAGCCGTGCGGGCGCATGGCTTCGAGGCCGTCATGACCCGCGCGGATCACGAATCGGGCTCCGACCGCATCTTCGAGGCGCTGACGGCCCTCGACCCCGAAAAGCAGGTGGAAACGATCGTCAACGTCCAGGGCGACCTGCCGACCATCGATCCCGAGATCATCGGCGCGTCGCTGCGGCCGTTTGAGAACAAATCGGTCGATATCGCCACGCTGGGCGTCGAGATCGTGCGCGACGAGGAGAAGACCAACCAGAACGTGGTCAAGATCGTCGGCTCGCCGCTTTCGGCGACACGGTTGAGAGCGCTCTATTTCACCCGCGCCACCGCGCCCTGGGGCGAGGGGCCGCTCTACCACCACATCGGCCTCTACGCCTATCGCCGTGCGGCGCTGGAACGCTTCGTGGCGCTCAAGCCGTCGCCGCTGGAGCGGCGCGAACGGCTGGAGCAGCTGCGCGCGCTGGAAGCCGGCATGCGCATCGACGCCGAGATCGTCAAATCGCTGCCGCTTGGCGTCGACACCCCCGACGACCTCGAGCGGGCGCGAAAAATCCTTTCAAACTGAGACAAGATAGAGACATTTGGGGCATGGCTGAAAAGACCAACAGAATTTCCTTCCAGGGCGAGCCGGGCGCCAACTCCGACACGGCTTGCCGCAACATGTTCCCGTCGATGGAACCGTTGCCTTGCCCGACCTTCGAGGACGCTTTCAACGCGGTCGAGACCGGCAAGGCCGAACTCGCCATGATCCCGATCGAGAACACGATCGCCGGGCGCGTTGCCGACATCCACCACCTTCTGCCGGAATCGAAGCTGCACATCGTCGGCGAGTATTTCCTGCCGATCCATTTCCAGCTGATGGTGCTGCCGGGGGTGAAGCGCGAAGAGATCAAGACCGTGCACAGCCACATCCATGCGCTCGGCCAGTGCCGCAAATATATCCGCAAGAACGGCTGGAGGCCGGTGATCGCCGGCGACACGGCGGGTTCGGCCAAGATGGTCTCGGAGGTCCGGGACCGCACCATGGCCTCGCTGGCGCCGGCTTTGGCCGCGGAGTTCTATGGGCTCGATATCATCGAGAAGAATGTCGAGGACACCGATTCGAACGTCACCCGCTTCGTCGTGCTGACCAAGAACAAGCAATGGGTGGAACGTCCCGCGCCGGACGCCAAGATGATGACCACCTTCATCTTCCGTGTCCGCAACGTGCCGGCCGCGCTCTATAAGGCGATGGGCGGCTTCGCCACCAACGGCATCAACATGACAAAGCTCGAGAGCTACCAGCTCGGCGCCTTCACCGCGACGTTGTTTTATGCCGACATCGAGGGCCACCCGGACGATCCGCTGGTCAAGCTGGCGCTGGACGAGTTGCGCTTCTTCTCGCGCGAGATGCGCATCCTGGGTGTTTATCCGGCCAGCGCCTCGCGTGATGAGTGGAAGGTGGCGGATTGACCGGTTAGTCGGAGCTCACGACCTTCGAGATTGGGGGAGTCTTCGCGACTTCGTCATCCACGGGCGGAGCGACGCGAAGCGGAGCGCAGACGCGAGGATCCATTCCGTAACCTTGATCGTAGAGCGCGGCGGAGCAGAATTCTGGACCGTCGCAACGCGTCGAAGTCACGGCATGGATCCTCGGGTCTGCGCGCGTCGCTTCGCTCCTTGCTTCGCCCGTGGATGACGAAGCACGAAGGCCTTCGCCAATCTCCGACGTTTGCACTCAACCCGATATCACCCCCAGCCGAGCGGCACGTAGTCGATCTCCATGAACTTATCGACCTCGGGCACCCAGCGGTCGCGCACGAAGGCGACATGGTCCGGGTGCTCGTTGTAGCGCGTGTAGGCTGCCTGGTCGGCGAACTCCATCGAGAAGCCGAACTGGTAGTCGTTCTTCGGGCTCACCTGCCGCAGCTGCTCGAAATGCGCGACGCCCTTGATCCCGGTCAGGATCTTCTTCGCGTCGTGGAGGAAGCGCTTCGTCTCCAGCGACTGCAGCGGGTGCTTCAGCGTGAACACGACGGTGTGACGGATCATTCTTCTGCTCCTATTCGCTGTCGACCCAGGCGCGGATGAGGTGATGGGCGATTGCCCCTTTCGGCGGTGTAATCAAGCCGTCGGCATGCGTCCTGTCCAGCATCGTGCGCACCTCGTCGCGCAAAAACCAGCGGCAGTCCTCCAGCTCGTTGAGGTCGGCCTGGATATCCTCGTTGAGCGGCTCGCCGAAGCAGCCGATCATCAGCGAATAGGGGAACGGCCAGGGCTGGCTGGCGTGATAGACGACGCGGCCGAGCCGGATGCCGGCCTCTTCAAGCGTCTCGCGCCGCACCGCCGCCTCGATCGTCTCGCCCGGCTCGATGAAGCCGGCAAGCGCGGAATACATGCCCGGCGCGAAATGCTTGCCGCGCCCGAGCAGGCATTTTTCATGCGTCACCGTCAGCATGATCGCCACCGGGTCGGTGCGCGGGAAATGGTCGGTGCCGCAGACCGGGCAATGCCGCCGGTAGCCACCGGCCCGCATTTCCGAGCGGTTGCCGCATTTCGAGCAGAAGGCATGGCTGGCGTGCCAGGCGAGCAGCGCCGCGCCTTGCGCCAGCGCGCCGGCCGCCGCCTCGTCAACCAACCCCTGCATATAGACGGAGCGGTAGTCGATCGCCTTGATCGTCTCGGGCAGCTTTTCCGACTCGACGCCAGCGGGCGCCGCCAGCACAGGGCCTTCCTCGGAAAAGCCGAGCAGCACGCCTTGGCCGAGCGAAACCTCGAAGGCCTGGCTTTCATCCGCCTTGAACCAGGGATCGAACTTGCCGTCGTCGAGTTTGAGGTAAAGCCGCCCGGCATGCATCAGCATCAGCCGCGCGGTGCGGTCGGCCAGCGCTTTTTCGACCGCGTCGTCGGCACGGTTCTCGGACTGCCGGTCGATCCGGTTGCCGGCGAAACCGACGAATTGACTGGGCTCGCGCAAGGGCGCGTCGAACAGGCGAAAGCTCATGGGGACTCGGGTGGGCTGAGGACTCGGGGGTGCGGAATGGACACTGGTCAGCTTATAGCGCTGCCTTGATCGTTTCGGCAAACCGCCTCATATCGGAGCGCTGGTAGGGCTCGCGCATGCCGTGCCCCCAGACCGGTCCCGGCCAGCCGGGATCGCCCTCGGAGCGGGCGACGACATGGACATGCAGCTGGCGCACGATGTTGCCCAAAGCGCCAGTGTTGATCTTGGTGCAGCCGGTCACCCGCTTCAGCGCTTGCGCCACCATATTGGTCTCGAAGGTGAGCATCGCCTGGTCGAGCGGCGTCATTTCGTGGCTTTCCTCGACACCCGGCCGCTGCGGCACCAGCACCAGCCATGGCCAGCGGCGGTCGTTCATCAGCCTGAGCTCACAAAGGCCAAGCCACATAAGCTGCTCGCTATCCGCCTCCAGCCGGGCGTCCAGCGTGAATCCGGCCTTGAGGCCAGGCAGCATCGGCGTTTCCTTCACTTCTGTTATTTGTGAGCATTTTCCAAACCCGGGACGCTAGAGCGGCGGAAAGGTGGCTGCAAGCGATTCATTGACCGCCGCCATCGATTTGAAGGACTTTCCGCCTTCGATGTGGTCATGGGTTCCGGCTCGGCCCTTGCATTTCGCCGCCGAATTGCCGATATGGAACGCGGGAGGTTGGTGGTGGACGATCCACTCGCCAACCGGGTCAGGTCCGGAAGGAAGCAGCCCTAACGAGCCCGGAACGGGTCATTGTTCCAGCCTCCCACCTCTTCGCCTCTCTCCCGCGACATTGACGGCCCCGAGCCGTGCGGGTGAGACTATGCGTAGGAATCGGCCGCCTTCCGTCGCGGTCCTGGGAGCTTTTGACGGCGAATGAGCGAAGCCGGAAATTTGGGGCCAGAAAGCCTGGAAACAGGTAAGGCCGCCGCTTATCGCGTCCTGGCGCGCAAATATCGCCCTTCGAATTTCTCCGAGCTGATCGGCCAGGAGCCGATGGTCCGTACGCTGACCAATGCGTTCGCCACCGGCCGCATCGCCCAAGCCTGGATGCTGACCGGCGTGCGCGGTGTCGGCAAGACGACGACCGCGCGCATCCTGGCGCGCGCGCTGAACTACAAAACGGCGACCGTCGATCAGCCCTCCGTCGACCTTTCGATCCCCGGCGAGCATTGCCAGGCGATCATGGAAGGCCGCCATGTCGACGTCATCGAGATGGACGCCGCCTCTCACACCGGCATCGACGACATCAGGGACATCATCGACCGCGTCCGCTACGCGCCGGTCTCGGCACGCTACAAGGTCTACATCATCGACGAAGTGCACATGCTCTCCACACAGGCCTTCAACGGCCTCCTGAAGACGCTGGAAGAGCCGCCGCCGCACGTCAAATTCATCTTTGCCACCACCGAGATCCGCAAGGTGCCGATAACGGTGCTGTCGCGCTGCCAGCGCTTCGATCTGAGGCGCATCGATGCCAGCGCGCTGGTCGGGCATCTGTCCTCGATCGCTGCCAAGGAAGGCATTGCCGTCGACGACGAGGCCCTGGCGATGATCGCGCGGGCCGCCGAAGGCTCGGCGCGCGATTCGCTTTCCATCCTCGACCAGGCGATCGCCCACGGCAGCGGCACGGTGAGCGCCGAGGCGGTGCGCGCCATGCTCGGCCTTGCCGACCGCGCCCGCATCATCGACCTGTTCGAGCATGTCATGAAGGGCGACGTGGCGGCCGCGCTCGCCGAGTTCCGCGCGCAATACGACACCGGCGCCGATCCGGCCGCCGTGCTTACCGATCTTGCCGAGTTCAACCACCTCGTCACCCGCCTGCGCTTCGTGCCGGCAGCCGCCGACGATGCGTCGCTTTCCGAGGACGAGCGCCGGCGCGGTGCCGAATTCGCCGGCACGCTTTCGGTGCGCGTGCTGTCGCGGACCTGGCAGATGCTGCTCAAGGGCATTCCCGAGGTGCAGTCCTCCAACCGCCCGGTCAGCGCCAGCGAAATGGTGCTGATCAGGCTGGCGCACGCCGCCGACCTGCCGACGCTGGACGAGGCGCTGAAATCGCTGGAGGGCGCGGGCCCGCTGCCGAATGGTGCGCCGCGCGCCAACGGAACGCCGGCCGGCAATGGCGGCGGCGCGAGCCCCGTCGCGCAGACCCGGATGCCTGCTTCCACCGGTGGCGGCGCCCAGACGATGCGCCTGGTCGAAACGCAGCCCGCGCCCGCCGCCTTCGTTCCGGCGCCGGAGCCGGTCGCCGAGGCCCCCGTCGTTCCGGTCAAATCGCTGGCCGACATCGTTGCGCTTGCCGACGCCAATCGCGACATGGCCTTCAAGGTGCTGCTGAAACGCTGCGTGCGGCCGGTACGCATCGAGCCCGGCCGGCTCGACGTCACCTTGACCGACGACGCGCCGAAGATGCTGCTCAACGACCTCACCGCCAAGCTGCGCGCCTGGACCGGCCGCAACTGGCTGGTGTCGCTGTCGAAGGAAGAGGGCGGCCAGACATTGGCCGAGATGGAGACGACGAAGCGCGAGAACGCCTTCTCCGACGCCAAGAGCGACCCGACTGTCGCGGCCATACTCGCCCGTTTCCCTGGCGCCAAGATCATCGATGTGCGCATCCCGGACGTGCCGGACGTGGAAGAAGCCGAGGCCGACCTGCCGGTCGAGCCGGCGGCCGATGACGACGAGACCTGAAACATTTTTAGAGGACCAACCGATGAAAGATCTTCTCGGCCTGATGGGCAAGGCGAAGGAAATGCAGGCCAAGTTCCAGGCCATGCAGGACGAGATCGCCACGCTTGAAGCCACCGGCCAGGCCGGCGGCGGTCTGGTCAGCATCACGCTTTCCGGCAAGTTCGAAATGAAGACGCTGAAGATCGATCCGTCCTTGATCAAGGCGGACGAAGCCGAGATCCTCGAGGACCTCATCCTGGCCGCCCACAATGACGCCAAAAATAAGGTCGAGCAGATCATGCAGGAGAAGACCAAGGCGCTCACAGCAGGCTTGCCGATCCCGCCCGGAATGAAATTGCCGTTCTGAGGCCGTGTCCGCCAGTTAATTGATTATGAACGGAAATTGAGTCCGGGCTGCAATATTAACTATTTTGCCGGCAATGCTCACGGGCACATTTCGCGACATTCATAAAGTTTTACCCAAGTCCAGAAGTTGCTAACCCTCTAGCCATCTTTTTGCCCGAAAGAGTCTCATTCTTGCCACATCTCGGGGCGGGCTGGCATCTGGACATGAGGCTTTTTTGGTGATCGCGACGCGATGGAAGACGCCGCTGCTGCTTATCGGCATCGTCACTTCCCCCTTGCTCCTGGCCGGCTGCAGCCAGACCACTTCCTCGCATGGCATGTCGGTGTCGGGTCTGACCGATGCCCTTACGCCGAGCTTCCTCACGCGTTCCTCCAGCCATTCGCTGAAGGACAAGGAATGCTTGCAACGGGCAATGTTCTTCGAATCCAACCGGTCGAGCCGCGACGGCATGATCGCGGTCGGCACGGTCGTCATGAACCGGCTTCGCTCGGGCCAGCACGGCAACACCATCTGTCAGGTTGTCGGCGAGCCAGGCCAGTTTGCTCCGGGCGTCATGACTCGGCCGATGAACTCGAAGGCACTGCCGGATGTCGAGGAGGCGGCCGATGCGGTGCTGAGAGGCGAACGCAAGGCCAAGCTCAAGAACACGATGTATTTCCACACCGCCGGCCTGCGCTTCCCCTACAAGAACATGCATTACACCATGGTTGCCGGCGGCAACGCCTTTTATGAGAAGCGCGGCCGCAACTGGCAGCCGCTGCCGGACGAGCCGATGGTCGCCATGAACGTGGACGGCCAGCAGAAGTCTGACCGGCAGAAACCGGCGGCCGACGCTCCGGTGCTCGTGGCTTCCGCCGAGCCGATCGTCAAGACGATCGTCCGTCCGGACCCGGCAAAGCAGGCCGCATTGGCCGCGGCCGCGCGGACCGAAGATGCTTCCGCCGAACAGACCTATGTGACGGCTTCTGTTGCGCCTTCTGCCAAGTCCGGCCGTCTGGCGCAGAAGCAGATGGTCGTGGCGATGCAGGAGCCGATGGCCGAACCGGACGCCTCGCGTTTCGGCGGCACCCTCAAGGGCCGCTACATCACTTCGGTGCCCAATGCGCCGCAGGAAGCGGCGATGGGCTTCCAGTCGACGCCTGAGAACACCGACGCCATCGGCGCGATGATCGTCAGCCAGAACCGGCCGCTCGAAGCCAACTGAACCCGATTGCATCCAACGCAAGGCCCGCCATGCCAGCATGGCGGGCCTTGTGCCGTTGCTGGCTGTCCTGAAAAATCCTAGATCAAGGCGATGTCGAAGAGAATCGCCGGTCCGGAAATCGAACGCCTGATCCAGCTCCTGGCCAAGGTGCCGGGGCTTGGGCCGCGCTCGGCCAGGCGCGCCGCGCTTCATCTCATCAAGAAGAAGGAGCAGCTGCTCGAGCCTCTGGCCGCCGCCATGGGCGAAGCGGTCGACAAGGTGCGCATCTGCTCGACCTGCGGCAATGTCGATACATCCGACCCTTGCATGATCTGCACCGACCCGCGCCGCGACGCCGGCACGCTGATCGTCGTCGAGGACGTCTCGGACCTCTGGGCGCTGGAACGCGCCGCGGCCATGAACGTGCGCTACCACGTGCTTGGCGGCACGCTGTCGCCGCTCGACGGCATCGGTCCGGACCAGCTCAACATCCGCTCGCTGGTCGACCGTGTCGCCGGCGGCGAGGTGAAGGAAGTCATCCTTGCCGTCAATGCCACCGTCGAGGGGCAGACGACAGCGCATTATCTGACCGACCAGTTGTCTGGCTTCGAGGTCAAGGTGACGCGGCTCGCGCATGGCGTGCCGGTCGGCGGCGAGCTCGATTACCTCGACGAAGGCACGCTGGCCGCTGCGCTGCGATCGAGGACGGCGTTTTGAAGTTGGCGGGGAGGGCGCGCGTGACAGATGTTATTCCTCGAGATTCCGCGCTCCGTCACACCCCCCTCTGCCCTGCCGGGCATCTCCCCCGCAAGGGGGGAGATTGGCAGTTTCTTTGCCGGCGCTTTTATCCCCACGTCGGCGATTGGCGAAAGCCTGCGCGACATCTGATCTCCCCCCTTGCGGGGGAGATGTCCGGCAGGACAGAGGGGGGTGTGAAGGAACGCCAGCATTTCAGGTTGGCTATTCTTTCCTTCCTAGCGACGCTTCTCGCTCTCTTCATTACCACCCCCACCCATGCCGCCCCCATCGACGACCAGTTCCAGGCTTGGCTCCAAACCGACCTCTGGCCCGAAGCCAAGTCCAAAGGCATCTCGAAAAAAACCTTCGACGCTGCCTTCCTCGGCGTGAAGCCGAACCTCAAGCTGCCCGATCTCGTCCTGCCCGGCGAGAAGCCGACGACACCTGAGAAGCAGCATCAGGCCGAGTTCGGCCCGCCGGCCAACTACTTCGCCGAGAAGATCATTCGGGCCGTCACGTCGGGCGGAAGGACGCGCGAGAGCGCCAACGCCCGGACGCTCGGGCTGATCGAGAAGCGCTACGGCGTTCCGGGCGAGATCGTGCTGGCGATCTGGGGCCGCGAGACCGGCTTCGGCGCGGCCAAGATGCCGTACGACGCGTTCGAGGTGCTGGGCACCAAGGCGTTCATGTCGACCAAGAAGGACTTCTTCCGCATCGAGGTGCTGGCGGCGCTCGGAATCGTCGAGCGCGGGCTGGCGCCGGTCAATGCGATGAAGTCCTCCTGGGCCGGCGCGCTCGGCCAGCCGCAATTCATGCCGACCTCGTTCTTGAAGCACGCCGTCGATTTCGACGGCGACGGCCGGCCCGACATCTGGAACTCGACGCCCGACGTGCTCGCCTCGATCGCCAACTACCTCGTCCATTATGGCTGGGTGAGGGGGCGCGGCTGGGGGACCGAGGTGACGGTTCCGGCAAATGTCTCTTGCTCGCTCGAAGGACCCGACCAGGGCAAGAAGATCTCCGACTGGGTGACGATGGGCATCAGGCGCGTCGACGGCAAGGCGTTTCCGGCGAGCGAATTGAAGGCGGAGGGTTTCCTGCTGATGCCGGCCGGGCGCAGCGGCCCGGCCTTCGTCGTTACGCCGAACTTCTATGTGATCAAGCAATACAACAACAGCGATCTCTATGGCCTGTTCATCGGCCATGCCGCCGACCGCATCGCCAAAGGCGACGCCGCCTTTGCCGGCACCTGGGGCGCGGTCGGCGATCTCCATCGCTCCGATATCGCCACCCTGCAGCGGGCGCTGGAGGCCAAGGGCTACGATGTCGGCAGCGCCGACGGTCTGCCCGGCTTCAAGACCCGCCGCTCGATCGGCATCTGGCAGGCAAAGAACGGCAGGCCCGCCACCTGCTTTCCCGATGCCGCACTGGTCGCGCAACTGAAATAGCGGCTGTCTCCCGAAAGCATGACCCCTGGCAAATTTTTGCGGATCGGCGGCTTCAATCGGCTGGCGCATGGGTCGACTCATGGCGGCTCGTCTGGTCCGATACGGTGTCTCGCAGAGCGCGCGTTGCCGCTTCGTGCGCCGTCGAATAGGGAGTTGACCAACTGGACAAAAAACACGACGGTAAGCGGTCAAAGCCGCTGCTGGCCTTGCAAAGAACAATACAGCCCTGAGCCGGGAACTCAGGTCAACAAGACAGGGAACGATCACCATGATGCTGGAAAAGTTTGCTCTCCGCTCTCGCGCCTTGCTTGCGGGCGCCGCGCTGTCCGCGCTGCTCGTCGCGCCCGCCTTCGCGGTCACGCCCGCCGATACGCTGGTCGAGGGCTTTGCCATCGACGACATCATCTCGATGGACCCGGGCGAAGCGTTCGAGTTGTCGACGGCCGAGGTCACCGGCAACACCTATGATCTCCTGGTTCGTCTCGACCTCAGCGACACGTCCAAGGTCAAGGGCGACCTTGCCGAGAGCTGGACCGTTTCCGACGACGGCCTGACCTACACATTCAAGCTCAAGCCCGGCATGAAGTTCGCGTCCGGCAATCCGATCACCGCGGCCGATGTCGCCTATTCCGTCGAACGCGCCATCAAGCTCGACAAGAGCCCGGCTTTCATCATCAACCAGTTCGGCATCACCGGCGACAATGTCACCGAAAAAGCCAAGGCCGTCGACGACACCACCTTCCAGTTCGTCGTCGACAAACCCTATGCGCCGAGCTTCGTGCTGAACTGCTTGTCGGCCACGGTCGCCTCGGTCGTCGACGCCAAGCTGGTCAAGGAACATGTCGCCGCCGTCACGCCGAGCGCCGACTACAAATGGGACAACGACTTCGGCAATGCCTGGCTGAAGACCGGCTATGCGGGCTCGGGCCAGTACAAGCTGCGTGAGTGGCGCGCCAACGAGGCCGTCGTCATGGAGCGCAACGACAATTACAACGGCGAGAAGGCCAAGCTTGCCCGCATCATCTACCGCAACATGAAGGAAAGCTCGGCGCAGCGCCTGGCGCTCGAGGCCGGCGATATCGACGTCGCCCGCAACCTCGAGCCGAACGATCTCGACGCCATCGCCAAGAACGCCGATCTCACCACCACCAGTGCGCCGAAGGGCACGGTCTATTACATCAGCCTCAACCAGAAGAACCCGACGCTTGCCAAGCCGGAGGTGCGGCAGGCGTTCAAATATCTGGTCGACTACGATGCGCTGGGCTCGACCATCCTCAAGGGCATCGGCGAAATCCACCAGTCCTTCCTGCCCAAGGGCGACCTCGGCGCAATGGATGACAATCCCTTCAAGTTCGATGTCGCCAAGGCCAAGGAATTGCTCGCCAAGGCGGGCGTGCCGGATGGCTTCAAGGTGACCATGGACGTGCGCACCGGACAGCCGACCACGGGCATGGCGGAATCGATCCAGCAGACGCTCGGCCAGGGCGGCATCCAATTGGAGATTATTCCCGGCGATGGTAAGCAGACGCTGACCAAATACCGCGCCCGCAACCACGACATCTATATCGGCCAATGGGGCCAGGACTATTTCGATCCGAACTCCAACGCCCAGACATTCGCCTCGAACCCGGACAATTCCGACGACGCCAAGATCAAGACGCTGGCCTGGCGCAATGCCTGGGACATCCCGGACCTGACCAAGGAAACCGAGGCGGCGCTGCTGGAGAAGGATTCGGGCAAGCGCGCCGATATGTACAAGGACCTGCAGCAGAAGATCCTCGACACCAGCCCGTTCGTCATCATCCATCAGCAGCTGGAAGTGGCCGGGCTGCGCAAGAACCTCAAGGGCTTTGCGCTCGGCCCGAGCTTCGACACCAATTTTGTCGGCGCGGTTTCCAAGGAATAGCGTCGGCGGATCCGCCGCGTGAGCGTAGCTGACAATCAGGTGGTGGCGGGGCGCGGCAGCGCCCGCGCCGTCGCCGTCCTATCGTCGCTCGGCCGCTTCCTGGTCATCGCGGTGACGACCTATCTCGGTCTTCTCGCGGTGACCTTCTTCATCGGCCGCGTCATCCCGATCGATCCGGTTCTGGCCGTCCTCGGCGACCGTGCGCCCACGGCCGTCGTCGAGCGCACGCGCCGCGAAATGGGCCTCGATCTGCCCTGGATCGAGCAGTTCTACATCTATGTCAAAAATGCGCTGAGCGGCGACTTCGGCACTTCGGTGCTGACCACCAATCCGGTGATGTCCGATATCCGCCGCGTCTTCCCGGCGACCATCGAGTTGGCGACGCTGGGCACGATCATCGGCGCCGTCATCGGCGTGCCGCTCGGCGTGCTGGCCGCGGTCAAGCGCGGCAGCCTGATCGACCAGGTCGCGCGCGTCGTCGGTCTCATAGGCTATTCGGTACCGATCTTCTGGCTTGGCCTGCTCGGGCTGGTGCTGTTCTACGCCAACCTGCAATGGATCGCCTTTCCGGCGCGGCTCGACGTCGTCTACGAATACACATTCACGCCGATTACCGGCTTCTACCTGCTCGATGCCGCGATCCAGGGGCAGTGGGACGTCTTCTACGACGCCTGGCGCCACATCGTCCTGCCGGCCGCGCTGCTTGGCTATCTGTCACTCGCCTATATCAGCCGCATGACCCGCTCCTTCATGCTGAACGAGCTGGCGCAGGAATACATCGTCGCGGCGCGCGCCAAGGGCCTGTCGGAAGGTCGCATCATCTGGGGCCACGCGCTGCGCAACGCTGCCGTGCCGATGGTGACGGTGATCGCGCTTTCCTACGCCAACCTGCTCGAGGGTTCGGTGCTGACCGAGACCGTCTTCTCCTGGCCGGGCATCGGCCTCTACATCACCAATTCGCTGCAGAACGCCGACATGAACGCCGTGCTCGGCGGCACCATCGCCATCGGCTCGGTCTTCATCGCCATCAACCTTCTGTCCGATCTGCTCTACCGGCTGCTCGATCCAAGGACGAAGGCCGGATGAGCGCTGAAACCATCCAATCCAGGCGCGCGTGGCTGCTCAGCGACCGGCCGGCCTCGCGCCTGCAGGCAAGGCTCGGCCGCGCCTATGTCGCCTGGCGGCGCTTCTCCGCCAATCGGCTGGCGCTGGTCGGCATGCTGATCATCATCGCGTTGCTGGTGGTCGCCGCCTTTGCCGATGTGCTGGCGCCCTATTCGCCCACCATCGGCGATCTGAAGAACGCCCGCCTGCTGCCGCCCGGCGCCGAGCATTGGTTCGGCACCGACGACCTCGGCCGCGACATCTATTCGCGTATCGTCTATGGCTCGCGCTGGACGCTTTATGTGGTGATCCTCGTCGCCATCATCGCCGCGCCCATCGGCCTGCTGGTCGGCACGATCGCCGGTTATGCCGGCGGCTGGACCGACACGATCCTGATGCGCATCACCGATATTTTCCTGGCCTTTCCGAAGCTGGTGCTGGCGCTCGCCTTCGTCGCGGCGCTCGGACCCGGCATCGAGAACGCGGTAATCGCGATCGCTATCACCTCCTGGCCGCCTTACGCGCGCATTGCCCGTGCGGAAACGCTGACGGTGCGCAACTCCGACTACATCAAGGCGGTGCAGCTGATGGGCGCTTCGCCCTTCCGCATCGTGCTGCGCCACATCATGCCGCTCTGCATCTCCTCGCTGATCATCCGCGTGACGCTCGACATGGCCGGCATCATCCTGACTGCCGCCGGCCTTGGCTTCCTCGGCCTCGGCGCGCAGCCGCCGCTGCCGGAATGGGGCGCGATGATCGCGTCCGGCCGCCGCTTCATCCTCGATCAGTGGTGGGTTGCCGCCGCACCTGGTGCCGCGATCCTTGTCGTCAGCCTCGGCTTCAACCTGCTGGGCGACGGTCTTCGCGACGCGCTCGACCCCCGGAGCGGCGACCAATGAGCGACACGCTTCTCGACGTCGACGACCTGCGCGTCACCTTCCCGACCCGCACCGGCCTCGTGCAGGCCGTGCGTGGCGTCTCGTTCTCGCTCGGCCGCGAGCGGCTGGGCATCGTCGGAGAGAGCGGCTCCGGCAAATCGCAGACCGGCCGCGCCATCATGGGCCTCACCCCGCCGCAGGCCGAGGTTTCGGCGAAGAAGCTCGCCTTCGACGGCATTGATCTGCTCTCCATATCGCCCCGCCAGCGCCGCGCGCTGCGGGGAAACCGCGTCGCCATGATCCTGCAGGATCCCAAATATTCTCTCGATCCGGTGATGACCATCGGGCGCCAGATCGTCGAGACGCTGCGCACGCATGAAAAGGTCTCCAGGGCCGAGGCGCGCGAGCGCGCGCTGGAAATGCTGCGGGCGGTGCAGATCCGCGACCCGGCCCGCGTCTTCGACCTCTATCCGCACGAGGTCTCGGGTGGCATGGGCCAGCGCGCCATGATCGCCATGATGCTGATCGCCGGGCCGGAGCTGATGATCGCCGACGAGCCGACCTCGGCGCTCGACGTCACAGTGCAGCTCGACGTGCTCAAGATCCTCGACAAGCTCGTCGCCGAGCGCGGCATGGGCCTGATCTTCATCTCGCACGATCTGCGCCTGGTCTCCTCCTTTTGCGACCGCGTCGTCGTCATGTATGCCGGCAAGGTGGTCGAGCAGATCAAGGCTTCCGAACTGCGCGACGCCCGGCACCCCTACACGCGCGGCCTGCTCAACTGCATGCCGAGGATCGGCTTCGAGCGCCACCCGCTGCCGGTGCTCGACCGCAAGCCGGAGTGGGCAGCATGACGGCTTCCATCGCTGTCGAAGGGCTGGAAGTGGTCTTCGACCGATTTCGCGCGCTGAAGGGCGTAAGCCTCGAAGTGAGGGAAGGCGAATCCTACGGTCTGGTCGGGGAGAGCGGTTCCGGCAAGTCGACGCTGCTGAGAGCCATCACCGGCCTGGCGCCGGTTTCTTCCGGCACCATCTCTGTCAACGGCAAGCCCCTTGGCAAGACCCGCGACAAGGCTTTTTACCGCGATGTGCAGATGGTGTTCCAGGATCCCTATGGCTCGCTGCATCCGCGCCAGACGGTCGACCGCCTGCTGCAGGAGCCCCTCGCGATCCATGGCATTGCCGACGGCGAGAAGCGCATCGAGCGCGCGCTGGACGAGGTCGGCCTCGGCAATGGTTTTCGCTTCCGCTACGCGCACCAGCTGTCCGGCGGCCAGCGCCAGCGCGTGGCGATTGCCCGGGCGCTGATCCTCGAACCCTCGATCCTTTTACTCGACGAGCCGACCTCGGCGCTCGACGCGTCCGTGCAGGCAGAGGTGCTGAATCTTCTGGAAGAGGTGCGCCGCCGTCGCAAGCTCACCTTCCTGATGGTCAGCCACGACCTCGCCATCATCACCCATATGTGCGAGCGGCTGATGGTGATGCAGAATGGCGAGGCGGTGGAGACGCTGACCGCGAGCCAGCTGATCGGGCATCGCGTCAGTGCGGACTATACGCGCAATCTGCTCAGGGCGAGCGAGGGGTTTGTAAGGGTCTAGCTCTCAATTGCCAAGCCGCGTTCCTGCCCAGGTGTTATCGGGGTCTGGGGCAGGCCCAATCGACTGGGCCATGGTGCCGACTTGAGCAAAACGTGAAATAAGGTCAGAAGAGGCCTGCAGCGGCACCAACAAGAACGGGCCAGTCTCGATGAAGGATGGCCCGATTGAGGGATGAGATGAAGAATTCAGCCATTTCCGAACGCAAGAACCAGTCGATCTCGCGCGGCGTCGGCATGACGACGCAGATCTATGCCGATCGCGCCGAGAATTCGGAAATCTGGGACGTCGAGGGCCGGCGCTATATCGACTTCTCTTCCGGCATCGCCGTGGTCAACACCGGCCACCGTCATCCGAAGGTGATCGAGGCCGTGAAGGCGCAGCTCGACCGCTTCACCCACACCTGCCACCAGGTCGTGCCTTACGAGAGCTATGTGCATCTCGCCGAGCGGCTGAATGGCATGCTGCCCGGCAAGTTCGACAAGAAGACCATCTTCGTCACCACCGGCGCCGAGGCGGTCGAGAACGCCATCAAGATCGCCCGCAGCGCCACCGGCCGTCAGGCGGTCATCGCCTTTTCCGGCGGCTTCCATGGCCGCACCTTCATGGGCATGGCGCTGACCGGCAAGGTCGTGCCCTACAAGGTCGGCTTCGGCGCCATGCCTGCCGATGTCTTCCACGCGCCGTTCCCGGTCGCGCTGCACGGCGTTTCGGTCGCCGATTCGCTCGCCGCGCTCGACAAGCTGTTCAAGGCCGATGTCGATCCGGGCCGTGTCGCGGCCATCATCGTCGAGCCGGTGCAGGGCGAGGGCGGCTTCTACGAGGCGCCGCGCGACTTCATGACGGCGCTGCGCAAGATCTGCGACCAGCATGGCATCCTGCTCGTCGCCGACGAGGTGCAGACCGGCTTTGCCCGCACCGGCAAGATGTTTGCCATGCATCATCATGACGTGGCGCCCGATCTCACCACCATGGCCAAGAGCCTCGCCGGCGGCTTTCCGCTCTCGGCCGTCACCGGCCGCGCCGAGATCATGGACGCGCCTGGCCCCGGCGGGCTCGGCGGCACCTATGGCGGCAGCCCGATCGGCGTCGCCGCGGCGCACGCCGTGCTCGACGTCATCGACGAGGAAAAGCTCTGCGACCGCGCCAATGCCCTTGGCGCCAGGCTGAAGCAGCGGCTGGACTCGATCCGTGACGACGTGCCGGAGATCGTCGACATCCGCGGTCCGGGCTTCATGAACGCCGTCGAGTTCAACGACGTGAAGAAGGGCCTGCCGTCGGCGGAGTTCGCCAACGCGGTCAGGCTGAAGGCGCTGGACAAGGGCCTCATCCTGCTCACCTGCGGCGTCTACGGCAATGTCATCCGCTTCCTGTCGCCGATCACCATCCAGGACGGAGTCATGACCGAGGCGCTGGATATCCTGGAAACCTCGATCCGCGACGCACGGGCGGCCTGATCGAAGTTGTCAGAGTGTCGGCTTCAACTATCCTTGGGCATTTTCCTTTCATCGAAAATGCCCTGGATGTCGCGCGAGCCATGCAGGATGCGCTCAACGCGCACATTGGTACGCTCGACGGTATAGAAGATGACATATCTCTGGAACGCGACGGAACGCAGGCCGCGCCAGAGTTCGGAACGGGGAGCGCCACCACGTGGTGCATCCAAGATGGTGTCGCATCGCACTCGAAGTGCCGCTATCAAGCGGCGGGCGGCCGCCGGATTTTCAGCTTGGATGTAATCGCCAATCTCTTCGATGTCCTGCACGGCGGCAGGCGCGAAACTGAGAGCCATTATTTGCGGCTTTCCGCCGCGTATCTTTTCTCCAGCCGATCGAAAACGTCGTCGGCTGTTATAGCTGGTCCGCTCTCTACACCCTTGCGGATGTCTTCACGCAGTGCAGCAAGCTTCGCCTGCCGGTGCTCTTCACGCTCCTCCAGCAGGCGCAGACTATCGCGCACGACTTCGCTTGCACTGGCGTAGCGGCCACTCTCGACAAGCTCGCGCACGAATGCCTCGTAGCGGGAGCCAATGCTGTAGCTTGCAGGCACGGAGCAAATCTTTCGCTTTATCCGAAATTATCAATTTATGATAATTCGGCGATCGCCTTTTGCCAAGGCTTGGTGGGTGCGTCCTTTCGCGCCCCCGAGCGTTGTTATCATCATATTGGATTGAACAATCAGCCCGCCGCCCTGGTCGGTTCGTCCTGACTGAAGTCCGCGAGCGCCGCCTTCAGCGCATCTGGCCCGCCTGCCACCGTCTGCGGCGCCGGCGAGAAGCCGGCGCCGAGCATCTTGCGGCCGAGCATGTGGTCGGCCGGACGGTTGACGGATTCGATGCCGAGCAGCCGGTCGCCGGCATAATGGTAGATCGAGAACTTGTTGTCGGCGAGATCGCCGAGCACAACGTGGCTGTCCCCGCCTTGCGTCAGCCCCACCATCTGCAGCTTCATGTCGCCGATATCCGACCAGAACCACGGCACGGCCGAGAACGGCTCGGCATGGCCGAGGATGGTGCGCGCGGCAAGCCTGGCCTGGTCGGTGGCGTTCTGCACCGATTCCAGCCGCACGTCGCCGCCTGTGAACCAGTGCCTGTAGGAGGCCGCGTCGCCGATGGCGAGGATTTCGGGAACGGAGCTTTGCATATGCTTGTCGACGCGGATGCCGTTGGCGGTGGTGACTCCGGCGGCCTCCGCCAGTTCGACATTGGGCACCACGCCGATGCCGATGATGACCATCTGCGCCGGCAGGCGCTCGCCGCCGGACGTGATCGCGGCCGAGACGCGGCCGTTTTCGCCCTCCAGGCGGGCGATGGTGGTGCCGGTCAGGATGCGCACGCCGATCGCTTCCAGGCGCTGACGCGCATGCGCGGCGATGACAGGCGCCACGGCGCGGCCAAGCAGCCGGTCGACGGCCTCGACGACGGTGACGTTGCGGCCGGCGGCCCTTAGCGTCGCCGCGATCTCCAGGCCGATGAAGCCGCCGCCGAGAATGACCACATCCTCGCTTTGCGCGCTGAGCTCGCGGATCAGGCGCGCATCGGCCAGCGAGCGTAGCGAGATCACGCCGGCAAGGCCGGCGCCGTCGAGCTTGAGCAGGCGCGGCCGCGAGCCGGTGGCAAGCACCAGCCGGTCGAAGGCGAGCGTTCCACCGCCTGCGACATTCAGCTGGCCCGCGCGGGCATAGATGCTCTCGATGCGCACGCCCGGCCGGTAATCGATGTTGTTGCCGGTGTAGAACGCTTCGCCGCGCAGGGGCTGCGGCTTGGCCTCGGCGTCCTTGATGAAGGTCTTGGACAGCGGCGGCTTGTGATAGGGCAGTTCCTTCTCGTCGCCGATCAGGATGACAGGCCCTTCATAGCCCTCATCGCGCAGGCTGGCTGCGGCCTGCACGCCGGCATGGCCGGCACCGACAATCACAACCCCGTTCGTCATCGCAATCCTTTTGTCTTGGAACTCTAGGCTCCTGCGCCAAGTGGCGATTGTCTGCCGCCGCCGCAAGGGCAGGCGTCCGGGTCGCACCCAGAACGGCTGCCTGTCAATCCGGTCTCCCGGTCGGGCGATCGTCTTAAAGTTGATAATCCTAGTTTAGAATAATTCTAAACTATTGTTTCAATTGAATTTTTTCTGCCGCGCCAGTTGACTCCAGGCCTCTCCATCGCTTTATGGAGAGCTGCGCGCGAAGCGCATCCCTTTGATGGCTGGGCCTTGAACCCTTTCGATTGGAGGCAAGTGGGTGTCTTTTTATCGCGAACCGCGCATCGGCGCGGCCACCATTTTTCCCGGCATGCTCATGCCTCGGCGCGGGTGGACACATGCGCCTATTGTTGAATTTCCAAGGAACTGGAGAAGGATAATGACGGCACGTAATGGCGGCAGGCTGGCTGCGATCTGCGCCACGGCTGCACTGACGGCGGCGGTTTTCGTGTTGCCGGCGAAAGCCGAGACCGACGCGAAGGCGGTGATCAAGACCTATGCCGACATCGCACTGGCCAAATACGAGGATTCGCTGACCACGGCGCAGGCGCTGGACAAGGCGGTGGACGCACTCATCGCCAGCCCCTCGGCCGACACGTTGAACGCCGCGCGCGAAGCCTGGAAGGCCGCGCGCATTCCCTACCAGCAGACCGAGGTCTACCGCTTCGGCAACAAGATCGTCGACGACTGGGAAGGCAAGGTGAATTCGTGGCCGCTGGATGAGGGCCTGATCGACTATGTCGCCAAGAGCTATGGCAGCGAGTCGGACGAAAACGCGCTCTATACGGCCAACGTCATCGCCAACAAGGAAATCGAGATCAACGGCAAGAAGGTCGACGCCTCGAAGCTGACGCCCGAGTTCCTTTCCGGCACGCTGCAGGAGGCCGGCGGCGTCGAGGCCAATGTCGCGACCGGCTATCACGCTATCGAATTCCTGCTCTGGGGCCAGGACCTGCACGGCACAGGCCCGGGCGCCGGCGAGCGGCCCTTTACCGACTACGATCTCAAGAACTGCACGGGCGGCAATTGCGACCGTCGCGCCGAATATCTGAAGTCGGCGAGCGATCTTCTGGTGTCCGACCTGCAGGAAATGGTCGGCAACTGGAAGGAGGACGGCGCCGCGCGCAAGAACCTCACCGACGGCGACGCGAATGCCGGCATCTCCACCATCTTCACCGGCATGGGCTCGCTCTCCTATGGCGAGCTTGCCGGCGAGCGCATGAAGCTCGGCCTTTTGCTGCACGATCCGGAAGAGGAGCACGACTGCTTCTCCGACAACACCTACATCTCGCATCTCTATGACGCGGTCGGCATCCGCGACGCCTACCGTGCCAGCTACAAGCGGCTCGACGGCTCCGTGGTTTCGGGTCCGTCGGTGTCCGACATGGTGAAGGCCGCCGATCCGGCGATCGACAAGGAACTGTCGGGCAAGCTCGACACCACCGTCGCCAAGATGGAGGCCATCCAGGCGCGCGCGCTGGCCGGCGAGGCCTATGACCAGCAGATCGCCGAGGGCAACACCGAAGGCAACGCTACCGTCCAGGCGGCAATCGACGCCTTGATCGACCAGACCAAGTCGATCGAACGCGCCGTCGGCTCGCTCAAGCTGAACCAGATCGCCTTCGAGGGCTCGGACAGCCTGGACGCCCCCGACAAGGTGTTCAAGTAGGACTAGACACATCCCAGCCAAGCGGCGCCGTGGCCGGCGCCGTCAGCCAGAGCAAGTGAATGCTGATCTGCCATTGCAACATCATCACCGAGAAGGAGATCGAGCAGACGATCGTCGGCCTGCTGGATGAGGATCCCTGGCAGCTGATCGTGCCCGCGAAGGTCTATCATGCGATGCGCAAGCGCGGTCGCTGTTGCGGCTGTTTCCCAAATGTGGTGGAAACGATCATTCGGGTCACCGAGAACTACCACGCCCGCTCAGAGGTGGGCGGCGTGGACATCGTTTCACACCTGGACCGCGTGAGAGGCTTGCGCGTCCAATACGGGAGCAGACCCCATGAAAGGCGAACCGCAGGTCATCGGGCGGCTTAATGAAGCTCTGTTTCTGGAGCTTGGAGCCGTCAACCAGTACTGGGTGCATTATCGTCTGCTCGAGGATTGGGGCTACACCAAGCTGGCAAAGAAGGAGCGGGCGGAATCGATCGAGGAAATGCATCACGCCGACAGGCTGATCGCGCGCATCATCTTCCTCGAAGGCCATCCCAATCTGCAGTCCGTCGCGCCGTTGCGCATCGGCCAGAACGTTAAGGAAGTGCTGGAATCCGATCTGGCCGGCGAATATGACGCGCGCACCGCTTACAAACGCTCGCGCGAGATCTGCCACGAGGAAGGCGATTTCGTCTCGATGAAGCTGTTCGAGGACCTTTTGACCGACGAGGAAGGACATATCGACTTCCTGGAAACGCAGCTCGACCTGCTTGCCTCGATCGGCGAGGAAAAGTACGGCCAGCTCAACGCCGACTCGGCCAACGAGGCGGAGTAAGGACATGCGGGAATGCGGCGCCCCGTAGATCATTTTTCGCGCCGCGCGCTGCGGGCAACAATCGACGGCCTGCCGCTTCGGAAGACCCCACGATACCGGATCGGCAGCGGGGCGTCGCTTTTGCTGGCGGTCATGCTTTCCGCGCCCGCCATGGCCGGTGAGCCAGCCGCTCTCCCGACGAGCCGCACCGACCTGACGCCGAAGGATCAGGCGCGGGTTCTGGCAGTCATCAGGCCAACGACCGACTTTACCAGGCCCGAACCGTTCGAGCTGATGCAGGGCGGCGCCGGCACGTCGCGGAAGGACGTCAACCGCGATGCCTTTTCGCAATCCTCCGCCAACATCACCTTTGAGGAAGAGGGCAGCTTCAAGCTCGGCAACGCGCTGTTCCGCAAGAACTGGGTGTCGTCGCCATCCTCGACCCAGGCTTCGGACGGGCTCGGCCCGCTGTTCAACGAGCGCGCCTGCCAGAATTGCCATTTGAAGGACGGGCGCGGCCGTCCGCCGGAAGGCGATGCCGGATCGACGTCTATGTTCCTGCGGCTGGCGCGCGACGCCGCCAGCGCCGAGGAAAAGGCCGCGCTTGCCGACCACAAGGTGCTGAACTTTCCCGACTCCATCTATGGCGCGCAACTGCAGGATCTTGCGGTTCCGGGCCTCAAAGGCGAAGGCCGGATGCGCGTCGATTACCAGGAGCAAAAAGTGACGCTCGGCGACGGCGCTGTTGTTGCGCTGCGCAAGCCAAGCTATTCCGTCGAAAATCTCGGTTACGGCCCACTCGATCCGCGCACCACGCTCTCGCCTCGGCTGACGCCGCCGATGATCGGGCTCGGCCTGATCGAGCAGATTGCGCCAGCCGATATTCTCGCCCATGCCGATGCGGATGACCGCGACGGCGACGGCATTTCGGGCCGGCCGAACATCGTGCGCGACGAACTGAGCGGCGCGGTGACCTTGGGCCGCTTCGGCTGGAAGGCGCAGACCGCCTCGATCCGCCAGCAGGCGGCCGATGCCTTTGCCGGCGATATCGGCATCTCCACGCCGGAAATGCCGAAGCATTGGGGCGATTGCACCAGGGCGCAGACGGATTGCCTTGCCATGCCGGACGGCGTGCAGCAACGCCTCGGCACGGCCGAGGCGCCGTCCCCTGTCATGGACCTCGTCACCTTCTATTCGCAGAATTTGGCCGTGCCGGCGCGGCGCGACATCGCCACACCGCAAGTGCTCGCCGGCAAGAAGCAGTTCTACGAGATGGGCTGCATTTCCTGCCACACGCCGAAATTCGTCACCATGCGCGGCACGCCCAACAAGGCGCAGGCTTTCCAACTGATCTGGCCCTATTCCGACTTCCTGCTGCACGACATGGGCGAGGGCCTCGCCGACGGGCAACGGGTAGGCGAAGCGAGCGGCAGCGAGTGGCGCACCCCGCCGCTCTGGGGTATTGGGCTCACCGCGACAGTCAACGGCAACAGCTTCTATCTGCACGACGGCCGCGCCCGCACGCTTGCCGAGGCGATCCTGTGGCATGGCGGCGAAGGCCAGACGGCGCGTGATCGCTTTGCCGGGGCCGCCGCGGCCGATCGTGACGCGCTGATTAAATTCCTGGAGTCGCTTTGATGTCGAAACGCCTGGCCGCCGCCCTTGCCCTTCCGCTTTTTCTGGCGATCTCCCTGCCGGCATCGGCCGCGGTCAAGGCCTCCGATGTCATCGGCCGCGCGATCGATGACTTCGTCCGCCCAGCCTATGCCAGCCTCGACGAGCATGCGGCGGGCCTGACCAAGGCGATGCACCAGCTCTGCGAAACGCCGTCCGAAAAGAATCTCGAAGCGGCGCGCGCGGCGTTTTCCGGCACGGTCGAGGCCTGGTCGGTGGCCGAGATCATCGCCTTCGGACCGATCAAGGAGAACAACCGGCTGGAGCGCATGCTCTATTGGCCGGACCGCAAGAGCATCGGCCTGAGGCAAGTGCAGGCCACGCTGGCATCCAAGGATCCGTCAGCCACCGATCCGGCGCAACTGGCGCAAAAGAGCGTCGCCATGCAGGGCCTCGGCGGGCTCGAATATGTGCTTTACGGCGACGGCGCCGAAACGCTCGCCAGGAAGGACGATCCCTATCGCTGCGCTTATGGCTCGGCTGTCGCCGGCAACGTCGAAACGATGGCTGGCGAGGTGCGTGACGCCTGGCAAAACCCCGACGGCTTTGCGTCGCTCTGGGCCAACCCAGGACCGAAGAACCCGCTCTACCGTGACGGCAACGAAGCGGTGACGGAACTGGTCGGTGTCTTTATCAACGAGCTGGACATGATCCGCGATGTGCGGCTGAAAGGTTTTCTCGGCGCCAGGCCCGATGCCGACAAGCCGAAGCAGGCGATCTACTGGCGCTCGCGGAACACGACGGCTTCGCTGGCCGCAAACCTGTCCGGCATCGACCAACTGTTCCAGGCTTCCAAGCTCGGCGATGCGCTGCCCGCCGATGCGCAATGGATGGCCGAATCCATCCACATCCAGCTCACTAACGGCGTGGCGACGGCGAAGTCGATCACCGGTCCGATCGACAAGGCGCTCGCGGACCCAGCGCTGCGCGGCAAGCTCGAGCATTTCGCGCTGATCACGTCGAGCCTGTCGACCTTGATCGGCACCAGGATGACCGCCGAGTTCGGTCTGACCGCCGGCTTCTCGTCGCTGGACGGAGATTGATCGATGGCGTGGAGTACAAAGCTCATCGATCGCCGCGATTTCCTGCGCGCCGCGGGCGCCGGCTTTGCCGCCGCCATGGCGCCGCGTGCCTGGGCCGACACGCTTGCCGCGGACGCGGTGTTTGCCACGGCCTTCGTCAAGCGTGACGGCAGCTTCGGCGCCGCCGTGCTCTCCGAGGCGGGAAAAATCCTGCATACGGTCGATCTGCCCGATCGCGGCCATGACGTCGCCTTCGATCCGGTGTCGAAGCGTTCGGTGGTCTTCGCCCGTCAGCCCGGCACCTTCGCCGTCGTCTTCGACCAAGCCGGCCGCGACAAGCCCTTGACCATCGCCAGCATCACCGGCCGGCATTTCTTCGGCCATGGCGTGTTCTCGCCCGACGGCGCCTTGCTCTATGCGACCGAGAACGATTTCGACAATGCGGCAGGTGTCGTCGGTGTCTACGATGCGCGGGAGAAATTCAATCGCATCGGCGAATTCCCGACCTATGGCATGGGGCCGCATGAGCTGCTCCTGCTCGGCGATGGCCGCACTTTAGCCATCGCCAATGGCGGCATCGAAACCCATCCCGACTATGGCCGGGCCGAGCTCAACATCGCGACGATGAAGCCGTCCTACACGCTGGTCGACCGCGTCACCGGCGACCTCATCGAAAAGCATGAATTGCCGCCGGCGCTGCACCAGCTGTCGATCCGCCACATGGATCGCGACCAGGCGGGCACCGTCTGGTTCGGCTGCCAATATCGCGGGCCGGCGACCAACCGCCCCGCGCTGGTCGGCCGCGCCACGCGCGGCAAGGACCTCGAGCTCTTGGAGATGCCGCAGGATGTGCTCTCCGGCTTCCGCAATTATATCGGCTCGGTCGCCGCCAATGCCGCCACAGGTACGGTCGCCATCACTTCGCCGGAAGGCAATTCGCTGGCCGTCCTCGATGCCGCCAGCGGACGCGTGGTCGCGACCAGATCGCTGGTCGAGGTCTGCGGCCTCGCGCCCGACGGCGCTGGCTTCATGGCAACGACCGGCGCCGGCGAGATCGTTGGCGGCGCCGGCTCGACTCGTTCCGAGCCGGACTATGTCTGGGACAACCACATGCTGCGCATCGCGGTCTCTGCCTGACAACAAGGTCCTGGCGCTGCCGGAAAGCAAAGCCGCTTAACATTTCTCCGCCCTGGCTCTTGCGGCGGCGGCCTATGCCGGGCAGAGGGAATTGTGTTTCGATCCAGTTCATTAATGGCCATATGAAGTTGCCTATATGAAGCTGCTCGCCATCGACTGCGCCGCCAGTCTCTGCGCTGCCTGCGTCTATGATGCAGACGCGGGGAAGGAGCTTGGCCGTGAGGTGCGCGACCTCGGCAAGGGGCATGCGGAGCATCTGATGGCCGTCATCGAGACGGCCCTGCAAGCCGGTGGGGTCGATTACCCTGACCTCAACGCTGTTGCCGTCTCGATCGGACCGGGCTCTTTCACCGGCCTGCGCGTCGGCGTATCGGCAGCGCGCGGCCTGGCGCTGGCGCTGAAAATCCCGGCGATCGGCGTGACGACGCTGGAAGCCCTGGCGGCGGAGGCTGCGAATGCGTTTCCCGGGCGCGCGGTGCTTGCCGCGCTCGATGCCGGCCGCGAGGAAATCCATGCGGCGCTCTATGATAAAGCGTTAGTCGAGACTTACGGACCTTCCGTAGCTGCGCTTTCCGATGCAGTGACCATGGCCATCGGCGCCGACGCGGTCCTGGTCGGGACCGCCGCGCCGCAGATTGCCAAGGCGGCGGGTCGTGCCTTCGAAACTGGTCCGGTTGCCGCCACAGCCGACATCGCGACCTATGCCAGGCTGGCCTCGGCCAGGGAACCGGGCGAAAAGCCGAAACCGCTTTATCTGCGCGACGCCGACGCCAAGCCGCAGGCGGGTTTCATTCTGCCAAGGCAGGACAGGGGAAACGATTCCTGATGCGCATACCGTTCTTTCAGCCGCGCCGCAGGGACTATGCGCTGGAACCGTTGACGGTCGCCGACAGCGCCGCTGTTTCGGTGCTGCATCGCGAGGATTTCGTGCGGCCCTGGACCGACGGCGAATTCGCAGCACTGCTCGAGCAGGACACGGTCTTCGGCTATGCCGCGCGTGAGACCGGCCAAGGCTCCAAGCCGCCGGTCGGCTTCGTGCTCGCGCGGCTTGCGGCCGGCGAGGGCGAGATCCTGACGGTGGCCGTCGCCCGCACGCATCGCCGCCAGGGCCTTGGCTGGCAATTGATGGACGCGGTGCTGCGCGAATTGCATGCGCAGCGCGCCGAGGCGCTCTTCCTCGAGGTCGACGAGACCAATGCGCCGGCGATCGGGCTTTACCGCAGGCTTGGCTTCCGCCAGGTCGGCCATCGGCCGAACTATTATCGCTCGACCGAGCACGGCCCGACCGGCGCGCTTGTCATGCGCCGCGATCTTCGCTAGCCAGTCCGCGCGATAGGGCCGGAGCGAATGATCAAGAAATTGCGGATTTTCCTGGCGCTCGCCTATGTCGTCGTCTGTTCGCTGGTGCTGGTGCCGCTGCAGATGCTGTCGATGAAGACGGGGCTGTGGCCCGAAACGTTCATTCTCAAAATCTGGCACAGCATGGTCCTGCGGGCGCTCGGCATGCGGGTGCATGTGAAGGGCGCGCTGGCCAGGGAACGTCCGCTGCTTGTCGCGGCCAACCACATTTCCTGGACCGACATCATGGTGCTCGGCTCCTTCGTCGATGTGAAATTCATCGCCCGGGCCGACATGGAGGGCTGGCCGCTGATCGGCATGCTGTCCAAGCTGCAGCGCACCGTCTACATCGAGCGCGAGCGCAAGCGCACCTCCGGCGACCAGGCAAGCCAGATTGCCAGGCGCATGGCCAAGGGCGATGCCATGGTGCTGTTCGCCGAAGGCTCGACCGGCGACGGCAACCTCGTGCTGCCGTTCAAGAGCACGCTGTTCGGCGCGGCCTCCATGGCGATTTCGGAAGGGGCGGCCGAACAGGTCTTCATCCAGCCCGTGGCGATCGCCTACACGCGACTGCACGGCATGCCTATGGGGCGCCGCCATCGGCCGATGACCGCCTGGATCGGCGACCAGGATCTGATGCCGCACCTGAAAACCTTGCTTGCCGAAGGGGCGATCGATGCCGAGGTGCATTTCGGCGAGCCGGTGCCGTTCTCCAAGGGTTCGAACCGCAAGGAGACGGCAAGGTTGATGGAAGCCAAGGTGCGCGAGATGATGCAGGCCATCCTCGCCGACCCGGCAAAGAGCCGCTGATTGGTATGTCGCCCAAGGGCCTGTAGCGATTTTGGAACAAGGCGGCGCGACGCGCCGCGGGCAGAATCGTCTGTTTTTTGTCACGGAAAGGCGCTAGAAGCCGCCCGATGGAATTGAACACGATTGAAAGCCACGGCATCGGCACTGCGGCCGAGCACTCGGCCGGCACTGTCCGCGCGGCGAAAAAGGTCTTCGTCAAGACCTATGGCTGCCAGATGAATGTCTACGATTCCCAGCGCATGACCGATGCGCTGGTCGCCGACGGCTATGTCGCCACCGACGCCGTCGAAGACGCCGATCTGGTGCTGCTCAACACATGCCATATCCGCGAAAAGGCGGCGGAAAAGGTCTATTCCGAGCTTGGCCGCATCCGCGACATGAAAGCCGAACGCGCCGTGGCCGGCCGCGAGCTCTTGATCGGCGTCGCCGGCTGCGTGGCGCAGGCCGAAGGCGCCGAGATCATCCGCCGTGCGCCGGCGGTCGATCTGGTCATCGGCCCGCAGACCTATCACCGGCTGCCCGACGTGCTGGCCCGGGTCCGCGGCGGCGAAAAGATCGTCGAGACCGAATACGCCATCGAGGACAAGTTCGAGCATCTGCCGCAGCCCAAGCGCGCCGAATTGGCAAAGCGCGGCGTCACCGCCTTCCTGACGGTGCAGGAGGGGTGCGACAAGTTCTGCACCTTCTGCGTCGTGCCTTATACGCGCGGCTCCGAGGTTTCGCGCCCGGTGGCGCAGATCGTCGCCGAGGCCGAGCGCCTGGCCGAGGCGGGCGTGCGCGAGGTGACCTTGCTCGGCCAGAACGTCAACGCCTGGCATGGTGTCGGCGAAAATGGCAAGGAATGGGGGCTCGGCCGCCTGCTGTTCCGCCTGGCGGAAATCCCCGGCCTGGCGCGGCTGCGCTACACCACCAGCCATCCGCGCGACATGGACGACGAACTGATCGCCGCGCACCGCGATCTGCCGGCGCTGATGCCCTATCTGCATCTGCCCGTGCAGTCCGGCTCGGATCGCATTCTCAAGGCGATGAACCGCCGGCATACGGCGCGCGACTATCTCGCGCTTATCGAGCGCATCCGCGCCGCCCGAACCGACATCGCCATGTCCGGCGACTTCATCGTCGGTTTCCCCGGCGAGACCGATGCCGACTTCGAAGCGACGCTGCAGCTGGTGCGCGAAGTGAACTATGCCTCGGCTTTCTCGTTCAAATATTCGCCTCGCCCCGGCACGCCGGGCGCTGAGATGAGCGACCACGTGGCCGAGGCGGTGAAGGACGAACGGCTGCAACGCCTTCAGGCGCTGCTCCTGAGGCAGCAGCAGGATTTCGGCTTGAGCCTGGTCGGCAAGACCATCGGCACGCTGATCGAGAAGCCTGGCCGACAGGCCGGCCAGAAAGTAGGCCGTTCACCGTGGCTGCAGCCGGTTATTGTTGACGACAAGGCCGGCGGAATCGGTGACATTATCGACGTACGAATCACAAGGACGGGCTACAACAGCCTGTTCGCCGAATTGGTCTGACGACCTCGGCAGATGAGGAGAGACGGTTGAGCGCTGCTGAACTGAAGAATCCGCCCCAGAACCAGGCGTCCGGGGCCTCCGACATGGCGCACATCGTACTGACCTTCGACAACAACAAGCTAGCCAGCGCCCTTTACGGCCAGTTCGATGAGAACCTCGCCCGGCTCGAGCAGAAGCTCGGCGTCGACATCCGCTCGCGCGGCAATCAGCTGACGATTAAGGGCTCCGCCGCCGCCGCCGAACAGGCGCGCCGCGCGCTGGACACCCTCTACGGCATCCTGCAGAAGGGCGTCGACATTGGCCAGTCGGATGTCGACGGCGCCGTACGCATGGCGATTGCCGCCGACGACCAGCTGACCCTGCCGACGATGGAGCGCAAGGGCAAGGTTTCGGCCGCCCAGATCGCGACACGCAAGAAGACGATCTATGCCCGCTCGCTCAACCAGGATGCCTATATGCGGGCGCTGGAACGCTCCGAAATGGTGTTCGGCATCGGTCCCGCTGGCACCGGCAAGACCTATCTGGCGGTGGCGCATGCGGCGATGCTGCTAGAACGCGGCATGGTCGAGCGCATCATCCTGTCGCGTCCGGCCGTCGAGGCCGGCGAGCGGCTGGGCTTCCTGCCCGGCGACATGAAGGAGAAGGTGGACCCGTATCTCAGGCCTCTCTACGACGCGCTCTACGACATGATGCCGGCCGACAAGGTCGAGCGGGCGATCGCGGCCGAGGTGATCGAGATCGCGCCCTTGGCCTTCATGCGCGGCCGCACGCTGGCGCATGCGGCGGTGATCCTCGACGAGGCGCAGAACACCACGCCGATGCAGATGAAGATGTTCCTGACCCGTCTCGGCGAGAACTCCCGCATGATCGTCACCGGCGATCCGACCCAGATCGACCTTCCGCCCAACACCAAGTCTGGCCTGGTCGAGGCGCTGCGCGTCCTCGACGGCGTGCCCGGCATCGTCACCGTCCGCTTCAACGAGGGCGATGTGGTGCGCCACCCGCTGGTCGCCGAGATCGTCAAGGCCTATGACCGCGACGGCAAGCTGGCGCGAGGCTTGGGCGCCGAAAGCTGACCATAGGCCCTATGGCTCAAAATCCGGAATTTGGCGGCGAAGCGCCGGTCGACATCGATATTTTCGTCGAGGCAGGCGCTTGGCCCGCGGAAGCCGAATTGACACGCCTCGTCGATCGCGCCGTTGCGGCCGCTTTTGCCGAAACCGGCGCGGGCGGCGCCTCCGAGCTCAGCGTCGTCTTTTCCGACGATGCCCATATCCGGACGCTCAATGCCGAGTGGCGCGGCAAGGACAAGCCCACCAACGTCTTGTCTTTCCCGGCTTTTTCCTTTCCGAAAGGCGGCGAGCTGCCGCCGATGCTGGGCGATATCGTGCTGGCTTCCGGGACGGTTGCGCGCGAGGCCGCTCTGGAAGACAAGCCGATTGAAAACCATATCACCCATCTCGTTATCCATGGCCTGCTGCATCTTTTGGGCCATGATCACGAGACCGACGCCGAGGCGGAGGAGATGGAAGCGATCGAGCGCGCGGCGCTTGCGAGGCTTGCCATTCCCGATCCCTACGCGTAACAAAAAAGCTCAATTGACCCGATGGCGATGAACGACACACCAGAAACTGCCGCCCGTCCGGACGCCGGCAGTGCTGCCAAGCCTTCCGAGAAGACGGAAGAGGGCTCCAGTCCGAGTATTCCCGCCGGCAGCGCGGCCGCAGAGCCGACGCATGCCGGTCCTTCGCTCTTCGACCGCGTGCTCGGCCTGTTCCGGCACCGCAACGGCACCAGCCTGCGCGAGGAGATTGCCGGCGCGCTCGCCGAAACGGCGACCGACGCCGGCGCCTTCTCGCCCGGCGAACGCGCCATGCTCAACAACATCCTTCGCCTGCGCGAAGTGCGTGTCGAGGATGTCATGGTGCCGCGCGCCGATATCGAGGCGGTCGAGATCAACACGACGCTTGGCGATCTGCTCGGCCTGTTCGAGCAGTCCGGCCATTCGCGCATGCCGGTGTATTCCGAGACGCTGGACGATCCGCGCGGCATGGTCCACATCCGCGACGCGCTCGCCCACATCACCAAGCTCGCTCGCGTCAAGAAGGGCCGCAGCAGAGCGAAGACGCCGGCGTCGACCGCGCTCGACCTTGCCCAGGTCGACCTTGCGCGTACCATCGGCGATCTCAGCCTAATCCGCCCGGTGCTGTTCGTGCCACCCTCCATGCTTGCCTCCGACCTGATGGGGCGCATGCAGACGAACCGCACGCAGATGGCGCTGGTCATCGACGAGTATGGCGGCACCGACGGTCTCGCCTCGCTGGAGGATATCGTCGAGATGGTGGTCGGCGACATCGAGGACGAGCATGACGACGACGAGCCGATGGTCACGCAGACCGGCGACGGCGTCTTCGTCGTCGACGGCAAGGCCGAGATCGACGAGGTCGCCAAGATGATCGGCGAGGATTTCGCCGCCGGCGAGCACGGCGAATATGTCGACACCATCGGCGGCATGATCTTCAACACGCTCGGCCGCGTCCCCGCTCGCGGCGAAGTGGTGCAGGCCATTCCCGGTTTCGAGTTCCACGTGCTCGACGCCGACCCGCGCCGCGTCAAGCGCGTGCGCATCGTGCAGAGCCAGAAGGGCGAGCGCCAGCGCCGCCGCGCGGCCCGCACCGAACAGGCCTGATATCGCCGTCCGATGGCGATAGACGATCCGTTCAAGCACGCGGTTCTGGGTTCGGGTGTTTTCTACAAGGATCCACGCGCGGCCCTGGCCTGGCTGCAGGCGGCCTTCGGCTTCGAGCCGAGCATGCTGGTGAGCGATGCCGACGGTCGGCTGGTGCATGCCGAAATGCGTTTTGGCGACGGCTATATCATCGTCGATTCCGAATGGGATGAGCATATCGCCAGCCCGGCCTCCGTCGGCGGCAAGAACACGCAGGCCGTCTATGTGCGTCTGCAACAAGATATCGACGCGCATTGCGAGCAAGCGCGCGCGGCGGGCGCGCAGATCGTCGAGGAGCCCGCCGACCATTTCTACGGCGAGCGCCAATACCGCGCTCGTGACCTCGAAGGCCATGTCTGGACATTCACCCGCACCGTGCGCGTTGTCCCCAAGGACGAGGCTGAGCGACTGAGTGGCCTGCGCATCCAGGGCTGGCACCGCTGAGCTTTTGCAACCAAGCGGAACCGCTTGGCGTTGCAGAAATGCCGCTAAACAAAGGGCTATGGCGGGATTCCCGCGATAGCGCGACCGTGTGTCAGGCCGCGCTTATCTGGGTTTGGAACGCCGGGCCCAGCCTGTTAAACCTCTAGCTCCCTGATTCGCGCGACTTGGGAAGCTGGATGCAGCGCTTTGCCGGCCGGATAATTCTGCTGTGGGGGTGGCGGCGGGCGCTGGTGGCGTTTGCCGCCGGAGCGCTGGCGGTGCTTGCCCAGGCGCCTTACGATTTCTTCGCCGTCTGCTTCGTTTCGTTCCCGGTCCTCGTCTGGCTGCTCGACGGCGCCACCGGCGAGGCTTCCGATGGCTGGTTCCGGCGCCTGCGGCCGGCTTTCGCAACAGGCTGGTGGTTCGGCTTCGGCTACTTCCTCGCCGGTCTCTGGTGGATCGGCCAGGCCTTGCTGGTGGAGGCCGACAATTTCGCCTGGGCCTTGCCCTTCGCCGTCGTCGGCATCCCCTTCGCGCTGGCCTTTTTCTATGGCTTTGCCACCGTGGTGGCGCGGCTGTTCTGGAGCAGCGATATCGGCCGCATCGCCGCCCTTGCCTTCGGGTTCGGCCTTGCCGAATGGTTGCGCGACTTCCTCTTCACCGGCTTTCCCTGGAACGCCGTCGGCTACGCGGCGATGCCTGTGCCGCTTCTGATGCAGAGCGTGTCGGTGACCGGCATGATCGGCATGAACGCGCTCGCGGTCTTCCTGTTTTCGCTGCCGGCGCTGGTGGCGGCGCGCCGGCATCTGAGGCTGGGCGTTGCCCTGTTCGTCGTCCTCGCCGCCGCCCATGTCGGCTTCGGCTATTTCAGGCTCGCCATGCCCGCCGAGCCGGCGACACGATCCATCGACGTCCGCATCGTCCAGCCCGCGGTCGACCTCAGCGAAAAGTGGGACGCCTCGGTGCGCGACCGCATCTTCGCGACTTTGCTGGGGATATCGGGGAAAGCACCCGAAGAAAGTCACGCCAAGCCCCAGCTCATTCTGTGGCCGGAGACATCGGTGCCGTTTCTCTTCACCGAGCGTCCGGACGCGCTGACGGCACTGGGCGACATGCTGGCCGACGGCCAGATGCTGATTGCCGGTGTCGTGCGCGAGGAGGGCGGATCGGCGAATGCCGGCAGCCGTTATTACAATTCCGTGGTGGCGATCAACGACAAGGGCGAGATCGTCGATGCGGTCGACAAGGTGCATCTGGTGCCCTTCGGCGAATATCTGCCCTTCGCCGACCTGTTCGAACGCTTCGGCATAGGCCAGCTCGTCGCCGGACCGATGAATTTCGCCGCCGGCAACGAGCGCCATCCGATCGCCGTGCCGGGCGGCCTGCGTGCCGCGCCGTTCATTTGCTACGAGGTTATCTTTCCCGATCTCGTCGCCGCCGACTCTGCGTCATCTGACGTAATCGTGAACGTCACCAACGACGCCTGGTTTGGCGACACGCCAGGCCCGTATCAGCACTTCAGGCAGGCGCAGATTCGGGCAGTGGAGAATGGATTGCCGCTGCTGCGCGCGGCCAACAATGGCATCTCCGCAGTCGTCGATTCGCGCGGGCGCATTATCGATGCGCTTACCGTCGACGCGCGCGGCGCCATCGACGCGCATGTGCCGGTTTCTGGGCGCGCCCTCATGTCAGCGAAACAGCGGCGCATTAACGGATTGCTGATCATGTTGCTGTTAGCGCTGATTGCCCTCACATTGAATGTAAGGCAGCGGCTACGGGTGAATTGACAGTCGGCACATTAGAAACTCATACTGTAACGCCTAAAATTTTCTCGAAGTCGGTTGGAGGGTTCTGTTGGGGCAGGTGGCTCCGGCTTCATATGGGCGGAACAAAATAGAAAAAGCCGGAAAAATTCGGCGAGGAAAAAATGACAGAAGAGAACAAGAAGAAGCCGAATCCGATCGACATCCATGTCGGGAGTCGCATCCGGCTGCGTCGCAATATGCTTGGAATGAGCCAGGAAAAGCTGGGTGAAAATCTCGGCATCACCTTTCAGCAGATCCAGAAGTACGAAAAGGGCACGAACAGGGTTGGCGCCAGCCGTCTGCAGGCGATCGCCTCCATCCTGAGCGTTCCTGTCGCCTTCTTCTTCGAGGATGCCCCGGGCGAGGAGGCCGGCGGCGGCAATCGAGGATTTGCGGAAGACTCCTCGATGGCGTTCGCCATCGAATTCTGCGGCAGTCCCGAGGGGCTTCAGCTCAACCGGGCTTTCGTCAAGATCGGCGACGTCAAGGTGCGCCGCCGGATCATCGATCTGGTCAAGGCGCTCTCCGCGGAAGACGCCGATTGATTTTACCGATGCCACCGGCGGCGCTCTGCCGCCGGTGGCATAGCCGGCCTTACCTACATTCATGCCAGATCCGTCGCGCCGCTTGACGAGCGGCGCCCGGCACCGCTAACACGTGGCGCGCCAAAATCGGCAGCCTGCCGATCTTTTTTCAAGAGGGGACACCCGTGACGCGGCAGAATTATCTCTTCACCTCGGAATCCGTCTCCGAGGGTCATCCCGACAAAGTTTGTGACCGCATCTCCGACGAGATCGTCGATCTGGTCTATCGCGAAGCCAAGAAGACGGGCATGGATCCGTGGAAGGTGCGCGTCGCCTGCGAGACACTGGCCACCACCAACCGTGTCGTCATCGCCGGCGAGGTCCGCGTCCCCGACACGCTTTTGAAGAAGGACAAGGCGGGCAACGTCCTCAAGGATGCGTCCGGCCACCCTGTGGTCAACCCGGCCAAGTTCAAGTCGGTTGCCCGCAAGGCGATCCGCGAGATCGGCTACGAGCAATCCGGCTTCCACTGGAAGACCGCCAAGATCGACGTGCTGCTGCATGGCCAGTCGCCCGACATCGGCCAGGGCGTCGACAATGCCGCCGACCGCCAGGGCGAGGAAGGCGCGGGCGACCAGGGCATCATGTTCGGCTACGCCTGCCGCGAGACGCCCGACCTCATGCCGGCGCCGATCTATTACAGCCACAAGATTCTCGAACTGCTGGCGGCGGCACGCCATGAAGGCAATGGCGAGGCGGGCAAGCTCGGCCCGGACGCCAAGAGCCAGGTCACCGTGCGCTATGCCGACGGCAAGGCGGCGGAAGTCACGCAGATCGTGCTCTCCACCCAGCATCTCGATACGAGCTGGGACTCCAAGAAGGTCCGCAAGGTGGTCGAGCCCTATATCCGCGAGGCGCTTGGCGACCTGAAGATCGCCGAGGACTGCAACTGGTACATCAACCCGACCGGCAAGTTCGTCATCGGCGGGCCTGACGGCGATGCCGGCCTCACCGGCCGCAAGATCATCGTCGACACCTATGGTGGCGCGGCGCCCCATGGCGGCGGCGCCTTCTCGGGCAAGGACACCACCAAGGTCGACCGCTCGGCCGCCTATGCGGCGCGCTACCTTGCCAAGAACGTGGTGGCGGCCAAGCTTGCCGACCGCTGCACCATCCAGCTCTCCTACGCCATCGGCGTCGCCCAGCCGCTGTCGGTCTATGTCGACCTGCACGGCACCGGCAAGGTGGACGAATCGAAGCTCGAGGATGCGCTGCGCAAGGTCATGGACCTGTCGCCGTCGGGCATCCGCCGTCATCTGGACCTCAACAAGCCGATCTATGCAAAAACCTCGTCCTACGGCCATTTCGGCCGCAAGGCCGGTCGCGACGGCTCCTTCTCCTGGGAAAAGACCGATCTCGCCAAGGCGCTCAAGGACGCCGTCGCCGCCTGACGCCAGCGGACGCAAAGGACAGGCCAAGCCGGGCGACCGAAGGCTTCTTCGGTCGCCGGCACGGCAAGACTATACGCCCTCAGCAGGCGATCGCCCTCGAAGGCGGCCTGCGCGAATACCGGGTCGACCTGACGGCGCAAGCGCCGGCTGATCTCAGGATCTTGTTCAAGACACAGGTTTCGGCGCTCCAGCTGGAAATCGGCTTCGGCGGCGGTGAGCATCTGTTGCATCGCGCCGCGGAAGCGCCGGCAACCGGCTTCATCGGCGTCGAACCCTTCGTCAACGGCATGGCCAAGATGATGACGGCGCTTGGCAAGACGCCGCTTGCCAATCTGAGAGTCTATGACGACGACGCCACGCGCCTGCTCGACTGGCTGCCGGAAGCCTCGCTCGACGGCATCGATCTGCTCTATCCCGATCCATGGCCCAAGAAGAAGCATTGGAAGCGACGCTTCGTCGGCGCCGCCAATCTCGGCCGCTTCGCCCGGGTGCTGAAAGCCGGCGGCAGGTTCCGCTTCGCCTCCGACATCGACAGCTATGTGAACTGGACGCTGCTTGCCTGCCGCGCCAGTGGCGCCTTTGAATGGCAGGTGCGGGATGCCGCCGATTGGCACCGGCCCTATGAAGGTTGGCCCGGCACGCGCTATGAGGCCAAGGCCATCCGCGAGGGGCGGCGGCCGGCCTATCTGACGTTCATCCGGAAGTAATCGGGCGATCTGTATTGCATATAGAGCTACAGATCGCTGCATTGCAGGCAGGAGACAGCTATGGCCGCCTCGGTTGAACGCAAGGAATATCCGATCTCGATGCGCCTGCCGGAAGCGGACGTGGCGATGATCGATCGTGCCGCCACTCCGCGCGGCCGGTCCCGCACGGATTTCGTGCGCGATGCCGCCGCGCGCGGCCGAGGATGTGCTGATGGATAACCGCCTTTTCCGCATGAGCCCGGAAGGGTTCGCGGAGTTCATGGAAGTTCTGTCGGCCCCGGCCGCGCCGGTCCCCGACATGGTGGAATTGGCAAAGCGGTCAGCGCCTTGGGAAGCTGGTTATACGACGAAGCGCTGACCAGTGGCCTTATCGGCGCCCGAACCGCTTGCAGCAGTTCACGACGTGTCCGGATTTTCCTGTGGGAAGCCTGCCCTTGATCACTGGCTAAAAACCCACGCGCTTTCCAATCAGGAGAAGGGCTTAACAGCCGTTCTCGGTGTCCATGAAGCCGGCCGAGTGATCGGATATTAGGCCCAGCGATGGCCGCGCCAGTTGTAGACACCGCCGCCAGCCTTTGCCTGCAGGCTTGAAACACAATTCGGGATCGTCTATATCAATCTCAAATTCTTGGTCGGTATGACGAAGAGTGGGTCCACCCGGTCCCGCTCTTTTTTATTACCTGCCGGCCGGAAGTGAAAAGCGACAGGGATCTGATGACTGCAGCGGCAAGCGAGGCCGACGACCGTATCATCCGCGAAAGCGGCATCGATGCGCGCATTGCGCTGATCGTGCAGCCGGTGCTCAAGGCCATCGGCTTCCGGCTCGTGCGGGTGCAACTGACCGGCCAGAACGGGCTGACGCTGCAGATCATGGCCGAACGCGAAGACGGGACCATGACAGTCGAGGATTGCGAAGAGGTGAGCCGCGCCGTGTCGCCGGCGCTCGATGTCGATGATCCGATCGAAAAAGCGTATCATCTCGAAGTTTCGTCGCCAGGCATCGACCGGCCGCTGGTGCGCAAGTCGGATTTCACCGCCTGGACCGGACATCTGGTCAAGCTGGAGACATCGGTTCTTGTCAGCGATCGCAAGCGCTTCAAGGGCAAGATCGCCGAGGCGGATGCCGACGGTATCCTGATCGAGCGCGACAAGGCGGCCTATGGCGAAGAGCCGACGGTGCGCGTGCCTTACGACGCGATCGCAGAGGCCCGGCTGGTGCTGACCGACGATCTAATCCGCGATGCCCTGTCGAAGGACAACCGGGCGCGCAAGGAAGCCAGGAAGCGCCGCGGCGAAGCGGAAGACGCCGCCGCCGGCGAGGAAAATGAAACCGAACAGGAAAGTTGATTGAGTAGCCGGGCTGTATGCCCGGCGCGAAATCGGGAGAAAGACAATGGTTGTAAGCGCCAACAGGCTTGAACTGCTGCAGATCGCCGATGCGGTCGCGCGTGAAAAGTCGATCGACAAGCAGATCGTCATCGCCGCCATGGCCGATGCGATCCAGAAGGCGGCGCGCTCTCGTTACGGCCAGGAGACCAACATCCGCGCCGACATCAACCCGAACACCGGCGAGATGAAGCTGCAGCGGCTGATGGAGGTGGTCGAGGCGGTCGAGGACTACGCGACGCAGATCGCGCTTTCCACGGCCCGCGAGCGCAATCCCGATGCCCAGGTCGGCGACTTCATCGCCGAGCAGCTGCCGCCGATGGATTTCGGCCGCATCGCCGCCCAGTCGGCCAAGCAGGTCATCGTGCAGAAGGTGCGTGAGGCCGAGCGCGATCGCCAGTATGACGAATACAAGGATCGCATCGGCGAGATCGTCAACGGCACCGTCAAGCGCGTCGAGTACGGCAATGTCATCGTCGATCTCGGCCGGGGCGAGGCGATCATCCGCCGCGACGAGCTGATCCCGCGCGAGAACTACAAATATGGCGACCGCGTGCGGGCCTATGTCTATGACGTGCGCCGCGAGCAGCGCGGGCCGCAGATCTTCCTGTCGCGCACGCATCCGCAGTTCATGGCCAAGCTCTTCACCATGGAAGTGCCGGAAATCTACGACGGCATCATCGAGATCAAGTCGGTCGCCCGCGATCCGGGCTCGCGCGCCAAGATCGCCGTCATCTCACGCGACAGCTCGATCGATCCGGTCGGCGCCTGCGTCGGTATGCGCGGCAGCCGCGTCCAGGCGGTGGTCGGCGAATTGCAGGGCGAGAAGATCGACATCATTCCGTGGTCGCCATCGGCCGCGTCCTTCATCGTCAACGCGCTGCAGCCGGCCGAGGTCGCCAAGGTGGTGCTCGACGAGGATGCCGAGCGCATCGAGGTGGTGGTGCCGGACGACCAGTTGTCGCTGGCCATCGGCCGTCGCGGCCAGAACGTGCGGCTTGCCTCGCAGCTCACCGGCTGGGATATCGACATCCTGACCGAGCAGGAGGAGAGCGAGCGTCGCCAGAAGGAATTCGTCGAGCGTTCCGCACTCTTCATGGAAGCTCTCGACGTCGACGAGATGGTCGGCCAGGTGCTCGCCTCCGAAGGTTTCACCAGCGTCGAGGAAGTCGCTTATGTCGACTCGGGCGAAATCGCCTCGATCGACGGCTTCGACGAGGACACCGCTTCGGAAATCCAGACCCGCGCCCGCGAATATCTGGAAAAGATCGAGGCCGAGCACGACGAAAAGCGCAAGGCGCTGGGCGTCCAGGACGAGCTGCGCGAGATCCCCGGCGTTACCACCGCCATGATGGTGACGCTCGGCGAGGACGGCGTGAAGACGATCGAGGACTTCGCCGGCTATGCCGCCGACGATCTGACCGGCTGGAAAGAGCGCAAGGACGGCGAGACCAAGGTCTATCCGGGCGTGCTTGCCAGCCACGGTGTCTCGCGCGCCGATGCCGAGCAGATGGTGCTCGCCGCCCGCAAGCAGGCCGGCTGGATCACCGAAGACGAGCTTGCAGCCGAACAAGTCGCGGCTGACGAAGCCGTTGGTGCGTGAGGTGAACCCGCATCGCACACAACCCGCCCCAGGACGAGATGAACGATCGCACTTGCATCGTTACGCGCAGGCAGGCCGAACCGGATGAACTGATCCGTTTCGTCGTCGGCCCGGATTCGGCCGTCGTTCCGGATATCAAGAGAAACCTGCCCGGCCGTGGTTGTTGGGTGAGCGCTGACCGCCTACATATCGAGAAGGCAGCGGCGAAGAACCTGTTTGCCCGCGCCTTCAAGGCGCAGGTGACCGTGCCGACCGATCTTGGCGGCATGGTTGACGGGCTGCTCTCCAGATCCGCTCTGGGTATGCTTGGCCTTGCCCGCAAGGCTGGCGCTGTCGTTCTTGGCGCCGCCAAGGTCGAGGGTGCGGTGCGCGACGGCCAAGCGCTTCTGGTGCTGCATGCGACCGAGGCTTCGGACGACGGTGTCCGCAAGATCAGTCAGGCACGGCGGGCAACCGTCCATCTCGGCGGCCCGGCCATCCTTGCCTACAAACTTTTCCCTGAAGCCGAGTTGAGCTTGGCATTGGGGGGTACAAATGTGATACATGCTGCCGTCCTCGCGCAGGACGCGGGACAGGCGGTTGAGAAGCGCGTTGTTGCGCTCGACCGATATCGGGGCGGTACCCCGAACGATCTGGCAATGCTTGCGGCCGTTGCTGACGAAGATGATGCCGCAGAGGATATGGAATGAACGATACGAAATCGGGCGACGACAAGACGTTGAGCGTTACGCCGAAGAAGACCTTGACGCTGAAGCGCCCCGGCCTCGAGCAGGGCACCGTGCGCCAGAATTTCTCGCATGGCCGCACCAAGTCGGTCGTGGTCGAGACCAAGAAGCGCAAGTTCTCGCTGCCCGGCGACAAGCCGGAGCCGGTGGCTGCGTCCGTCTTCACGCCGAAGCCCGCCCCTGCCCCTGTTGCCGCCGCCCCTGTCGTGCAGGAAGCACCGAAGGCGCCGCCTCCGCCGCCGGAGCGTTCCGGCATGGTTCTGAACGAACTCTCGCGCGGCGAGATGGAAGCGCGTCGCAAGGCGCTGGAAGGTTCCAAGGTCCGCGAGGCCGAGGATCGCCAGCGCGCTCAGGAAGATGCCAAGCGCCGCACCGAGGAAGAAGAACGCCGCAAGCGCGAGCGTGACGAATCCGCGCGCCGTCAGGCCGAGGAGGAAGCACGCCTGCAGACTGAGGCCGAGGCCCGCCGGCGCGCCGAGGAAGAGGCTCGCCGCCGCGCGCCGCTGGCGGCGGATGTCGCCACGGCTGACGACGAGGAAGAGGCCAAGCCGAGGCGTACCGGCGCCGGCGCCGGGGCGAGTGCGCCGCCGCGCCGTCTTGCGACGCCGGAAGTGGCGCGGCCGGCCAAGCCGACAAAGGGCGAGGAAGATCGCCGCCGTGGCAAGCTGACGCTGAACTCGGCGCTGTCGGATGACGACGCGCGCGCCCGCTCGCTGTCGTCGATGCGTCGCCGCCAGGAAAAATTCAAACGCGCGATGCATAACGAGCCGCGCGAGAAAGTCATGCGCGAAGTGATCCTGCCCGAAACCATTACCATCCAGGAATTGGCGCAGCGCATGTCCGAGCGCGCCGTGGACGTGGTCAAGTTCTTCATGAAGCAGGGCCAGATCCTCAAGCCGGGCGACGTCATCGACGCCGACACGGCCGAGCTGGTCGCCTCCGAATTCGGCCACACGGTCCGCCGCGTTGCCGAGTCCGACATCGAGGAAGGCCTGTTCAACATCGCCGACCGCCCGGAAGACCTGGTGTCGCGTCCGCCGGTCGTGACCATCATGGGCCATGTCGACCACGGCAAGACCTCGCTGCTCGACGCCATCCGCAACGCCAATGTCGTCTCCGGCGAGGCCGGCGGCATCACTCAGCATATCGGTGCCTACCAGATCGAGAAGAACGGTCAGAAGATCACCTTCATCGACACGCCCGGCCACGCCGCCTTTACAGCGATGCGCGCCCGCGGCGCGCAGGTCACCGACATCGCCGTGCTGGTGGTGGCGGCCGACGACAGCGTGATGCCGCAGACGATCGAATCGATCAATCACGCCAAGGCGGCCGGCGTGCCGATCATCGTGGCGATCAACAAGATCGACAAGCATGACGCCGACCCGCAGAAGGTGCGGACCGAACTGCTGCGCCACGAAGTGTTCGTGGAATCGATGGGCGGTGAGGTGTTGGACGTCGAGGTTTCGGCGACCAAGGGCACCAATCTCGACAAGCTGCTGGAAGCGATCCTGCTGCAGGCCGAAGTGCTCGACCTCAAGGCCAATCCTGACCGCACCGCCGAAGGCGCGGTCATCGAGGCGCAGCTGGACAAGGGACGCGGGCCTGTCGCCACCGTGCTGGTGCAGACCGGCACGCTGATGCCGGGCGACATCATCGTCGCCGGCAACGAGTGGGGCCGTGTGCGCGCGCTCGTCAACGATCGCGGCGAGCACGTTCCGGAAGCGCCGCCGGCAATGCCGGTCGAGGTGCTTGGCCTCCAGGGCACGCCGCAGGCGGGCGACCGCTTCGCCGTCGTCAACAACGAGGCGCGCGCCCGTGAGATCACCGAATACCGCCAGCGCCTGGCGCGCGACAAGGCGGTGGCCAGGCATGCCGGCCAGCGCGGCTCGCTCGAGCAGATGATGTCGCAGCTGCAGACGAGTGGATTGAAGGAATTCCCGCTGGTCATCAAGGGCGACGTGCAGGGCTCGATCGAGGCGATCAATGCCGCACTTGAAAAGCTCGGCAATGACGAGGTGCGCGCGCGCATCGTCCATGCCGGTGCCGGCGGCATCACCGAAAGCGACGTCTCGCTCGCCGAGACGTCCGGAGCGGCGATCATCGGCTTCAATGTCCGCGCCAATGCGCAGGCGCGTGCGGCCGCGGTCGCGGCCGGCATCGAGATCCGCTACTACTCGATCATCTACAACCTCGTCGATGACGTGAAGGCAGCGCTTTCCGGTATGCTTTCGCCGGAGCGGCGCGAGACCTTCATCGGCAATGCCGAGATCCTCGAGATCTTCGACATCTCCAAGGTCGGCAAGATCGCCGGCTGCCGTGTCACCGAAGGCAAGGTCGAGCGTGGCGCGGGTGTTCGCCTGATCCGCGACAACGTCGTTATCCACGAAGGCACGCTGAAGACGCTGAAGCGCTTCAAGGACGAGGTTTCGGAAGTGCCGGGCGGCCAGGAGTGCGGCATGGCCTTCCAGAACTACGAGGACATGCGTGTCGGCGACGTCATCGAGTGCTTCCGCATCGAGATGGTAACCAGAACGCTCTAATTCAGGTATACTTGCCGAATAATAACGGGCGGCGGCCGAAAGGCTGCCGCCCAGACCCCTTATGCATGTTGAGACATGTGGCGCGGTCCCATCCCGCGCCTCACGATTTCAGGACCAGAGAAAAATGCCCCGTTCGACACCGTCAGGCCCCTCCCAGCGCATGCTGCGCGTCGGCGAGCAGGTGCGCCATGCCCTTTCCGAGACCTTGCAGCGCGGTGAAATCATCGATCCGGTGATCGAGAACAGCGTCGTCTCGGTCTCCGAGGTGCGCATGTCGCCCGATCTCAAGATCGCCACCGCCTTCGTCTCGCTGCTTGGCGCGGGCGACGACGGCGCCGTGATCGAGGCGCTCAACAGGCACGCCAAGTTCATCCGCGGCCGTGTTTCCGGCGCGCTCAGGCAGATGAAGTACATGCCGGAGTTTCGTTTCAGGCTTGATACCTCCTTCGACAATTTCGCGAAGATCAATGAACTGCTGAAGTCGCCCGAAGTCGCGCGCGATCTCGGTGACGGCAAGAACAACGATAAGGACGAGGAATAGGTGGCGCGTCGCGGCAAGAAGAAGGGGCGGCCGGTCTCCGGCTGGGTGGTGTTGGACAAGCCCGTCGGCATGGGTTCGACCGAAGCGGTCTCCAAGATCAAATGGCTGTTCCAGGCCGAGAAGGCCGGCCATGCCGGCACGCTCGATCCGCTGGCCTCCGGCATGCTGCCGATCGCCTTGGGCGAGGCGACCAAGACCGTTCCTTACGTGCAGGACGGCGCCAAGGTCTATCGCTTCACCGTCGCTTGGGGGCAGGAGCGCTCGACCGACGACCTCGAAGGCCCGGTGACCAACAGTTCCGACCGTCGGCCGGACGAGGCGGAGGTGAGGGCGCTGCTGCCGAAATACACCGGCGTCATCATGCAGACACCGCCGCAATTCTCGGCCATCAAGATCGCCGGCGAACGCGCCTATGACCTTGCCCGTGAAGGCGAGACGGTCGACATCCCGGCGCGCGAAATCGAGATCGGCCGCCTCGACATCGTCGAGCATGATGCCGGCAAGACCGTCTTCGAAGTCGAGTGCGGCAAGGGCACCTATGTGCGCTCGCTGGCCCGCGACATGGGCCGCGACCTCGGCTGCTTCGGCCACATCGCCGAATTGCGCCGCGTTGAGGTCGAGCCGTTCACGCCGGATGATTTCGTCACGGTCGCCGAGCTGGAAGCGGCCCGCCTTGGCGAAAAGAATGGCGACAAATCGGACGAAATGGATGCCCCGATCGATTTCAGCGCCATCGATGCGCTGCTCGTCGAAACGGCGGTGGCGCTCGACTGCTTGCCGCAGGTCGCGGTCAGCGACGATGCGGCGACGAAGATCCGCCTCGGCAATCCCGTCATCATTCGCGGCCGCGACGCACCGGTCGAGGCCGAGGAGGCCTGCGCCACAGCACGCGGCAAGCTCGTCGCCATCGGCGCCATCGAGCAGGGCATGTTCAAGCCCAAGCGGGTCTTTGTCGGCTGAATCCGGTCTAAAGCGCGACGCGCTGAAACGGATTCAGGCGCCGCGCTTTAAGTCTTTGTTTTGATGCATGTCGTTGTCCCAGAACCGCTGCGCACTTCTGGGCGACATGCACTAAGTGTTTGTTATTTACGCAATTCCGGACAGAAAACCGCTGCGCAGTTTTCCTGGAATTGCTCTAATCTCGGCCGAAATGCTGAGTCCCGAGGATATCTCATGGCCAAGGCTGATGCAGGCAAGAAGCGGGCATCGCTGAAAACCCGCCGGCCACCGGTCGGGGCGTCGCCCGGCACGCTTATCGCCGATCCGGCGGCGCGACGCAGCGAGCTTCGGCTGACGCTGATCTCGCCCGAGAAATACAAAACCATCGACAATGCCTCGATCGACGATCTCAACGCCCATTGCGGGAAATGGCCCGTCGTCTGGCTGGATTGCACCGGACTTGCCAATATCCCGCTGATCGAGGAGATCGGCCGCATCTTCAATTTGCACCCGCTGGCGCTGGAAGATGTCGTCAACACCGGACAGCGGCCCAAGGTGGATTTCTTCGAGGACCACGCCTTCGTCGTCATGCGCATGATCGACGATGTCACCTCGCATCGTTACGAGCAGATGTCGCTGTTCTTCGGCGGGAATTTCGTCGTCACCTTCCAGGAGCGCGAGGGCGACCCGTTCGATCCGGTGCGCAAGCGCATTGCGGGTGCGATGCCCAACCGACTGCGCTCGCGCGGCGCCGACTATCTCGCCTATGCGCTGATCGATGCTATCGTCGACAGCTATTTTCCCCCGATCGAAGCGGCGAGCGAAGCGGTCGACGGCATCGAGGACGAGATGCTGAACAAACCGCACAAGCACCAGATGCAGCAGCTGCATGAACTCAGGCGCGACGCCAACGTGCTCAAAGGCGTGCTGTGGCCGATGCGCGACGCGCTGGCGACGCTGATCCGCAACGACGTGGCTTTCGTGAAGGCGGAGACCAAGATATTCTTCAACGACACGCTTGACCATTCGCTGCGGCTGATCGAACTGGTCGAGAACCAGCGCGACATGCTGACCGGCCTGATCGAGATGCATGTGTCGCTGACCCAGGCCCGCACCAACGACGTCATCTCCTATCTGACGATCGTCTCGGTGATCTTCATGCCGCTGACCTTCCTGGTCGGCGTCTGGGGAATGAATTTCGATCCGGAAAGCTCGCCCTGGAACATGCCGGAGCTGAAAACCTATTACGGTTATCCGGCGGCAATTCTGTTCATGGCGATTGTCGCTGCCGGACTGATCTTCTTCTTCAAATGGAAGAAGTGGCTATAGCCGCTGAACCCTTTGTTTTCGTGGCAAGACCTGCGACAAGCCGGCTTGACATTTGGGCTGGTGTTTTTTCCGGAATTGCACTATATGCGCCGCAGCTTCGCGCCCTGACGCGTCGCTTGCACTGGCCCCTGCTGGACGACATCCCGGCTGTGGGCGTCCCGTTTCCTCCAACAGATAAGGAAAAGCACGATGTCGATTACTGCCGACCGCAAGAAGGAATTGATGACCGAATTCGCAACCACCAAGGGCGACACCGGATCTCCGGAAGTCCAGGTTGCCATTCTTTCCGAGCGCATCAAGAACCTGACCGAGCACTTCAAGGACCACAAGAAGGATAACCATTCCCGCCGTGGCCTGCTTGCTCTGGTTTCCCAGCGCCGCAGCCTGCTTGACTACCTCAAGCGCAAGGATGACGCGCGCTATCAGACGCTGATCGACAAGCTCGGTCTCCGTCGCTGACGAATTGACCGGCGGGCTCTCCTCGGAGGGCCCGCCGGTCGCGCATTGGCGCATCGGTCGATCCGGTGCGATAATGCCGGAGCGCGACGCGCTCTTGAAATTCGCATTCGCGCAGGGCGCGTTCCGGAAACAGCGGTTTCCGGCGTCATGCGCAAGCCGGCCGATCGGTCGGCCAAACACGGTTCCGGACGCGCAGAGGGCCATTCGGAACCGCCCCATGGACGGTCATGGGGCAGGATTGCAGGATGCTCGCTTGGCTTATGAGCCGAACCTACGAGCCTCCCGTTGTCTTGCCCGTGGCTGCCCGAAGGAAGCCAGGAAAGGGAGAACCCGTGACCGTTAGGACGGCGCGGCCCTTTCCGCACATGAAGGACAAGACATGTTCAATCAACACAAAGTGGAAATCGAATGGGGCGGCCGTCCGCTCATCCTGGAAACCGGCAAGATCGCACGCCAGGCTGACGGCGCGGTGCTCGCCACCTATGGCGAGACGGTCGTTCTCGCCACCGTCGTTTCGATGAAGGAGCCGAAGCCCGGCCTCGATTTCTTCCCGCTTACCGTCAACTACCAGGAAAAGACCTATGCCGCCGGCAAGATCCCGGGCGGCTACTTCAAGCGTGAGGGCCGTCCGAGCGAAAAGGAAACGCTGGTTTCCCGCCTGATCGACCGTCCGATCCGCCCGCTTTTCGCCGACGGCTACAAGAACGACACCCAGATCGTCGTCACCGTCGTCCAGCATGATCTCGAGAACGATCCGGACATCCTGTCGATCGTCGCCACCTCCGCCGCGCTGACCCTTTCGGGCGTGCCCTTCATGGGCCCGATCGGCGGCGCCCGCGTCGGCTACATCAATGGCGAATATGTGCTCAACCCGCATATCGACGAAATGCAGGAATCCAAGCTCGACCTCGTGGTTGCCGGCACCGGCGACGCTGTGCTTATGGTCGAATCCGAGGCCAAGGAACTCTCCGAGGACCTGATGCTCGGCGCCGTAGTGTTCGGCCACAAGGGCTTCCAGCCTGTGATCGACGCGATCATCAAGCTGGCCGAGGTCGCCGCCAAGGAGCCGCGCGACTTCACCGCGCCGGATCATTCCGCGCTCGAAGCCGAGATGCTGAAGATCGTCGGCGACGAGCTTCGCGAAGCCTACAAAATCACCGACAAGCAGAAGCGCTATGCCGCCGTCGACGCCGTCAAGGCGAAGGTCAAGGCCGCGTTTGCGCCGGCCGAAGGCGAAGAGGCCAAGCACACCTCCGAGCAGATCGGCTCGGTGTTCAAGGAACTCCAGGCCAAGGTCGTGCGCTGGAACATCCTCGACACCGGCTCGCGCATTGATGGCCGTGATCTCAAGACGGTCCGCAAGATCGTCTCCGAAGTCGGCGTCCTGGCGCGCACCCATGGTTCGGCGCTGTTCACGCGCGGCGAAACCCAGGCGCTGGTCGTTGCCACGCTGGGCACCGGCGAGGACGAGCAGTATGTCGATTCGCTGACCGGCATGTACAAGGAGAAGTTCCTCCTTCACTACAACTTCCCGCCCTATTCCGTCGGCGAGACCGGCCGCATGGGTTCGCCGGGCCGCCGCGAAATCGGCCACGGCAAGCTCGCCTGGCGCGCCATCCGCCCGATGCTGCCGAGCGCGGACCAGTTCCCCTACACGCTGCGCGTCGTTTCGGAGATCACCGAGTCCAACGGCTCGTCCTCGATGGCGACCGTGTGCGGCACCTCGCTGGCGCTGATGGATGCCGGCGTGCCGCTGGCAAAGCCGGTCGCCGGCATCGCCATGGGCCTGATCAAGGAAGGTGAGCGCTTCGCGGTGCTCTCCGACATCCTCGGCGATGAGGACCACCTCGGCGACATGGACTTCAAGGTCGCCGGCACTGCCAATGGCGTCACCTCGCTGCAGATGGACATCAAGATCGATGGCATCACCGAGGAGATCATGGGCATCGCTCTGGCCCAGGCCAAGGATGGCCGCCTGCATATCCTCGGCGAGATGGCGCATGCGCTGTCCGGCGCCCGCGCCGAGCTCGGCGAATTCGCGCCGCGCATCGAGGTCATGCATATCCCGACCGACAAGATTCGCGACGTCATCGGCTCCGGCGGCAAGGTGATCCGCGAGATCGTCGAGAAGACCGGCGCCAAGATCAACATCGAGGACGACGGCACGGTCAAGATCGCTTCCGCGAACGCCAAGGAGATCGAGGCGGCGAAGAAGTGGATCCACACCATCGTCGCTGAGCCGGAAGTCGGCGAGATCTACGAAGGCACCGTCGTCAAGACGGCCGACTTCGGCGCGTTCGTCAATTTCTTTGGCCCGCGCGACGGTCTCGTCCATATCTCGCAGCTCGCCAATGAGCGCGTCGCCAAGACCTCGGACGTCGTCAAGGAAGGCGACAAGGTTTGGGTCAAGTTGATGGGCTTCGACGAGCGCGGCAAGGTCCGCCTGTCGATGAAGGTCGTCGACCAGGCGACCGGCAAGGAAATCGTCCAGGAAAAGAAGAAGTCGGACGGCGAGGAAGACGCCGCCTGATCGGTTTTACCGGATAATCCAAGACGGGCGCGCCGCGAGGTCGCGCCCGTTTTGTTTCGGGGCAATTCCACGAAAAGCGGGAACCGGTTTTCCGTCCGGAATTGCGTCGGAACAAAAAGGTTTTACGGAGCAGGTGAATGGCCGCGGAGCCGCTGAAGACGCTGTTCTACCCGTTCGAGGCCGAGGCGCTGCCTCTGCCGCGAAAGGATGCCCGCGTCCTGTTTCTCGGCGCCGAGCCCGGCTTCCGCTTGCCCGCCGGCTTCGAGGCGGCGCTGCAACTGGTGCAAGGCTTTCGGCCACATTTTCGAGCGCTGCAGGCGTCTGGCTGCGCGGTCACGCCGCGCGCCGAGGGTACCGGCTTCGAGCTGGCGCTGGTGCTTGCTGGCCGTCATCGTGGGCAAAATGAGTTGCGCATCGCCGACGCCATCGAACGCACCGTGCCGGGCGGGCTGATCGCGGTCGCGGGTGGCAAGGAGGACGGCATCGACAGCCTGCGCAAGCGGATCAACGCGCTGGTGTCGTTGGAAGGCCATCTGCCGAAGCACCACGGCGTCGCCTTCTGGTTCAGGCGAACCGGTACGGAGGCGGCCGCGACCCTGCGCGCCGGCAACCCCGATCTTGTCGTCGACGACGGCTTCAAGACCAAGCCTGGCATGTTCTCTTTCGACCGTGTCGATGCGGGATCGAAATTGCTGGCCGCGCACCTGCCTGGCGATCTCAAGGGCAATCTCGCCGATTTCTGCGCCGGCTGGGGCTATTTGGCGGCCGAGGTCCTGCAGCGCTCGCACGCCCTCACGGCCATTGATCTCTACGAAGCCGATTTCGAAGCCCTGGAAGCGGCCAGGCTGAACGTCCATGGCGCCACCGAGCCCCGTTTCTTCTGGATTGATCTTCTCACCGAGACGGTCGAGCGGCGCTACGACGCGATCGTCATGAATCCGCCCTTCCACAGTGGGCGTGCGGCTGAACCCGGCATCGGCGCCGGCATGATCCGCGCCGCATCGAAAGCCTTGAAACCGGGCGGCCGCCTGTTCATGGTCGCCAACCGCCAGCTTCCTTACGAACAGGCGCTGTCGGCGGCCTTTGCCAGCCACACCGAGATTGCGCGCGATGGGATGTTCAAGGTGTTTTCGGCACGCCGCTGAAGCAATTCCAGGAAAAGTGTGAAGCGGTTTTCCGTCCGGGATTGCGTCGTCAGGAAAAATGCAATTCCAGGAAAAGTGTGGAGCGGTTTTCCGTCCGGAATTGCGTTGTCAGGAAAAAAGCAATTCCAGGAAAAGTGTGGAGCGGTTTTCCGTCCGGAATTGCGTCAGGAAAAGAGCGAGGTGCTTTATTGCACGCTGACGATGCGGGCGGGTTCGTGCGTGCCGAAGGCGGGCCGCGCTTCGCCGAGCTCGACCTTGAGCGGCGCTGGCCGGCCGAACAGATAGCCCTGCACGACCTCGCAGCCGGCCGCTCGGAGCAGGGTGGCCTGGTTCTCGGTCTCCACGCCTTCGGCGATGATGCCGACGCCCAGTGCCCGCGACAGGCCGACAATGGTCGAAACGATCGCGCCGGAGCTGGAGTCGGTGTCGATGCGGCTGACGAACGAACGGTCGATCTTCAGCTTGCCGAAGGAGAAATCGATCAGGTAGCTCAAATTGGAATAGCCGGTGCCGAAATCGTCGACGGCCACGGAGATGCCCATCTCGGCAAGCTGCTCCAGGATCGCCGCGGCGCGGTTGCGGTCCTGCATCATTGCCGTCTCGGTGACCTCAAGCTCCAGCCGCGAGGGCTTGATGCCGGTCGATTCCATCACTTCCCGCACGATGCCGACGAAATCCCTGGTCATGAACTGGACCGGCGAGATGTTGACGGCGACGAAGCAGTCCTCCGGCAGGTAGCGGGCGTCGCTGCAAGCCTTGCGCAGCACCCACTCGCCGATCGGATTGATCATGCCGGTTTCCTCGGCGATCGGAATGAACTCCATCGGCGGGATCATGCCGCGCTCCGGATGCTTCCAGCGGATCAGCGCCTCATAGCCGACGATGCGGCCGCTCGGCAGGTTGAGCTGCGGCTGATAGTGAAGGCTGAAGTCGCCGCGGTCGAAGGCGGTCTTCAACTCCGACTCGATCCACTGCCGGTAGTCCGCCACCCGGCCCATGTCGGCGTGGAAGACAGACCAGTTGCCGACGCCGCTGGCGCGGGCGTTCTGCAGCGCCAGGTTCGAGCGGCGCAGGATGAGCACTGGGTCGACGCCGTCCTTCGGCATCGCCACGATGCCGACCGACAGGCTGACCGACTGCAGATGGCTCTGCAGCTGATAGGGCTCCATCATCTCGTTGATGAGCTTCTCGATGAGCCGCTCGATCGAACCCCTGATGTCGCGATCCGGCAGCAGCACGCCGAATTCGCCGGCGCCGAGGCGCCCGATCACCGCGTTCTTCGGCATGTTGTCCTTCAGCCTGCTGGTGAAGGCGCGGATCAGTTCGTCACCCTGGCTGTAGCCGATGGCGTCATTGATCTGCTTGAAGCGGTCGATGTCGATGTCGATGAGGAACACCGGCTCGCCTGTTCGGATCGTCCCGGAGGCGGCCTCGGCTATCTTGCCGACCATGGCCTGGCGCGACAAAAGGCCGGTCAGCTTGTCGAAATGGGTTTCCTTGAAGACATAGGCCGCCGATTCATCGACGCCCGCGAAGAACGACAGCGCGGCACCGCCCGCGGCCAAAGCGCAGAGCGCGGCGATGACGCCGGCCATCGTTTCGGCGGGCATGCCGGCCATGCCGTCGCCGAAGCCGAATCGCAGGCCCCATAGTCCAAGGATGAAACTGCCCATGCCCGAGCTGGCGATGGTGATCAGCCGGAACAGCGGAGTCCGTTTCGGATTGCTGACTGCAGGCATGCATTGTCCCTAGATTAGGGGACCTTATAGCGGATATCTCCTTAAAATGAGTTTCCGCCAATGCGTTCAATTTTACTGGAACGCTACTGTCGCGACTGCAAACTATTCGCGCGTGCCGTCGTTCTGCTTCAGTTCCTCCAGTGCCGGCATCGAAACGATGTGATAGCCGGAATCGACATAGTGGATTTCACCGGTCACGCCCGACGACAGGTCGGAGAGCAGGTAGAGCGCCGAGCCGCCGACTTCGTCGATGGTCACGGTGCGCCGCAAAGGCGAGTTGCGCTGCTGGTAGGAGAACATGTGGCGGGCATCGGACACGCCGGAGCCGGCCAGTGTCCGCACCGGCCCGGCCGAGATGCCGTTCACCCTGATACCGCGTGGACCGTAGTCGTTGGCAAGGTAGCGCACGCTGGCCTCCAGCCCGGCCTTGGCGACGCCCATGACATTGTAGTTCGGCATCACCCTGACTGAGCCGGCATAGGTGAGCGTGATCATCGAGCCGCCATTGCCCATCAGCGCGGCGGCGTTGCGGGCGATCTCGGTGAAGGAATAGCAAGAGATCACCATTGTGCGCACGAAATTGTCGCGGCTGGTGTCGGCGTAAAGGCCCTTCAGCTCGTTCTTGTCGGAAAAACCGATGGCGTGCACCACGAAGTCCAGCCCGCCCCAGGCCTTGCCGAGGGTCTCGAAGGTCGCGGTGACCGAGGCGCTGTCCTCGACATCGCAAGGCACGATCAGCGAGGCTCCTACCTTCTCGGCGAGCGGCTTGACCCGCCGCCCGAAGGCGTCGCCCTGGTAGGTGAAAGCGAGTTCGGCCCCGTGTTCCGACAGCTTCTTGGCGATGCCCCAGGCAATCGAATGGTCGTTGGCGACACCCATGACAAGCCCGCGCTTGCCCTTCATCAACCCTTCCATGCCTTGGCAATCCTTATGAAAAACGCTGGTCTTACGCGGAATAGCGCTGGAAAATCAACGTTGCGTTGGTGCCGCCGAAACCGAATGAGTTGGACAGGACGGTGTCGATCCTCGCGTCGTCGATACGCCTGCGCACGATCGGCATGCCCTCGAATTCCGGATCGAGCTCCTCGATATGGGCGCTCTCGCCGATGAAACCGCCCTGCATCATCAGGATCGAATAGATCGATTCCTGCACGCCGGCCGCCCCCAGCGAATGGCCGGTGAGCGACTTGGTCGAGGTGATGTAAGGCATTTTGTCGCCGAACACCTCGCGAATGGCGCCCATTTCCTTGGAATCGCCGACCGGCGTCGAGGTGCCGTGGGTGTTGATGTAGTCGACCGGCGAAGACACCGTGGCAAGCGCCTGGCGCATGCAGCGCATCGCGCCTTCCCCCGAAGGCGCAACCATGTCGTAGCCGTCGGAAGTCGCGCCGTAGCCGACGATCTCGGCGTAGATCTTGGCGCCGCGCGCCTTGGCATGTTCCAACTCCTCCAGCACCAGCACGCCGGCGCCGCCGGCAATGACGAAGCCGTCGCGGTTGACGTCATAGGCGCGGGAAGCGGTCGATGCGTTGTCGTTGAACTTCGACGACATGGCGCCCATGGCGTCGAACAGGTCCGACATGGTCCAATCGAGATCCTCATGGCCGCCGGCGAACATCACGTCCTGCTTGCCCCACTGTATCAGCTCATACGCATTGCCGATGCAGTGCGCCGAGGTCGAGCAGGCCGACGAGATCGAATAGTTGACGCCGTGGATCTTGAACCATGTGGCCAGGGTGGCCGACGCCGTCGACGACATCGCCTTCGGCACGGCGAACGGGCCGATACGCTTGGGGCTGTTGTTCTTGAGCGTGGTTTCGGCCGCTTCGACGATGGTGCGGGTCGACGGCCCGCCGGAACCCATCACGATGCCGGTCCGCTCATTGGTGACGTCGCCTTCGCTTAAGCCGGCATCGGCGATCGCCTGGTCCATGGCGACGTGGTTCCAGGCAGCGCCTTGGCTCAGGAAGCGCATGGCGCGGCGGTCGATCATCGGAGTGGGATCGAGCGTCGGCGCGCCCCAGACCTGGCAGCGGAAGCCGTGTTCGGCGAAGGAATTGGAAAAGCTGATGCCTGATTTGGCATCGTAAAGCGAGCTCTGCACCTCGTTGGCATTGTTGCCGATCGACGACACAATGCCGAGCCCTGTCACTACGACCCGTCTCATTCGCAACTCCTTCCCGCGTATTCGGGCGAAAGACCTAGCCGGTTTTCCCCTTGATCATACGCAAATAAACTGACGTGGCGTCCATTGGCTATGCGGGCGCCGTGGCGGAAAACGGTCAGGCGGCCGACTGCTTGGACAGGCCGACCTTCAGATCCGTAGCCGCATATATGGGTTCGCCATCCGCCTTGAGCCAGCCATCGGCTATGCCGAGCACCAGGCGGCCGCGCATCACGCGCTTGAAGTCGATGCCGTATTCGACCTTCTTCACCGATGGCGTCACCATGCCCTTGAACTTCACCTCGCCGGTCGACAGCGCCATGCCCTTGCCGGGTTCGCCCAGCCAGCCGAGATAGAAACCGGTCAACTGCCACATGGCGTCGAGGCCGAGGCAGCCCGGCATGATCGGGTTGCCGATGAAGTGGCAGGCGAAGAACCACAGGTCCGGCTTGATATCGAATTCGGCGCGGATGAAGCCCTTGTCGAAAGCGCCGCCGGTCTCGCTGATCTCGGTGATGCGGTCGAACATCAGCATCGGTGGGTAGGGCAGCTGGGCATTGCCCGGCCCGAACAGGTCGCCGCGGGCGCAGGCGAGCAGTTCTTCGTAATCGTAGCTGGACTTTTGACCCGCCATCAAGTTTCTGTCCCCGTGTTCTTCGCGGGCGGCAGGGCGCCCTTGTCGTTGGTTTCCTAACACACTCTGTTTGCGGCCGGAAACCGGCGTTTGCGCTTAACCCGTGCGCCTGCCCGGGTCAATGCGCGCTATTGATCGCATTCGGACTACAGAATATATGTCGGCTGATGTCCGGTTTTGGCTTTTGACGTCTTTTTGCCATGCTGGACCTGTTGATGGGCTGGGCAACAAAGCTTCGACGTGAAGATGGATTCGGGCTATCGGAAGGAAAATGTCGCTGTGGACAAGCGGGTTCGCGAAGCCGGCCTGAGGCCGACGCGTCAGCGCATTGCGCTGGCCGACCTGCTGTTCGCCAAGGGCGACCGCCACCTTTCCGCCGAGGAACTGCACGAAGAGGCGATTGCCGCCGGCGTGCCGGTTTCGCTGGCGACGGTGTACAACGCGCTCCACCAATTCACCCAGGCCGGCCTGTTGCGCATCCTGGCGGTCGAAGGCTCGAAAACCTATTTCGACACCAACACCTCCGACCATCATCACTTCTACGTCGAGGGCGAGAACCGGATTTTCGACATCGAGAGCGGACCGGTCACCGTCTCCAACCTGCCGGCGCCGCCGGAAGGCATGGAAATCGCCAATGTCGACATCGTGGTGAGACTGCGTCCCAAACGCTGCGATTGATCCCGTGGCGATGCGGGCCGTCGACCTGATTGTCCGGTCTGAATGGGTCGCCGTCGCCGCGTTGGCTATCGTTTGCTACGCAATGTCCGGCTTTTCCTGGTGGCTGTTTGCGCTGCTCATCCTTGCGCCGGACCTGTCGATGCTGGGCTACCTAGCCGGGCCAAGCGTCGGCGCCGTCATCTACAACGCCTTGCATATCCTGATTGCCCCGCTCGCTCTTCTGCTTGCGGGCGCGTTGCTCGCCGGCCCGATCACGACCGCTGTGGCGCTCATCTGGATCGCGCACATCGCCATCGACCGTGCCCTCGGCTACGGCCTCAAGCTGCCTACCGGTTTTCAGGACACGCATCTCGGCCGCATCGGCCGCGAGCGCCCTGGCGCGGCCCAATAGGGGCGTGCCGAGATTCAGGTCAGGCCGAGCCGAGAACGGTGGGCTCCGAGAACCGGAGCGGAGCGTACTAAAAGTACGTGAGCACCGGAAGCGCAGGAGACCGCCGTTCGCAGGCCGGCATCACCTGAATATCGGCACTCCCTAGTTCTTGACCTTCTCGCCCGGATAAGCGCCCCACACCTGCGACTGGGCCATCCAGCCGGTATGGCCGTCGAAGGTCATCTCGCACCATTGGCCGTCGCATTTCTTGATCGAGCCGATCACGCCCGGCTCGATGATGGCGACGACACCGGCATCCTTGTCGGGCTCGTTGAGCAGGTTGATTCGCCCGCCCTTGCCGCGCTGCCAGGGCGCGACGATGGCGGTGCGGCGGCCCGAGAGCAGCGACTGGTTGATCCAGCCTTCCGAGCCGTCGGCATCGCGCACGCGGCGCCAGGTGTCGAATTCCTGGATGACTTCCATCGGCAGGCCGGCCTTCAGATACATCCAGTTGACGGAATAATTGGCGCCGGGCCCGACGCGCGAGTTGACGCGGGCCGGCTTCAGGCTGACGAAGCGCGGCAGCGGCAGGCCGCTTGGGCCGAGCGTTATGGTCTGCGCGGGAGCGGCGGCACTCTGGGCGAACGCCTGCGGCGCGCAAAGCAGGACGCCAAGAAGGGCTGCGCTGAAGGCCAGGCGAAGCGACGCGAAACCAGACACTTTCGTTCCTTTCGGCGCCGGCCCGTCGGGACGGGCGCCCCTTTTTCTTTGTCTTCGGCGGCACCGCTTGTTACAGGAGTGGGCTGGTGCCGCGATTGGCTGCAAGTTTCGCCGGTCTTGGTTAAAGAGGTCTCAACGAGATCGGTTTCGAGGAAGCTTCGGGGATAAAATGGCAGGCAAAAAACGGCCCCTCGTCGTCATCACGCGCAAGCTGCCCGACCCGGTCGAAACGCGCATGCGCGAGCTGTTCGACGCGCGCCTGAATGTCGAGGACCGGCCGATGACGCAGCCGGAGCTGGTCGCGGCGGTCAAGGAAGCCGATGTGCTGGTCCCCACCATCACCGACCATATCGATGCCGCGCTGATCGCCCAGGCCGGCGAAAACCTCAAGCTGATCGCGAATTTCGGCAATGGCGTCGACAAGATCGACGTCGCGGCGGCGGCCAAGAAAGGCATCACCGTCACCAACACGCCGAACGTGCTCACCGAAGACACCGCCGACATGACCATGGCCCTGATGCTCGCCGTGCCGCGCAGGCTGGCCGAGGGCGCCAATGTGCTGACCGGCGAGAAGAAATGGGCCGGCTGGTCGCCGACCTGGATGCTCGGCCGGCGCATCTGGGGCAAACGTCTCGGCATCGTCGGCATGGGCCGCATCGGTACGGCCGTCGCCAGGCGGGCCAAGGCCTTCGGCCTCTCGATCCACTACCACAACCGGCACCGCGTGCTGCCGGCGGTCGAGGAGGAACTGGAGGCGACCTACTGGGAAAGCCTCGACCAGATGCTGGCCCGCATGGACATCATCTCCGTCAACTGCCCGTCGACGCCGGCGACGTTCCACCTGCTGTCGGGTCGTCGCCTCGCGCTGATGCAGCCTTCGGCCTACCTCGTCAACACCGCGCGCGGCGATATCATCGACGAGGAATCGCTGGTCAAGCTCATCCATGACGGCAAGATCGCTGGTGCCGGCCTCGACGTCTACGAGCACGAGCCGGCGCTGAACACCAAGCTGATGAAGCTTGCCGCCAAGGGCAAGGTGGTGCTTTTGCCGCACATGGGCTCGGCCACGCTCGAGGGCCGCATCGACATGGGCGAGAAGGTGATCATCAATATCCGCGCCTTCTTCGACGGCCACCGTCCGCCGGATCGTGTCCTGCCGCTCAGGACCTGAAAACGTTTAAACAGCGGCGGTCACTGTGCCGTCCGAGGCGACCGTGACGGTGGCTCCGCGGTAGCTGTCGAACGTGCCGCGTTCGAGCCGCACCGCCATCGGCGTTGCCCAGCCCATTTCCCGGGCGACGATCAGGCCGAGCAGCAGGATGGCGTCCGGCTCGTGCAGCACCAGGGCGGCCGGCGCGCGGCCGTTGTGGACGAGCTCCATCAGCACCGCCGAAGCGGATGACGAGCCGATCGTGCCCGGCAGGAACAGCACCCGGCCGGCAATGACTTCGCCATGCTGCGGGTGGCGGACATCGGCGATGCGGCCTGTCTTCGGATCGACGCCGCCCCAGAAGCTGATCGGCGCCGTCAGCACCAGCGCGTCGCCTTCGCCCGCCTTGCCCGGTACGAGGATTTCGGCTGCTGTGCTCATGCGGCGATCTCCGTGAAGACCGGCTTGCCCAGGACCGCGCTTTCGACGCAGTCGGCAAGCGAGGCGTAGAGCACCGCGTAGCCGGTGTTGCCCGGCGCGTAATGCGCGAACTTGCCCGAATTGGTCATCAAAACGCCGTTGCCGAGCTCCGGCATGATCGGCGTCACCACCACGCAGGTGTCGGCGACGATGACGACGCCGCTCGCTTCGAGCCGCTTCCGCCGGCCATTCTGCTCCAGCAGGGCAAGCGCATGGCGGCCGGTGCAGGCGTAGATCGGCACCGCGAGCCGCCGCCCGGCGATCAGCCGTTCCAGGCTGTCGAACTCGGCGTGCGACAGATGCGGGCTGCCGATCGCAACCGCGTCGATGGTTTTTGGCGCTGCCGCGGTCGACAGGCCGGCGCGCGCCTTCGCCACCATGTCGGGCGTCACGCGGATCACCGCTTCCGGCTCCTGCCCGGCCAGGATGGTTTCGACGTCGGGAGCCTCGGGCGTCACGCCGGCAATGTGGAACAGGCCGACCGCGCCGGACGAGGCTGCCGCCGCGCCGAAGGCCTTCAACGCGTCCTCGCCGGGATGACCGGTCACGCCTCTGACGACACCGATCGCATTGCCCACCTCGCGGCCATAGAGGCTGCCCAGCACCGGCCATGCGATCTCCGAGGCGAGGAAGGATGGCGACAGGCTCGAGACATCGAAGACAAGCCGCGCCCGGCGGTTATCAGGCCGGTGCAGGCCATAGTCCGGCGCGCGGCCGACAATCGCGCAGGCGATATCGAGAAAGTCGCCATAGCGGTTGGTGCGCGCGCCCAGCACCGAGTTGCAGAAGACGACCGCGTTGGACTCACCCCAGGCGACGTCGCTGCCGAGCGCGGGCCTGTGTCCGGCCTGGTAGGGGGCGCAGGTCCAGCTCTGCTCGCAGCCGAGCTTGCGATAGGCCTCCATCATCCGCCGCGCCATGCCGCGACGCGGCTCTTCGAGGCGGATGCGCGAGCATCCCATAAGGTCGAGCGCTCCGACATTGAGCGTCGAGCGCACCGCGACCTTCGCGCCGCCTTCGACCAGCCGCTCGGCGAACAAGGTACCGGAATCGCCATGGTAAAGCGCCCCGTCGATATGGGTGGAAGCGATCGGGATGAGACGCGGCGCGCCGAGCAGGCGGGCGCTTTCGGCGACGATGCGCATCGCAATTGCCGCGCCATCCTGGCCGGCGGCGATCGCCTGTTCTTGCGGGCTAAGTGCGAGGCTCAAGACAGCACCTTGCGCATGGTGACGGAGGTTGGCCTGTCATAGCCCGCATGCGCCGTGCGCGCGGTCTCGCCAAAGCCGAGCCGGGCGAAGGCCGCATGGTTTGCGGTCAGTTCGATACGGGTCTGAAGCTCGATCGCATCCTTGCCGCGCTTGCGGGCAAGATCCTCGACCGCTCGCATCAGCCGGGTTCCGATGCCTTGGCCCTGAAGCCGTGGCTCGACGGCGAGCTTGCCGACATAGAAATCTTGCGGCCGTTCCAGCGCGAAGACGCAGCCGACGATGCGGCCGTTCTCGACGGCCAGAAAACCCGTCTCCCGCTTCGCCTTCTCGCCAAGCGCCTTGGCGGTCAAAAGATACGCCGATGACGGCGGGTCGATGACGCCGTCCATATAGGCAAAAGCGCGCCGGATCATCGCGAGCAAGTCGCCCCATTGGTCGAAATCCGCGGCAAGGCGAATTATGGAGATGCCGACGATCTGGTCCATGCTTACACGGCCTTGTAGCGGATGGTGTCGAAGCGGGCGGTGAGCGCGTCATAGAGCAGCAGCCGGCCGATCAGTGGCTCGCCTATGCCGGTGATCAGCTTGATCGCCTCCATCGCCTCCAGCGTGCCGATGACGCCCGTCAGCGCGCCGACGATGCCGGCGACGGCGCAGGACGGCACCAGCCCTTCGGGCGGCGCTTCCGGGAACAGGTCGCGATAGCTCGGATTGCGCTTGCCGTCGGCGCCGGCCTCGAACGGCTTCAGCACCGTCACCGAGCCGTCGAAGCGGCCGACGGCCGCGGTGACGAGGGGCTTCTTCTTGCTGGCGCAGGCATCGGCGACCGCGTAGCGCGTTTCGAAATTGTCGGAGCCGTCGACGACGACATCGTAGCGGGCGACGAGGGCAGGGGCATTCTCCTCCGTCAGCCTCAGGCGATGCGGTTCCACCGTGACGTTGGGGTTGATGCGCATGATCGCTTCCCGCGCGCTGTCGGTCTTGGCCATGCCGATCATGTCGCTTCCATGAATCACCTGCCGTTGCAGGTTGGACAAGGAGACCGTGTCGTCATCGACGATGCCGAGCGTGCCGACGCCGGCGGCGGCAAGATATTCCAGCACCGGCGCGCCGAGCCCGCCGGCGCCGATCACCAGCACCCGGGCCCGTTTCAGCTTCTGCTGGCCGGGGCCGCCGATCTCGGGCAGCACGATGTGGCGGGCGTAGCGTTCGAGCTCTTTGTCGGTCAGCGCGGCATTGGTCATCGTCGAACCATATCGCCGGCGCAGAGCCTTGTCATGTACGGGCAAGGCGAAGCCTTGTCCCGCAGCGCAAGCCGAAGCCGGGTTCTTCAAGAGATCACCCGGTCACGCCGACGCTGCCGTGATCGACCGTCAGGAACTGCGCTCTGCCCTCAAGGCTGGAAAACAGCGCGGCATCCGTGCCTGTCATGAAGGCCTGGCAGTTCAGCTCCTCCAGGATGGAGAACAGCGCCGCGCGCCGGCCCGCGTCGAGATGCGCGGCGATCTCGTCCAGGAGGAGGATTGGCGTCAAGCCCGACATCTCGCCGGTCAGCCTGGCATGCGACAGCACGATGCCGACCAGCAGCGCCTTCTGCTCGCCGGTCGAACAGAGCTCCGCCGGCATCGACTTCGGCCGATGCCGGACCACGAGATCGGAACGGTGCGGCCCGTCCAGCGTGCGGCCGGCGGCGCGGTCGCGCTCGCGGCCATTGGCAAGCGCGCGGCGGAAATGCTCCTCGACATCGACGGCTGGCGCGACGGCGACCTCGCTTTCCAGATCACCGGCAAGGCTGATATCGGCCTGCGGAAACGGCCCGCCGCCAGGCAACCTGTCGACCATGGCGGCAAGCAGGCGCACCAGCTCGGCCCGCGCCGCGGCGATCGCCACCCCGGTCTCGGCCATCTGCGTCTCGATCGCGTCGAACCAGGCGCCGTCGCGGGAACCTTCGGTAAGCAAGCGGTTACGGCTACGCATGGCCTTCTCATAGTCGAGCGCGCGCTGGCCGTGGCCGGGGTCGATCGCCAGCACCAGCCGGTCGAGGAAGCGGCGGCGGTCCGCCGCCGGTCCAGGGAACAGCCCGTCCATCGCCGGTGTCAGCCACACGACCCGCAGCCATTCCAGCATATCCTCGGCCGATCGCGCCGGCGCGCCGTTGATCCGCACCTTCCTGCCGCCTTCACCGGCGGCGTCGCCGCCGGAAATTCCGGTGCCGATCTCCACCTGTCCCTCGGGTCCCTCGATGCGAGCATGCAAGGCGAAGCCGCCGTCGCCGCCTTCGCGCGCCACATCGCCATAGGGCGCGCGGCGCAGGCCACGGCCCGGCGTCAGGAACGAGATCGCTTCCAGGAGATTGGTCTTGCCGGCGCCATTGTCGCCCGACAGCACCACCGCGCCGGGCGCAAGTTCAAGCGAGAGCGCCGCGTAGTTACGGAAATTTGTAAGTGATAGCTTACTTAAATGGCTCTGTTGCCGAAGCTGTTTCGCATCCGCGGTCACGACGACATGTTGTCCGTGCCGAACCTAGACCCGCATCGGCATCAGCACGTAGAGCGCCGTTTCGTCGGCCATGTCGTGGATCAGCGTCGGCGAACCGGCATCGGCCAGCATGAACTTGGCTTCCGAGCCGGTGAGCTGGGCCGCGACGTCGAGCAGGTATTTGGCGTTGAAGCCGATCTCGATCGGGTCCGACGAATAGTCGGCCGCCAGTTCCTCGGTGGCGCTGCCCGAATCCGGATTGTTGACCGCGAGCGTCACCTGGCCCTCATTGATCGAAAGCTTCACCGCCCGGCCGCGTTCGGAGGAAATGGTCGAAACGCGGTCTACCGCCGCGGCGAAGCTCTGCCGGTCGATGATCAGCTTCTTGTCGTTGCCGGTCGGAATGACGCGCTGATAGTCGGGGAAGGTGCCGTCGATCAGCTTCGAGGTCAAAACGACGCTGCCGATGGTGAAGCGGATCTTGGTGTCCGACAGCTCCGTGGTCACAGCCACGTCGGGGTCGTCGACCAGCTTCTGCAGCTCGCTCACCGTCTTGCGCGGAATGATGATGCCGGGCATGCCTTCGGAGCCTGCGGGCGCGTCGATCTCGGCCCGCGCCAGGCGATGCCCGTCGGTCGCCACCGAGCGTAGTTTCAATTTGCCGCCCACCTCATGCGTGTGCAGGAAGATGCCGTTGAGATAGTAGCGCGTCTCTTCGGTGGAGATGGCAAATTGGGTCTTGTCGATCAGGCCCTTGAGCGCCGCCGATTCAAGCCGGAAGATATGCGAGAATGAACCGGCCGAAAGCTCCGGGAAATCGGATTGCGGCAGGCACTGCAGACGGAAGCTCGAACGACCGGAGGTGACGGTCATCGCGTTGCCGTCCTCGTCCGTCTTCAGCATCACCTCGGCGCCGTCGGAAAGCTTGCGCACGATGTCGTAGAGCAGATGCGCCGGCACCGTCGTTGCGCCGCCGCGCTCGACCTTGGCGGGCGTCGCTTCCGTCACCTCAAGGTCGAGGTCGGTGGCCTTCATCTCGAGGCTGGCGCCCTCGGCGCTGAGCAGCACGTTGGACAGGATCGGTATGGTGTTGCGCCGCTCGACCACGCGGTGGACGTGGTTGAGGGACTTCAAGAGATTTGACCGTTCCAGGATAACACGCATGACGAAACAGGCTCGCTTCAATGAATGAACGGGTCACCGGCAGGCGGCATCCCGCGAAAGCCCTGAAAGGCTTTCAGAATCTGTGTAAGCTGACAGTAAAAAGCCTGCGAACGCAAGCCCGCGGCACCGGTTCCGGCCGGCAGCGCGGGCTTTCTGGGGATAAAGCCGGCGAAGCGCGTCGCCGATTATTTCTGCGCCCCTTCAGGCCTGGTCGTTGATCAGCCTTCTGAGCAGCTCGAGTTCCTGCGCCAACGTGTTGTCCCCGCCCGAAAGGTCCTCGATCTTGCGCACGGCATGCAGCACGGTCGTATGGTCGCGGCCGCCGAAGCGGCGCCCGATCTCCGGCAATGAGCGCGGCGTCATCACTTTCGACAGATACATCGCCACCTGCCTCGGCTTGACGATGGTGCGCGTGCGCCGGTTGGACAGAAGCTCCGTCTTCGACACGTTGTAGTGGCGCGCCACGATGCGCTGGATGTCCTCGATGCGCACGCGCTTCGGCTCGCCGGAGCGGTAGATGTGGCCGAGAATCTCGTCGATGCGGTCGATGGTGATCTGCGGCTCGAAGGACTGGCGGAACAGAAGCTGGTTGAAGGCGCCTTCGAGCTCGCGCCCGCTGCCGGTCACCGTGCGCGCGACATGCTCCAGGATCTCGTCCGAGATGTCGAGCGAGGTGTCGTCGGTCTTGGTGGTGGCGCGGCGCAGTTTCAGCATGCCGAGCCGCATCGCGAAATCCGGCGCCGACATTTCCAGCGCCACGCCGCCATTGAGGCGCGAACGCACGCGCGGCTCCAGCGATTCCAGTTCCGAGGGCGGCCGGTCGGCCGCGACCACCACCTGCTTGGCGCTGTCGAGCAGCATGTTGATGAGGTGGCAGAACTCGTGCTGGATCGACTTGCCCTGCAGGAACTGCATGTCGTCGATGATCAAGAGATCGATGTCGCGCAGCTGCTCCTTCAGGGTCAGCGCGTTGTTGTCGCGGATCGCGGTGGCGAAGCGCCACATGAAATATTCCGCCGTCAGATAGACGACGCGCGACTTCGGGTTGTGCCGCAGCGATTCAGCGGCGATCGCTTGCAGGAGGTGCGTCTTGCCGAGCCCGACGGTCGCATGCAGGAAAAGCGGGTTGAAGCGCACCGCGCTCGACTGCGATTCCGCCACCGCCCTGGCCGCGGCGAAGGCCACCCTGTTCGACGGCCCTTCGATGAAGGAGGCAAACGTGTAACGCGGGTCAAGCGGTGACCCCAGCACATTGTGGCGGAACTCCGGTTCCGCGGACGCGCCCTGGCGGGGCGCCGGCGCCCGTTGTTCCACGCGCCCGGCGCTCGCGGTGCCGTTGGCGAGCGCGGTATGCGTTTGCTTGGTCATCTTGCGCGCCGGCGCGATTTCCGGCTCGACAGGGTTGCGCCCCTGCCGCGTCGCGGTGCGCACGACGATCTCGATCTTGAGGATGTCCGGATCCTCATGCCGCCACAGCTCCGCGATAAGCTCGAGATAATGGCCGTTGATCCAGGACCTCAGGAAGGCCGTAGGCACCGAGATGCGGATAATGCCGCGGGAGGCCTCGGCGACCTTCATGCGACCGAACCAGCTCGAATAGACCTCGGCCCCAAGACGCGCCTTCAGCTGGGTCTTGACCCGTTCGAACTTCTGTTCCGCGTCGCTGGATGCCGCCACGTCGCCCCCTCCGACAAAAGTTGCTGGAAATGGAAGCTCGCCCGCTAGCTCCCTCTCGATGCCGCTTTGCATGATCAAAGTTCCTTGTCTTCTCGTACCCTTTTCCACCGGGGATGCGCCTCCTGCATCCTTGGTCCGGCGACCTCATTTCGCCGCGATGCCGCTGCCGCCGCCGGCAACGATCGTCGCAACTCGCGCAAGGAACCAGCTGCCGGCTCCGCACGCCGGCCTCCGACAACGACAAGGCAATACATCACCCTCCGGCGAAAACGCCGGCGAGACATCGACTGCCATGTACAATTACGCCAGTCCCCTACCCGCACCGAAGAGACAAACCAAGCCGCACGCGGAATTGCTCCACGTCATGAATTCTGCCATTTTGTGCTGGCCGATTCAGGCTGGGTCAGGGGCTACAGCCCGTCCCTTCGATGGATGGACATTACCGAAATCGCTGTGGATAGGGCAAGGCCACATCTAACGGTTTTTTAACGAATCTGGTTACCAGACGGGGCTTGAAATCGGGTGCTGCGACGGCACATTTTGACAAAGCCATTGTGATTCAAACCCTTTTCCGGCGAATATGAAAAAGGCCGCCCGAAACGAAATATTCTGAAATAATTCTCTTGACAGCTACTTCTCCCCCGCCGCTCGATCTTGAGTTGAACAAGCTGTGGATGACCGGCTGTAAGTCTTTGAAAAAACTGCAGATTTTTTGCCAGGCAAATTTGGGCAGTTGCCGCGGGGAGGGCGTGCCGGTATCAGCGGCGTTGAATATGCCGGCAAAACATTACTGGCATTGGAATCACGTCGCAAGCGTTGCTTGCGAGCAATTTTTTTAAGTACTTGCCGGCAAACGAAAAAACCCGGCCTGTGCGACCGGGTTCAACATCGGTTGATTAAGGATTAAGTCGGTCAGGCCGACAGCGTCTTGACCCGCTGGGCAAGCCGCGAAACCTTGCGGGAAGCTGTGTTCTTGTGGACGACGCCCTTGGTGGCGGCGCGCATCAACTCCGGCTCCGCCGCCTTGAAGGCTGCCACCGCCGCGGCCTTGTCGCCGGCGGCCAGCGCCTCTTCGACCTGGCGCACATAGGTGCGGACACGCGAGCGACGGTTCTTGTTGACCGCCGCGCGGCGGGCGATCTTGCGCGTTGCCTTTTTGGCCGAAGACGTATTGGCCATGATGCCTCTCTTCCGATCTGGTGGGCGCCAGCGGGGTGCCGCAGGGCGCAAAAAACAAACGGGCAGCCACAGGGCCGCCTCGGTTGGTGCGGCTTATAGTTCAGCTTTTCCGGTGCGTCAACGCCACTTGGCGGTCTTTTTGGAGACCGAAAGCGCATCACGCCATGACCCGCCTTCAGTCATTCGGCAACGTGCCCTAGCGGTTGGTGAAATTCGGCTTCCGCTTCTCGACGAAGGCGGCCATGCCTTCCTTCTGATCATCGAGCGCGAACAGCGAATGGAACAGGCGCCGCTCGAAGCGCAGCCCTTCGGCAAGCGTCGTCTCGTAGGCGCGGTTGACGGCCTCCTTGGTCATCATGACCGACGGCAGCGAGAACTCGGCGATCTTGGCCGCCGCCTTCAGCGCCTCGTCGAGCAGTTCGGCGACCGGCACCACGCGCGATACCAGCCCGCTGCGCTCGGCTTCGGCCGCGTCCATCATCCGCCCGGTCAGGCACATGTCCATCGCCTTCGACTTGCCGACGAAGCGGGTCAGCCGCTGCGATCCGCCCATGCCCGGCATGACGCCGAGCGTGATTTCGGGCTGGCCGAACTTGGCGTTGTCGCCGGCGATGATGAAGTCGCACATCATGGCCAACTCGCAGCCGCCGCCGAGCGCGTAGCCCGCAACCGCCGCGATGATGGGCTTGCGCGTGCGCGTGAATTCCTCCCAGCCGACGAAGAAGTCCTGCGTGTAGGCGTCGGCGAAGGATATCGCCTGCATTTCCTTGATGTCGGCGCCGGCGGCAAACGCCTTTTCCGAGCCGGTAAGCACCATCGCGCCGATCCCGGGATCGGCATTGAATGCGCTCGCCGCCGCCACGACCTCCGCAAGGATTTGCGAATTCAGCGCATTGAGCGCCTTGGACCGGTTCAGCGTGATCAGTCCGACCTTGCCGCGTGTCTCGACGATAATGGTTTCATGGGCCATGGTTCGCTTCCTTCCGCGGCAGTGGGATGATCGATACCGTTCCTAGCTCACCGCTGACAGGTCCGGCAATAGAAGGTCGAGCGGCCGCTTTGCACGATGCGCTCGATGTGGCCGCGGCAGCCTGGCTTCGGACATGGCTCGCCCTCGCGATCGTAAACCGCGAAGGAATGCTGGAAATAGCCGAGCGATCCGTCGGCCTGGACATAGTCGCGCAGCGAGGAGCCGCCGGCGGCGATCGCGTCGGCAATGACCGAGCGGATCGCCTCGGCAAGGCGCGCGCTTTGCTCTTTCGCCTTCTTGGCCGACCCGGCGATGGTGCCGGCTTCGCGCAACGGCGAGAGGCCCGCGCGCCACAAGGCCTCCGCCACATATATATTGCCGAGTCCGGCGATCAGCCGCTGATCGAGCAGTGCCGCCTTGAGCGGCGATCTGCGATCCTTCAGCAGCGAGGCTAGCAGGGGACCGTCGAGCGCGTTGCCGGTCGGCTCGATGCCGAGCCCAGCCAGCATCGGATGCGTGTCCGGCGCCCCTTCGGCAAACAGCATGAAGCCGAAGCGGCGCGGGTCGTTGAAGACGACGCGGGAGCGCTCGTGCTTCGGCGAGACGACGTCGAAGACGACATGGTCGTGCGCGGCGCTTTTCGAGCGCTCGTGGTGGAAGGCGCCGGGGATGTCGCTGCCTGCGGCGGCTTCGACGCGGAACGATCCCGACATGCCGAGATGACAGATCAGAACCGGGCCGTTCTCGATATGCATCGTCAGGTATTTGGCGCGCCGGCCAAGCGCCGTCACGGTCTTGCCGGTAAGCCGCTCCGAAAAGCGTTCGGGAAAAGGAAAGCGAAGGTCGGGCCTGCGCGCCTCGACCTTGACGAGCCGCGCCCCTTCCAAGACCGGCTGCAGCCCGCGCCGGACGGTTTCGACTTCGGGCAGCTCAGGCATGGCCGCCTATTGTTGCGAGGAAGGATGTTCCGTGGCGACCGGCCGCCAGGTCGAGGTGGTCCGCGACGGTTTCGCCTATATCGGCGAAGGTCGGCCTGAGCCCGATGTCGCCGCCCGCCAGCCCCGGCCCGGTGCCGATCACCGGAATGCGTTCGCGCGTATGGTCGGTGCCGCGCCAGGTCGGATCGTTGCCATGGTCGGCGGTGAGGATCAGGAGGTCGCCCGGCCCGATGCGCGACAGCGCCTCCGGCAGCCGTCGGTCGAACGCCTCGAGCGCGCCGGCATAGCCGGCGACGTCGCGCCGGTGACCGAACTCGGTGTCGAAATCGACGAAATTGGCAAAGACCAGGTCGCCGTCGCCGGCGTCGTCCATCGCGCCGAGCGCCTTGTCGAACATCGCCATGTTGCCGCCGGCCTTGCGCACTTCCGAAATGCCGCGATGGGCGAAGATGTCGCCGATCTTGCCGACGGCGATGACCTTGCTGCCGCGCCCGGTCAGCCGGTCGAGCAGGGTCGGCTCCGGCGGCGGCACCGCATAGTCGCGGCGGTTGTGGGTGCGCTGGAAGGTGACGGGCGTCTCGCCCACGAAAGGTCGCGCGATCACGCGCCCGATCTTGAGCGGATCGACCAGCCGACGCACCGTGAGGCAAAGCTCATAAAGCCGCTCCAGGCCGAAATGCGTTTCATGCGCCGCGATTTGCAGCACGGAATCGACCGACGTGTAGCAGATCGGTTTGCCGGTGCGGATATGCTCTTCGCCGAGCCGTTCGATGATCTCGGTTCCGGGTGCATGGCAATTGCCGAGGATTCCCGGCACCTTGCCTTCGCGGATGATCGTTTCGGTCAGTTCGGCCGGGAAGGCAGGCACGGTGTCGGGGAAATAGCCCCAGTCGAAGCGCACCGGCAGGCCGGCGATTTCCCAGTGGCCGGAGGGCGTATCCTTGCCGCTCGACACTTCCTGGGCGGCCCCGTGGAAGGACGAGGCAAGCAACGGCGTATCGACGTCGAACGTGAGCCCGGTCGCCGTCTGCGCCGCTCGGCCAAGACCGAGCGACATCATGTTGGGCACGGCCAGCGGCCCGTTGCGCAAACCTTCCCGATCGGCGCGACCGTCAGCGCAGGCCTGAAAAATATGTCCGAACGTGTCGGCTCCGGCATCGCCATAGCGTTCTGCGTCGGCCGCGCCGCCGATGCCAAAAGAATCGAGAACGAACAGGAACGCGCGCGCCATGGGTATCTTTGTTGTCAGTCCTGGCTGCCAGACATAAGGTTCCCCGGCAGCGTTGGCAAATCGGAAACCAAACCGCAATGGCTTGGCGCCATAGTTGCGGCGAGACGCGGATGCGGCGGGAGCGAAGCAGGTATGGCAAGGCGCGGCAGAACCGCGGCAAGGCAGGCCGTGAGAATGTGCGCGGCAGCTCTCGCGGCGTTCGGCGCCGCCGCCGGGCCGACACGCGCCGACTGGCGTGACGACATCGGCACGTTCTGCATCGGCGTCGTTGCCGAACCGGGCGGCGGCAACACCGTCCCCGGGCTCGCGCGCCTGACCGACGCCTATGCCAATGCGCTCGGCATGAAGGTCGAGTTCGTCGTTGCGCGCGACTACGCGGCGTTGATCGAGGCGCAGGCGAGCGGGCGCGTGCAGTATGCGGTCTATTCGGCTCTTGCCTATGCCACGGCCTCGGAGCGCTGCGGCTGCGTCGAACCGCTGGTGGCGCCGGTCGATGCCGACGGCGCCGTCGGCATCCGTTCCGTCTTGGTGACGCGCGACGGCAGGCTTCCGGACCTTGCGGCGATCGCTTCGCACCGGATCGCGATTGCGCCGGTCGAGAATGTCGGCGGCGCGCTGCTGCCGATGGCGGCGCTGTCGGCCGAAGGCGTCAAGATCGCGCGGGATTCGCCCTTCCTGGCGCGCGCGGCTTCGGCCACCGCGGCCGAAACGATGCTGAGCGGCGGCGAAGCCGACGCGCTGTTCGGCTGGGAACCGGCCGATGCCGATGGCCGGTCCGCCCGTTCCGAGGGCACCGTCGCGCGGCTGGAGGCTGCCGGCATCCCCGAGGCGTCGCTTCGGGTGTTATGGACCTCGGGCCTGTTGCGCTATGGCCCGCACGCCGTCCGCAGCGATCTCGATCCGGAGGCAAAGCGGCGACTGACGGTCTTCCTGACCAGTCTCAGGTCCCAGACGCCCGATGTGTACGACCTGCTCGAGGGCGCGCATTCCGGGGGTTTCAGGCCGGCCGCGCGGAAGGACTATGCGATGGCCGTGGCGATCGTGCGGAAGGAAACGGCAGGGCAGGAATAGCGTGTCAGCAGTCGCTGCAGGGAATCGTCGGACTCCGGCGCGGCCTTAGATAATAGGTTTCGCTCATCGATATGTTGTTGAAGGCAGAGGTCAGCCCGAGCGTCTGCGAATTGCTGGCGGACCAGGTGATGATCGGCTTGTAGCCGAGGTCGCTCTCCACGCGGACCAGGAAGGTGTTGCGGATTATCAGCGTCGCCGGCACCGTGGTGGTCGCGTTGACGGCCGCATCGGCACTGTAGGTGGTGCCCACCACCTTGCGCGACCATGCAACCTGCACCCTCGGCGATGCTTCGTCGGTGATCTGTATGCCTGTGATGATGATCGTCGGCAATGAACGGTTGTAAGGCTGCAGCGTCGATGTACCGATCTTCATCATTGCATCGAGATTCGCCTTCACGACGGTCTGCTGCTGGGTGACGAGGTCCGCGACCATGCTGCCGATGCGGCTGACCTTCTTGCTGGTCTCGATGGCCTGCGAGGCCTCCATCGTGATGAAATACATGATGAGGAGCACCGGCACGATGAACGCGAACTCGATCGCCGCGACGCCGCGGCGATCGCGGCAAAACCGCTCCATCCTCGCCAAAATCCCCCCGAGTGCCCCCGCACTATGCATATCGTCCTCCACGCCCGCGGCTTAGCTGTCGAGCAGTCTCAATTGTCGTCGAACGGTTCGTTCTGCCAGGTCACGGACGCGAAATGCAGCGTTTTGCTGTCCTTCAGATTTGCCATCGACTTGGCCAGGAAATCGGTCATCACCGGCCATTTGTAGAACACCCGCAGCATGTTGATGGATTCCGCCAGTCCGGGCGAGACTGTAGGAGACATCGTGTTCGCGCCCTGCGTCAGCACGATATCGCCGCTCACGATCTTGAAACCCGCCGTCGCGGCGTCCGCGAAGCTCGAATATTCGCGCAGATCGACTAGCAGTGGAGCATTTGGCCCGGTATCGGTGCAGTTGTTGGAAACCATGATCTGCAGGCGATTGCAGATCAGTTGCTTGATCGAGGCTTCGGTGACGTTGTTCTGCTGAAGCTGCCCGGTGCGCAACTGGCGGGCGACATCGTCGGTGACGTTGGCCATCACCTCCTGGCCGGCGAACGAGATGCAGCTCTCGAGGATGGCGAAGACGAGAAGCGCGAACGGGATGGCAAGCATCGCGAATTCCATCGCCGTGCTGCCGCGCCTGTCGCTGAAGAAGCCGGGGTGGGCTTTGGCGTGCGCCTTGCTGTCCATGCCGTTGCCGGATGAGGCATCCTTGCTCATATCAAAGTTCCTGCCGGTCCCCTTTGCGGTACCGGCGGCAAGGTTAGCGAAAACCCATTGAGGTCCGGTTTGGATGATCGTTAAATTCGTCGGGCAAGCTTTAAGCTGTCTTTAATGCCCGTGGGTTCGCGCTCGCAGGGCTCAGTGACCGGCGCTCATTTCGGATTCGGAAGCCTTCTCGGCCTCGCTCTTGAACGCGCTCTCGCAATAGGGCGTGCAGGACATGGTCTGGACTTCGGCGCGTCTGTAGATGCGCACCGAGGAGGCGGCTTGTCGCACGACGGTCACCTGTTCATCGATGATCGGACTGCCGTCCGAATCGAGCACGACCATATTGGTGACACCGAAGCCCTTGCCGGTGAGGACGATGGTCGAGGCGTCCTGCACGGCGGCGTCGGCGATCGCCGGATTGCCGATGACGACCGTGTCGGCCGCGCGTGACAATTTGACGATCTTGGCCTGGTTCATGGTGACTTCTATACCCGCGCCGGCCCTGGCCGGCATGACCAAGGCGGCAGTTGCCAGCAGCGCGGCGACTGGAAACAGCGATCTCGACAACGTCATTGAAGCGCTCCCGGCGGGCAGATTCTTCAACGGAACATGAACGAGATTGGTGAACCAACGGTTAAGCCGGCCTGGCCATGATTAAGGATCGGCTCGCGTGGCGCGTCATGCGTCGGTGGTGCTTATTGTTTTAGGAGTATTGCACAAGCGCCGGTTTCCGGGAGGCCGAGCTGGCTGGCGATGTTTAGGCCACGGTTAACCACACAGCGCGTTCGCCACCGGAAAGGAATCGGTAAGGCTGTTTATTAAGCCGATCGAAACGGCTTCTCCATAGATTTGCAGCATCCGATCAACCGCAAGAGAAAAGTTGACGGAAGTGCTGTAACACGTGGAGTAGGAGCTCTCGAATGTCTAACCTCATTGCACGTTTCGTGAAGGACGAATCCGGCGCGACCGCCATCGAATACGGTCTGATCGCCGCTCTCATCGCGCTCGCCATCATGGTTGGCGCTACCCAGCTCGGCGGCGCGCTGAACGCCAAGTTCGCCAACATCGCCGCCACCCTCAACGGCGCCACGGCTCCGTAACAAGGCCGCGTATCGCGCCTTTTCGACAGAAGGAAAAGGGCCGCCAACTGGCGGCCCTTTTTCATGCAGTCGGCCGATTTTGATCGTCCGGCCTCATCGATCGTTAATCCAGCGCGCCTAGGATGACGCTGAAAACATGCCACAGGCACGCCGCATCCATGCTTGAAGCCGTGATCTTCGTCGTCTTTCCTTTCTGCATGCTGTTCGCTGCGGTCTCGGACGCCTTGTCGATGACGATCGCCAACCGTGTTCCCGTGTTGTTGGTGGCGACATTCGCGCTTGTCGCGCCGCTCACCGGCATGGACTGGGCAACCTATGGCTGGCACTTCGTTGCCGGCGCCCTCGTACTTGCCACGACCTTCGGCCTTTTTGCGCTCGGCGGCATGGGCGGCGGCGACGCCAAGCTTCTGGCCGCGACCGCACTATGGATGGGCCTCAACATCAACCTGATCGGCTATCTGGTGACGTCGGCTTTCATCGGCGGCCTGCTTACCCTCGCAATCCTTGCTTACCGGAAATCGCCGCTCGTCATGTACACCGGCCACAGCCGATTTCTGCGCCATTTCGCGGACGAGAGCGTTGGCATCCCCTATGGCATCGCGCTTGGCGCGGGTGGACTGATCACTTTCCCGGATTCGCCGCTGATGGTCTGGGCGCTGGCGAGGCTCACGGCCTGAATGCATGTCGCCCAGAAGTGCGCAGCGGTTCTGGGACAACGACATGCATCAAGCAAAGACTTGAATCGCGTGGTCTGAATTCCGCCACGCGCCTTAGGCCTCTGGCGATATAGATGTCGGCGATCCCGAGGCGGCCTAGCCGCCTTTTTTGTTAACGGCGGGGCCGTTCCATCCAATTTGAGTAAACCTTAAATTAATCACGATCGTAAGCATTACATTAACCTTGTTTTGACGATTGCAGCTGCAAAGTCCGGCCTGGCGAGGTGGTTTGCCACGAGGCGAAGGGTTTCGGACGAATGCCAGCATCCCGATTGATTATTCTGGGCGTGGCTGCGGTCGCGGCGGGTGGCGCGGGCTACGTGGCGAAGAACATGGTCGTGGCGCCGCCGCCTCAGGTCATTGTCGATGCGCCCAAGCAGCCGGCGATCGCATTGCAGGATGTGCTGGTGCTTTCCGGTGACGTGTCGATGGGCAGCCAGCTCGGCACCAACATCAGCTGGGAAGAATGGCCGGCCGATGGCGTCAACGCCAACTTCATCACGCGCGCCGCCGAGCCTGACGCGGTCGAAAAGCTCAAGGGCTCGGTCGCCCGCGTAGCCATGTATACCGGCGAGCCGTTGCGGCGCTCCAAGCTGGTCGGCGAGGGACAGAGCTTCATGTCGTCGATCCTGCCTTCCGGCACGCGCGCAGTCGCGACCGCGATATCGGCCGACACGTCCGCCGGCGGCTTCATCCTGCCCAACGACTTCGTCGACGTCATCATGACCCGCCGCGCCGACACCGGCAACGGCGGCAGCGGCTTCAACACCGAGACGATCCTCAAGAACATCCGCGTGCTGGCCATCGACCAGACCATCCAGGAAGACGAGGAAGGCAAGAAGACCAGGGTCGGCCAGACCGCGACGCTGGAGCTGACGCCGCAGCAGGCCGAGATCATCACGGTGGCGCAGCAGATGGCGGACCGCCTGACACTGGCACTGCGCCCGATCACCGACATCCATGAAAAGAATACGGACGAAGCCGACTATCTGGTCAATGGCAACGGCCGACGCGGAACCGTGCGGCTGATCAAGTCCGGCGAGGTTTCCGAGGTGGGAGCAAGGAAATGAGGCCAAACGGTAAACTGCTGCCCTTCCTGGCCGCCGCGGCGATCGGTTTTCTCCTGCTCGGCACCGGTGCCCCGGGACTGGTCGAAGCCAAAGCCGCGGGCGCCGGCGTCTCGGCTTCCGTCGCCACGCAGCGCGTCAAGCTCGGCCTCAACAAATCCGTGGTCATCGACTTGCCGAGCGACGCCTACGATATCCTCGTCGCCAATCCGGCGGTTGCCGATGCCGTGACCCGCACGGCGCGGCGCATCTACCTGTTCGGCAAGGCCGTCGGCGAAACCAACATCTTCGTTTTCGGCCCCAATGGCGAGCAGATCGTCAGCCTGGATCTGGCCGTCGAACGCGACGTCGCCGGGCTGGAAGACTATCTCAAGCGCTTCATCCCGTCCTCGCAGATCAAGGTCGAGCTTCTCAACGACAACGTTGTCCTGACGGGCATGGTCGACACGCCGCTCGATTCCAAGCGCGCCGTCGACCTCGCAACCATCTTCGTATCCGGCGGTGAAGCGACGACGGGTCAATATTCGCAGACCGCCGCCGGCGGCTCGGTCAATGGCGGCGTCGACATCAACAATCCCGACCAGGAGCGCCGGACCTCCAAGATCGTCAACCTCCTGCAGATCATCGGCGACGATCAGGTGACGCTCAAGGTTACCGTCGCCGAAGTCAGCCGCTCGGTGATGAAGCAGCTCGGCGTCAATATGGTAGGGAACGGGAGCACCAACGGCATAACCTTTGGCTCCGCCGTCGACACCTATCCCGGCCTCGGCAAGCCGTTGTCCAGCTCCGGCTTCGACTTCAAAAGTTCGTCTCTACAGGGCACCATCAACGCCATGGAACAATCTGGCGTCATGAAGACGCTGGCAGAGCCGACACTGACCGCCGTTTCGGGCGAGAAGGCGACGTTCAAGGTCGGTGGCGAGTACAACATGGTGAGTACCGTCACCAACAACAAATCGACAGACAATCAGACTGGCGAAAGGACATGGACGGCAGACAAGGTCGAATACGGCATCGGGTTGGAGTTCCAGCCGGTGGTGCTGTCTGCCGGTCGCATCAGCCTCAAGGTTAGAACCGCGGTTTCAGAGCCCACTACCGAAGGGTCGTTCGCGCTAGGCGACACGAATATCATATCGCTGCGCAAACGCTTGGCGGACACCACGGTGGAATTGCCATCCGGCGGCTCCATGATGATCGCCGGTCTCGTCCGCGACGATGTCCGGCAGGCCGTGGACGGCCTACCCGGGCTGACCAAAATTCCCGTCCTTGGCACGCTGTTCCGCAGCCGCGATTTCGTGCGCAACGAGAGCGAGCTCGTCATCATCATCACGCCCTATCTGACGCGGCCGGTGGCGCGCAACGACCTGGCCAAGCCGGACGACAACTTCAACGCGGCAAGCGATGGCGCCGCCATGTTCCTTGGCCGCGTCAACCGCGTCTACGGCACCATGCAGACCGACCGACCGCCGGGTCGCTACCACGGCGTCGTTGGCTTCATCTACAAATGAGTGGGAATGCGGATATGTCCAAGTCAGCATCGAAGGTCATGACGGTCCGGACAGCATCCGGTATCGCGAGGATCCGTCGGCAGATGGTACCGGCACTGGCGGTTATGCTTGCGGCATCGCTCGCAGGTTGCGCCAACCGCGACAGCGTCACGGTCGGGTCGATACCGGACGATTATCGCACGACCCATCCGATCGTCATCGCCGAGAAGAACCAGAAGATCGACCTGCCGGTCGGCGCCGGCGATCGCGGCATGACCGGCGCGCAGCGCGATACGCTGCTCGGTTTTCTCGACGGCTACGACAAGGGAGCCGCTCCGTCGCTGACCATCGCAATCCCGCGAGGCTCGGCCAACGAGGTGGCGGCACTGGTGGCGGGACGCGACTTCGCACGGGTCGCCATGGCGGCGGGCATCAAGCGCAACCGCATCGTCATGACGTCCTATCAGTCGGATGTGCCGGAGGCGTCCGCGCCGGTGCGCGTCGCCTTCGTCGCGGTGAGGGCCCAGACCGACAAATGCGGGCGTTGGCCCGACGACATTCTGGAGACGTCGGAGAACAAGCACTACGCCGACTTCGGCTGCTCGTACCAGAACAACATCGCCGCACAGGTGGCTAATCCCAACGATCTGCTCGGGCCGCGCAAGCAGTCCGATATCGATGCCGAGAACCGGGGCGCAGTAATCGACCTTTATCGCTCGAGAGGCATTTCGAACGAATTCCTCAGCAATTCGGAAGTAACCTACTGAGCCGCGCCGGACGACGAAGAGACCAGTCACGGAAAGAGCATGACGATGAGCAATCTTGCCTACGACACGCCCGCGGAAACCGGCGACCTTTCGCAGCAGGACATCGCCGCCATGCAGGCGCTGCGTCCCGTGCCGCGCATTTCGATCCAGGCCTTCTGCGAGACCGAGGGGGTCGCCAATCCCGTCGAGCGCGCCGGCGAGGATCGCCGGATGGCCAAGGCCCATCTCAAAGTCCATATGGGCGGCATCCCGACCGCGATCGAGTTCTACCAGTCCGCGCCGACACCGAACCTCATCCTGCTGGAATCGCGCAGCGAACCGCAGCAGTTGCTCGAACAACTCGGCCAGCTCGCGGAATATTGCGATCCGTCCTCCAAGGTCGTGGTCATCGGCCACTACAATGATGTCGGGCTCTATCGCGAGCTTATCCGGTCCGGTATTTCCGAATATGTCATCGCGCCGGTCTCGATGACCGACATCGTCAGCGTCGTGTCGTCGATCTTCGTCGATCCGGAATCGGAGCCGATCGGCCGGTCGATCGCGTTCATCGGCGCCAAGGGCGGCGTCGGCTCGTCGACCATCGCTCACAATGTCGCCTGGGCTATGTCTTCGCTGTTCAAGTCCGAAGTCGTCATCGCCGATCTCGATCTCGCCTTCGGCACCGCCAACATCAATTTCGACCAGGATCCGGCGCAAGGCATCGCCGAGGCGGTGTTTTCGCCCGAGCGGGTCGACGAGGTCTATCTCGACCGTCTGCTTGCGCAATGCGCCGAGCATCTGTCGCTACTCGCGGCTCCCTCCACGCTCGAGCGCGTCTATGATTTCGACTCCGAGGCCTTCTCGCAGATCATAGAGACAGCGCAGCGCAGCGCGCCCCTGCTGGTCCTCGATGTCCCTCACGTCTGGAGCGGGTGGACGAAGAGCACGCTGATCAAGGCGGACGAGATCGTCATCACGGCCACGCCCGAGCTCGCAAATCTTCGCAACACCAAGAACATGGTTGACATGCTGAAGCGGTTGCGTCCGAACGATCCGCCGCCGAAGCTGATCATCAACCAGGCGGGGGTACCGAAACGGCCCGAGATCGCGGCGTCCGATTTCGCCGAACCGCTCGGCATCACGCCGATGGCCGTGATCAACTTCGAACCGCTGCTATTCGGCAATGCCGCCAACAACGGCCGTATGCTGAGCGAGATGGACGCAAAGAGCCCGGTCGTCACCACCATCAATGAAATAGCGCATGTGCTGACCGGACGCAGCGAAATCAAGGCAAAGAAGAAGGCAGGCCTGGGCTCGATCCTCGGCAAGCTGTCGCGCAACAAGAAGTGACGCTGATTGAGCGGCATCGGGTAGTCGATCATGTTTGGTAAAAGAGGCAAAGACGACGGCAGCCGGGCAACGCCCGAATTCCGCCCGCCGGCAGCTGCTCCCGCCGCGCCCGCTTCGACGGGGACGATGACGGCCGAGCGGCCGGCTGCGCCGAACTCCAGCCCGCCCGCCGCCCAGCCGGTGCGCCGTCCTGTCGAGCCGCCGCCTATGGCGCCGGAGCCGCCAAGAAAGGTCCAGCGCGAGCGCTCGGAAACCTATTACGACACCAAGAGCCAGGTTTTCTCCGCACTCATCGACACGATCGACCTGTCACAGCTCGCCAAGCTCGATCCCGAGAGCGCACGCGAGGAAATCCGCGACATCGTCAATGACATCATCGCGATCAAGAACTTCGCAATGTCGATTTCCGAGCAGGAAGAGCTGCTCGAGGACATCTGCAACGACGTTCTGGGCTATGGACCGCTGGAGCCGCTGCTTGCCCGCGACGACATAGCCGACATCATGGTCAACGGCTCCAAGAACGTCTACATCGAAGTCAACGGCAGGGTCGAGCAGACCGGCGTCCGCTTCCGCGACAACCAGCAGCTGCTCAACATCTGCCAGCGCATCGTCAGCCAGGTCGGCCGCCGCGTCGATGAATCGAGCCCGATCTGCGACGCGCGCCTTCCCGACGGCTCGCGTGTCAACGTCATCGCGCCGCCGCTCTCGATCGACGGCACTGCGCTCACCATCCGCAAATTCAAGAAGGACAAGCTGACGCTGGACCAGTTGGTCAAGTTCGGCGCCATCTCGCCGCAAGGCGCGGAGGTTCTCAAGATTATCGGGCGTGTCCGCTGCAACATCGTCATCTCGGGCGGCACAGGCTCCGGCAAGACGACGCTGCTCAACTGCCTGACCAACTATATCGACCGCGAGGAGCGCGTCATCACCTGCGAGGATTCGGCGGAACTGCAGCTGCAGCAGCCGCATGTGGTCCGTCTCGAAACCCGGCCGCCCAATCTCGAGGGCGAGGGCGAGGTGACCATGCGCGATCTAGTCAAGAACTGCCTGCGCATGCGGCCGGAGCGGATCATCGTCGGCGAGGTGCGCGGACCGGAAGTGTTCGACCTGCTGCAGGCGATGAACACCGGTCACGACGGCTCGATGGGAACGATCCACTCGAACAGCCCGCGCGAATGCCTCAACCGTATGGAATCGATGATCGCCATGGGCGGCTATTCACTGCCGCAGCGCACGGTGCGCGAGATCATCGTCGGCTCGATCGACGTGATCATCCAGGCGGCCCGCCTGCGCGACGGCTCGCGCCGCATCACCCACATCACCGAGGTGGTCGGCATGGAAGGCGACGTCATCATCACCCAGGATCTTGTGCTCTACAACATCAAGGGCGAAGACGCCGGCGGCCGGCTGGTCGGCGAGCACGTGTCGACAGGCATCGGCCGTCCGCATTTCTGGGACCGCGCCCGCTACTATGGCGAGGAACAGCGCCTCGCCAACGCGCTCGAGGCGATGGAGAAACGCGCTGACTGATGCAGCTGGAGGTCTGAAGCAATTCCAGGAAAAGTGTGAAGCGGTTTTCCGCCCGGAATTGCGTCTAAACAAAGAGATAGGTCGGTTCGCCGTTTCATTGGAACGGCGAAATGCCCTGGGGATCCAGGTCGATGTTCGGAATTGACACCACTGTACTGGCTTTCATCGTGCTCGCCGGCTTCAGCGCCGGCGCGGTGGCCTATGCTTTTCTGTTCACGCGCATCGACAACGAGAAGCAGGCCGGCAAGCGGCTTCAGACCGTCAAGACAGCCGAAACCGACCGGTCGGTGGTGAAAGCGACGCGCGACCGCGCAGCGGAAGCGGTCAAGCGGCGAAAAAACGTCCAGGACTCGCTGAAGCAGCTCGACGAGAAACAGAAGACCAACGATCGCAACGTCAAGAAACCGCCGCTGAAGACTCAGATCCGCCAAGCCGGCATGCAGGTTCCGATCGAGCGTTTCTATATCTATTCCGCTGTCTGCGGGATCATCCTGACGGCCGTTCTCTTTTTCCTCGGCGCGCCTCTATGGGCTCTGCCCGGTGCCCTGCTGGTGGGCGGCCTCGGCCTGCCGCGCTGGTTCGTGTCGTTTCGCCGCACGCGTCGCGTCAAGGCCTTCCTGGAAGAATTTCCGAACGCGCTCGACATCATCGTGCGCGCGGTCAAGTCCGGCCTGCCGCTCAACGATGCGATCCGCCTGATCGCCAACGAATCGCCCGAACCGGTCCGGTCCGAATTCCGCCGCATCGTCGATTCCCAGCAGATGGGCATGTCGGTGCCCGACGCCGCCATGCGCATGACCGAGACGATGCCGTGCAGCGAGGCCGGCTTCTTCGGCATCGTCATCCAGATTCAGTCACAGGCCGGCGGCAATCTGTCCGAGGCGCTGGGCAACCTTTCGCGCGTCCTGCGCGACCGCAAGAAGATGAAGGCCAAGGTCCAGGCGCTGTCGATGGAAGCCAAGGCATCGGCCGTCATCATCGGCGCCTTGCCCTTCGTCGTCGCCTTCCTCGTCTATCTGTCGAGCCCGAACTACATCATGCCGCTGTTCACCACCAACGTCGGCAACCTGATCCTCGGCTGCTCGGGTGTGTGGATGTCGATCGGCATCCTGGTGATGCGCAAGATGATGAACTTCGAAGTCTAGGGGCGCGGATCCAGTGACAGAGCAGGTCGTCAAAACACTCACAGACCCTTCCTTCCTGATCGCGATGCTGGTCGGCATTGCCGTGTTCGCGACCGTCTTCACGCTCATGCCGGCGTTCGGCGGCACGTCGCTCAAGTCGCGCATGAAGAGCGTGGCGCTCGAACGCGACAAATTGCGCGCCGAGCAGCGTACGCGACTGGCCAACGAGGCCGACCGCCGCCGCAAGGGCCTGCGCGAGGAACAGTCCATCGGCATGCGCAACATCGTCGACCGCCTGGATCTGAGGCGCGCGCTTGCCGATGAAAGCACGATCCAGAAGCTCAAGGTCGCGGGCTTCCGCGGCCAGAACCCGCTGACGCGTTTTCTCTTCTTTCGCCTGGTCCTGCCATTCGTCGGTTTTGCCTTGGCGGCCATCTATCTGTTCGTGCTCGGCGGCCTGCCGCAGCAACCGGCTTTCATCAAGCTGTTCGTCTGTGTCGTTGTCGCCTATGGCGGCTTCTACACGCCGATCCTCTACGTCAACAACCGCGCGACCAAGCGCAAGCAGTCGATCCAGCTGGCCTGGCCGGACGCGCTCGACCTGATGCTGATCTGCGTGGAATCCGGCATGTCGGTGGAAGCGGCCTTGCGCAGGGTTGCCGACGAAATCGGCACGCAGTCGGTGGCGCTCGCCGAGGAATTCGTGCTCACCAATGCAGAGCTGTCCTATCTGCAGGATCGCAAGATCGCCTATGAGAACCTGGCAAGCCGCACCGGCCTGGAATCGGTGAAGTCGGTGTCGCAGGCCCTGGTCCAGGCCGAACGCTACGGCACGCCGGTGGCGCACGCGCTGCGCGTGCTCGCCTCGGAAAGCCGCGACATGCGCATGAACGCCGCCGAGAAGAAGGCCGCCGCACTTCCGCCAAAGCTCACCGTGCCGATGATCCTGTTCTTCCTGCCGGTTCTGTTCGCCATCATCCTGGGTCCGGCCGGCATCCAGGTCAGCCAGCGCGGCATCTTCGGCGACCAGCACAGCTCCTCCAGCCAGTAGGCGGGCCGTTCGCATCAATGAAAAAAAGCCGCGCGGACCCCCGCGCGGCTTTTTTCATTGTCGAAGCGGTCGGCGCTTGGCAGCGTCCGTCAGTTCGTGGCGACTTTCGCCTTGTCCTTGTCCTGATCCTTCAGCTGGCTCCAGGCATTCTGCTGGGCGAGCATCTGGCGCAGATAGGCGACGTTGGCCTGCGCCTGTTCGGGCGACAGTTCCTGCGAGGCGATCTTCTCGGCCTCGTCGAAGCGGCCCTGCAGCCCGACGACCAGCGCGAGGTTCTGCCGCACCCTGCTGTCGGCGCCGGGCTGCTGCGCGGCCGAGCGCATATAGGTCTCCGCCGTGCGCAGGTCGCCTTCGAGCACATAGGACATGCCGAGATTGGACAGCACCGAGGGCTCGTTCGGCTTCAGTTCCAGCGCCTTGCGATAGTCCTGCCGCGCTTCGTCCTTCTGTCCCATCTGGTCGAGAATGGCGGCTTCCGCCGAGACCAGCTTCCAGTCCGGATATTCGGGCGTCTGCGCGCGCCGCACGGCATCGAGGGCCGGCTCGAACTGGCCGTTGGCGGCAAGCGCCTTGCCATAGGCCGCAAGCACTTCGCGATCCTTGGGATAGGCGATCGCCAGCTTGCGCATCACCGCCAGCGACTGGTCGGCGTCGCCGTCCATCTGCAGCGCCGCCGCGAAGTTCATCGCGATGCGCTTGTCGTTCGGACTGCGGGCGTAGGATTGGCCGAGCCTGGACGTGGCGGTACGCAATTCGCTGGACGACATCGTTTCCAGCGGCCTGCTGTCGGAGCGGGAGATGGAACCCGTGGTGAACTTGCTGGTGCTGCCGCAACCGGCCACGCTGGCCGCAAGCGCCGCCATGAAGGCCGTGGTGATCAGACGCTTGGCTGTAAGGTTCAACGCTTTGGTAGGCATCGGCGCCCGGTCTCCATTCCTGTGCGGCCATTGGCTGGCCGTCTTCCCTCCCGCAGAAATATTCTGTTAACCCTAACGGACCGTTAAGAAGCGCCGACTCAGCAGTTCGGCCGGAGATCATTGCATGCCTGTCGAACTCGTCGAGCAGAAGCCGGAAGCCGCCTTGCCTGTCTATCTGGTGGCAACGGACGCCCTTGAAGCCGCGGCGTTGCCGCCGCCCGCTATCGCCTGGGCGAGGGCCAACGGTTTTTCTGGCGAGGCAGGGCGCACGCTGGTCCTGCCGGGCGAGGGCGGCGGCCTTGCCGGCGCGCTGTTCGGTATCGGCGACGGCGACGGCGCCCTTGCCCTCGGCGCGCTCGCAAGGGCTCTGCCAGAAGGCGACTGGCATTTCGCGTCGGGCCCGGCGCAGCCCGAACTCGCGGCGCTCGCGCTTGTCCTGGGCGGCTATGTCTTTACACGTTACGGCAAGAAGCCCGGCAAGGCTCTGCGCTTTGCGCTTCCCGACGGCGTCGACGCCGCGCATGTCCGCCGCGTCGCCGACAGCGTGTTCCTGGCGCGCGACCTCGTCAACACGCCGACCAGCGACCTCGGTCCGGTCGAGCTGGAAGAAGCCGCCCGAAAGCTGGCGGCCGCTCATGGCGCCGATATCGCCGTGATCCATGGCGACGATCTCCTGGCGCGGAACTTCCCGATGATCCACGCCGTGGGCCGGGCCTCGACCGGCGCGCCGCGGCTGATCGACATGAGCTGGGGGCCGGGCGATGCGCTGAAGGTGACGCTGGTCGGCAAGGGCGTCTGCTTCGATACCGGCGGCCTCGACATCAAGCCGTCGTCGGGCATGCTTCTGATGAAGAAGGACATGGGCGGCGCCGCCAACGTGCTGGGCCTCGCCTCCATGATCATGGCGGCGAAACTCAATGTCCGGCTGCGCGTGCTGATCCCCGCCGTCGAGAATTCGATCGCCGGCAATGCCTTCCGGCCCGGCGACGTGTTGCGCAGCCGCAAGGGCATCACTGTCGAGATCGGCAACACGGACGCCGAAGGCAGGCTGATCCTGGCCGACGCGCTGGCGCTGGCCGATGAGGAACAGCCCGCTTTGCTGATCGACATGGCGACGCTGACCGGTGCCGCCCGCGTCGCGCTGGGGCCCGATTTGCCGCCTTTCTACACCGCTGACGAGACGCTTGCCGCCGATCTGACCCAGGCATCGGTCGCGGTCGAGGATCCGCTCTGGCGCATGCCTTTGTGGCGCCCCTACGATGCGAAGCTTTCCTCAAGGATCGCCGACATCAACAATGTGACGACGGACGGCTTTGCCGGATCGATCACCGCGGCCCTTTTCCTCAAGCGCTTCGTCGAGAAGACCCACAGCTGGGCGCATTTCGACATCTTCGCCTGGAACCCGGCCGACCGCTCCTACGGCCTGACCGGCGGCGAGGCGCAAGGCATCCGCGCGCTGGAGCGCGTCATCGCCAATCGCTTTGGCTAGACCATGATCCCGAACCGGAGGTTAGCGCGGCAAAAAGTGGGACCGGTTTTTCGGATAAGATCATGGTCGAACAAAACAAATCGTCACTGAAACGGAACCGAAACAATTTGCCGGCATGCTTGGGCGATGTCGATCTCGATGCGCCCGAGCCAGGCCTTGCGACTGTGGCAGCAGGTGATGCTGGCCCAGGTGCGCGACGGCGCGCCGGATCTCACCATGCGCCAGACGGCGATCCTGTTCACCATCTACCTCGATCCGCCGCCCCATACGGTGCGCGGGCTGGCCGCCAAACTCAACGTCACCAAGCCGGTCATCACCCGCGCGCTGGATACGATGGGAGCGCTGAAGCTGGTTTCGCGCCATCGCGATGAGCTTGACAAGCGCAACGTGCTGATCCGGCGCACGGTGGAAGGCGCGCTCTTTGTCGAGCGCTTCGGCGATGGTATCGTCGCCAGGGCGCACGAACTGCCCATCTGACCTCACTGCCGACCACTGGATTTATCGATTTGACCGCCAGGGATGCCCGCCTTCATGCCTTCCGCTCCGACCTTGCCGATGCGAGGCTGAAGGGGGAGGTCGCCGCCGACCGCTTCGTCACCGGCCGCCCGGCGCGGGTCACGGTGTCGGTCGCCGATCTGCGCAAGGCGCCGCGCCCGGATGCGGGCGTGAACACACAGGCGCTGTTCGGCGACGACGTGCTGGTGTTCGAGGATGCCGAAGGCTGGGCTTGGGTGCAGGCCGAACGCGACGGCTATGTCGGCTATGTGGCCGATAATCTGATTGGCGCGCGCGACCATGCGCCCACCCACATCGTCTGCGTGCCGCGCACCTTCCTCTATCCGGGACCGGATCTGCGCTTTCCGATCAGTGGACAGCTGTCGATGGGCTCGACCGTGGCCGTGACCGGTTCGGCCGAAACGCGCGGCACGCATTATGCGTTGCTGCCCTCCGGCCAGGCGATCATCGCCGGGCATCTGCGGCCGATCGCCGAGCGGGCCGAGGACTACGTCACCGTCGCAGAAACCTTCCTGGGGACCCCCTATCTCTGGGGTGGCGTCTCCGGCTTCGGCATCGACTGTTCCGGGCTTGTGCAGTTGGCAATGCGCGTGACCGGCGAGAATGTGCTGCGCGATTCCGACATGCAGGCGGCGAGCATCGGCACGCCGTTCGAGCCGGGTCCGGACTTTGCCGGACTTCGACGAGGCGACCTCGTCTTCTGGAAAGGCCACGTCGCGATCATGACCGACGCTCGCGACATGATCCACGCTAATGGCCACACCATGCTGGTCTCGCGCGAGGGGCTGAAAGAGGCGGTCGATCGCATCGGCTATCTCTATGGCGGCCCGACGGGGTTTCGCAGGCCCTGATCTTTCCTTCTCCCCGTTCACGGGGAGAAGGTGCCCTAAGGGCGGATGAGGGGCAGCGCGAACCTGCGATTGCTCGCGCTGACCAAGCTAACCTCTGAACATTGGTGCAGCCCCTCACCTGCCTGCCGGCATCCTCTCCCCGTAAACGGGGCGAGGAACCATGATCCCTTTTTGTTCCGATTTTCCTTGGCGATTGCGCGCCGCCGCGCTACCTCTTGCGCGTGACCGAGCAGCCGCGCCTTGCCGAGCAGAATGCCGCTGTCCTGCTGCCTGAGCCATTCGTCAGATGGTTCGGCGAAAAGGGCTGGTCGCCGCGCGTCCATCAGCTCGAGTTGCTGGCGAAGGCTCAAAGCGGCCAATCGGTGCTGCTGATCGCACCGACCGGCGCCGGCAAGACATTGGCCGGCTTCCTGCCGTCGCTGACCGAGCTCGCCAACCGTCCCAAGCGAAAACCAGGCCAGGCGCATCGCGGCATCCACACGCTCTACATCTCGCCGCTCAAGGCTTTGGCCATCGACATCGAGCGCAATCTCGGCAAGCCGGTCGCGGAGATCGGACTGCCCGTCACCATCGAAACGCGCACCGGCGACACGCCTTCGCACAAGCGCCAGCGGCAAAAGCTTGTACCGCCCGACATCCTGCTCACCACGCCCGAGCAACTCGCGCTGCTGATCGCCTCGAACGACGCCAGGCGCTTCTTCGAGGATTTGCGCTATGTCGTGCTCGATGAACTGCATTCGTTGGTCACCTCCAAGCGCGGCCATCTGCTGGCACTTGGCCTGGCGCGGTTGCGCGCCTTTGTGCCCGGGTTGCAAACCATAGGCCTGTCAGCCACCGTGGCCGAGCCGGACGAATTGCGGCGTTGGCTGGTCAGTCAGGCTTCTCCCGGCGCCATGTCCGAGCTCATCGTCGTCACGGGCGGTGCCAAGCCCGAGATATCAATCCTCGATTCAGAAGAACGGGTGCCTTGGGCCGGGCACTCGGCCCGCTACGCCACTCCCGAGATCTATCGCGAGATCAAGCGGCACAAGACCACGCTGCTGTTCGTCAATACGCGCAGCCAGGCCGAGCTTTTGTTCCAGGAGCTATGGCGCGTCAATGAAGACACGCTGCCGATCGCGCTTCATCACGGATCGCTTGATGTCGCCCAGCGCCGCCGCGTCGAGAAGGCCATGGGCGAAAACGCTTTGCGCGCCATCGTCGCTACCTCGACGCTGGATCTCGGCATCGACTGGGGCGATGTGGATCTGGTCGTGCATGTCGGTGCGCCGAAAGGCGCCAGCCGACTCGCGCAGCGCATCGGCCGTGCCAACCATCGTATGGACGAGCCCTCAAAGGCGATTCTCATCCCGGCCAACCGCTTCGAAGTGCTGGAATGCCGGGCGGCGCTCGATGCCAATTATCTCGGCGCGCAGGACACGCCGCCGCTTGTCAATGGCGGGCTGGACGTCTTGGCTCAACACGTGCTGGGCTGCGCCTGCGGGGCGCCGTTTCATGCCGATATGCTCTTTGAGGAGATACGGACGGCTGCGCCTTACGCCAGCCTGGACAGGCCGACATTCGACCGGGTTATCGACTTCGTCGCCACCGGCGGCTACGCGCTGAGAAATTACGAGCGCTATGCCCGCATCCGTCAGACCAAGGAAGGCTTATGGCGGGTTTCAAATCCGGCCGTCGCCCAGCAATACAGGCTGAATGTCGGCACCATCATCGAAGTGCCGGCGCTCAATGTGCGTTACGTCCAGGCCGGCAGCAGAGGGGCGGCCTCGCGCGGCGGCAGGGTGCTGGGAAAGATCGAGGAAGCGTTTCTGGAGACTTTGACGCATGGCGACACCTTCATGTTCGCCGGCAAGATCCTGCGTTTCGAAGGCATTCGCGAGAACGAGTGCTTCGTCTCGAACGCACCCGGCAGCGACGCGAAGGTGCCCTATTATGGCGGCGGCAAATTCCCGCTTTCGACCTATCTCGCCGAGCAGGTGCGGGCCATGCTCGATGACCCGCAACGTTGGAAGAAACTGCCCGAACAGGTGGCGGATTGGTTGCGGTTCCAGGCGGACAAGTCCGTGCTGCCGAAACGCGACGACCTGTTGATCGAGACTTTCCCACGCGGCAACCGGTATTACCTCGTTGCCTATCCATTCGAAGGCAGGCTTGCGCATCAGACGCTCGGCATGCTGCTCACGCGACGGCTGGATCGGGCGGGCGCCAAGCCGGTCGGTTTCGTGGCCACCGATTACGCGCTGGCCATCTGGTCGCTGGCCGACATGGGCTGGATGTTCAAGAACAGAAAACCGTCGCTGGCCACGCTGTTCGATCAAGACATGCTGGGCGATGATCTCGAAGCCTGGTTCGCCGACAGCTGGCTGCTGAAGCGCACCTTCCGCAACTGCGCGCTGATTTCCGGACTGATCGAAAAGCGCCACCCCGGCAAGGAAAAAAGCGGCCGCCAGGTGACCGTTTCGACCGACCTCATCTATGACGTGTTGCGCAGCCATGAACCCGACCATATTCTGCTGCACGCCACCCGTACGGATGCCGCGACCGGGTTGCTCGATGTCAGCAGACTTGCCGACATGCTCTCGCGCATCCGCGGTCGAATCATGCATAAGAACCTTGAGCAGATATCGCCGCTTGCCGTGCCGATCATGCTTGAAATCGGCAAGATGCCGGTGAATGGCGAGGCGGACGAAACGCTGCTGATGGATGCCGCCACCCTCGTCGAAGAGGCCATGGGGCCGGAGATGGCGGACTGAAAGAAGGCCTAGGAGGGGATGAATTTTTCTTTGTCGCGCGCAACGCTGATCGCCGAGGCCGATCTCGTCGGCATCGCCGGCGAGCGTGCGGTCTGCGACCGGCGCGGCGTTCTCTATTTCCCCGACCTGCGATTGCTTGCCGTCTCCGACCTGCATCTCGAAAAGGGCTCGTCCTTCGCCCGGCGCGGCGCGCTGATCCCACCTTACGACACCGGCGCCACCTTGCTGCGGCTTCAGGCGGTCATCGCCGACTACCAGCCGCGGATCGTCGTCAGCCTGGGCGACTCCTTCCACGACGGCGGCGGCGCCGAGCGCATGCATCTGAGTTTTCGCGAAAGGCTGGAAGCGATGATGGCAGGCCGCGACTGGTTCTGGGTCGCCGGCAACCACGATCCCGATGCGCCCGCCGACCTGCCGGGCGAGACCGTCAAGGAACTCGCCATCGGCTCGCTGCTCTTCCGTCACGAGCCGTCGAAGACGTGGGTTGAGGGCGAAATCGCCGGCCATCTCCACCCTTGCGCTCGCATCGTCCAGCGCGGCCGCTCCGTCAGGCGGCGCTGCTTCGCCGGCGACGGCGGCCGCATGATCATGCCGGCCTTCGGCGCCTATACCGGCTCGCTCAACGTGCTCGACCGCGCCTATTCCGGCCTGTTCCGGCTGGAAACATTGATGGCCTATATGCTCGGCGCCGAGCGCATCTTCGCCATTTCCGGCTCGATGCTGCGGCCGGGCTGAAAGACTACTCGCGGCCGTAATAGAGTGTCACGGTGTGCTTCGCCTCGGCGAAGAACAGCCAGCGCTCGACAAGCATGCCGGCGAGCTGGGACATAGCCGCGAGCGCCGACGCAATCGCCACGTAGGGCCACGGCAAGGCGAACGCGACGGCAAGCAGGACAGCCGGCGCGATGAAAGCCAGGCCTTGGGCGATCCGCCTCAGCTTGGCGCTGTGCTTGCGCGCGATGCGGAAGCCCATTTCCTTCAGCAGATAATTTTCTTCGGTGTGCGGCCATTCGATCGACCGCACCGAGCCGCCTGCCAAACCAGTCGCCGTGTTGGCCGTGGTCGGGATCTCCAACCGGTCATTGTAGCGCCAGGTCGCAAGCTTCCAGCCCCAACCGATAAGCGTGGCAAGCAACGCGCAGATTAGCACCGCCGTTGAATCCAGCTTGAACCCCTGGAGCAAAGCGTTGGCGAGAACGCTTCCGGTCATCGCTGCGAAAATGAGATAAGCCGGCAAAGTATAGCGGCTGTGCCATTGGGCGATCGGCTTCAGCGAGGCGTAGATCATGCCCGTCGTGCAGACTGTCGTCACCGCGCCGGCCGCCGCCAGCAGGCCGGCGATCGCCACCCAGCCGCCGCTGCGGCCGAGAAGCACCCAGCCGATGCCGAACAAGGCAGCCGGAATGAAGGTGGCGACCGACGCCACGCCTTCGCGCGACAGCCACGAGCTGCGCCACTGAGAAAAAGCACGCCAGGCCCGCTCGGGCCGGCCGAGATGCCCGGTCGATGACAGCAATCCGGCCGCGATCAGGCCGAGCGCCAACCCCATGCCGACAAAGCCCAGCCAGAAATCGGCTGGGATGTACCCCAACCCGCCAAGCAGGCCGAGCAGCGCCAGCAGGCCGTAGCCGGCCCCTGTGGCTGTGGTGAAGAAGACGACCGAGAAAGCGGGATGCATGATTGGTCAGTTAGAAAGCATGCGATCGATCCAGCCGAGAAAGCCGCCCTCGGCCTTGATCGGCTCCAGTACCGGTGCGTCCACCTTCGCCGCCCGCTCGCTGCGGGCACGCGGCGGCAGATATCTGTTGGTCGGCTTGTAGCCAAGCTCCGGCATCAGCGCCACGCCGCCACGCTCCTCGACAAGCTGCGAGATCGCCGAAGCTGGATCGCCGAGATCGCCGAAATGCCGGGCGCTGGTCGGGCAGGCGGCGACGCAGGCGGGCACGCGATCCTCCTCGGCCAGATTGTCGTTGTAGATGCGGTCGACGCACAGCGTGCATTTCTTCATCACGCCGACATCGGTATCGAACTCGCGCGCGCCGTAGGGGCAGGCCCAGCTGCATAATTTGCAGCCGATGCATTTATCCTCGTCGACCAGCACGATGCCGTCCGAGGCGCGCTTGTAGGAGGCGCCGGTCGGGCACACGGTGACGCAGGCCGGCTGCTCGCAATGCAGGCAGGAACGCGGAAAGTTCACCGTGCGGCCGCCCATTTCGGTCGTGTGCTCGTAAGCGTGCACGCGGTTGAACCAGACGCCGTCGACCTGCCCGCCATAGGGATCGATGTCGGTCAGCGGCGCCATGTGGCCACCGGTGTTCCACTCCTTGCAGGCGGTGACGCAGGCCTGGCAGCCCACACAGGTGTCGAGGTCGATGACGAGGCCGAGTTTCTTGTCGGTCCGGGCGGGAAGGCAGGTCATTCGGCGGCTTCCCTGTTCAAGCGAAACGCGGCGCCGAAGCGAAGCACTTCGGGCGAAGGTTCGAAATGCGGCGGCTGGGCGAAACGCTCGAATTGCGGCTCGGTGAAGCCGGCTTCCTGCGGCGCGCATTTGACGATCCGCACGCGCACGTCGAACCACGCCGCCTGGCCGGTCACCGGGTCCGAATTGGAATAGCGCCTGCCGCTGGCGTCGGCCGCGGTCTGGTCGCCGATGATGTGGTTGAGCAGGAAGCCGCGATTGCTCTCCGCCGCGTCGTCCTTCAGGCCCCAACTGCCGCGCCGCTTGCCGACCGCGTTCCAGGTCCACACCGTGTCCGGATTCACGCCGTCGATCAGCTTGATCTGGCCTTTCACCCGGCCGTTGATGCTCTCGATCCATACCCAGTCATCGTCGGCAAGGCCGAGACCGGCGGCCGTCTGGTGATGGACGAACAGCCGGTTCTGGCTGGTGATCTGCCGCAGCCACGCATTCTGCGAGCCCCAGGAATGGTACATATGCATCGGCCGCTGCGTCAGCGCATGCAGCCTATATTTTTCGAGGCCGACGGTATCGTCCTCGAAGGGCGCGTACCAGAAGGGCAGCGGGTCCATATAGGCTTCGATGCGGCCGCGCTCGGCGTCGGGCGGCTGCACCTTGCCATGGCCGCGCGCGGCAAGCCTGAACCGCTGCATCGGCTCCGAGTAGAGCTGGAAGACAATAGGCTCGGCCTTGGGGATGAAACCCATCTCGCCGGCGAAGTCGAGATAGGCGCGGTTGCCCATTTTGTAATAGCGCTGGTCGTCGGAGAAATCGTGATGCCAGAAGCCGCCATTGTCGATGTAGCGCTGCAGCTGGTCGGGGTTGACGTCGCCCCTGCCGATCGAGCCGCCATTCTTGCCGCGCCAGCCGGCTAAAGGGCCGATGCCGGGCGTGCGCTGATGGTTGACGATGTAGTCGGCATAACAGCTGTATTTGGCCGAACCGTCCTCGTCGACGAAGCCCGGCAGGCCAAGCCGCGCGCCGAGCTCGATCAGCACCGACTGGAACGGCCGCACGTCGCGGTCCGGCTGCACCACCGGATGGCGAATGGCGTCGGCGGCCCCGTCGGCATGGCTGACCGGCCGGTCGAGCAGGCTGATGCAGTCGTGCCGCTCGAGATAGGTGGTGTCGGGCAGCACCAGGTCGGCGAAGGGCACGGTCTCGGAGTAATAGGCGTCGGAATAGATGATGAAGGGGATCTTGTAGGCGCCGGCCTCGTCCTTGTCGGTTAGCATGGCAATCGTCTCGACGGTGTTCATCGACGAGTTCCACGCCATGTTCGACATATACATCAACAGCGTGTCGATCGGATAAGGGTCGCCGGCCCAGGCGTTGCGGATGACCGAGTGCATCAGCCCATGCGCGGCCAGGGGAGCTTCCCAGGAATAGGCCTTGTCGATGCGGGTGGGCTGGCCGGCGTCGTCGACGAGAAGATCGTCCGGTCCGCAGACGAAGCCGAGCGGCATGCCGTCGAGCGGCGTCATCGGCCGAACGTTTTTTCCGCATGGCTTCGGCCCCGGCGGCGCCGGGCGCGGATAAGGCGGCTTGAAGCGGAAGCCGCCGGGGACATCGACGGTGCCGAGCAGCACCTGCAGCAGATGGATGGCGCGGCAGGTGTGAAAACCGTTGGAATGTGCCGAGATGCCGCGCATGGCATGCATCGAGACAGGCCGTCCCTTGATCGTCTCGTGCCGCCGGCCCGCCCAGTCGGTCCAGGCTATGGGCAGTTCGATCGTCTGCTCGAAGGCGACATGCGCCAGCTCCGCCGCGATGCGCCGGATCGTTTCCGCGCTGACGCCGCAGCGCTCCGCCACGGCGTCCGGCGAATACGTCTCGTCGAGATAGCGTTCGGCGATGAGCTGGAAGACAGGCACGCAGCGCTGTCCGCCGACCTCATGGCAGCCGGTCAGCGCTGGCTTTGCTTCGGGGTCGGCCGCATTGACCGGTTGCTTGGCCGCCCTGTCCCAGGCAAGCGGATTGCCGTCCGCGTCACGCACGAACAGCCCGTCATCGGCGGCCCCCGGCTCCTGCACGACCAGCACCGACGCGTTGGTGTAGCGCAGCAAATAGTCGAGATCGACGCGGCCGGCCTTGAGCAACTCATGGACCAGCGCCAACACGAACAGGCCATCCGTGCCCGGTCGGATACCGATCCAGTCGTCGGCGATGGCGTTGTAGCCGGTGCGGCAGGGGTTGATCGACACCACCTTGGCACCACGTGCCTTGAGCTTGCCGAGGCCGATCTTGATCGGGTTGGAATCATGGTCCTCGGCGACGCCGAACAGCATGAAGTATCTGGTGTTGTCCCAGTCGGGCTCGCCGAATTCCCAGAACGAGCCGCCGATCGTGTAGAGCCCACCGGCCGCCATGTTGACGGAGCAGAAGCCGCCATGCGCGGCGAAATTGGGCGTGCCGAATTTCGAGGCCCACCAGCCGGTCAGCGATTGCGACTGGTCGCGTCCGGTGAAGAAGGCGAGTTTTTTCGGGTCGGTGCGCCGGATCGACGACAGCCTTTCGGTGGCGATGGTCAGCGCTTCGTCCCACTCGATCTCGCGGAACTCGCCCGAGCCGCGCGGCCCGGTCCTCAGCAGTGGTTTCTGCAGCCGCGCTGGGCTGTAGTGCTGCATGATGCCGGCGCTGCCCTTCCCGCAGATCACGCCCCGGTTCACCGGATGGTCCTTGTTGCCGTTGATGTAGCGGACCTTGCCGTCCTTGATGTGGACGTCGATGCCGCAGCGGCAGGCGCACATGTAGCAGGTGGTCTTGGCAGTGCGGTCGGAGACGCTTGGCGAGGTCTCGATGCCGTCGCCCTCGTCCGGCGCTCGGCTGTCGGCCAGCGGACGCTGCGAGGGGGCGGAATTGGCGCCGCGCGGCGCGGCTTTGCTCATGATCCGCGAACGCTCTTGCCGTTCGCCATCTTGGCCTTCGTCTTGGGTCCCGGACCGCGCATGTAGTGGAGTTCGGGATGATAGCGCTCGCCGGCTAACTGCCGCTTCAGACGGCGGTTCCAATGCGCGAACAGGGATTTGAAGCGCCCTATCATTTCCCACTCTTGGTCTCTGGCGACCAATTTTTTCCAACTTCAGGCAAAAACTTAGAACAAAGCCATTGATGCGTCTAACAAGCGGCTCTTGTAATTCCGATCGATTTTGCTTCTTAGTTGCGCCATGACTCTCGACCAGTTGCGCATCTTCGTCGCCGTCGCCGAGCACGGCCATATGACCAAGGCCGCCGAGCGGCTAGGCATCTCGCAGTCGGCGGCCTCGGCCGCCATCCGCGCGCTCGAAAGCCAGCATGGCGTGCGCCTGTTCAACCGGGTTGGCCGCAACATCGAACTGGCGCAGACCGGCCATCGCTTCCTGCCGGAGGCGAAGGCGGTCCTGGATCGCGCCACCGCTGCCCGCGGCGTTCTGGAGGATGTCTCGCAGACCGTCGCCGGCAGCCTGTCGATCGCGGCGAGCCAGACCATCGCCAGCTACTGGCTGCCGCGTCGCCTTGCTGCCTTCCACGAAGCCTATCCGGCCGTGAAGCTGAGCGTGACGATCGGCAACACCAGGCAGGTCGAGACCAATGTGCTGGACGGCCGCGCCGATTTCGGCCTGGTCGAGGGCCGCACCGAGTCCGACATCCTGCGCCGCGCCACGGTCGATGAGGATCGCCCGATGCTGGTTGTGGCGCGCTCGCATCCCGAGATTCCGATGACCCGGGCGGGAAACCTCGACATCAGGGCGTTGCGCTGGATCATCCGGGAAGGCGGGTCGGGCACGCGCGAGGCGCTGGAGGATTTCGCGCTCAGTCAGGGGGTTCCGCCAGCGGAATTGCAGATTTTCCTCGTCCTGCCCAGCAACGAGGCCGTGCGTCAGGCCGTGGAGGCCGGCGCGGGGGCGACGATCATCTCGGAACTCGTCGTCGCGCGCTCCCTGGCGGAGGGCAGCCTCAGGGCCGTGCCGGTCGAATTGCCGAAGCGCGACTTCGCCATGATCACGCATCGCGACCGCCAGGCGAGCCTCGCCCAGATGGCGCTGAAGGCGCATCTGGGCGGAAAGGTCGGCTGAGCCCAGGCGGCATCCGGACTATGTTCTTGGGATGCTGATCATCGCGAACGCTCGCGATTAGCCGAAAGCCTCCGAACTTCGTCATCCACGGGCGGAGCGACGCGAAGCGGAGCGTAGACCCGAGGATCCATTCCGTGACCTTCGACGTGGAATGCAGCGGAGCAGAATTCTGCACCGGAGCAACGCTTCAAAGTCACGGAATGGATCCTCGGGTCTGCGCGCGTCGCTTCGCTCCTTGCTCCGCCCGTGGATGACGAAGTGACTGGCGTCTTAGTCAACCTCCAGCCCTCACGCATACTTGCGCTGTGCGTCGAGCGCGAGTCCCAGGCCGACCGAGCCGAACATGTCGCCTTCGATGACCGATGCCTGCGGCACCAGCGCCAGGATCTGCCGTTTCGCCAGCGGGATGGCGGTCGAACCGCCGGTGAGGAACACGGCGGTGATGGCCGAGGCAGGGATGCCGGCGTCGGCGATCGTCTGTTGGACCGTAGCGGCCACGCGTTCGATGTCGCCGCCGATCGTCTCCTCCAGGCCGGTGCGCGTGATCTGGGCCGCGAAGCGCGCGCCGGGCAGCGACACCTTCACTTCGGCCGAGGGCTGGTCCGTGAGCGCGATCTTGGCCCTTTCGACCAGGCCCGCCAGCGCATGGCCGTAGCGATGCTCGACGACATGGATGAAGCGGTCGACGAGGTCGGCACGCTCGGCCTCGTAGCGGATCTGCCTCAGATCCGTCATCGCCTTGGCGGTGTAGACGAGATTGATGCGCTGCCAGGTGGCGAGGTCGATGAAATAGGCGGCCGGCAGGTTGCGCTTGTGGTCCTTGGTCCGTGTCAGATAGCCGAGCTCGGGCATGACATGGGCGATGCTGAGCAGCCGGTCGAAATCGGTGCCGCCGATATGGATGCCGCAATTGGCAAGGATGTCGGCCTTGCGGTCGCTCGAGCGCGCGCGTTCCGGCGAGACCCGCACGATCGAGAAGTCGGACGTGCCGCCGCCCATGTCGACGATCAGCGCCAACTCCTCGCGGGTGACGTTCTGCTCGTAATCGAGCGCCGCCGCGATCGGCTCGAACTGGAAGGCGATGTGCTTGAAGCCTTGCGCGCGGGCGGCTTTTTCGAGCTCGCCCTGCGCCTTTGCATCCGCGGCCGCGTCGTCGTCGACGAATTGCACGGGCCTGCCCAGCACCACATTCTCGACCGGGCCGCCGGCGTCTTCTTCCAGCCGCTTCTTCAAATGGCCGACAAACATGCCGACAATGTCGATGAAGCCGACCTGGCGCGCCTTGATGCGCGTCTTTTCGTTGGCGAGGGTGCTCCCGAGAACGCTCTTCAGCGAGCGCATCAGCCGGCCTTCGACGCTGTCGGTGTAGTCGCTGATCGCGCGGCGGCCGAAATAGGTGTAGCCGTCCTCAAAGTTGAAGAACACGGCGCTCGGCAAGGTGGGTTGCTCGCCTTCCAGCGCCACCAGTCGCGCCCGGCCGTCGCGGATCACGCCCACGGTGGAATTGGACGTGCCGAAATCGATGCCGCCGAATGCCGATCGCATCGCAGCCTCCTGTCGTTGCCTGGGGCAGGGTTGCCGACGACGCGAAGCGCGCCGTCGTCCGGAAAGCCGGACCGCTCTGCCGAAAATCGAAATGTGTGCTTGTCCCTAGGGCTGGGAGGCGGCGATGTATCGCAAAACCGGGAAAAGGGAAACCCTCTTTTCACGGGAAAATGGGTCTTCCCATTTTTCCCGCGGGTATCAATCCTTGCGGAAGATGAGCCGGCCCAGCCAGCCGGTCAGCATGGCGAGCGATATGGCGAACACGCCATAGAAGAAGGAATAGTCGTGCGCGACGCGGAAGATCGATTGCTCGAAGCCGGACTTGCGGATTTCGAGCTGGGCCGAGCTTTCCTTGACGAACATGCCGCTCTTGAACAGGAACGCGCGGGCTTTATGGGTCCCGACCGGCACGTTGGGCGCGAGCCGCACGGTGGCGCGAAACAGGTTCTGCGACAGGAACTGCACGCCGCCGACATTTTCGCTGTAGAGGCCCGTCGCCGCCTTGCGGTCGCGTAGCGCGGCCGTGAATTCCTCGATGGTTGCCGGGCTGTCGGTCTCGTCGGCGGGCTTCATGTAGAGGTTCTGCGCGCCGAGCGAGAGCTGCTTGTATTTGGCAGGCTCGGCGATGTCCTGCAGCGGGCGCGTCGTCGCGACGGAATAGGAGACCGGCACGTTCTCGAACGTCTCCGAGTCCAGGTTGACCCAGACGCCGAGCACCCGGTCCTTGCGCCGGACGACAACAGGACGTGGCGGGCCTTCGAGCACGACGATCACGTCATAGCGCCCCTGGCGCGCGACCAGCGGATCGGGATTTTCCAGCGATCCGAAGATGGTCAGGTCGGCGCCGGAGAAACCCGCCGTGATCGAAACGGCGTCGGTCGACAGGCCGATCTGGATGCTTTCGGCAAGCGGCGTTTGCGCGGTTGCCGGGGAAAGGGCAAAGAGCATCGACAACGAGGCGGCGGCTGCAAATGCTCGTCGTGCCGCCATCAGTTCAGGCCCGCGGCGGAAAGCGAATAAAGATTGGGCGGCGTCACGAAGAGATCGACGGCAAGGCGGATGGCGACGGCCAGCACCAGCATCGCCAGCAGCGCCCGCAACTGCTCGCCGCGCAGCCTCTGGCCGGCCTTGGCGCCGTATTGCGCGCCGGCGACGCCGCCGGCCATCAGCAGGAAGGCCAGGATCACGTCGACCGTCTGGTTGGTCGTGGCGTGCACCAGCGTCGTATAGGCCGAGGTGAAGATGATCTGGAACAGCGAGGTGCCGATGACGACATTGGTCGGCACTTTGAGCAGGTAGATCAGCGCCGGCACCATGATGAAGCCGCCGCCGACGCCCATGATCGACGACAGGAAGCCGATCCCGGCGCCGAGCCCGAGCACCGGGATGACGCTGACGAAGAGCTTGGAAGCGCGGAAGCGCATCTTGAACGGCAACCGGTGGATCCAGTTGTGCTGTCCGGATTTCTTGAGCACCGGCGCCGCGCCGCTGCGGCTGGCGCGCAGCACGTTGACGCTCTCGACCAGCATCAGTCCGCCGACGGTGCCGAGCAGCACGACGTAGAGCAGCGAGATGAACAGGTCCAACTGGCCTAGGCGGCGCAACAGCGCAAAGACGAAGATGCCGGCCGTCGAGCCGACGATGCCGCCGGCCAGTAGCACGCCCCCCAGCTTGAAATCGAGCGTGCCGCGCTTGAAATGCGAAAGCGCGCCGGAGAAAGAGGAGGCGATGACCTGGTTTGCGCCGGTGGCGACGGCGATCGCCGGCGGGATGTTGTAGAAGATCAGGAGCGGGGTAATCAGGAAGCCGCCGCCGACCCCGAACATGCCCGACAGGAAGCCCACCGCCGCGCCCATCGCCAGCAGCACGAAGACGTTGACGGAAATTTCCGCGATCGGGAGATAGATGCCCACCCGTCTGTCTCGATCAGTTTGTCTGTCGGCCCAAAGTGCCGTCCCCGGACAATAAAGCACCGAAAAGCCAATTTTTTCTTGCGACGGCGCGGCGGCGGGTTCAACCCCCGCCGCCGCGCCGAAACAAAAACCATCTCAATCAGTTAACAGGCAAATGTGTGGCAAGGCGTCGCGTATGCGACGCGCCTGCCGTTATTTCTTCGCCAGGAGCGCCTTGACGAGCGGCGCGTCGATCTCGCCGGTCGGCTTCATCTTGTTGTCGGTCTGGAAGGCCATGATGGCGGTCTTGGTCTTGCCGCCCATCACGCCGTCGGCGCCGCCGGCGTCATAGCCGTTCTTGTTGAGGATCAGCTGGATGTTCTTCACCGCCTTCTTCATGTCGATGCTGGCGGTGGTCTGCGGCGCGCTGTCCTGCCAGGACTCCGGAACGTCGGCCGAGTTGGCGGCCGCGTTGAGCGGCTTGGCCTTCCACAATTCCGTGGCCGCGCGCGCCCGCTCGAGCTGCTCGGGCCGCAAAGCGTTGGCGATCTCGTCGCGCTTGGCGGCAGCGTCCTTGTCGCCGGTCTTGGCGACCAGGGCGAACCATTTGTAGGATTCTTCCAGGTCCTGCTTCATGCCGACGCCCTTGGCGGCCAGGATGCCGAGGTTGAACTGGCTGTCCTTGACGCCGAGGTCGGCGGCTTCCTGGAACCAGTGCGTCGCCGATTCATTGTCGGTCACGCCGTCCGCCGCCATGGCGAACAGCACCGCCAGATTGTGCATTGCGCTGGCGTTGCCCTGTTCGGCGGCGAGTTGATAGTAGGTCTTGGCCTTCTTGATGTCGCGCGCGACGCCGATGCCTTTTTCGTAGAAATTGCCGATACGGTATTCGGCCGGCGCGAAGCCGAGCTCGGCCGACTGCTCATACCATTTGGCGGCTGCCTTCATGTCTTCCTTCACGCCGCGCGATTCCGCGTAGCGCGAGCCGATCTCGAACAGCGCCTTGGCGTCGCCGCCGGCGGCCGCGTCGCGCAGCGCCACCGGACCGATTTCGGAGGGAATGTCGAATTTGGCTGCGGCCGTCTGACTTGCCGCGGGCGGCACGGCGCCTGTCGTGTCGGCGGAGGTGACAGTCGGCGCGCCGGCGGGGGAGCTCCCGGCGGCGGGGCTGGCCGTATCCGGGGCCTTGGCCATCGGCTGCGTGTCGCCATCCGTGTCCGTCGCGCCGGTGCCGGCGGCAGGTTCGGACGGCGTCGCCGACGCCAGCGGGGCCGGCGCCGGCGCGGCAAGCGCCACTGGCGCGGGCGTCGGTTCGGCCGGCATGGCGGCGGCAGCTTCAGGACTTGCGGGGATGGAAGCAGCCGGCGCCGCGTCCTTGACGGGCTCTGCCTGCCTGACGGGGCGGGCCGGGGTGCTTTCGGCCTGTGCGGTGTCCGTGTCGGCCTTCGGTGCGGCTGTGGCCTCGAGCGAAGCCGTATCGACCGTCTGCGTGGAGACGATCGGGGCGGGCTGGTTGTTGGCCGTTTCGACGGGATCGGCCAAGAAGGCCTTGCCCAGCTGCAGGCCCGCCAGCGCCATCATGATCGCCGCCGCCGCCATCAGGATCGGCTTGCGCCGCGCCTTGAGCAGGTCGCCTATCCTCAGCGCCTTCACCGGGCCGGTCATGGTCGATTGCCGCTTCAGCGTGTCGGCTTCCGCGGCGGCGGCCTGGGCCGCGCGGCGGGCCGCGGCGATGAAATCGGACTTGGCGGCGTCGCCCTCGGCGCGCCGGGCCGGCTGGCCGCCACGCTCGTCGCGCACACGCTTCATGATGGCGTTGAGGTCCGGCGCGCCGGAACCTGGTTCCAATGGCCGGTTGGCGGCCTTGGGGTCGAGCGGCTCGTCGATGTCGACGCTTGGCACGTCGCCCACCGGCGCCGAGCCGGCAAGCGGCGGCGTATCCGCATCCTTCTTGCCCTTGAAGGCGCGCGCCAGGCCGCTGAACATCGATTTCCTGCGGCCGGCCGTCTCGCTCTTGTCGCCGATCACGTCCGGTCCGAGCGCTGCCATGGCCGCTGCGGCCGCGGCTTCCGCGGGCGTGCGCGGCGCATCTGGCTCATCGCGCATGATCGCCGCCGCGCGGCCTTCCAGGCTGGCCATGTCTCCCGTGAGCGGCAGCGGCTGGTCGATGTCCATCGAAGGCGCGTCCTGCACCGCTATCTTGCCGCCGCGGCCGCCGCGCTTGCCGGCCGGTTGCGGATCGACCAACTCGCTGACCGCTTCGCTGGCCTCGCTCGTTTCCAGCGAGCCCAGCCGGTCGACGATCTTCAGCAGCGTGTCGTGGATCGCCTCGAATGTCCGCGAGTTGCGCTCGTCGGAGCGCCGGGTGAGCGCCTCGAGCGTCTTCAGATCCTGGGCGAGGCCGGCAACGGCGGTCGCGTTGGTCTGGGCCGTGCTGGACGTCGAGTCGGAAAGCGATTTGACGGCGCTCTCGGCCGCCTCGCGCGCCACGCTCAGGATGGAATCGCGCGTGCCGGCCAGCGACTTCTCGATCTGGTTGAGGCGCGGGCTTATGTCTTCGAACTCGGGCAGCGGCGTGCCCGGCTTGGAAAGATGCGCCGACAGGCCGGCGACCTGCGCTTCCAGGCTGCGGATCAGTGCCGGATCGATGCCCGCGACCTGCTGCGCGGACGATTCCAGCCGGCTGGAAATGTCCTCGAGCCGGCTTTCCAGCCCGCGGATCGCCATCTCGTTGGCGGGATCGGGCGTGCGCGTCTCGATGCGCTTGGCCAAAGCGGTGAAGCGGGCGTCGATCGCCTCCATGATGCCGGCGCTCTCGTCCCGGCGCATGCGCTGGTCGAGCCTGTCCGCGACCTCGTCCAGCCGACGCTCGAGATCGCGGAACAGCATATTGCCCTGTTCGATCGCATCGCCCTGGCGGCGCTCAAGCAGTATTGACAGCGCGTCGAAGCGCTGCTCAAGGCCCTGGAAGATCTGGTCGGCATCTGGCATGGCCGGCGCGCGGTCCATCTTGTCGGTGATCAAGGCGATCTGCTTGCCGAGCCGCTCCATGGCCTGCTCGGGCAGGTCCGCCCTGCCGGCCAGCTGATCCACACGGCTGGACAGGAGACTGAGGCGATCCAGAACTTCCGCTCCAGGCCGCGACTGTGCGACCTCTTCGATCTGAACCGCCAGGGAGGCCATGCGCTTCTCGATCCGGCCGAAGCTTTCGGGATCGAAGGCATTGGCCTGCGCGGCTACTGTCGACGCGACGATGGCGCGCGAAATCTCATCCAGCCGCTCGTCGATCATGGCGAGCGTCTCGCCACCGCGCGCGGTCTGCTGGCCGGCGAAACGGTCGACCGCGCCGGCAAGCGTGCGCACCTTCTCCTCCAGCGAGCGCAGCGAAAGCGATTCGGGCAGGTTGCTGACGGCGCTGCTGATCTGTTCGAGCCGATCGGTCAGCACCGAAAGGCTCGGGCCTTCGGCGCGCTTGCGCTGGTCGGCGTCGACGCGGTCCTCGAAGGCGCTCCAGCGGCGGTCGAAATCGTCCCAACGGCGGTCGACCTTCTGCAGGCTTTCCTCGCGCGCCAGCGTGTCCAGCGCGCCCTTTACCTGTTCCAGTTCCAGCCGCAGCAGGTTGATGCTGCGGTCGTCGCTTTTTTCGGCGAGCGTCTGGATGGCTCCCGAAAGCCGCTCGAATTCGAGGCCGAGCTCGGCGCTGCTCTTGTCGGGCATGCCGCTCGACGGAGCGCCGCCCTGGCTGTTGGCCTGCATGGCGCGATCGATGTCCTGGCGGAACGCTTCGAATTCGCGCTGCAGGCCGACGGTCATCTGGTGGCGCAGTTCCTCGCGCAGGCCGCGCAGTTCGACGGCGATCTTGCCGACCATGGCGACGCTGTCTTCCTGGCCGCGCACCCGGTCGATGTCACGCGCGATCGCCTGGTAGCTCTGGCCGAAGGCGGGCGCGGCGGGCGTCGGATTTTGCGGGGCGCGATTTTGCGGCCATTGGTTCTGCGGGCCGGGATTTTGCGGTGCCGGATTCTGCTGCGGCCGGTCCAGCGGCCTTTGCGCGGAATAGGTATCCTCGTACCAGCGCGGCTGGCCGTAAGGCTGCGTGCTTGGATAACGCGGCTGCTCGACCGGCCGCCGCAGGTCGGGGCGATCGGGCATGTCGGCGCGCGTCCGGTCCAGCCGCTGCTCCAGCGTTTCGAGCGAGCGGTTCAGTTCTTCGAGCGAGGGCTGCGGCCGGCGTTGCCTGCCGGCGTTGAGTGTATCGAGATAGGACCGCTTGCTGTTCATCGATGCGCCCGTGTTCAGAATGGCCGGCCAAAGGCCGGTTTCCCAAAGTCCTGTCGGGAACGAAGCGAGCCGGGCGGTTTTGCCGCGGAGGAAGACGGGCTTCCTGGGTTTTCACCCGCGCTTCGAAAAACCGTGAAAAATTCGCTACAGGATAACCACGGGTGACCGACATGCGCACATTTCGCCCAACGTGGTAAACAAGGCGTTAACCAAGCTTAAGAAGACGCGCATAAATCATGCGCCGCCTTACGGGTGCGGCATAAAGGTCCGTTTTGACAACGCCCTTGCGTCACCCCGTGGCTGTCGATATAGAATTGACGTAAACGTAAAAGGTGCGAAGTCGTGCCTCTTGCGATTGACTTGTTGCAACCACGATTGGAAGCACGCCCCCGCTTCCATTCAGGCGACGCTTGGTCCGAGACCGCGACGCCACCAGGGGAAAGCCAGTGACCATGAAACTTGTTTCGCCGGGCGAAGCCGCGGCCAATACCAATGACATACCGCTCGAAGCCGGCGAGGAATTCGTCCGCATCGGCGAGATGGCCAAGAAATACGGTGTGACGCTGCGCACGCTGCGTTTCTATGAAGACAAGGGCCTGCTCAATCCGCATCGCGACGGCTCGACCCGTCTCTATACGCGCCGCGACAAGGCCCGCCTGAAGCTGATTCTGCTCGGCCGCAAGGTCGGGTTCTCGCTGCGCGACGTCAAGCAGATGATGGATCTCTACGATCCGACCGGCACCAATACCAAGCAGTTGCGGCTGGCCCTCGACAAGTCGGAGAAGCAGCTCGCCCGCCTGCAGAAGCAGCGCGCGCTGATCGACGACGCCATCAACGAGTTGAGCACGTCGATGACGGCGGTGCGCCAGATGCTCGTCGAGCGCACAGCGGCGCCGCAGGCCAGCGCCGCCGGCTGAACGCTGGCCCTCAACAGGGAAGATCCCAGAAATGGAGAGCCGCGCGGCTGTAGCCGCGCGGCTTTTTTGTCGCCACAATGCCGAACCGCTCACATAAATTCTTGGCTGCGACGAAGTTGACGTTTACGCAAACGTCAATATTTGCTATCGGGGCATCGACATTGGCCCGGCCTCCTGTCCAGGACGTGGATAAGGAACTTGCTGGCCGGCCGGCACTATAAGGGTGGAGGAAGGCATGACGATCTACAGGGCGCCGGTCCAGGACACGCTGTTCGTTCTCAACGACGTGCTGGGCTATCAGCGCTATTCCAACCTTCCGGGCTTCTCGGATGCGACGCCCGACGTGCTCGAGGCGATCCTCGCCGAGGGCGCCAAGCTTGCCGAAAACGTCATGCATCCGTTGAACCGCGTCGGCGACATGGAAGGCTGCGTGCGCCATGACGACGGCTCGGTGACGACGCCCAAGGGTTTCAAGGACGCTTACGACCAGTATCGCGAAGGCGGCTGGATGGGGCTTGCAGCGCCTGCCGAGTTCGGCGGCCAGGGCCTCCCTTACGCCGTCCACACCGCCGTCTCCGAATATATGATCTCCGCCAACATGGCGTTGATGATGTATCCCGGCCTGACGCAAGGCGCGATCGCGGCCATCGTCACCCACGGCACGGACGAGCAGAAGGCGACATGGCTGCCCAGGCTGATCGAGGGCACCTGGACCGGCACCATGAACCTGACCGAGCCGCATTGCGGCACCGACCTCGGCCTGCTGCGCACCAAGGCCGTTCCCAACGGCGACGGCACCTACAGGATTTCCGGCCAGAAGATCTTCATCTCCGCCGGCGAGCACGACATGTCGGACAACATCGTCCACCTGGTGCTTGCCCGCGCCGAGGGCGCGCCGGAAGGCGTGAAGGGCATCTCGCTGTTCATCGTGCCGAAGCTCAAGCTCGATGCCTCGGGCAATCCCGGCCAGCGCAACACGCTCTCCTGCGGCTCGATCGAGGAGAAGATGGGCATCCACGGCAACTCGACCTGCGTCATGAATTATGACGAGGCGGAGGGCACGCTGCTCGGCGAATTGAACGGCGGCCTGAAGGCCATGTTCACGATGATGAACGAGGCCCGCCTCGGCGTCGGCCTGCAGGGACTTTCGGTCTCCGAGATCGCCTATCAGAACGCCGTTTCCTATGCCAAGGACCGCCTGCAGGGCCGTTCACTGTCGGGCGCCAAGGCGCCGGACAAGAAGGCCGACCCGATCATCGTCCATCCCGACATCCGCCGTTCGCTGATGACCATGAAGGCGTTCAACGAGGCCGGTCGCGCGCTGGCGTTGTGGACGGCGATCAAGTCCGACGTCGCGCATCGCTCGGGCGACGACAAGGACCGCCAGGCGGCCGACGACTACACCGGCCTGATGACGCCGGTGGTCAAGGGCGTGCTCACCGATAAGGGTTTCGATCATGCGGTGATGGCGCAGCAGGTGTTCGGCGGCCACGGCTACATCGAAGAGCACGGCATGAGCCAGTTCGTGCGCGACGCCCGCATCGCCATGATCTATGAAGGCGCCAACGGCATCCAGGCGCTCGACCTCGTCGGCCGCAAGCTGGCGCAGAATGGTGGCCGCGCGGTGCAGGCCTTCTTCAAGGAAGTCGGCGAATTCTGCGAGGAAAACCGCGCCGACGAGAAGATGGCGTCCTTCACCAAGGCGCTGAAGAAGGGTCTCAACGATTTGCAGGCGGCCACCATGTGGCTGGTGCAGAACGCCGTGGCCAAACCCGACAATGCCGGTGCCGCCTCGACCGACTATATGCATCTCTTCGGCTTGGTGGCGCTGGGCTACATGTGGGCGCAGATGGCGAAATCCGCGCAGGCGAAGCTCGCGGAAGGCGCCAACGGCGCTTCGGTGTTCTACGACACCAAGCTGGTGACCGCGCGCTTCTTCATGGATCGCGTCATGCCGGAAACGGCGACGCGTCTTGCCCGCATCTCGAGCGGCGCGGACACGCTAATGGCGCTGCCGGCGGAAGCGTTCTAGGTTCGGCGGACCGGCACCGCCGGCCTACAATTGTCGGAACGCGGAGGAAATCGTGGCGACAAATCCAGCCGAAATTCTTGGCCTGCCGAAGCCCGCCTGGGCGGCGGACGAAGTCGGCATGCTCTACGACATGGCGTCCCGCTTCATGTCGGAAGAAATCGCGCCGCGCTATGACGAGTTCGAGAAGAACGAGATGTTCGACCGCGAGAGCTGGCTGAAGGCCGGGGCCGCCGGCCTGCTCTGCGCTTCCATGCCGGAGAAATACGGTGGCTCGGGCGGCACCTTCGCCCATGAGAGCGCCATCATCGAGGCGATCGGCCATGTCGGCGTCGACGGCTTCGGCATCGGGCTGCACAATTCGATCGTAGCACCCTACATCCTGCATTACGGTTCCGAGGAGCAGAAACAGAAATGGCTGCCCAAGCTCGCGACCGGCGAGCTGATCGGCGCCATCGCCATGACGGAACCCGGCGCCGGCTCCGACCTGCAAGGCGTCAAGACCCGCGCCGAGAAGGACGGCAATCACTACAAGATCAGCGGCTCGAAGACCTTCATCACCAATGGCCAGCTCGCCAACCTGGTCATCGTCGTCACCAAGACCGACCCGGACAAGGGTGCCAAGGGCACCTCGCTGATCGTCGTCGAGACCGACGAGGTCGAGGGTTTTCAGCGCGGCCGCAATCTCGACAAGATCGGGCTGAAGTCGAACGACACCTCCGAGCTGTTCTTCAACGACGTGCGCGTGCCGACCTCGAACCTGCTCGGCCACGAGGAGGGCAAAGGCTTCGTGCAACTGATGCAGCAGCTGCCGCAGGAGCGGTTGCAGATCGGCACCGGCGCGATCGCCATGATCGAGCGGGCGCTGGCGCTCACCATCGATTACGTCAAGGAACGCAAGGCCTTCGGCAAGGCCGTCATCGATTTCCAGAACACCCAGTTCAAGCTGGCCGAACTGAAGACCGAGGCGACCATCGGCCGCGTCTTCTACAATGACTGCGTCGCCCGCCACATCGATGGCGGGCTCGACCCGGTGACCGCCTCGATGGCCAAATACTGGCTCAGCGACCTGCAGGGCAAAGTCGTCGACGAATGCCTTCAACTGCATGGCGGCTATGGCTACATGAATGAATATCCGATCGCCCGCATGTACCGCGACGCCCGCGTCCAGCGCATCTACGGCGGCACCAACGAAATCATGAAATTGCTGATCGGGCGCTCTCTCTGAGCGCGGCGGCCGGCAAAGCCAAGGAGCACGAAAATGACTGAGGCTTACGTCTATGACGCCGTGCGCACGCCGCGCGGCAAGGGCAAGAAGGATGGCTCGCTGCACGAGGTGCCGGCGGTCAGGCTCGCCGCCAGGACGCTCGAGGCGCTGCGCGACCGCAACGGGCTCGACACCGGCACTGTCGACGACATCATCTTCGGCTGCGTCGACCCGGTCGGCGAGGCCGGCTCCGTCATTCCGCGCGCCGCCGCCTTCGAGGCCGGCTACGACACAAAGGCGCCCGGCATGCAGATCTCGCGCTTCTGCGCCTCCGGCCTCGACGCCATCAATTTCGGCGCCGCCAAGATCGCGCAAGGCGCGGACGAGATCGTCATTGCCGGCGGCGTCGAATCCATGTCGCGCGTCGGCATGGGCATGTCCGGCGGCGCCTGGTTCATGGATCCTTCCGTCGGCCTGCCCGGCTGGTTCGTGCCACAGGGCATCTCGGCCGACCTGATCGCCACCAAATACGGTTTTTCCCGCGACGACGTCGACGCCTATGCCGTCGAGAGCCAGAAGCGCGCCGCGAAAGCCTGGGCCGACGGCCGTTTCAAGAATTCGGTGATCCCGATCAAGGACCAGAACGGCCTCACCATTCTCGACCATGACGAGCACATGCGGCCCTCGACCGACATGCAGTCTCTGGCCTCGCTCAACCCGTCCTTCGTCATGCCGGGCGAAATGGGCGGCTTCGACGCGGTCGCCGTGCAGAAGCATCCTGAGGTCGAGGAGGTCAATCACGTCCACCACGCCGGCAATTCCTCCGGCATCGTCGACGGCGCCGCCGCCGTGCTGCTCGGCTCCAAGAAGGCCGGCAAGGCGATGGGACTGAAGCCGCGCGCCCGCATCCGCGCCTTCGCCAACATCGGCTCGGAACCGGTGCTGATGCTGACCGGTCCGGTCGACGTCACCGAGAAGCTGTTGAAGCGCGCCAAGATGAAGCAGTCGGACATCGACCTGTTCGAGCTCAACGAGGCTTTCGCTTCCGTGGTGCTGCGCTACATGCAGGCCTTCGACATCCCGCATGACCAGATCAACGTCAATGGCGGGGCGATCGCCATGGGCCATCCGCTCGGCGCCACCGGCGCCATGATCCTGGGCACGGTGCTTGACGAGCTGGAGCGTCGCGACCTCAACACCGCGCTGGTCACGCTCTGCATCGGCGCCGGCATGGGCACCGCCACCATCATCGAACGCGTCTGACGGGGAGAGAAGAAGATGACCTATACCAATTTCACCCTCGACACCGACGCCGACGGCATTGCGCTGATCACCTGGAACATGCCGGACCGCTCGATGAACGTGTTCACCGAAGAGGTGATGCGCGAGCTCAACGACATCGTCGATAAGGTGGCCGGCGATGCCGCCATCAAGGGCGCCGTCATCACCTCCGGCAAGGATAGCTTCTCCGGCGGTGCAGATATCACCATGCTGCAGAAGATGCTGGCGACCTTCGCTGCCGCGAAGGAGAATGATCTCGACAAGGCGGCCAGGGCGCTGTTCGAGAATGCCGGCTACATGACCGGCCTGTTCCGCAAGCTCGAGACCTGCGGCAAGCCGTTTGTGTCGGCGATCAACGGCACCTGCATGGGTGGCGCCTTCGAGATGTCGCTCGCCTGCCACGGCCGCGTCGCCGCCGATTCCGACAAGGTGAAGATGGCGCTTCCCGAAGTGAAGATCGGTATCTTCCCCGGTGCAGGCGGCACCCAGCGCGTGCCGCGGCTGACCGACCAGCAGCAGGCGCTGCAGATGCTGACCACCGGCCAGAACCTGACGCCGCAGAAGGCGAAGGCGATGGGCCTGATCCACGAGATCGCCGAGCCTTCGAAACTCGTCGAGGCCGCCAAGGCGATGATCAAGAACGGGCTGAAGCCGGTGGCGCCCTGGGACGAGAAGGGTTTCAAGCTGCCCGGCGGTCCGATCTATTCGGCCGCCGGCGCCAATCTCTGGCCGCCGGCGATCGCCATCCTGCGCCGCGAAACCTACGGCAATTATCCGGCCGCGGCCGCTATCCTGAAATGCGTCTATGAAGGCCTGCTGGTGCCCTTCGACACGGCGCTCAGGATCGAGCAGCGCTATTTCACCGAGATCATGCAGTCGAAGGAAGCGGCGGCGATGATCCGCTCGCTGTTCCTGTCGCTGCAGGAATTGAACAAGGGCGCGCGCCGGCCGGCCGACGTGCCGGAGACCAAGTTCAAGAAGATCGGCATCCTCGGCGCCGGCTTCATGGGCGCCGGCATCGCCTATGTCACCGCGCGCGCCGGTATTCCGGTGGTGCTGCTCGACCGCGACCTGCCGTCGGCCGAGAAGGGCAAGGCGCATTCCGACAGCCTGATGGCCGATCAGGTCAAGAAGGGCCGCGCCAAGCCGGAAGACAAGGACAAGCTCCTGTCGCTGATCACGCCGACGGCGGATTATGCCGACCTTGCCGGCTGCGATCTCGTCGTCGAGGCGGTCTTCGAAGATTCGAGCGTCAAGAAGGAAGCCACCGAGAAGGCGGAAGCGGTGCTGAAGTCGTCGGCGATCTTCGCTTCGAACACGTCGACGATCCCGATCACCGCTCTGGCGAAGAACTCGGCGCGGCCGAAAAACTTCATCGGCATCCACTTCTTCTCGCCGGTCGACAAGATGATGCTGGTCGAGATCATCCACGGCAAGAAGACGGGCGACAAGGCCTTGGCCGTCGCCTTCGACTTCGTGCGCGCCATCAAGAAGACGCCGATCGTCGTCAACGACACGCGCGGCTTCTACGTCAACCGCTGCGTGCTGCGCTACATGTCGGAAGCCTACAAGATGCTGATCGAGGGCGTGCCCGCGCCGATGATCGAGAACGCCGCAAAGGCTGCCGGCATGCCGGTCGGCCCGCTGGCGCTGACCGACGAGACGGCCGTCGACCTTGCCCAGAAGATCATGAAGCAGACCATACGGGATCTCGGCGAGAAGGCCGTCGATCCCCGGCAGATGGCGTTGATCAACACCATGGTCGACACGCATGGCCGCTTCGGCCGCAAGAACGGCAAGGGTTTCTACGACTATCCGGCCAAGCCGGCGAAGAAGAAGCTGTGGCCGGGCCTGAAGGATCTCTATCCGCAGCTCAACCCCGATAAGGTCGACTATGAGGAGCTGAAGCAGCGCCTGCTGGTCGCCATCGCGCTGGAAGCGGCGCGGGTGATGGAAGAGGGCATCGTCACCGATCCGCGCGAGGCGGATGTCGGCTCGATCCTCGCCTTCGGCTTTGCGCCCTTCACCGGCGGCGCGCTGTCCTACATCGACGGCATCGGCGCCAAGCGTTTCGTCAAGATCGCCAAGGGCCTGCAGAAGAGATACGGCGCCGAGTTCAAGGCGCCGAAGCTTCTGCTCGACATGGCCGAGAAGGGCGAGACCTTCTACCAGCGCTTCGACCCCTACCAGAAGGGTGAGGTCAGAGAGGCGGCCTGACAACGAAGCCGGGATGTATGTCTGGGCGCGAATGGCCCGCACCATGGCCACGGCGGCGAGCCGTGGCCCTTATCGGGTCGGCGACGAAAGCCGGCTGGCCTTCCGCTGTCTGCCGATCGACATCGATTTCAACCTGCATCTGAACAATGCCCGCTATATGATGCTGGCTGATCTCGGCCGCATCGATATCTTCCTGCGCGTCGGCCTTATCGCGCTTGCACGCAAGAATGGCTGGGCGCCGATGATCGGCGGGCTGCAGGTGGCCTATGTACGCGAGATCAAGCTGTGGCGCCGCTTCGAGGTGGTCTCATCGATCGAGACCTGGGAAGGCACCTCCGTCATCGGCAGGCATCGTTTCGTCCTCGATGGCGGCGAGACGGCGGCGCTGATCCTGACCACCGGCGGCGTCTATGACCGCGGCGGCCGCCGCTTCCTCGACATCGACGAGGTCGTCGCGGCGCTCGGCCACGCCGCCAGTCCACGCCCGCCGACCGAAGCCGAGCGGGCCTTCATGCTTTCGCACCGGAATTTGCGCGAACAGGCCAAGGCCGCCTGATCGCGCTGACGTGGTCAGTCCGACTTGCCAGGTCAGCAACGGCTGGATCACATTTTAGAGGCGCGGGCATCGTCGGCTTTTTGGCGAAGGATTCGGATGATACATTAGTTTCATCTAATAAAAGTGTTGACCACGGGAGCAATCATCATGCGCATGATGTTGAGAATTTCCGTTCCAACCGTCGAAGGCAACAAGGCACTCAAGGACGGCAGCATGGGGAAGTTCATCGAACATACCCTGTCGGACCTTAAGCCGGAGGCCGCCTATTTCACCGCCGAAAAAGGTCAACGAACGGCTTACCTGTTCGTCGACATAAAGGATAGTTCCGACATGCCTCATTTCGGCGAGCGGTTCTTCCTGGCTTTCAATGCCGCCGTGGATTTCGTGCCGGTCATGAATGCGGACGAACTCAAGAAGGGCCTGCCCAAGGCCTTGGCCGGGATCGGATAGGTCGCGTAAGGACGCGAAAGCCACGCAGATTTCTCGATGTCCATCGGCCACGCCGATGGACAATGGTGTGGTCGCGCGCTAGACAGGCTTGAGGCATTTTTTCCTGTTCTGAAGGAGAGCGCGCGTGCTCTCACACGACCGCGTATGGGCCGCAATCGACGCTCTCGCCGAGCGCTATTCGCTTTCGGCTTCCGGCCTTGCCCGGCGTGCGGGCCTCGATTCGACGGCCTTCAACAAGTCGAAGCGCCTGTCTTCCGACGGCCGGCCGCGCTGGCCCTCGACCGAATCGCTGGCCAAGATCATCGAGGCCACCGGCGCTTCGCTGGAGGAATTCACCGGACTGGTCGAAGGACGCGGCGGGGCCTCCGTCGCCCAACATCGCAGCGCGGTTCCGTTGCTCGGCTTCGCCCAGGCCGGCGCGGGGGGCTTCTTCGACGATGCCGGCTATCCGGCGGGGCAGGGCTGGGATCTGGTCGAGCTTCCGGCGCGGGCGACCGAGACGTCCTACGCGTTGCAGGTACAGGGCGATTCCATGCTGCCGCTCTACCGCAACGGCGACGTGCTGATCGTCGAACCGGGCGCGCCGACGCGCAAGGGCGATCGTGTCGTGGTCAAGACCACCGCCGGCGAGGTGATGGCCAAGGTGCTCGACCGGCAAACGGTGAAATCGATCGTGCTGGTTTCGCTCAACCCCGCCCACCCGGACCGTGACATCCCGGCGCGCGATATCGAATGGGTGGCGCGCATCGTCTGGGCGAGCCAGTAGGTCCGGACCGGTGCGGCTTCTTCAAACAGCCCTGGCGGTTCTGGCGCTTCCGGTCATGGCGGCGCTCGTCGTGACCGGCGGGCGCGCAATCAAAGGCCATGAGAGCACGATCGCGGTGGATCAGATCGATCCGGACGCGCTTGCAGATCCAGGCACTGAGACGCCGCCGGACGAGCCGGCGACCTCGGCCATTCCCGCGCCTGCCGCTCCGCAGCCACCCGCTCATTCGAGGGCCATCGATCCCGAAGTGGTGGCGCCGCCCGCTCTTTCGGACAACGAACTCGAACGGGTGGAACCGCGCGCGCCGCTCAGCGATCTGGCGCTGGCTGGGCCGCCCAAGCCGCCCAAAACGAAGATGCCAGGCGACTGGAACGGCACGAAATTGTTCCAGCCGGTCGCCATCGCCGCCGGGCTGATCGAGTCGAAGGGCTATGCGGTCGCCGTGTCCGGCGTGGATGTCGTCAAGGCGGACGAAACCTGCGCCGACGAGGGCAAGAGCTGGGCCTGCGGCGCGCGCGCCAGGACAGCCTTCCGCGCTTTCCTGCGTGGCCGGGCGGTCGCCTGCACCGTGCCGCCCGAGGGCGGGCGCGATACCATTTCCGCCGAATGCCATATCGGCAATCAGGACATCGGCCAGTGGCTGGTCGAGAATGGCTGGGCGCGCGCCGCGCAAGGCGGTCCCTATGTCGAGGCCGAGAACAAGGCCCGCACGGCCAGGAAGGGTATTTTCGGCTCGGCGCCGAAGCTCGACGGTCTGCCGGCGCTGCCGGCCGCGTCAGGCCCGGCGCCGGTTGCGCCGGATTCGATCCTGCCGGCCGATGGCGGCGACGTTACGCCGCCAACTGACCAGCCAGCGCCCGCTCAATGAGCGCGCGCGTCTCGGCAATGCCGTAAAGCGCCGCGAAGGAACCGAAGCGCGGCCCGCGCTCCTGGCCGATCAGCACCTGATAGATCATCTGGAAGAAGGCGACCGACACGCCTGGCCCGCCTTCCGGGCTCTGCTTGGAGTGGTCCTGGTAGCGGTCGATCTTGCGCGCCACGTTGAGCGCCGCGTTCTGGATCGCCTCGCCATCGGCGCCCTGCGGCAGCGCGCCGAGCGCGTCGGAAAGCTTGGCCAGCGCTTCGCGCTCCATCTCGTCGGCGGCACGGTAGACCTTGGTCGGCTTCACGAAGTCGTCGAAATAGCGGATCGCGTAGCCGGTCAGCCGGTCGAGTTCCGGATGCGTCTTCGGCGTCACGCCCGGCGCGTGCCGCGAGATGAAGCCCCACAGCACAGCCTTGTCATGTGCGTTGGAGGCGCTCACCAGGTTGAGCAACAGCGCGAACGGTACCGGCAGGTCGATTGCCGGCGGGTTGCCGTCATGCATGTGCCATACAGGATTGCCGAGCCGCTCCTTCCAGTCCTGGCGCGGATACGCGCCAAGGAAAGCGTAATACTCGTCCACCGCCTTCGGGATGACGTCGAAATAGAGCTTCTTCGCCTGCCGCGGCCGCTGGTACATATAGAGGCCGAGGCTCTCGGTCGGCGCGTAGGTCAGCCATTCGTCGATGGTGAGCCCATTGCCCTTCGACTTCGAGATCTTCTGGCCTTCCTCGTCGAGGAACAGCTCGTAGACGAAATGCTCCGGCGCGCGGCCCCCGAGGATGTTGCAGATGCGGTCGTAGATCCCGGCATTGGTCTGGTGATCCTTGCCGAACATCTCGAAGTCGACGCCGAGCGCCGCCCAGCGCATGCCGAAATCCGGCTTCCACTGCAGCTTCACATGGCCGCCGGTGACCGGCAGCGTCGTCTCCGTGCCTTCGTCGTCGAAGGTGATGGTGCCGGCCTTGGCGTCGACATTTATCATCGGCACGTAGAGCACGCGGCCGCTCTTCGGCGAGATCGGCAGGAACGGGCTGTAGGTCGCCTGGCGCTCCGGCCCGAGCGTCGGCAGCATTACGCCCATGATCTCGTTATAGCGCTCCGCGGCGCGCAGCAGCACCTCGTCGAAGCGGCCGGCCTTGTAATACTGCGTCGCGCTGGCGAATTCGTAATCGAAGCCGAACGTATCGAGGAAACGGCACAGCATCGCGTTGTTGTGGTCGGCGAAGCTCGCATAGTCGCCGCCGAACGGATTGGGCACCGAGGTCAGCGGCATATGCAGGTAGGGTTCCAGCGCCGCGCGGTCCGGCACGTTCTCCGGGATCTTGCGCATGCCGTCCATGTCGTCGGAGAAGCACAGAAGCTTGGTCTTGACCTTGTCCTGCGTCAGCACGCGGAAGGCGTGGCGCACCATGGTCGTGCGCGCCACCTCGCCGAACGTGCCGATATGCGGCAGGCCGGACGGGCCGTAGCCGGTCTCGAACAGCACGGTTTCGGGAAAATCCTTGCCCTTGTAGCGGGCGATGATCTTCTTGGCTTCCTCGAACGGCCAAGCCTTGCTCTCGGCCGCCGCGGCAAGCATCTCGGGATTGAGATCGATGATGTTTGATCCCGTCATGTCGGAGTTCCAGTCATGGCCGTCTGTGCGGCGGATAAGGTTTGTCGACCGGTCTCTAGGCGCGCGAGATCGGAGCGTCAACGATTTGCGGCGGTTTTCCTTGCGGCGCCACAATCGCGCTCTTACGTTCGAGCCTCACTTTCAAGGAGTTTTGAATGCCTTTGCTGACGCCGCACGAAGCCCTGATCCATCTGATGGTCATCACGTCGGCTTCCGATCGCGACATGACGGATGTCGAGCTGGCGCGGATCGGCGATGTCGTCCGCTCCTGGCCGGTCTTCGTCGATTTCAACCAGGACAGGCTAATTGCGGTGGCGCAGGCCTGCCAGAAGGCGCTGCACGACAAGGACGGGCTGGAAGGCGTGTTGGCGCGCGTCTCCGAAGCGCTACCCGAGCGGCTGCGCGACACTGCTTATGCCGCTGCCTTTGAAGTAGCCGCCGTCGATCTCGAAATGCGTATGGAGGAAGTCAGGGTGCTGCAGCTCATCCGCCTCAAGCTCGACCTCGACACGCTGACCGTCGCCGCGATCGCGCGTGCGGCGAAAGCCCGCCTGCGCACGCTCACCTGAAGAAAGGCTGCGGGCTTAAAAGAAGCTGACAGGAAAATAGCGCAGGTAGAACTCGGCGAAGCTGCCTTTGATCGAGATTTCCTGCAGCGCGTAGTCGAAGGCGGCGGCAAGCGCGGTGTCGCTCTTGCGGGTGGCGATCGCCATGCCCGAGCCCAGATATTCCGGCGCCAGATACGGACCGCCGGCGAAGCGGCAGCAGCCGGCGGCGTCCGAACCGCCCAGCCAGAAGGCGAAGCGCATGCCGTCGCCGAAGGCGGCGTCGATCTTGCCGGCCTTGAGGTCGGTATAGAGGTCTTCCGGCGTGTCGAAGGTCACCACCTGGACGGTGTTGAAATAATCGCGCAGCATTTTCTCATGCGCCGAGCCGGCGACGACGCCGACCCGCTTGCTGCGCAATTTGTCGAGGATCGGCTCGGCGAAGGCCTTTGCCTTCGGCATGATGAAGCGGGCTGGAAATTGCATGTAGGAGCGCGAGAAGGCGTATTTCTCACGGCTCTCCGGCGTCGCGGCGATGCCGGCGATGATCGCCTCGCCTTCGCCTTTCTGGAGAGCGCCCTCCAGTTCGTTCCACGGCAAGGCCTGGACCTGGCATTTCTCGACGACGTCCAGTTCCGCGCAGATCGCCCGCGCCAGATCGATGTGGAAACCCGACAGCCGGCCAGCGCCATCGAGGAAGTTGAAGGGCGGAAAATCGGTGGTGGTGAGGAATCTGAGCCGCGGCAGCGCGGAGAGGTCGGGTTTCGGCAGCCGCTCCTTGGCGTCCCACAGCACCGGCACCTGCGGCTCCGCCGCCTGAGTCGCATCGGCGAGAGGCAACGCGCCGCCCACCAACGACATCAGGGCCAGAAATATCCACCGCAAGATCACGATATGGCTCCGCGCCTGTCCCCGTTCCTCGGCTTTTCGTATGAAAATGGGGCAGGCACAACGGTTTTTGATTTCAGGCGGCCGAATTAAGCGTATGATTCGGCGTGTTTGCAAGTGACCTGCGTGCCGGAAGGGGGAAGCTACCGGCTTTGCTGAGGCAATTGCGACCCGAGGTTGATGGCGAAGGGGTGTTCGGGCATCTACCGTCGGCAATGAGAAAAATAGAAGCAACATGGGGTAGATGTTGCGATGGGCCTGTTTGACAGAACTCTGGAATACATAGACCAGTTGCAGCATGCTGGCACCGCGGCCGCGGTCTGCGAGAGGTTGCTCGGCGTCACCTCGAACTTCGGCCTGACCGCATTGATGGCGGGAACCGTGCCGCAGCCGGGCACGCCGCGTGGCCGGCAGAAACAGCATGTGATGCTTTGCGATTGGCCCGGCGATTGGCTGGAGCGCTATGTGGCGCGCAACTATGTCGACCACGATCCGGTCGTCAGTCACATGAAGCAGCTTCAGGCGCCGTTCCAATGGCGGGACGCTTCAAAAAACGTCCTGATCGACAAGAGCAGCGACGAAGTCATGGGCGACGCCCGCGAGTTCAAGCTGCGCGACGGCTTGGCGTTTCCGCTGGTCACGCTCGACGGCCAGATCGTCATGGTCTCGCTGGGTGGCGAATCCGTTGACTTGTCGGATGCGGAATTCGGAATGGTGTCGCTCGCATCGACCTATGCGATCGGCCGCGCCATGCAACTGCACACCAAGGCCGAGAGCGTCATCGATCACATAGAATTGACGGCGCGTGAGCGGGAATGCCTGCAATGGGCCGCAGTCGGCAAGTCTGAATGGGAGATATCTCAAATTTTAGGCATATCGGAACACACATCCGAGAAACATCTTCTTAACGCCAAGAGCAAACTGGGCGCAGCCAACCGGGTGCAGGCAGTCGCGGAGGCGATTAGACGTGGCTATATTAGCTAGGTCGGCCGTGCCGACCTAGAAATTCTTGCCTGCGCATTCGCGCAATATTTTAAGGGACATCACGGCCGTATCTTCCTCTTAAGCCTAGGAGACGGCTAATGCTTTTTGCCCTTACCACTCAGGAATTGATGGAACGTCCCGACCTCTGGGAGGCGGTCCATCGCTTGCGCTACAAGATCTTCGTCGAGGAGATGGGATGGACCGATCTTGATCGTCCGGACCAGCTCGAGATCGACCAGTTCGATCATGACGAGGCCGAGCACCACCTCGTCATCCGCAACGGCGAGCTGGCTGGCTACCAGCGGATGCTGCCGACCACACGGCCGCATCTGCTCACGGACGTGCTGTCGGATCTCTGTGAGGGACCGTCTCCCTCGGGGCCGAATGTCTGGGAACTGACACGCTACGCGGTGGCTCCGGGTTTTCGCGACGGCAAGCGCGGCGTCTCGACGGTCGGCACCGAACTGATCGCCGGCTTCGTCGAATGGGGCCTCAAGCGCTCCGTCAATCAGGTCATCATCGAGTTCGAGCCGATGTGGGTGCTGCGGGCGCTGCAACTGCACTTCCTGGCAAAGCCGCTCGGCTACCAGCGCACCTATGGCAACCAGCAGGTCGTGGCGACGCTGCTCACCTTTACCGAGCATACGCTCGATGTCGTGCGGGCCCGCCGCAACCACCACCTGCCGGTGCTGAATCGGGGTTATCCCGGTCTGCTCGGCCTCAAGCAGGCTTCGTGATGGAGGCGGTCATGAGTTTCCATCCCGAACCGGAACTGCGCGGCCATACGCTGGTCGTCACCGTGTCCTCGCATGACGGCCGGCCGGTGCTCGACAGGCACGCCTATGCGAGCCTTGCCAGGACCTTGCACGAGGCAGCCGTCAATGACGAGGTCCGCGTCGTCATGCTGCGCGGCCTTGCCGGGTGCTTCTGCCTTGGCGGCGACTTCTCGGAGTTCCTCGACGCCACCAAGCACCGAGAGCTGATCGCCGCCGTCACCGACATGTTCCGCATGTTGGCGACCTTCCCCAAGCCGGTCCTTGCCTGCGTCGACGGCGACGCCGTCGGTGTCGGCTGCACCATCCTGTTCCATTGCGACATGGTGATCGCTTCCCGGGGCAGCACCTTCAGGGTGCCGTTCGTCGATTTCGGCCTGGTGCCGGACGCGGCGACCAGCATCCTGGCACCCCAGAAGCTCGGCTATGCCGGCGCCTTCCGCTTCTTCTGCCTAGGCGACACGCTGGGCGCCGAAGACGCCAAGGCGCTCGGCCTGGTCGGCGAGATCGTGACGCAAGGCAGCGCCGAGGAAGCGACGCTGGCGAGGGCGAAACAGCTGGCCAAGAAGCCCGTGGCGGCCCTGCTGCAGACGCGCAGCCTGCTCAAGGGCGACACGGACGTCTTGTGCGACCGCATCGACCACGAGATCACGCTGTTCCAGCAGGCGCTTCAGGATGACACCACGCTGAAGCGGCTGCAGCGGATCGCCCGCCTGGCTGCCTGAGCGCCTGGCCTAAAAACCTCAGCGCCGCGCGAGCCGAAAGGCGCGCGGCGCTGTAATTCGTCCGGAACTGCGTAAAAACAAAGAGATAGGCGTTTCGCCGTTTCCATGAAACGGGGAAAAGCACTAGTCCTTCAGGAATTCCGGTCCCTCGCCGATGATCTTCTTGTCGGGCTTGCCGATGGCATCGAGGTCGCGGCCGTCATAGGGCAGGGAAAGCAGGATACGTTGCATCACCGCGAGCCGGGCGCGGCGCTTGTCGTTGGCCCGCACGGCGATCCACGGCGAGAACTCCTTGTGCGTGCGCTCGATCATCTGGTCGCGCGCCCTGGTGTAGTCGTCCCACTTGCCGACGCCGGCGATGTCGATCGGCGAGAACTTCCAGTTCTTCAGCGGCGACCAGCGGCGGTCATGGAACCGTTCGAGCTGGGTCTCGCGGCCGATGTTCAGCCAGAATTTGAAGAAATGGATGCCCTCGTTGGAGATCATCCGCTCGAAATGCGGCGTCTCGTCGAGGAATTTCTCGTGCTGCTCCGGCGTGCAGAACCCCATGACCGGCTCGACGCCGGCGCGGTTGTACCACGAGCGGTCGAAGGTGACGAACTCGCCCGAAGTCGGGAAATGGTCGGCATAGCGCTGGTAATACCATTGCCCAGCCTCGGTCGGCGTCGGCTTGGTCAGGGCGACGTTGCGCGCCGTGCGCGGGTTCAAATATTGCCGCAGCACGAAGATCGTGCCGCCCTTGCCGGCCGCGTCGCGCCCTTCGAAAAGCGCCATCACCCGCTTGCCGGTGGCCTGCAGCCAGGCCTGGGCCTTGACCAGTTCGATCTGCAGAGTCTCGAGTTCCTTTTCGTACTCCTCGCCTTTCATCTTCTTGTCGTAAGGATAGCCGCCGGCGGTGAGCTTGTTGTCCTCGATCCAGTCCGGGAGCACCGGATTGTCGATGTCGAACTCGCGCTCCTTGCCGCCGATCTTGATCTTGATCGGTGCCGTGGCCGGCACCGCTTCAGCCGTTTCCTTGGCCTTTTTCATCCAGACGAACCTTTCCAGTTTGCGGACTCATGCTATGGAGCCTGTGCAGCGCAGCGCGCATTCGGGCGCAAAAACGCTGTAGCATTTTGATTTTGCGCATGAACCTTCGCGAAAATCGATCCTGATTTTCAGGGTTCCATGCGTCAGGCCGGTCCAGCGAGCCGCTGGCCGGTCGAACGGGATGCGGGGTGGCGCGGGCTTATGGCAGAGACGGGCGCGGGACAAAACAACAGGGGGCAAGCCTTGGCGGCGCGGCTGTCACGCAACCGCTGGCTGCTTGGCGCGGGTGTTCTCGCGGTCCTTGCCGTTTATTTTTTCGCCGGCGTCTCCGTCTATGTGCTGATGCTGGCCCTGGCCGCGCTGGCGGCCGCCGCGATGCTGCCGGCAAATACCGAACGCCAGCCAGCCGATACGGGAGCAGCGATCGAGGCAAGCGGGCTGCAGCGGCTCTCCGGCGAGTATCTGGCGGCCGCGGTCGCCGATCCGCTCATCATATTCGATCGCTCCGCCGCCATGGTTCACGCCAACGCCGCCGCCTTCGCCGCCTTCGGCGGGCTGGCTCCGGGGATGTCGCTGGCATTGAAGTTTCGCGCGCCGGAAATGCAGGCGCTGCTCGACGGCATTCTGTCGGGGCAGGTCGCCGCCGATGCGGTCGACTACACCGAGAAGCTGCCGGTGGAGCGGACATATCGGGTCAGCGCATCCACGGTCGGCCATGCCACCGGCCTTTACGTGCTGGTGTTCAAGGATCAGAGCGAGACGCGTCGCATCGATCGCATGCGAGCCGATTTCATCGCCAATGCCAGCCATGAGCTGCGCACGCCGCTCGCCTCAATCGCCGGCTTCATCGAGACGCTGCGCGGGCCGGCCCGCAACGATCCGGCGGCGCGCGACCAGTTCCTGCAGATCATGCAGAACCAGACCGGCCGCATGGCCCGCCTGATCGACGATCTGCTCTCGCTGTCACGGTTGGAGATGAAACCCTATCTGAGGCCGGGCACGGAGGTCGATCTTCGCCAGACGATCGATAGCGTCATCGATTCGCTCGGGCCGCTGGCCTGTGAGAACGGCGTCGTCATCGAGCGGGAGTTCGCCAACGGGCCGCTTGTCGTCCCCGGCGATCGCGACGAACTGTTCCAGGTCTTCGAGAATCTCCTAGAGAACGCCTGCAAATACGGCCAGTCAGGCGGGCACGTCACCGTATCGATCGCCGGCGGCGAGGATAGCCAACAGCCGGGCTTCGACGTCACGATAAGGGACTATGGTCCGGGCATTGCCGAAGAACACATCCCGCGCATCACCGAGCGCTTCTACCGCGTCGATGTCGAAAACAGCCGCACCCAGAAAGGCACCGGGCTTGGCCTTTCGATCGTCAAGCATATATTGACCCGTCATAACGCAAGATTGTCGATCAAGTCGGAAGTCGGCAAGGGCGCGGCGTTCACGGTTCATTTGCCGGCTCGCTGATCGTGTATCGGTTGCCAACCGGGATTTTCTTCTTTCTGTCATGCGGTTCGCGTATCAGCGACGGATTGAGGGAACGCACCAGCCGGCACAAACCGGGAAGGCATATCCATGCAGTCCGTCCATATCGCCAGTGCCTATGATGAAGAGCTGAAGTTCCTGTCGAAGCGCATCGCTGCGATGGGCGGCCATGCCGAGCGCATGGTCGAACAGGCGGTCGCGGCCCTGGTGAACGTCGACCATGGCCTCGCGCAGAAGGTCATCCAGGACGATCTCGTCCTCGACGAAGGACAGCGCGAGATCGACGACAAGGCCATCATCATCATCGCCAGGCGCCAGCCGATGGCGACGGACCTGCGCGAGATCGTCGGCGCGATCCGCATCTCGGCCGATATCGAGCGCGTCGGCGACTTGGGCAAGAACGTCGCCAAGCGCGTGGCCTCGGTCGACGGCCGCCAGCCGAATAGCCTTTTCCGCGGCTTGGAGGCCCTTGCCAATCTGGCGCTGACGCAGCTCAAGGAAGTGCTCGACGTCTATGCCTCGCGCTCGGTCGAGAGGATCGGCCTCGTGCGCGACCGGGACGACCAGATCGACGCCATGTACACCTCGCTGTTCCGCGAGCTTTTAACCTACATGATGGAAGATCCGCGCAACATCACGCCCTGCACGCATCTTCTGTTTTGCGCCAAGAACATCGAGCGCATCGGCGACCATGCAACCAACATCGCCGAGACGATCTATTACATCGTCACCGGCGACCAGATGCCGGCCGATCGGCCGAAGGGGGACAAGACCGACAAGGTCGTGCTTCCCGCCACGGTGCCGGCTAAGTGAACCGGCGCCTCTCGAACGGCTTCCTGATTTAGGGTAAGCTCCTCCAGACACAGCGATTTTGTCAGTCGCAGTCTCGGGAGGTTTGCGATGGAACAAGTTCGGAACCTGACCCCGGCCCCAACGTCGGGCATCATTGCATCCAGCGTCTATTCGGGCGGCAAGCGCGTCGCCGACATCGCCGTCGAACAAGCCGGCGAATGGGCGGCAAAACCTGGCCATGTCGTCTGGATCGGCCTGCTCGAGCCCGATCGCCACCTTCTGCTCCGGGTGCAGGCGCAATTCCACCTGCATGATTTGGCGATCGAGGATGCCGAGCATCCGCATGCACGCCCGAAGATCGAGCAATATGGCGACGCCCTCTTCATCGTCGCCCGCACCGCGCAATTGATCGACGGCCGCGTCACGTTCGGCGAGACTCATTTGTTCGTCGGCGCCGGCTACATCGTCAGCGTTCGGCACGGCCCGTCGACCTCCTACGCCGCCGTGCGCCAGCACTGGGAGAACTGCCCGCATTCGCTCGCCAAGGGCGAGGACTTCGTCCTCTACGCCATCCTCGATTTCATCGTCGACAATTACATGCCGGTGCTGGAGCAGATCGAGGACGAGGTCGAGGCGATCGAGGACAAGGTGCTTTTGAAGCCGATGACCGGTTCCGATATCGAGCGGCTTTACATGCTGCGCCGCGATCTGCTGCGCCTGCGCAATGCGGCGCTGCCGCTGGTCGAGGTCTGCCGTCGGCTGACCAGTGCCGAGCTGCCGCAGATCCATGCCGCCATGCATCCGCTGTTTCGCGACGTGACCGACCACATCCGCACCGTGCAGGAAAAGATCGACTCACTGCGCGAGGTTCTGGCCTTCGCCTTCGAAGCCAGTCTGCTGGTCGGGCAGAGCCAGGAAACCGCAATATCCAAGAAGCTCGCCTCATGGGCCGCCATTCTGGCGGTGCCCACGGCCTTCGCAGGCATCTACGGCATGAACTTCTCCGACATGCCGGAACTGAAGATGGAATACGGTTATCCAATCATCCTGCTGGTGATGGCCGCGATCTGCTCGTTCCTGTACTGGCGGTTCAAGAAGAATGGGTGGCTGTGAAATATGGGAGTAAGGGAGTAGGGCAGTAAGGGAGTAGGTAATAGGGAGCGACTGACTGCGAAACGTAGCGCATGAAGCGCTCTTTCCCCTACTCCCCTACTGCCTTACTCCCCTATTCCCCTATCTTGCCCTGCGCCGCTCCCCCGCCGGCTGGAACGCCACCCGGGAATGATACTTGCAATAGGGTCCCGTTTCGGCGGCGTCGTTGCCGCAGAAGTTGAAGTCTCCCGACAGCGGATCGCCGTTCGGCCATTTGCAGGTGCGTTCGGTCAGCTCGACGAGCTGCAGATGCCGCGAGATCGGCACGACCACGTTCTCGACCGGTCGGATATAGTGGCGCGCGACCGGCTCTGCGTCGAACTGCACCTGCAGCGCGGTGGCGCCGATGGTGGCTGTCACGTGACGCGTAGCACTTGCGGCGCGGGTCACCGATTTCTGCATCGTGGCGCCTTGCGTGGCCTTTTTCTGGCGCGCCGGGGCGGCCGTCGCGCGACCGCGGCCCGAAAGCTTCAGGCGGTGCACCTTGCCGATGACAGCGTTGCGGCTCACTCCGCCAAGCTGTGCGGCAATCTGGCTGGCGCTCAGGCCCTCCGACCACAGTTTCCTGAGAAGTTCTACCCGCTCGTCAGTCCAGTTCATGGGGCCGCGCTCCTGCTGAGGCGTGCGGTAGTCAGAATCCGTTCCCGACCCGGCTCCCGCCGGGCAAACGACACCACATATACCGGGTGATTAGGTCCGCCGCACGAAATCTAGTTATTTCTCGACTACAAATACCTTATGCGCTGACTCGGTGACAAGAGTCCCCAGGGCAACACGATTCGGTTTTTTCGGTTTTCCCCAACTTGCCGGTCTACTTATGAGCCGGCGTGGCGTCGGAGGTTCGCCACGCGCTTCTGCGTGACGTTTTCGTTGACTTCATGGCCGAAAAACATGATAAGCCGCAAAGGCCGCCGCATTGGCGGCTTTTTGATTTCCGGTTCCGGAGACGCATATAATGAGCGGTTCGGCGCTTTACGAGACCTTTGCTCGCGCCCCCCTGGCTTTCGACCGCGGGGAGGGGACTTGGCTGGTCACCGACAAGGGCGAGCGATATCTCGACTTCGCGGGCGGCATCGCGGTGAATTCGTTGGGCCACAGCCACCCGCATCTGGTGGCGGCGCTCACCGAGCAGGCCGCCAAGCTGTGGCACGTCTCCAACCTCTATGAGATCCCGGAACAGCGCCGGCTGGGCGAGCGGCTGGCCGAAGCGACCTTCGCAGACAAGGTGTTCTTCACCAATTCCGGCGCCGAGGCGCTGGAATGCGCCATCAAGACGGCCAGGCGCTATCAATTCGTCGAGGGTCATCCCGAGCGTTTCCGCATCATCACGTTCGAGGGCGCTTTTCACGGCCGCACGCTGGCGACGATCGCCGCCGGCGGCCAGTACAAATATCTCGAAGGCTTCGGCCCGAAGGTCGAAGGGTTCGACCAAGTGGCTTTCGACGACATCGACGCCGCGGAAAAGGCGATTACGCCGGAGACCGCGGCGATCCTGATCGAGCCGGTGCAAGGCGAGGGCGGCATACGCCCGGTGCCGACGCAGTCCTTGAAGCGGCTGCGGCAACTCTGCGACAAGCATGGCCTGCTTTTGATCTTCGACGAGGTCCAGTGCGGCATCGGCCGCACCGGCAAGCTGTTCGCGCATGAATGGACAGGCGTCACGCCCGACCTGATGGCGATCGCCAAGGGCATCGGCGGCGGCTTCCCGATGGGCGCCTGCCTTGCCACCGACGAGGCGGCGACCGGCATGACGGCCGGCGTGCACGGCACCACCTTCGGCGGCAATCCGTTGGCGATGGCCGTCGGCAACGCCGTGCTCGACATTGTCCTGGCCGACGGCTTCCTCGAGGACGTGCAGCGCAAGGCGCTGCTTCTGAAGCAGGGCCTAGCGGCGGTGGCCGATGAATTCCCCGACGTCATCGAGGGCATCAGGGGAACCGGCCTGATGCTCGGCCTGAAATGCGCCATGCCCAACACCAAGGTGAACATGGCGCTGCGCGACCAGCACCTGCTTGCCGTGCCGGCGGGCGACAATGTCATCCGCCTCCTGCCGCCGCTCACCGTCACCGACGAGGAGATCGGCGAGGCGCTGGATCGCATTCGCGGTGGCGCCAAGAGCCTGACCGACGCGATTGCGGCCGAAGCCGCCAAATAATTTCTGGAACCTGCCGATGAGTGTTCGCCACTTCACCGATCTATCCGCCGTTTCCGCAGGCGACCTGCGCATCATGCTGGACGACGCGGTGGCGCGAAAGACTAGGCTCAAGGCGGGCGAGCGTTCAAAACCGCTCGATGGCAAGGTGCTGGCCATGATCTTCGACAAGCCGTCGACGCGCACGCGCGTTTCCTTCGATGTCGGCATGCGCCAGCTCGGCGGCGAGACCATCATGCTGACCGGCACCGAGATGCAGCTCGGCCGGTCGGAGACGATCGCCGACACGGCAAAGGTGCTGTCGCGTTACGTCGACGCCATCATGATCCGCACCACCTCGCATGACCGGCTGCTGGAGCTCACCGAGAGCGCCACCGTTCCGGTGATCAACGGGCTGACCGACGACACGCACCCCTGCCAGCTCATGGCCGACATCATGACCTTTGAGGAACATCGCGGGCCGGTGGCCGGCAAGACCTTCGCCTGGACCGGCGATGGCAACAATGTGCTGCATTCGCTCCTGGAAGCCTCGGCGCGGTTCCGCTTCAATCTCAATGTCGCGGTGCCGGAAGGCAGCGAGCCGTTCGAGAAATATGTCGACTGGTCGAAAGCCAATGGCGGCAAGGTCCGGTTTTCCAGGTCCGCCGAGGAGGCCGTCGACAAGGCCGACTGCGTCGTCACCGACAGCTGGGTCTCGATGGGCCAAGAGCATCGCGCCCGCGGCCACAACGTCTTCCTGCCCTATCAGGTCAATGCGGCGCTGATGGCAAAGGCCAAGCCCGATGCCTTGTTCATGCACTGCCTGCCGGCGCATCGCGGCGAGGAGGTCACCGACGAGGTGATCGACGGGCCGCATTCGGTGGTCTTCGACGAGGCCGAGAACCGGCTGCACGCCCAGAAGGCGGTGCTGGCTTGGTGCCTGGGCGCTTGAGAAGGGCCGACCTGACCGCTTCCGGCCCGATCGGACTCAACTTGATCTGGGGATATGTGATGCCTATTTGCGGGCCATCACGTAAATTGAACGCGCTTCGACGCATGCGGCTCATCGGGTTGCATGGCTGCGCCCCGGAGTTTTGTCATGTTGGAAACCCAGACCTTGGCTGAGCATAAACCCCAACTCGGTGAATTCGGCTTCGCCGGCGACGATCACGTCGTGCCTTACGAGGTCGCGCCGCTCGATGTGCGCGGCCGTACCGTGCAGCTCGGGCCGATGCTCGACGCTATTCTGAGCCGCCACAATTACCCAGAACCGGTCGCCCGCCTGCTGGCGGAAGCCTGCGTGCTCACCGTGCTGCTCGGCACCTCACTGAAGTTCGAAGGCAAGTTCATCCTGCAGACCCGCACCGACGGTCCGGTCGACATGCTGGTGGCCGATTTCACCACGCCGCATGCGCTGCGCGCCTATGCGCGTTTCGATGCCGACCGGCTGCAGGCGCTGACCGCCGCCGGCGAGACCTCGCAGCAGACGCTGCTCGGCAACGGCGTCCTGGCTCTGACCATCGACCAGGGCGCGCATACGCAGCGCTACCAGGGCATCGTTCAGCTCGACGGTACCTCGCTGGAGGATGCCGCGCGCACCTATTTCCGGCAGTCGGAGCAGATCCCGACCGATATCAAGATGTCGGTCGCCAAGCTGGTCACGCCCGGCCCGGCCGGCGCGCGCGAGCAGTGGCGCGCCGGCGGCATCCTGGCGCAATTCCTGCCGCAATCGCCGGAGCGCATGCGCGTCCCCGACATTTCCGGTGGCGACGGCGATCCGCGTGACGTCGCGGACCACCCGGCCGACAATTCCTGGCAGGAGTTGCTGGCGCTGCTCGGCACAATCGAGCCGACCGAGTTGATCGACCCGACGGTGGGCGCCGAGCGGTTGCTCTACCGGCTGTTCCACGAACACGGCGTGCGCGTCTTCCGCGGCGTGCCTGTCGCCGACCAGTGCTCCTGCTCGCGCGACAAGATCCGCAGCATTCTCGAAGGCTTTTCGGCCCAGGAGATCAAGGACTCGACCGAGGATGGCGGCATCCATGTCGCCTGCGAGTTCTGCTCGACGCAATACGACTTCGACCCGGCCGAATTCGTGAAGTAAGCTCCTTTCTTCTCCCCGTTTCACGGGGAGAAGGTGCCCAAAGGGCGGATGAGGGGCAGCGCCTTGGTTGGTGGTGATAGCGACACGCTGACGACGCGGTCGTCTGCCTCAAAAAATCTCAGAAGTTTGGCGCTGCCCCTCATTGCCCTGCCGGGCATTTCTCCCCGTTGAACGGGGAGAAAGACGCTAATCGCCGACGCCTAATTCACCGTGCGCCTTGTCCCCGGCATATCGAGCGAGAAAGCCGGAATGGCGATATCGAACGTCTCGCCGCGGCCGTTGCGCATCGTGTAATGGCCGACCATGATGCCCGACGGCGTCGAGAGCGGGCAGCCCGAGGTGTACTGGTAGCTGTCGCCGGGATTGAGTTCCGGCTGGTCGCCGACGACGCCGGCGCCGCGCACCTCCTCGACCCGGCCCCGACCATCGGTGATGTGCCAGTAGCGCGACACAAGCTGCACGAACTCGTCGGAGCGGTTGTCGATCGTCACCTGATAGCCCCAGACATAGCGGTTCTCGGACGGATCGGAGCGGTCCTCCAGATAGAAGGGCCTGACCAGCACTTCGATGTTGCGCGTCACTGCGCGATACATGGGCCACTCCGGTTGCCGCTGCGGAACATTCGTTGCGCTTCGCTGTTACGCGCGCAACGCCGACCATCCTGCCAGCCTTGTAGCGCACGTGCCGAAAAACAATGTCATTTAAGTGACACATGACAATGTTGGTGTGCACAAACCGTGCCGGGCGACTCGGGCGCTCTGTAACTGATGAAATGGGCGCATGCGGCCGAGAGCAATTCCAGGAAAAGTGTGAGCAGTTTTCCGTCCGGAATTGCGTGAAAACAAAGAGATAGAGAGTGACCAGATCTCGATGGAACTGACTATCGCAGCCGGCCTGGCTTCGTCAGCCCTTCTTCTGTCCAATCTCACCAGCATCCTGCTCGCCGCGTCGCGGCTGAAATGGCGGCATGTCATTGCGCCGCCCGTCGGCGCACAGCCGGTCTCGATCATCGTGCCGTCGCGCGGCGTCGAGCCGTTCACACAGGAGACCCTGCAGCGCGCCTTCTCGCTCGATTGGCCGCGCTACGAGCTGATCTTCTGCGTCGCGCATGCCGAAGACCCGGTGGTCAAGCTGATCGATGCGGCGATCGCCCGCTATCCGAAGGTGCCGGCGCGACTCCTGATCGGCGACGACCGCGTCAGCGCCAATCCCAAGCTCAACAACTGCATCAAGGGCTGGCAGGCTGCGCGGCACGATTGGGTGGTCCTCGCCGATTCCAATGTTCTGATGCCGAGGGACTATGTCCAGCACCTGATGGCGGCATGGCGCCCGGATACCGGCCTCGTCTGCTCGACGCCGATCGGGTCGCGGCCGGATGGGTTTTGGGCCGAAGTCGAATGCGCCTTCCTCAACACGCTGCAGGCGCGCTGGCAGTATGCCGGCGAGGCGCTTGGGCTCGGCTTCGCCCAAGGCAAGAGCATGCTGTGGAACAAGCCGATGCTCGATGCCAATGGCGGTATCCAGGCTTTGGCCGCCGAGATCGCCGAGGACGCGGCCGCCACCAAGCTGGTCAACAGCCTGGGCCTGCGCGTCAATCTCGTCGCTTCGCCTTTCGAGCAGCCGCTCGGCCAGCGCCGGCTCGCCGAGATCTGGTCGCGCCAGGCGCGCTGGGCGCGGCTGCGCCGCGTCACCTTCCCGCTGTTCTTCGCGCCGGAGATCCTGACCGGCGCTGCGGTGCCGCTGCTGCTGGCGCTGATTGCGGCGGCAAGCGCCGGCGTCAGCCTGCCCACGACGGCCTTGGGCGTGCTGGCGATCGCCTACCTGCCGGAATGCCTCCTGGCCTTTGCGAAGGGCTGGTACCTGTCGCCGCGCAGCGTCACCGTGATGCTCACGCGCGACGCGATGCTGCCCGCCATCTGGGCGCGCGCCTGGTTCGGCGGCGCCGTCGAATGGCGCGGCAACGCCATGACCATCCGCACCAAGACGATGACCGAACTGGAAGAGCTTGCCTAAAGCATGTCGCGCAAAAGTGTGCAGCGGTTTTGCGATAACGACATGCATGAAAACAAAGGCTTAAAAGCGCGTCGCCTGAATCCGCTTCAGCGCGACGCGCTTTAAAATCCTGTGTAGCGACGGTCGCCGCTGCAGGTCTTATTTGGCCGCCTTCAGCGCCTGCTGGATGTCCTCCAGCAGGTCGTCGGCGTCCTCCAGACCGACGGAGAGCCTGAGCGTGCCGGGTCCTATGCCGAGTTCGGCCCGCGCGTCGTCGCTCAGGTTCTTGTGCGTCGTCGTCGCCGGATGGGTGATCAGGCTCTTGGCGTCGCCGAGATTGTTCGAGATCAGCACGATGTCGAGCGCGTTCTGAAAGGCGAAGGCCGCCTGCTTGCCGCCCTTGACGTCGAGGCAGATCAGCGTCGAGCCGCCCGACATCTGCTTCTTGACGACATCCGCCTGCGGGTGGTCGGCCCGGCCCGGATAGATGACGCGGGCGATCTCCGATCGGCCGGCGAGGAAATCCGCGATCTTGCCGGCGCTTTCGGTCTGCTGGCGCACGCGCAGCGGCAGCGTCTCCAGGCCTTTCAACAGCGTCCAGGCGTTGAAGGGCGACAGGCTGGGACCGGTGTGGCGGAAATAGTCGTGCAGGTTCTCGTCGATCCATTTCTTGTCGGACAGGATGACGCCGCCGAGGCAGCGGCCCTGGCCGTCTATGTGCTTGGTCGCCGAATAGACGACAATATGGGCGCCGAGCTGCAGCGGCTTCTGCTGCAGCGGCGTGGCGAAGACATTGTCGACGATCACGCGCGCGCCGATCGAATTGGCGAGCTTGGCAACCGCGGCGATGTCGACCACTTCCAGCGTCGGATTGGTCGGGCTTTCGAGGAAGAACAGCTTGGTGTTCGCCCTTATCGCCTTTTCCCAATTGGCGATGTCGGTGCCGTCGACCAGCGTCGCCTGGATGCCGTAGCGCGGCGCCAGCGTCTCGACCACCCAGCGGCAGGAGCCGAACAGGGCGCGCGCCGCCACGATATGGTCGCCGGCCTTGGCGCTGCACAGCAACGCGGCTGAGACGGCCGCCATGCCGGAAGCGGTGGCGCGGGCATCCTCGGCGCCTTCGAGCGCGCACATGCGCTTTTCGAACATGTCGACCGTCGGGTTGGCGTAACGCGAATAGATGAAACCGGGCTCCTCGCCCTTGAAGCGGGCTTCCGCGGCTTGCGCCGTCTCGTAGACATAGCCCTGGGTGAGATACATCGCCTCGGATGTCTCGCCGAAGCCGGAACGCAGCGTTCCGCCATGCACGAGTGCCGTCTGAGGTTTCCAGTTGCGCTTCTTGGTGCTCATAGCCCTGCTTCCAGACACAAAAAAACCGGCCGCGAAGTCGCAACCGGTCCATATAGCCTTGCGGCTCGACGGTCCTTTAGCGACTTGTTTAACGTGGCTGCAAGCCGACCGGCCAAATCACCACGGGATAACGACCCTTTAGACCCGCGCCGCGCTTGCGTCAATTGCCGGCTTCATTAAGAGGTTTGTACCAGCAGAGCGGAGTAAGACTTTGCGGCAGACAGGCATTCTTCCCGACCAGGATATTTCCGCGCTGTTCCAGTCCGGTGCGCTGAAGTCGCCGCGCGCGCTGGACACCAACCAGATCCAGCCGGCCAGCCTTGACCTGAGGCTCGGCGACACGGCCTTCCGCGTGCGCGCCTCCTTCCTGCCCGGTCCCGATCATCGGGTAGCCGACAAGCTCGAGCGGCTGAAGTTGCATGAATTCAGCCTCGCCGAGGGCGCGGTGCTGGAGACGGGTTGCGTCTACATCGTGCCGCTGCTCGAAAGCTTGGCGCTGCCCTCGAATGTGTCCGCTTCCGCCAATCCCAAGAGCTCGACCGGGCGGCTCGACATCTTCACCCGGGTGATGACCGATCGCGGCCACGAGTTCGACAAGATCGCCGCCGGCTATCACGGGCCGCTCTATCTCGAAGTCAGCCCGCGCACCTTCCCGATCGTCGTGCGGGCCGGCTCGCGGCTGTCGCAGATCCGTTTCCGCACCGGCAACGCGGTGCTTTCGGAGAGCGAGCTGCGCGACCTTCACCGCGCCGAGATGCTGGTCGCCACCGAGCCGCCCAATATTTCAGGCGGTGGCATCGCGCTCTCCATCGACCTCGACGGCGACAAGGACGGCCTTGTCGGCTATCGCGGCAAGCACCACACCGGCCTGGTCGATGTCGACAAGCGCGCCGCGCAGGATGTCGTCGATTTCTGGGAGCCGATCTACAAGAGCGGCGCCGGCGAACTCGTGCTCGACCCCGACGAATTCTACATCCTAGTCTCGCGCGAAGCGGTGCACGTGCCGCCGCTCTACGCCGCCGAGATGACGCCCTTCGATCCGCTGGTCGGCGAGTTCCGCGTCCACTATGCCGGCTTCTTCGATCCGGGCTTCGGCCATTCCGCCGCCGGCGGCAGCGGCAGCCGGGCGGTGCTGGAAGTGCGCAGCCACGAGGTGCCGTTCATCCTCGACCACGGCCAGATCGTCGGCCGTCTCGTCTACGAGCACATGCTGCAGCGCCCGCAGGCTCTTTACGGTACCGATCTCGGCTCGAACTACCAGGCGCAGGGCCTGAAGCTCTCCAAGCATTTTCGCGCCGCGCGCTAAGGTCTGAGCTGCTGATCTCCCCCTTGGGGGAGATCACGCTCTCACAGCGCCTTCACCGCCACCTTGACCGGCTTCTCGATCTCCAGCGGGTTGCGCAGCGGCAGGCCGAAATCCTGCGCTTCGATCTCGAACGTATCGCCGGCCTCGGTCCTGATGCCATCGGCGAAGGACAGCGTCGCCGTGCCGAACATATGCACATGCACGTCGCCCGGCTGGCGGAAGGCCGAATATTTGAAATGATGGTGCTCGAGATTGGCGATGGTGTGCGACATGTTCGCTTCGCCGGACAGGAACGGCTTTTCCCACAAAAGCTTGCCGTCGCGCCAGATGCGCGAGGCGCCCCTGATGTCGGCGGGCAAGCCGCCGATCAGGATCTCGGGGCCGAACGAGGCGTTGCGTAGCTTGGAATGGGCGAGGAACAGGTAGTTCACCCGCTCCGTCACGTGGTCGGAAAACTCGTTCGACAGCGTGAAGCCGACCCGGAACGGCGCGCCGTCGTCGCCGATCACATAGATGCCGGCGATCTCCGGCTCCTCGCCGCCGTCCTGCGCAAAGGCCGGCGACATCAGGGGCGCGCCGGGGGCCACCGCCATCGTGCCGTTGCCTTTGTAGAACCATTCCGGCTGCACGCCGACCTGTCCTTTGGCCGGCTTGCCGCCTTCCAGCCCCATGCGGAACATCTTCATGGAATCGGTGAGCTCCTCCTCGCCGCCCTCGCTGAGCTTCTTGTGCATGGAATCGCGCGTCGCCGCGGAGCCGAGATGCGTCAGGCCGGTGCCGGTGAGATGCAGATGCGCGGGATCGGGGTGGTTGATCGGCGACACCAGCCTGCCCCTCTTGTAGGCGGCATCGAGATCGACCGTCTCGCCATAGCCCTTGCGCTCGATCAGCGCTTCGAGCCCGGTGCCGGTGCGCGCGGCCTCCATCGCCAGCGAATAGACGCTGCGCGCGCCGTTGATGATCCTGGTCTTGCCGCCGCCGTTGCGGGCGACGACGCGGATCGTCTCGGCGTCGTCGAGGATCTGGGAGATCAGCATGTTGAAATCCTCTCTCATTTTGCCGGCCGCCCGCGGGCAAGCCTTGACTGGCGCGGCGCGGAGCAATCCCCGCCACGGTTGAAACGCTTCGTCCGGATTGCGTTCGCGAGCCTGGTCCTTGCTGGACTCTTGGCGCCGACGGGTTGCCGGCAGCTTCGCGATCTGAAACCCGTATGCCTCCTTAAATCCGCTTCCGGCCTTCAGGCCTTGTTCTTGTTGTAGACGTCGAAGATCACCGCGCCGAGCAGCACCAGGCCTTTCACCACCTGCTGCCAGTCGACATTGACGCCCATGATCGACATGCCGTTGTTCATCACGCCCATGATGAAGCCGCCGACCACGGCGCCGATCACCTGTCCGACGCCGCCCATCGCCGAGGCGCCGCCGATGAAGACGGCCGCGATGACGTCGAGCTCGCTGCCGAGACCCGCTGCCGGCACGGCCTGGCCGAGACGGGCCGCGATGATCAGGCCGCCGAGCGCCGAAAGCACGCCCATGTTGATGAAGACCAGCAGCGTCAGCCTCTCGGTGTTGATGCCCGAAAGCTGCGCCGCCTTGGCGTTGCCGCCCATGGCGTAGATGCGGCGGCCGATGGTCATGCGCTTGGTGACGAAGACGAACAACGAGATCAGCACGCCCATCACCAGCAGCACGACCGGCAGGCCCCTGTAGCTCGCGAACTGGAAGACCAGGAACAGCGCCAGCGCGCTGCCGACCAGCGTCTTGACGACGAACAGCGGGAAGGGCTCCGCCTCGTAGCCATGCCGCTCGCGCTTGCGCCGCGTCCTGAAGCCGAAATAGGCGTAGGCGAGCACCGCGACCAGACCCAGCACGATCGTCGTCATGTGCAGCGTCAAGCCGCTGCCGACGATGGTCTTGCCGGCGGCATTCACCGTCGGCGGGATCAGCGTCAGCGGGCCGATCACGTCCGGGATGAAGCCCGAGCTCAGCGCCTTGAAGTCGGGCGGCAGCGGACCGACCGAGGAGCCGCCGCCAAGCAGCGCCTGGCAGATGCCGCGGAAGATGAGCATGCCCGCCAATGTCACGATGAAGCTCGGTATCCGGTGATAGGCGATCCAGTAGCCTTGCGCCGCGCCTATGAGACCGCCGACGATCAGGCAGATGATCGAAACCACCAGCGGATTCGAGAATATCCCGAGCGGCCAGATCACCATCATCATCGCGGCGAGCGCGCCGATGAAACCGGCGACCGATCCCACGCTGAGATCGATATAGCCGGAGACGATGACCAGGAGCATGCCCAGCGCCATCACGATGATGAACGAGTTCTGCTGCACCAGATTGCTGAGGTTGACCGGTTTGAACAGCGTTCCCGACGTCGTGTACTGGAAGAACAGCATGATGACGATCAGCGCGATGATCAGGCCGTATTCGCGCAGATTCGTCGTCAACGCCGAGACGGCGACGCGCTGTCCCTGCTTGACGTCTTCGGCGACGCCGCTTTGCGGCGCGGGAGCGCTGTCTGTGCTCATGATGCTTTTCCTTCTCCGCGAACGATGGCGCGCATGATTTTTTCCTGGCTTGCGTCGCTTGCCGCCATTTCGCCGACGATACGCCCTTCATTCATGACATAGATGCGGTCGGAGATACCGAGCAGTTCAGGCATTTCCGACGAGATGACGATGATCGCTTTGCCCTCGGCGGCGAGGCGCGCGATGATCGTATAGATTTCGTACTTCGCGCCGACGTCAATGCCGCGGGTCGGCTCGTCCATGATCAAAACCTCCGGATCGGCGAACAGCCATTTGGACAGCACCACCTTCTGCTGGTTGCCGCCCGAGAGGTTGCCGGTGAGCTGGTAGACGCTGGAGGCGCGGATGTTGGTCTTCTTGCGATAGTCGTTGGCGACGCTCATCTCGCGCATGTCGTCGATGACGCCGCGGCTGGAAACGCCGCCCAGATTGGCCAAAGTCACATTGTGCTTGATGTGGTCGATGAGGTTGAGGCCGTAGGTCTTGCGGTCCTCGGTGACATAGGCGATGCGGTTCTCCACCGCCTTGCTCACTGTCGAAAGATCGAGCGGCTTGCCCCTGAGCAGCACCTCGCCGCTGATGCGCCGTCCGTAGGTGCGGCCGAACAGGCTCATAGCGAATTCGGTACGGCCGGCGCCCATCAGCCCGGCGATGCCGACAACCTCGCCCTTGCGCACATTGATATTGATGTTCTTGATCACCTGCCGCTCGGCATGGATCGGGTGGTAGACCGACCAGTCCTTGACCTCGAAGATGACCTCGCCGATCTTCGGCTCACGCGGCGGGTAGCGGTCGTCGAGCGAGCGGCCGACCATCGAGGTGATGATGCGGTCTTCCGAAATGTCCTTCCTCGGCAGGGTCTCGATGGTGCGCCCGTCGCGGATCACCGTCACCTTGTCGGCGACGCGGTTCACCTCGTTGAGCTTGTGCGAGATCAGGATCGAGGTCATGCCCTGGCGCTTGAACTCGAGCAGGAGGTCGAGCAGCGCCTGGCTGTCCTTTTCGCTGAGCGACGCCGTCGGCTCGTCGAGGATCAGAAGCTTCACTTCCTTGCTCAGCGCCTTGGCGATCTCGACCAGCTGCTGCTTGCCGACGCCGATGTCGGTGATCAGCGTCTTGGGGTCTTCCTTGAGGCCGACCTTCTTGAGCAGCGCGCTGGTGCGCGTCTCGTTGGCGTCCCAGTCGATGACGCCGTAGCTGGCGTGCTCGTTGCCGAGGAAGATGTTTTCCGCGATCGACAGCATCGGCACCAGGGCAAGCTCCTGGTGGATGATGACGATGCCGATATGCTCGCTGTCGTGAATGCCTTTGAAATTGCATTCCTGGCCGCGGAAGATGATCTGTCCGTCATAGGTGCCGGACGGATAGACGCCCGACAGCACCTTCATCAGCGTCGACTTGCCGGCGCCGTTCTCGCCGACGATGGCGTGGATCTCACCTTCCTCGACGCTGAGATTGACGTTCGACAACGCCTTCACGCCGGGAAACGTCTTGGTGATGTCGCGCATCTCCAAAATCGTCGAGGCCATCAGGATCTGCTCCCTGGCGCACGGCTCCCAAATCGGCATCGATCGTGGAAAGGCCTGTGCGCAAAATCAACATGCTGCGGCGGCTTCGCGTTGCGGATCGGCGCGTGACGCTGCAGAAGCCGGCAAAAACAATACCGGGGTCGGCTCTGAACGAAAAGGGGCCCTGCGTTGCGCAGGACCCCTCCCTTCGAGGCTGGATTACTTCAGCTCGTCGGCCTTGATGTAGCCGGAGTCGACGACCTGCGCCTGATAGTTCGACTTGTCGACCTCATGCGGCGTCAACAGGATCGAGGGAACGACCTTGACGTCGTTGTTGTAGGTCTTTTCGTCGAGGCCGTCCGGCTTGCCGCCGGAGAGCACCTTGTCGACCAGCTGCACGGTGGCCTTGGCCAGTTCGCGGGTGTCCTTGAACACGGTCGAATACTGCTCGCCCGAGATGATCAGCTTGACCGAGGCGGTTTCGGCGTCCTGGCCGGTCACGATCGGCCAGGGCTGCGCTTCCGTGCCGTAGCCGACGGCGCGCAGCGAGGCGGTGATGCCGCGCGACAGGCCGTCATAGGGCGACAGAACGCCATCGACGCGGCTGCCGTCCGAATAGTTGGCCGAAAGCAGGTTGTCCATGCGCGCCTGGGCGGTGGCGGCGAGCCAGCGCAGCGTGCCGACCTTGTCCATGCCCGTCTGGCCGGACTTGATCTTGATCGAGCCGTCATCGATCAGCGGCTGCAGGACCGACATGGCGCCGTTGTAGAAGAAGAAGGCGTTGTTGTCGTCCGGCGAGCCGCCGAACAGCTCGACGTTCCACGGCTTGGTGTTCGGGAAACGCTCCTTGAGGCCCTTGACCAGCGAGTTCGCCTGGATGACGCCGACGCCGAAATTGTCGAAGGTGGTGTAGTAGTCGACATTGCCCGTCTTCTTGATCAGGCGGTCGTAGGCGACGACGACGACGCCTGCGTCATTGGCCTTCTGCAGCGCGTCGGCCATGGTGGTGCCGTCGATCGAAGCGATGATCAGCGCCTTCGGGCCCTTGGTGATTTCGTTTTCCAGCTGGCTGAGCTGGTTCGGGATATCGTCCTGCGCATACTGCAGGTCGACGGTGTAGCCGAGCGCTTCGAGCTGGGACTTGACGGCGTCGCCGTCGTTGATCCAGCGCTGCGAGGTCTTGGTCGGCATCAGCACGCCGACGAGACCCTTGTCGGCGGCATGCGCCGAATAGGTCATGGCGGCGATGCCAAGGGCCGCGACGGCGGCCAGCGTCTTGATGATCTTCACGATTACTCTCCCTGGTTGATGGACGCGACACCTCGGGGCTTCGCGGGCCGCGCAACCGAACAGGTGCGCTGGCGCGCCACTGTCGGCTTTATCGATCTCCGGTATCCTCCCAATCGGCCCCGCGGCGCAGTTTAAATCGATACGAATTTGCTCGTTGCCGACCGTTGCGCCTCGGAACGCGCGAAGGGTGGGTCCCTTTGACATAACTGTCAAATGCGATCTTTGCTGGTTGCTATATCGAAACTGATATAGCTTAAGGAGCTGATAGAACCCGGACAAGAGACCGAAAACCATGGCGGCATTGCGCGATCCCGATGCGATTTCAGGGAGTTACGAGAAGTTGCCGGGAGATGGCGAGACGCTGCTGCGCAGCGGCCTCAGTCTTCGCCATATGCGCATGATCACCGCCCTGGACGATCACGGACGGGTGAGCGCCGCCGCCCAGGTCATGAACATCTCCCAGCCGGCCGCCTCGCGCATGATCGCCGAGATGGAGGCGGTGCTCGACGTGAAGTTGTGCGAACGGCTGCCGCGCGGCGTGACGCTGACCCCTTTTGGCCAGGCGCTCGCCCGCCGTGCCCGCTCCATTTTGCTCGAGATGCGGGAGGCCGACCGAGAGATTTCCGAGCTCAAGGCCGGCAAGGGCGGCTCGGTCTTCCTCGGCGCGGTGACGGCGCCGGCGATCGAATTGGCCGTGCCGGCGATCCGTGAGATCCGCCGCATCTATCCGCGCATCGAGATCACCATGCAGGTCGAGACCTCGAACGTGCTTGCCCGCGAGCTGATCGCGTCGCGTCACGACTTCATCATCGCCCGCATCCCCGACGACCTCAATCCGCGGCTCTTCGAATCGCGCGTCATCGGCGTCGAGAAGGCCTGCCTCATCGTGCGCCGCGGCCACCCCTTAGCGAGCGGCCGGATGGTGCGGCTGGAGGAGACGGCGGGCTATGACTGGGTGTTCCAGTCCGGCGGCTCGCCGCTTCGCCAGGCCATGGAAAGCAACTTCTTGAACCGCGACATTCCGCTGCCCGACCGCATACTCAACACCTCTTCGCTGTTGCTCACCTTGGTGATGGTGGCGCAGTCCGACGCCATCGCGCCGGTCTCGATCCAGGTCGCCAAGTTCATCCAGGGCGGCGACGGGCTGGCCGGCGCCATCGATGTCGTGCAGACCGAGTTCGACATCGAGGTCCGGCCCTACAGCCTGATCACGGTCAAGAATCGCGTGCTCTCGCCCGCCGCCAAAATGCTGCACGACTTCATCCTGCGCGAAGTGGGGTAATGGAACGAGAATGCTACTTGTGCGTTCAAACCGATCGGCCGCTCGCTGGAGCCCGTTGCGGGTGAGGGAAGGCTGCCGATGCTCAACAGCTCGGGAGGTTTCGATGGAACGTCGGTTGTTTCTGACTGGAATGCTTGGGGTTGCGGGGGCGGCAGCGCTTGCAAGCCTGGCCGGACCAGCCAAGGCGGTTGCCGGCATCCCCAAAGGCAACGGGATTCTCGATGAATTGGACAAGCCGGATCCGGCCATCTACGAGGAGGATGACCAGGCCGATCTGCTGCAGCCAGCTCAGTATTACCGCCGTCGGTATTACCGTGACCGGTACTACCGCCGCCGCCGTCGCCGCGTTTGGAGACGGGTCTGCCGCCGCTACTGGCGCTATGGCCGGCGTCATGTCCGCTGCTGGCGTCGCCGCGTCTGGATCGGCTTCCGGCTCTAGAGCATGATCATCCTGATCTAGGTCGATAGCGACCATGTACCCGGGCCTGCCGGGTGAATCGCTGACTGGGGTCTTGCATGGGTGTGCAAGACCCCAACGCTCGCTTTACAAACAGCCAAATTCACCCTCGCGCAAACTGCTCGGCCTGAGGGTCGATCCGATGCAATTCCGCCCCGCGATGGCCGGCAGGCGATCCGAATCGGTCGCGCAATTTGGTCCCTTGGTGAGGTCTGACTCAAATCCTTGCGCCGCAAGGTGGAGCGGGTAGCGGGAATCGAACCCGCGCGTTCAGCTTGGGAAGCTGACAAGCTACCATTACATCATACCCGCGTCGGCCACCTCGTTAACATGAGGCCCGGGCTGCAAGCAATCGGCAAAGCAGTGCTGCCAATGAAGGCACCCCCTTGACCTCCAGCAGCGCCGCTTGATGGCGGACAAGCGAATGCGTATTTCTGGGCCACGCTGCCGAATCGGGCGGCTCGAATCGGAGAATGGCCTTGTCCGCACTGACGCGCTTTCTTGGCGACACGCCGCTCAGGGTGTTCCTGAAGCTGCTGGTAGTCTCCTTCCTCGTCGGCCTCGTCATGCATGCCTTCGGCTGGTCGCCGATGGACGTCTTCTATGGCATCCGCCAGTTCTTCGTCGATCTGTGGAATCTCGGCTTCCACGCCATCGACCGCTTCCTGGGCTATATCGTGCTCGGCGCGGCGATCGTGGTGCCGGTGTTCATCCTGCTCAGGATCGCCAGCTACAGGAAATAGCTGGGCGTAGCATCACGCATATCGGGAGGCGACCTCGAACAGGATGGCGTGCCGTGCGGCCAGCGCCGGTACGTCGGTCGAGTAGCCGCCGCCGATGACGCCGCAAAACGGCATGCCCTGTTCACGGAAATGGCCGATGACCATGTCTTCGCGGGCGCTGAGGCCATCGTCGCTTAGTGCCAGCCGGCCCAGCCTGTCCTCGGCATGGACATCCACGCCGGCATTGTAGAAGACGAGGTCCCAGCGCCTTTGCCGGGATAGGTCCGGCAGGATGGCGGCGAGCCGCTCGAGATAAGCGCCGTCGCCGGTGCCGTCCGGCAAGGCGACGTCGAGGTCTGAGGCGATCTTGCGCACCGGGTAATTGCGCTCGCCATGCATGGAAAAGGTGAAGGCGCGAGGCTCGTCCTTCAGGATGTCGGCCGTGCCGTCGCCTTGATGCACGTCGAGGTCGACAACCAGCACATTTTCGACGGCGCCTTCGGCCAGCAGCGCCAGCGAGGCGACGGCGACATCATTGAAGGTGCAGAAGCCGGCGCCTTGCGCGCGCCTGGCATGATGGCTGCCGCCAGCCGCGTTGCAGGCGATGCCGTGTCTCAGCGCCAGCCTGGCGGCCAGCACCGTGCCCGCGGTGGCAAGCTGCGCCCTCAGCGACACGCGCGGACCGACCGGAAAGCCGATCTCGCGCTCTATTGTCTCCGGCACCTGGCAGGCGATTACCTGGTCGACATACTCGGCCGCGTGCGCGAGCTTCAGCCGTGCGGCCGGCGCCGGTTCCGGCATCGAGAGCGCGCCCGGTGCGGCCAGCCCGCGCATATGCAAGGCCTCCATCAAAAGCGGATATTTGCTCATCGGAAAGCGGTGGTTGACGGCGAAGCCGGCGTCATAGTCGGGGTGATGGACGATCTGCAGCGGCATGGATCGGGAGGCCTGCGCCAGCTCTGAGCATTCCAGGAAAAGTGTGAAACGTTTTCCGTCCGGAATGCGTAAGACCAGCAGAAAATTCGGTTGGCAGTTCGGCGGATGGTGGTTGCGTGGCGCCGGCAAACTGAGGCACATCGGGTTCTCGATCAAGCCGCAATCAGCCAGGCAGCAATGGACGCAACCCAAGCCAGCGCCAGATCCTTCGCCGTCACCAACCGCTCGGTGCTCGCGATCGCCGTGCCGATGACGCTTGCCTATCTGACGACGCCGCTGCTCGGCATCGTCGACACGGCGGTGGTCGGCCAGTTCGGCGACGCGGCCTTGCTTGGCGGCCTGGCGGCGGGATCGCTGGTCTTCGACGTCGTCTTCACCACCTTCAACTTCCTGCGCTCCGGCACCACCGGCCTCGTCGCCCAGGCATTCGGGCGCGGCGATCCGCTGGAGGAACAGGCAGTGCTGTGGCGCGCCGTGCTGATCGCGGTCGTCGCGGGCGTCATACTTGCCGCTCTTTCGCCGCTCTTTGCCGTCGCCGGCCAATGGTTCATGGGCGCCGAGCCGCGCGTCAGCGCGGCGATGTCGGTCTATATCCGCATCAGGCTGCTGGCAGCGCCCTTCTCGCTCATCAACTACGCCATACTGGGCTACGTGCTGGGGCGCGGCGAGGGCGGGCTCGGGCTGATGCTGCAGGCCGTGCTCAACGGCATCAACATCGCGCTCTGCTTCCTGCTCGGCCTCGAGCTTGGCTGGGGCGTTGCCGGCGTCGCCTGGGCGACCGTCACCGGCGAGTTCCTGGCCATGCTGCTTGGCCTTGCCATCGTGCTCAACCGTTTCCGCAAGCTCGAGCGGCCGTCACGCCGCCGCATCCTCGACCTCCCGGCCTACCGGCGCATGCTGTCGCTCAACCGCGACATCATGATCCGCTCCTTCTCGCTGCTTGCCGCCTTCGCGCTGTTCACCAGGCAGGGCGCGCAATTCGGCACCGTGACGCTCGCCGCCAACGCCGTGCTGATGAACTTCTTCCTCATCGCCGGCTATTTCCTCGACGGTTTCGCCACCGCCGCGGAGCAACTGGCCGGTCGCGCCATCGGCGCGCATGCGCCGGGCCCGTTCCGGCAGGCCGTCCGGCTGACGCTGATCTGGGGTTTTTGTCTCGCCGGCATCGCCACGCTCATCCTGTTGACCGCCGGCACCAGTCTGGTGGCACTGGTGACGACGTCTCCAGAAGTCCGCGCGGTCGCTGACACCTATCTGCCCTGGGCGGCCTTCACGGCGCTGAGTGGCGTGCTGGCCTTCCAGATGGACGGCGTCTTCATCGGCGCTACCTGGTCGCGCGACATGCGTAACATGATGCTGTTGTCGTTCCTCGTCTTCAGCGCCGCGCTCATCACCCTGGCGCCGGCCTTCGGCAACAACGGCCTATGGGCGTCGCTGCATGTCTTCCTGCTGGTGCGGGGAGCGAGTTTGCTTGCGGTGCTGAGGCTCAGGGTGCGCACGGCATTTTAGGGCCGATTGTTCAGCTTCGGCTGGGCGCCAGCGTTTCTCGGCCCCAGAGATCGGTCGAGAGGTACTTCAGGCCGGAATCGCAAATCACAACAGCGATCGTCTTGCCTGATTGATCGCCGCGCAGGAGACACAGCGCGGCGGCCACATTCGCTCCCGAGGAGAAGCCGCCGAAGATACCTTCGCTGCGCGCGAGCAGGCGCGTGGCCTCGCGTGCTTCATCGCCGGAAATCTGAAGATAACCATCGACGGGCGCGTTGTTCAGGAATGCCAGGTCCGGCATGGCGTAGCCGCCGCCTTGAATGGGATGTTCGGGCTGGGTGACCGTCTCTCCCGCGGCTGCCGCGGCGCCCTCGGGCTCGACGATGAAGCACTTGATCAGAGGGTTGCGTTCCTTCAGCGCCCTTGCCACCCCGGCATATGTGCCGCCCGAGCCGATGAAGTCGACGAATGCATCGATGGCGCCATGGCTGGCGTCCCAGATTTCCGGTCCGGTTCCGTGATAATGCGCAAGCCAGTTGCCGTCGCGATGGAACTGGTCGGCGCGGTACGCGCCACGTTCCGCCGCAACCGCTTTGGCGGCCTGCTCGACGAGCGCCAGGTCACCACCCGAGACCTGCCCCGGCACCGACCCCGGCAGCTGGTCCACGAGGATGACTTCCGCGCCGAGCGCCGTCATCATGCGTGCACGCTCTTCGGAGTTGCCCTTCGACATCACCGCGACGAAGGGGTAACCCCTGACGGCGCAAATGATGGCGAGCCCCGTGCCCATGTTTCCGGAGGTAAGCTCGACCACCGTTTGACCCGGCTTGATGGCGCCGGATCTCTCGGCCTCCTCGATTATTCCAAGTGCCGCACGGTCCTTCTTGGAAAAGCCCGGATTGAGATATTCCAGCTTGGCCAGGATTGCGCCGTCGACGCCCGCCTGCGCCGTCAGCCTGTCGAGCCGGACCAATGGCGTTCCACCGATCGAGTCCACGACGGAGTCCAGAATTTCGGCCATCGTTTGCCCTCCTGATTGGTGGGAATTCTCAGAGTCGTTCGGACCAGCTTGCGCAGCCGGTGTCGCGCAGCTCTCCGATGGATTTGAGGTGTTCCCTCTCCGCAAAGCGCGCCATGCCGGCAACGATGCGCCCCGGCAGCGCCGGTCCGGCATAGATCATGCCGGTGTAGAGCTGGACGAGGTCGGCGCCGGCGCGGATCTTTTCCAATGCAGCCTCGGTGGAATCGACGCCGCCGACACCGATAATGGCCATGTCGGGTCCGAGCAGCTTGCGCATGCGGGCCAGCACAGCGGTGGAACGCCCGAACAGCGGCTTGCCCGAAAGGCCGCCGGCTTCACCGGCCACGGTCGCGCTCCGCAACCCGGTCCGCGCCAGCGTCGTGTTGGAGACGATGACGCCGTCGATCTTTTTCTCGCTCACCTCGGCGGCGATGTCTTCGAGTTCCGCCTCGACGAGATCCGGCGCGATCTTGAGGAAAACCGGCGGTTGCGCCGACGCGGCCGCACGCGCGGCCATCACCCGCGACAGCAATTCGCCGAGCTGCTCGCGCGCCTGCATGTTGCGCAGGCCTGGCGTGTTGGGCGAGGAGATGTTGACCGTCAGATAGCTCGCATAGGGCGCGAAGCGGGCGACGCCGCGCTCGTAGTCGGCGATGCGGTCGGCGCTGTCCTTGTTGGCGCCGATGTTGACGCCGACGATCCCCGGTCGCCCCTTGCGCGCCGCAAGCCGTTTTTCGGCCGCCGCGTGGCCTTCATTGTTGAAGCCCAGCCGGTTGATCACCGCCTCGTCCGCCGTCAGCCGGAAGATGCGTGGCTTCGGATTGCCGGGTTGCGGCAGCGGCGTGATGGTCCCGACCTCGGCAAAGCCGAAGCCAAGCCCCAGCAGCGCGTCCGGCACTTCGGCGTTCTTGTCGTAGCCGGCGGCCATGCCGAGCGGGTTCGGGAAATCGAGGCCGCAAAGGCTCAGCTTGAGCCGCGCGTCGCGCGGCGTCGTCCCCCCGACCGGAAGCCCGCAGCGCAGCGCCGCGATCGACAGGCCGTGAGCGGTTTCCGGATCGAAGGAGAAAAGCAGTTTCTGGCCGATCCGGTCGAGCACGCTCATTCGCCCTCCAGCGCCGGGAATTCGTGGCCACCGGCGCCGTGCGGCAGCGGTTTCACCCAGAGAACGGCATCGAGAGCGAGCGCGGCGTAGAGATGCGGGAACAAGGCACCGCCGCGCGACACCTCGTATTTCAGCGCCTCGCCCAGTTTGGTCCCGTCGATGGCGATCAGCAGCAGGTCCGTCTGTCCGGCGAAATGCTTGGCCGCCGTCTCGCGCACCTGGCCGGCGGTGGAGAAATGGATGAAGCCGTCGGCGATGTCGATCGGCGCGCCGGTGAAGCGCCCGTTCCTCTCGGCTTCGCGCCAAAGCGCCTCGGGCGCGATCTTGTAGATAATCTGAGACATTGTCGCGCTATAATCCGAACCGAAGGTAGGGGGAAGGCTCAAGCTCGACTCTTCCCCATTTCCGGCGCAAACCTGTGATATGGCGCCTTCACTGGCTCATGGAGGAACAACATGCGTCTGCAGCACATCCTGATCCCCGCGGCGCTTTGCTCGCTGGTTGCCGCTTCCGCCTATTCCGAGGAGACCGACCACTACCGCTTGGAGAAGTCCGCCGACGGTTATGTCCGCATGGACACCCGAACCGGCGCCATGTCGATCTGCGAGGAGCGCTCCGGCCAGCTCGTCTGCAAGATGGCCGCCGACGAGCGCGCCGCCTACCAGGACGAGATCGACCGGCTGGACAATTCGGTCAAGGCGCTCGACGCGCGTGTCGCCAAGCTCGAGAATTCGCTCTCCGCCCGGCTGGAATCCAACCTGCCCAGTCAGGAGGATTTCAACAAGTCGCTCGGCTACATGGAGCAGTTCTTCCGGACCTTCAAGGACATCGTCAAGGACATGGACAAGGACGATAGCGACGGCGGCACCAAGCTAAATCAGAAGACCTGAACCGGGCGCGTGGCCGATCCGTCCTGGGGGAAAACCCCGCGCGCGGCCTTTGCCGCTTGAAAACGCGCCGCGTCGCCGCATAATCGGTCCGGTCCCCGCAAGAAGCACACAATGATGATGGGATCGGGGGAGGAATATTTGCCGTCGGGCCACACTTTCGTCATTGCCGACGACCATCCGCTTTTTCGCGGCGCGCTGAAGGAGGCGCTGGCCGGCATCGGCGACGTTGCCGCCATCCATGAGGCCGGCGATTTCGAAAGCGCCAAGGCGCTGGTGCTCGCCAACGAGGATGTCGACATGGTGCTGCTCGACCTGTCGATGCCGGGCGCCAGCGGCCTGTCCGGCCTGATCGCGCTGCGCGGCATCCATCCGGCGGTGCCGATGGTGGTGGTATCGGCGCATGACGATCCCGTCACCATCCGCCGCGCGCTCGATCTCGGCGCTTCCGGCTTCATCTCCAAATCGGCGAGCATGGAAGAGATACGCGGCGCCGTGCAGGCGGTGCTTGCCGGCGATATCGCCGCGCCCACCGGCGTTGAGCTGGGCGTCGAGCGCGATCCGGAAATCTCCGACCTGATCAAGCGGCTGCAGGCGCTGACGCCACAGCAGACGCGGGTGCTCGGCATGCTGGCGGAGGGCCTGCTCAACAAGCAGATCGCCTATGAGCTCGGCGTTTCCGAAGCCACCATCAAGGCGCATGTCTCGGCCATCCTGCAGAAGCTCGGCGTCGACAGCCGCACCCAGGCCGTCATCCAGCTTTCGAAGATCGGCGGCGACCCGCTGCAGCCGGTTGGCTGATCATTCCGCCGCCGGCGCCAACGGTCTGACGCGCGCCATCATCGAGCGCAGCACCGCCGGCTTCAGCGGCTTGTTGATGAGCGGAATGTCGAGCCGGTCGGCAGCCGCGCGCACCTCGCTGGAGCGGTCGGCGGTGACCAGCACGCAGGCAAGGTCCCGTCCGTAGGCGGCGCGCAATGTGGCGATCGCATCGAGCCCGGTGCCGCTGTCAAGATGATAGTCGGCAAGCACCAGGTCCGGCTTCGGCGCGCCGGGCTTCAAGAGATCGCCTGATCCCGAAGCCGTCTCGACATGGCATCCCCAGCCTTCGAGCAGCAGCCGCATGCCGTCGAGGATGCGCGGGTCATTGTCGATGCACAGCACATTGAGCCCGGCAAGCGTCGAGGCGGAGCGGGCCGGCGCCTTGCCGGCCTCGCGCGGCGGCGCGGCGACCGCCGCGACCGGCAGGATGACGGAAAAACGCGTGCCCCTGCCGGGGTTGGAGTAGATGCGGATCTCGAGCCTCAGCACCCTGGCGATACGGTCGACGATGGAGAGCCCCAGGCCAAGGCCTTCGGCCTCGCGCACGCCCTCGTCGAGGCGCGTGAACTCGTGGAAGACCGTGTTGAGCTTGTCGCCGGCAATGCCGATGCCGGTGTCGATCACCTGGATCTCGGCCAGTTCGCCGCGTCGCCGCACTCCAACCAGGATGCGGCCCTGGCGCGTGTATTTGATGGCGTTGGAAACGAGGTTCTGGATCAGCCGGCGCAGCAGGTTGCGGTCGGTCATGACGCCGAGCGAGGATGGGATGATCGTGAGTTCGAGCTTCTTCTCAGCGGCAAGCGGGCGGAAATCATTGCCGATCTGGCCGAGCAGTCCGCCGAGATTGAAGGCGGCGTTGTCGGGCTTCATGGCGCCAGCGTCGAGCCGCGAGATGTCGAGCACCGCGCCGAGGATGGTCTCGACCGATTCCAGCGAGGATTCGATGTTGATCGCCGCCTTGCCGGCCGGTCCCTTGCCGGCCTTCTCGATCAGCGACGAGCAATAGAGCCGGGCGGCATTGAGCGGCTGCAGGATGTCGTGGCCGGCGGCGGCGAGGAAGCGCGTCTTGCCGAGATTGGCCTCCTCGGCCAGCATCTGCGCCTGCGCCAGCTCCTCGTTGACGCGGGTGAGCTCGATGGTGCGGGTCTTGACCCGCTGCTCCAGCGATTCGTTGGCCCGCTTCAGCGCCAGGTCCTGTTCGACGCGGCCGGAAATGTCGGCATAGGTGGCGACGATGCCGCCATCGGGCATCGGGTTGGAGCGCAGCTCAAGGATGCGGCCGCTGGTCCTCAGCTCCATCTGCCACGGGCCGGCGAAGCTGGTCAGCCGGTTGAGCATCGTCACACGCTGGTCGGCGGGAATGTCGCCGCGCTCGGCGAGATGGCGCAGGATCCGGTCGAGCGAGACGCCGACCTGGCCCATCTCGTCCGGCAGGTCGAACAGCAGCCGGTATTGCCGGTTCCAGCAGATCAACCGGAAATCGCGATCGAAGACGGTGATGCCTTGCTCCATCTGGTCGAGCGCGATCTGAAGCAAGTCGCGATTGTGCTGCAACGCCTCGGTGGCGTCGTCGAGCAGCTTGAAGGCATCCTTGGAGTCGCGGTCGTTGCGGCGGAAGAGCAGCGACAGGATCAGCCGCGCCGAGGAAGAGCCGACGGCGCTTGCCAGCAGTTGCTCCGAGAAGCGGATGACATCCATGCTGGCCTGTTCGGTACCGTGCAGGGAGACTTTCGCGTCCCTTTCGAAGGATTGGAACGAGCGCTCCGTGCGCTCGACGCCGAGATAGCGCGAGATCGTATCCTTCAGGTCGTTGACGGTAACGGCAGTGCGGAAGCGTCTGAGGCTCGGCATCGGGCCGGCCTCGCGCGGCACGAAGATCGCCGCCTGGATGCGCTCCAGCGGCACGGATGCGCGGGAGAGGGAGCCGAGGACAAAAAACAGCGCGTTGACCGAGAGGCTCCACAGCACGCCATGGTTCAGCGGCTCGCCGACGGTGCCGAACAGCGCCTGCGGCCTCAGCGCCTCGAAGCCGAACAGGCCGTGGGCCACGATGTCGGAAGCGGGACCGACGAGCGAGGGGAGCAGCAGCGTGTAGCCCCAGACGGCGATGCCGGCGACCATGCCGAGCGCGGCGCCCCGGCCATTGGCGCGGCGCCAGATCAGGCCGCCGATCAGCGCGGGCGAGAATTGGGCGATCGCGGCAAAAGACATCAGGCCGATCGAGGACAGCCGCGCGCTGTTGGTGCTCTCGCGATAATAGAGGAAGGCGATGAACAGCATGATGAAGATCGAGGCGCGGCGCACATTGAGGATGAGCGTCGACCAGTCCTCGTTCTCCGAGGAACTGGTCTTGAGCACGCGTCGCACGAACAGCGGGATGACGAGATCGTTGGAGATCATGATCGACAGCGCGACGCTCTCGACGATCACCATGGCGGTCGCCGCCGACAGGCCGCCGACAAAGGCGGCCATCGCCAGCAGGTCATGCCCGCTGAGCAGCGGCAGCGACAGCACGTAAAGGTCGCTGCTGGTCCTGGCGCCGACCAGCGACAGGCCGGCAAAGGCGATCGGCAGCACGAAGAGGTTGATCGCCACCAGATAGAGCGGGAACACCCAGGTCGCTGTGCGCAACTCCGCCTCGCTGCGGTTCTCGACGATGGTGACGTAGAACTGTCGCGGCAGCATCAGCACGGCAAAGCCGCTCAGGCCGGTCAGCACCAGCCAGGTGGCCAAAGAGGTGCTGTAGCTCATGGCCTGGCGCACCTGGCCGTTTCCGGCGAGCTTGGCGAACATGTCGCCGGGCCCGCCGAAGATCAGGAACGTCACCATCAGGCCGATGGCGAGAAAGGCGGCGAGCTTGACCACGGTCTCGACCGCCACCGCGAGCACCAGGCCGTCCTGATGTTCCGTGGCGTCGGCATGGCGGGTGCCGAACAGCACCGCGAACAGCGCCAAAAGCATCGCCACTACGAGCGAGATATCGCTGACGAACGGATCGAAGGAGGGCGGAGAGCCGGTATAGTGCTCGACCATCAGGCTGACGGAGCCCGAGATCGCCTTCAGCTGCAGCGCGATATAGGGCACCGCGCCGATGGTCGCGATCAGCGTCGCGATCGCCGCGACGGTGAAGCTCTTGCCGTAGCGGGCGCCGAGGAAGTCGGCGATCGAGGTGATCTTCTCGCTTTTTGCCAGCCGGATCATGCGGCTGAGCAGCGGGAAGCCGAACACGAAGACCAGCACCGGGCCGGTATAGATGCCGAGGAATTCAAGACCGCGCTCGGAGGACAGGCCGACCGAGCCGAAAAAGGTCCAGGACGTGCAGTAGATGGCAAGGCTGAGCGCATAGATGAAAGGCCGTGCCCGGCCCAGGCCGATAGTAGCCGCACGCCGGTCGCCGACGCTGGCGATGGCGAAAAGCAGCGTCACATAGGCGATCGCGATGATGACGACGAACCAGCCTAACACGGTCCGCACTTCCTCCCTGGCCGTTTGCCTCCTCCGGCAATCACGACGCAACCACAGCCTGGCGCCTGAGTCCATCGCGGCTTTCGGCGTATATGTGCTTGATGACGCTGCGTAAACACAAAGCGGTGCTTTGGCCTATTTTCCGGTTTTGCAACTGGGGGTTTTTGTTATGGTGGCCTGGGGCCGGCGCGGAAGGACATTGGTGAGGCGGCAGCGCGGTCCGTCACGGAGGGTCGAATGCTGAAAGAATTCCAGGAATTCATTTCCAAGGGCAATGTGATGGACTTGGCCGTCGGCGTCATCATCGGCGCCGCCTTCGGCAAGATCGTCACTTCGCTGGTCGACGACATCATCATGCCGATCGTCGGCGCGATTTTCGGCGGGCTGGACTTCAACAATTACTTCTTCGGGCTGTCTTCGAACGTCCACTCGACCGCGCTGGCCGATGCCAAGAGAGAGGGCGCCGTCTTTGCCTATGGCAGCTTCATCACTGCCGTGCTGAACTTCCTGATCCTTGCCTTCATCATCTTCCTAATGGTCAAGGCCGTGAACAATATGCGCAAGCGTCTGGAGCGCGAAAAGCCCGCGCCTGCCGCTGCGCCACCGCCGGCCGACGTGCAGTTGCTGACCGAAATCCGCGACCTGCTCGCGAAACGGTAACTCCGCAACGAGCGCCCTGGACCAAAACCCCGGCCGCCTGCGGCCGGGGTTTTCTGTTTGCGGCTGCCGTAAAAGAGGCTAGCAGTCATGAAAAACCGGACGGATTCTTGCATGACCCTGATCCAGACCTTGCGCACCGAAGCCCGAGCCGCACCCGAAAGCGGCATAGTCGCCGTCATCAATCACGGCCGGTTGCGTGAAGGCCTGATCCCGCTCTGGGCCGGTGAGGGCGATCTGCCGACGCCTTCCTTCATCAGCGATGCCGCCGCCAAAGGGCTGGCCGACGGCGAGACGTTCTACACCTGGCAGAAGGGCATTCCCGCGCTCAGGCAGGCGCTCGCCCGCTACTACGCCAGGCATTTCGGCGGGACCTTCGCCGAGGAAGAGTTCATCGTCACCGGATCCGGCATGCATGCCATCCAGCTGGCCAACGACGCGATCGCCGGCAGCGGCGACGAGGTGATCTACCTCTCGCCCGCCTGGCCGAATTTCGCCGCGGCCGCCGGCGTGGCGGGCGCCGTGCCGGTGCCGGTCACCCTCGACCAATCCGGCAATGGCTGGTCCTGCGATGTCGACAAGATCGCCTCCGCGATCACGCCGCGCACGAAGCTGTTGTTCATCAACACGCCGTCCAACCCGACCGGCTGGACGGCCGACAAGGAGACGCTCCAGGCGATTCTCGACCTCGCCCGCCAAAAGGGCCTGTGGATTATCGCCGACGAGATCTATTCGTTGTTCCACTACGGCCATGGCCGCGCGCCGTCTTTCCTCGACATCGCCACGGCCGAGGACCGCATCCTGTTCGTCAACAGTTTCTCCAAGAACTGGGCGATGACCGGCTGGCGCGTCGGCTGGATCAAGACCCATCCCGCCTTGCAGCAGGTTTTCGAGAACCTGATCCAGTACTCGACCTCGGGCGTCGCGCAGTTCATGCAGCGCGGCGCGGTCGCCGCCCTTGACGAGGGCGACGGCTTCATCGCCGAACAGGTGGAGCGCGCGCGTGCCGCCCGCGATCTCGTCTGCGGCATTCTGGGCGAAACCGGCAAGGCGCGTTTCACCGTGCCGCAGGGCGCCTTCTACCTGTTCTTCAGGGTCGACGGCCTCGCCGATGCCCGAAAAGCCGCCTTCGACATCGTCGACAACGCCAATGTCGGCCTGGCGCCCGGCACCGCCTTCGGCCCCGGCGGCGAAGCCTTCCTCAGACTATGCTTCCACCGTCGCCTCGATCAGCTCGAGGAAGCGGCGCATCGTTTGGCGAAATGGATGAAGACGGTGTGAGGTCGCAATCGGGCGGGAAGTGTTTGTTTACGAACCCTTTTCCGCACCGCTTCGTTCTTAGGCAGACGTAACGTCAGCCGCCTGATTTCGGCACCAGGAGCGGAATGATCCGATCGGTCTTGGCGACAGCGGGACGGCCGGAGCTGGCATAGGGAATGCCCAGCGCATCCCAGGTCTCGACCAGCGCGTCCTGCAATTCGGCGATCAGCGCGTCCGAATGGAACGGCGTCGGCGTGATGCGCAGCCGCTCGGTGCCGCGCGGCACCGTCGGATAGTTGATCGGCTGGATGTAGATGCCGTGCACGCCGAGCAGGCGGTCGCTGGCCATCTTGCAAAGCTCGGGGTCGCCGACCAGCACCGGCACGATATGGGTGGCCGATTCCATCACCGGCAAGCCGGCCGCCGCAAGCACCTGCTTGGTGCGCGCCGCCTGGCGTTGCTGTGCGTCGCGCTCGACCTGCGAGCGTTTGAGGTGGCGGATAGAGGCGGTGGTGGCGGCGGCGATGGCCGGCGGCAGCGCGGTGGTGAAGATGAAGCCCGGCGCATAGGAACGCACGGCGTCGATCACCGCGCTGGTGCCGGTGATGTAGCCGCCCAGCGTGCCGAAGGCCTTGGCCAGCGTGCCCTGGATGATGTCGATGCGGTCGGCCAGGCCTTCGCGCTCGGTGATGCCGCCGCCGCGTGGTCCGTACATGCCGACGGCATGGACCTCATCGATATAGGTCATGGCGTTGTAGCGTTCGGCGAGCTCGACGATCTGCTTGATCGGCGCGATGTCGCCGTCCATCGAATAGACGCTTTCGAAGACGATCAGCTTGGCGCGTTCGCGGCCTGCCGCCTGCAGCAGGCTTTCCAGATGCGCGACGTCGTTGTGGCGGAAGATCTTCTTTTCCGCGCCCGAGCGCCGCACGCCTTCGATCATCGAGGCATGGTTCAGCTCGTCCGAGATGATCAGGCAATTGGGGAGCAGCCGCGCGATGGTCGAGATCGAGGCCTCGTTGGAGACGAAGCCCGAGGTGAAGACAAGGGCTGCTTCCTTGTCGTGCAGGTCGGCGAGCTCATGCTCCAGCTCGACCAGCGGGTTGGACGTGCCGGAGATGTTGCGGGTGCCACCGGCGCCCGAACCCATCCGGCCGGCCGCGTTCTGGAAGGCGGCGATGACATCTTCGTTCTGGCCCATGCCGAGATAATCGTTGGAGCACCAAACGGTGATTTCCTGGGCACGGCCGTTGGAACGCCAGATGGCGCGCGGGAACTTGCCCACCATGCGCTCAAGGTCGGCGAAAACGCGGTAGCGACGCTCGGCGTGGAGCTGGTCGATCGCATCTTCGAAGAACCGCTGGTAATTCATGTCGGCTTCCCAATTTTGCGGCGGATCATAGTCACTGCCCCATGCCACGTCCACCGGACCCAACCGGTCAAAATGCCACGCCTTTACCCTGTTCCTAACGATGCCGGATCGTGGCCTATTCCCGGCTGTTTGAAGCAGCTTTGTTTCAGTACGATGCCTCGGGCGGGAGGAACTGTTACGGACTTAACACTGTAGGGAGGCCAATGCATATCGCCCAAAAGTGCACAGCGGTTTGGGCGAACGACATAGGCTTAACGAGCTTGCGGCGGGGTTTCCAGCACGGTGGCTGTTGAGACAGTTTCCGATAAAATCTTGATCAGCGAGGTAGATGATGACGGTTTTGGTGACGGGCGGTGCCGGCTATATCGGCAGCCACATGGTCTGGGAGCTGCTGGACGCCGGCGAGAGCGTCGTGGTGCTCGACCGGCTTTCCACCGGCTTCGAATGGGCGGTGGCCCCGGAAGCAAGGTTGGTCGTCGGCGATGTCGCCGATCGTGACCTGGTTGGCCGGATCATCCGCGACAACAAGGTCGATGCCATCATCCACTTCGCCGGTTCGATCGTCGTGCCGGAATCGGTCGCCGACCCGCTCGGTTACTACGAGAACAACACCTGCAAGACCCGCACGCTGATCGAAACCGCGGTGCGCGAAGGCGTGCCGCATTTCATCTTCTCCTCCACCGCCGCCGTCTATGGCGGCGCCGGGCTGGAGCCGGTGCGCGAGGATGCCCGCCTTGCGCCGGAATCGCCCTATGGCCTTTCCAAACTGATGAGCGAGTGGATGCTGCGCGATGCCGCCCTGGCGCACGACATCCGCTACACGGCGCTGCGCTATTTCAACGTCGCCGGCGCCGATCCAAAGGGCCGCACCGGACAGTCGACGCCCGGCGCCACGCATCTGATCAAGGTCGCCTGCGAGACCGCGCTCGGCAAGCGCCCCTTCATGCAGGTCTTCGGCAATGACTATCCGACGCCGGACGGCACCTGCATGCGCGACTACATCCATGTCAGCGATCTCGCCGCCGCGCACCGGCTGGCGCTGCAGCGTCTGCGCGCCGGTGGCGAGAGCCTCGTCGCCAATTGCGGCTACAGCCACGGCTATTCCGTGCTCGAGGTGATAGACAGCGTGCGCCGCGCCTTCGGCCACGACTTCGATGTGCGCATGGGGGACCGCCGGCCGGGCGACGCCGCCGCCGTGGTCGCCAATTCCGAGCTTGCCCGCCACGAACTCGGTTGGACGCCGCAGCGTGACGATCTCGACTTGATCGTCAACGATGCGCTGGCCTGGGAACGAATCCTGACGACCAAGAACTCCGTTGGAACCTGAGCAATTCCGGGAAAAGTGTGTAGCGGTTGGGTTCGGCGACTTCGCCGTAGCCTTCCCTCCGGAATTGCGTAATGAAACTGAGCTGTTGGGCCAAGGGCTCGTCCGGCGTCTTTAGACGCGGTATTGAGCCTCATGCAGCGGTGCGCGGAGGCGCGCTGCCCTGTTCGATCCTGAGGGGACGGCATGAAGGTCTTGGTTCTCGGCGCCGGCGTGGTTGGCACGGCGGCCGCCTATTATTTGGCAAAGGACGGTCATGAGGTGACGGTGATCGAGCGCCACGAGGCGGCGGCGCGCGGCACCAGCCAGTCGAATGCCGGCCTGGTCTCGCCGGGCGACGCAACCGCCTGGGCCTCGCCCGCCGCGCTGAAGACCTTCCTGCGCGCGCTCTGGAACCACGACCTCGGCATCAAGGTCAGGCTGCGCCTCGATCCCTATTTCTATCTCTGGAGCCTGCGTTTCCTGCGCGAATGCACGGTGAAGCGCCTGCGCGCCAATACCGATATCAAGCTCAGGCTGGCTCTCCACTCCCGCGATTGCATCAACGCGCTCTCGGAGGAAACCGGCATCCATTACGACGAACGCAGGAAGGGCATTCTCTACTTCTTCCGATCGCAAAAGAGCCTCGACACCGGCACCGACAATTACCGCTATCTCGGCGAGCACGGCGTGCCGATCGAGATCGTCGGCCGCGAGCGCCTGGTCGAGCTGGAGCCAGGGCTTGCCGGCGTGAAGGAAAAGATCGCCGGCGGCATCTATTCGCCGATCGACCAGACCGGGGATTCCAAGCAGTTCACCGACCGGCTCGCCGCCTATGCAGCCGAAAAGCTCGGCGTGGAGTTCCTGTTCGGCACGACGGTCGAGGGCCTCGACATCGAGGGAGATCGGGTGCGTGCGGTGATGACCTCGGCAGGACCGGTCACCGGCGACGCCGTCGTCATCTCGATGGGACCGGAAAGCGGCCTGCTCGGCCGCCGCTACGGCATCGACCTGCCGGTCTATCCGGTGAAAGGCTACACCGCGACGATTCCCCTCGAAGACGAAAGCAAGGGGCCGACCATGGGCGGCGCCGACGAGGACCGGCTGATCGGCTATTCGAGGCTCGGCAACCGCTTGCGCATGTCCTCGACGGCCGAATTCACCGGCTTCGACCGCAGCTTCAAGCCCGGCGATTTCAGAACCATCCTGGAAACCGGAAAGGACCTTTTCCCGGGCGCCTTCGACGAGAAGAAGGCCGTGCTGTGGGCGGGCCTGCGGCCGATGATGCCGAACTCGGTGCCGGTCATCGGCCGGGCGAAATACCGCAATCTCTATCTCGACACCGGCCACGGCCATGTCGGCTGGACCATGGCCTGCGGCTCGGGACAGTTCCTCGCCGACGTCGTCGCCGGCCGCAAGCCGCAGATCGACCCGCGGGGACTGCTCTACGGGACGGTGCGCTGAGCCGGCTTAGAACTTCACGCCTGCTGCCAGGCCAACGCGTATTCGCGCCAGGCGCGCTCGATTGGCGGTGCGGTGCGTTCGCCTTTGCTCGTGACCGTAACATCCGACGCCAGCAGCGCGGCGCCGATGCTGGTGCCGGTCGAGGTCTCCGATGCAATGACGGGCCTTCCCGTCGCTGCCGCCAGCATGCGGATGAAAAGCGGGTTCTGCGCGAACGGTCCCTCGACGGTTGTCGGCCCGTCGCCGCCAATCAGCTCCAGGCAGGTCACGGTCATCAGCGCCAGGTAGAATGAGATGGCGGCGAAGCGCTGGCCGGAGCTCAGGTCGTCGGCGTTACACCATTGCGCGGCGCGCTGCGGAAACGGTCCGGAGCCCTGCTGAGTGGACGGCAGCAGCAGAGCTTTCTGCGCCAGCACGGCGGCAACGTCGTCTTTGCTCCATTCCTGTGGCTGGCCGTCGGTCAAAAGCGAGAACTCGCGTCCGCCCATGAAACGCGCCGACGGCACGGGATCGCCGAGCGCATTGACGTTGACCAGCGTGTCGCGCGCCGGGTCGAGTTCCACCTTGCTGCCGCCGACCGCCATCGACACCACCCATGTGCCGGTCGAGACGACCGAGAAGGGCGGTGCGTCGGACAACAGATGCGGCAGCAGCGAGGCGTTGGAATCGTGCAGTCCGCAGAATACGGGCGTCTGCGGGTCGAGCCCTGTGCGTTGCGCCAGCTCCGGCAGGATCGGGCCAAGCCGATCCTTTGCTGGCCGCACCGGCGCCATCAACCGGCGCCAGCCCATCCTGTCGACCAGCGAGGAGTAATCGGACGTCCAGGGATTCCACAGATCGGTGTGGCAGCCGAGCGACGTCACCTCATTGACCGCAACGCCGGTCAGCCGCAGCGCCCAGTATTGCGGATACATCAGCATCGCGGCGGCCTTGGCGAATTCCGCCGGGAATTGTCTCTGCTGCCAGAAGAATTGCGCGCCGAGATTGAGGCCGATCGGCAACCGCGGCGTACCGGTTTCGGCGAAGGACGGACGCACGGCGTCGTAGTCGGCCGCAAGCTGGTCGGGGCCGTCGAATTCATAGTCGAGCACCGGCAGCACCAGTTCGCCGGAGCGGTCGACCAGCGCGCCGGTCGCGCCATGCGTGGTGATCGATATCGCATCGATCCGCTGTTCGCGGTTGAGATCGGCCAGGCTGTCGAGGATGAACGTCCACAGCGCCCCGACATCGTGATGCGGGTAGGGCGCCTGCCGCACAGAAGCATTGGCGATACGGCGCAGTGCAATCTCGCTCAGCGTCGCGAGATCGACCAGCGCCACCTTGGCGTTGGTCTTGCCGATATCGATGACGGCGACGATCATGCCATATGGAACATTGTTTCCAGCGGCACCGCCACCGGCTCGTTGTCGGGTTTCGTCTCCATGAGGTCGGCCATATGCGCCCACCAGCCCTGCATCACCGGATGTCTAGGCAGGTCGGCCATGCCGTGGTCGTCACGACGCCACAGCACTCCGAACAGGATGTTGGTTTCCTCGTCCAGATGGATCGAATAATCGGAGACGCCGGCCTGCTTCAGCAGATCAACCAGCTCGGGCCAGATCTCGTCATGGCGCCGCTGGTACTCGGCCTTCATGCCGGGATTGAGCTTCATCTTGAAGGCGTATTTCTCCATCAGGCGAAGCGTCCCACGCGCAGGCGGCGCCAGATAATGGGCAGCGCGATGACGATGATCAGCAACAGGCCGATGAAGATCGACATGACGATGCCGGGCACGTTGAGCAGTCCGAGGCCGAACGTCACCAGCCCCATGATGAAGGCGGCGAGCACGACACCCAAAATGCTGCCGGCGCCGCCGAGGATCGAGACGCCGCCCAGCACCACCATGGTGATGGCTTCGAGCTCATAGCCCTGCGCGATCGACGGCCGCGTCGAACCGAGCCGCGAGGTGATCAGCACGGAGGCGATGCCCGACATCAGCCCGGTCAGGCAGAACAGGATGAATTTGATGCGGTTGACGCGCACGCCGGAGAATTGGCAGGCCACCGGGTTGTTGCCGATGGCGAAGACCCGGCGGCCGAAGCTCGTGCGGTGCAGGACGAACCAGTAGATCAGCGCCGCGACCAGGAACAGCGCCAGCTCGAACGAGAAGACCCACCAGACATAGCCCTGGCCGAAGAAGGCGAAGCTTTCCGGATAGCCTTTGTAGGCCTGGTCGCCGAGGATGATGAAGGCGATGCCGCGGAACAGGCTCATCGTGCCGATGGTGACAACGATGGAAGGCAGGCCGAGCCGCGTGACCAGCAGCCCATTGAAGGCGCCGCAGCCAAGGCCGACGACGATGCCGATCGCCACCAGCACCGGGGTGCCGGCGCCGGCCTGCACGGCCATGCCCATCATCGTCGAGGCCAAAGCCACGATCGCGGCAACCGAGAGATCGATCTCGCCGGAGATGATCAGCAGCGCCATGGCTAAAGCGATCAGCCCCTTTTCGGTGAAGTTGAAGGTCAGGTCCGACAGCGACCACGGGTCGAGGAAATAGGGCGAGGCGAAGCTGTTCACCGCGAAGATGGCGACCGCGATGACGACCAGCAGCGCTTCCCAGGAGAAGATCGCCGAGGACAGCGGCTTGTCGAGCCGGTCGGGGATATGGCGCGGGGTAGGGGTGTCGGTCATGCCGCTTCCGCCTTTCTCAGGATGATGCGGCCCTGCCGGCGCTCGCCGCGCGCGTTGAGCACCACGGCCAGGATGATGGCGCTGCCCGAGATCGCCATCTGCCAGAAGGGCGAGATGTTGATGACCGGCAGCGCGTTGGAGATGATGCCGAGGAACAGCGCCCCCAGCACCGCGCCGCCGACCGAGCCGATGCCGCCGGCGATCGAGATGCCGCCGATGACGCAGGCGGCGATGATGTTGAGCTCATAGCCGTTGGCGACCTCAACCGAGGCGATCACATAGCGCGAGATCCACAAATAGCCGGCGAGCCCGCCGATCATGCCGGAAATGCAAAAGACGATGAATTTGGTGCGGCCGACATCGATGCCGGCATAGACCGAGGCGGTCGGATTGACGCCAATGGCGTAGATCGAGCGGCCGATCGCGGTCCGCGTCATCACCAGGAAGAACAGCGCGATCACGACGATCGCGATCCAGGACAGCACCGGCAGGCCGAGGAAGGCAACGCGCTGGAAGTTGATGAAGTCCGGGCTCATCTGGTCGGCATTGACCCAGGCGCCGCCGGAGACGACGAAGGTGGCGCCCCGATAGATGGTGAGCGTGCCCAGCGTCACCACGATCGACGGGATGTTCAGCCGCCACACCAGGAAACCGTTGATCGCGCCGAGCACCAGGCCGACGAGAAGCGCGATGACGATCAGCAACGGGATCGGGATCGCCGGATGCGCTGCGTTGAGCATGGCCACCACCATGCCGGTGAAGCAGAGGTTGGAGGCCATCGACAGATCGATCGAGCGCGTCAGGATCACCACCATCTGCCCCAGCGCCAGGATCATCAGGATCGAGGTGTCGTTGAACACCTGGCGCAGATTGGCCGGGTCGGCGAAGCCGGGGAAGCGCGTCGAGATCAGGCCGATCAGCACGACGATGCCGGCAAGCAGCCAGATCTCGCGATATTTGAGGAAGCTCTTCATGCCGCGATCCCCGCTGCCGTCCGAACCAGCGTTTCGGCGTCGAGACTCTTGTTGTCGTAGGTCGCCGCGATACGGCCTTCGCGCATGACCACGACGCGGTCCGACATGCCGAGGATTTCCGGCAGTTCGGACGACACCATGATCACCGACAGGCCTTGCGCGACCAGCTCGGCCATGAAGCCGTGCACGGCGGCCTTGGAGCCGATGTCGATGCCCTTGGTCGGCTCGTCGAGGATGATGACCTTCGGCGCCGTCGCCAGCCATTTGGCGATGACCACCTTCTGCTGGTTGCCGCCGGAAAGCGTGCCGACGTCCTGGCTGAGCGATGAGGCGCGCAGGTCGAGCCGCTCGGTGTAGGAGCGGGCGAGTGCGAACTCCTCCACCAGCCGCAGCAGGCCGGATTTGGAGGTACGCGCCAGCGACGGCAGCGACACGTTCTGGAAGATCGGCAGGCCGATGACCACGCCCTGCTTGCCGCGTTCTTCGGGCACATAGACGATGCCGGCCTCGATCGAATCCGCAGCCGATTTCGGTGCGATCGTCCGGCCGTCGAGTGAAATCGCGCCCCGGCTCGTGCGGGTGATGCCGGCGATCGCCTGCATCACCTCGCTGCGCCCGGCGCCGACCAGCCCGTAGAAGCCGAGGATCTCGCCCTTGCGCAATTCGAAGCCGATATCGTCGAACTCGGTCGGATGCGACAGGCCGGAGACGGACAGCACCGGCGCGCCGATCTTCGGCTCGCGCTGCGGAAAGATGTGGTCGACATTGCGGCCAACCATCATGCGCACGATCTCGTTCTGGCTGGCGTCCTTGAGCAGGCCTTCGCCGACCATCTCGCCGTCGCGGAACACCGTATAGCGATCGGCGATGCGGTAGATCTCATCGAACTTGTGGCTGATGAACAGCACCGCCTTGCCATCGCTTTTCAGGAATTCGATCAGCAGGAAAAGCTCCTCGATCTCCTTCATCGAAAGCGCTGCGGTCGGTTCGTCCATGATGACGATGCGCGCATCGATCGACATGGCGCGGGCGACTGCCACAAGGTGCTTGTTGGCGATGCCGAGATCTCTCAGTCGTGCATCGGCGTCGATATGGCCGGCGCGCATCGTCTCCAGCACCTCGCGCGCGTTTTTGCGCATCGTGCGCCAGTCGATGGTGCCGAAACGGGTGCGCGGCGCGTGGCCGAGGAAGATGTTTTCGGCGACCGACAGATCGTCGAACAGCACGGTTTCCTGATGGATGGCGGTGATGCCGTGGCCGAAGGCGGCATGCGCGCTGGGCAGCGTCGTGGCCTGGCCGTCGATGCCGATCTCGCCTGAATCGGGCTGGTAGATGCCGGTCATGATCTTGACCAGCGTCGACTTGCCGGCGCCGTTCTCGCCGATCAGCGCCGTCACCTGTCCAGGATAGAGCGACAGGCTGACATTATGCAGGGCACGCACGCCCGGGAAGCTTTTCGAGATGCCTGAGAGCGTCAGGCGAGGAGAGGTGCTTTGGGCCGGGCCTGAAGGCTGGGGCCGCTCCGTCTCTATTTTGCGCTGGGCTGTCGTGTCCATATCCGTATCAGGCCCCGAGAGAAGGTCCGTTTGAAGATGCGGCGGGACAATTGTCCCGCCGCATGAGCTTGAAGTCGACCGGAATCAATAGATCTTGGAGAACTTCTCGATGTTGGTCTTGTCGAACTGGAAGGGCGGAGCCATCGCGGCCGAGTTGGTGTCGTCGAGCGTCACCTTTCCGACGCGGCCGATCGACAGCGTAGCGCCGGGCTTGGCTTCTTCCTTCTTCACCGCCAGGTCATGGGCGAGGTAGATCGCCGAGTAGCCGAGATCGATCGGGTTCCAGAGAGCAACGGCCTGCGAAGCGCCGTTGTCGATGAACTTCTTGAACTCGGACGGCAGCGCCAGGCCGGTGACGTTGACCTTGCCGATCAGGTTCTCGTCGGTGACGACCTGCGCGGCGGCGACGACGCCGACGGTGGTCGGCGCGATGATTGCCTTGAGGTTCGGATAAGACTTCAAGAGGCCCTTGGCTTCATCGGTGCTCTTGGCCGAGTCGTCATCGCCATAGACAGTGGCGACCAGCTTGATCTTCGGGAACTTCTCCGGCAGCACCTTCTTGGCCGCCTCGATCCAGGCATTCTGGTTGGTCGCCGTCGAGGACGCCGAGAGGATCGCGACGTCGCCGCCTTCCGGCAGGTAGTCGGCGGCAAGCTTGATGATCGTCTCGCCGATCAGGCCGGTGTCGGACGGGTTGAGGTGAAGCTGGCGGCCTTCCTTGGCGACGCCGGAATCCCATGAAATGACGGTGATGCCGCGCTCCATCGCCTTCTTCAGCACAGGCACCAGGGCGTCGGCGTCATTGGCCGAAACGGCGATCGCGTTGACCTTCTGCGCGATCAGCGAATTGATCACTTCGATCTGCGCTTCGGCGGTCGCCTTGGTCGGGCCGGTGTAGATGACATCGACATCGCCCAGTTCCTTGGCCGCTTCCTCGGCGCCCTTGTTGGCGGCGTCGAAGAAGCCGTTGCCGAGCGACTTCACCACCAGGGCGATCTTGACGTTCTCGGCATTGGCGGCATTCACGAACATGGCGGCGGAAAAGGCCGCCGTAACCAGCAGTTTCTTCAAAAAGCTCATCGAATATCCTCCCTTGAGCGTTGCATTCCATCGCCGCTGCGGGCGCGAGTTTCCCTCAGGCCTGCAGTGAAGATTCTTCCTTGTCGCTTGACTGTCTGCGGGCGACGATCAGCGCCACGCCCGCCGTTTCCAGCATCTTGGCCTCGCGATCCTCGATACCGTCGTCGGTGATCACGGTCGCGATGCGCGACAGCCCGCACAGGATCAGGCTGGAGCGCATGCGGAATTTCGAGGAATCGACCAGCACCACCAATTCATCGGCCTGGTCGATCAGCTTCTGTTCCGCCTGGATCAGCAGCGGATCGCCTTCCATCAGTCCGAGCGGCCCCAGCCCCTGCGCACCCATGAACATGCGCCGCGCATAGAAGTTGCGCGTCACGTCATTGTCGAAAGGCGACAGGATGATGTTCTGCTCGCGGTAGATCGTGCCGCCCGACAGCATCACCGTGTTCTTCGAGTGCTTGAGCAGATGCTCCGCGATCGGGAAGGAGTTGGTGAAGATCGGCATCCGGCGGCCGGTCAGGAAATGCACCATCTGGAAGGTTGTGGTGCCGCCATTGATGATGATCGGCTCGCCGTCCGTGCACAGGTTCACGGCTTCCCGCGCGATCGCCCGCTTTTGCGCGGCGTTCAGCGTTTCGTTGACCGAGAAGGGCCGGCCGGCAAGGCCGATGAACTGCGGCGGCGAGATCGCCTCGGCGCCGCCGCGCACCCGGCGCAAGCGTTTCTGGACGTGGAGGGCCGCGATGTCGCGCCGGATCGTCGCCTCGGAGGAGTCCGTCAGCTCGACCATTTCCTGCACCGTCACCACAGGCTTTTCCTGGACGGCGGACAGAATGATCCTGTGGCGCTCTTTCTCGTGCATGGTTCCTCCCTGCCCAAGCATCAGGCCTTAGAAAACGCGCAGTGTCAATCATTTCCGATCAAATATTTTCATTGTGCAGTGCAATATGATCGATATTGATCGTTTGTGATTGACAAGCGAGGCGCTTGCGTAGACATTCCTGGCGAGAAATGAGGGGTGCGGCGTTCGCGCTCCAAGGGAGGATACCTATGCTCGACAAGCGCTCCGGCTCGCGCCTCGCCAATCTTTGGGACGATGCAAAAGCCGAAGGGATGAGCGGTCCCGAGCTCCTGGTCTATCGCTCGAATACGCTGGGGTCCGACAAGCGCGTCACCAATTACGGTGGCGGCAACACCTCGTCCAAGGTCCGGCAGAAGGATCCGCTCACCGGCGAGGAGGTGGAAGTCCTCTGGGTCAAGGGCTCCGGTGGCGACAGCGCCTCGATCAAGCTTGACGGTTTCGCCACGCTTTACATGGACAAGCTGCGTGCCATCAAAGGTCTTTATCGCGGCGTCGAGCACGAGGACGAGATGGTGGGCTACCTGCCCCACTGCACCTTCAACCTCAATCCGCGCGCGGCCTCGATCGACACGCCGCTGCACGCTTACGTGCCGAAGGCTTGCATCGACCACATGCATCCCGACGCCATCATCGCGGTTGCCGCGGCCAAGGATTCCAAGGCGATCACCAAGGAGATCTTCGGCGACGCCATCGGCTGGCTGCCCTGGAAGCGGCCGGGCTTCGAGCTTGGCCTGTGGCTGGAGAAATTCTGCCTCGAAAACCCCGAGGCCAAGGGCGTCGTGCTGGAAAGCCACGGCCTCTTCACCTGGGGCGACACGCCGAAGGAGTGCTACGACACGACGATCTCGGTGATCAACCAGGCAATCGACTGGTTCGAGCGGAAATCCGAGGGCAAGGCGATCTTCGGCGGCGAGGCGGTCCAGTCGCTCGACGCGCCGGCACGCCGCGCCATCGCCGCCAAGCTGATGCCGAGGATCCGCGGCCTGATCTCCGAAACGAGCCACAAGCTCGGCCATTTCGACGACCAGCCGGCCGTGCTCGAATTCGTCAATTCGAAGGACCTGCGGCCGCTGGCGGCGCTCGGAACATCATGTCCCGATCACTTCCTGCGCACCAAGATCCGACCGCTGGTGATCGAGTTCGATCCGGCAAAGCCCGATGTCGACGCCGTCATCGCGCGGCTCGCCGAAGACATTGCCGCCTATCGTGTCGGCTACCAGGCCTATTACGACGGCTGCAAGCATCCGGACTCGCCGGCCATCCGCGATCCCAATGCCGTGGTCTATCTGATGCCGGGCGTCGGCATGTTCACCTTCGCCGGCGACAAGGCGACCGCCCGCATATCCGGCGAGTTCTATGTCAACGCCATCAACGTCATGCGCGGCGCCTCGACCGTCTCGTCCTATGTCGGCCTGCCGGCGCAGGAAGCCTTCGACATCGAATACTGGCTGCTCGAGGACCTGAAGCTGCAGCGTATGCCGAAGCCGAAGGCGCTGGCTGGCCAGATCGCGCTGGTCACCGGCGGCGCCGGCGGCATCGGCCGCGCCACCGCCAACCGGCTGCTGCGCGAAGGCGCTTGCGTTGTGCTCGCCGATATAGACGAAGCGGCTTTGGCCAGCGCCAATGACGAGCTCTCGAAGGCCTACGGAAAAGACTTCGTCCGTCCGGTGCGCATCGATGTCACCTCCGAGGATCAAGTGCTTTCCGGCTTCGCCGAAACTGCGGTCGAATTCGGCGGCGTCGACATCCTGGTCTCGAATGCCGGCCTGGCCTCCTCGGCACCGATCGAGGAGACGACGCTGGCGTTGTGGAACAAGAATATGGACATCCTGTCGACCGGCTATTTCCTCGTCTCGCGCGAGGCTTTCCGCCTGTTCCGCGCCCAGAAGATCGGCGGCAACGTCGTCTTCGTCGCCTCCAAGAACGGCCTCGCCGCATCGCCGAATGCGTCCGCCTATTGCACGGCCAAGGCGGCTGAGATCCATCTTGCCCGCTGCCTGGCGCTGGAGGGCGCGGAAGCCCAGATCAGGGTCAATGTCGTCAATCCGGACGCCGTGCTGCGCGGTTCGAAAATCTGGACCGGCGAGTGGAAGGAACAGCGCGCCGCCGCCTACAAGATGTCGACCGACGATCTCGAGGAGCATTACCGCTCGCGCTCGATGCTGAAGCGCTCGGTCTTCCCGGAAGACATTGCCGAGGCGATCTACTTCTTCGCCTCCGACATGTCGGCCAAATCGACCGGCAATATCGTCAACGTCGACGCCGGCAACGCGCAAAGTTTTACGCGATAAGCTTCCTTCTCCCCGTTCGACGGGGAGAAGGTGCCGGCAGGCGGATGAGGGGCAGCGCCGGCCGAACACGTTCTTGGGAGGAAGTGCAGTGTCCGAACAGATCATCTCGGCCGACGTCGTCGAAAAGGACAACGCCGCGCGCAAACCCGACCTCGAGCGCGATTACGCCTCGCTCGGCGAGCGCCTCGACCGGCGCGGCATCGCCATCGACGCCATCCGCGACAAGGTCGAGAAATTCGGCGTGGCTATCCCGTCCTGGGGCGTCGGCACCGGCGGTACGCGCTTCGCCCGCTTTCCGGGTGCCGGCGAGCCGCGCGACATCTTCGACAAGATCGAGGACTGCGCCGTCATCAGCCAGCTGACGCAGGCGACGCCGACCGTCTCGCTGCACATCCCGTGGGACAAGGCCGATGCGAACCGGCTGAAGCAGGCGGCGTCCCGCTTCGGCCTCGGCTTCGACGCGATGAATTCCAACACCTTCTCCGACGCGAAGGACCAGAAGCTTTCCTACAAATTCGGCTCGCTCTCGCATGCCGATGCCGGCACGCGCCGCCAGGCGGTCGAGCACAATCTCGAATGCATCGAGATCGGCAGGACGCTCGGCTCCAAGGCGCTGACGGTGTGGATCGGCGACGGCTCGAATTTCCCCGGCCAGGTCAATTTCGCCAAGGCGTTCGAGCGCTATCTCGATGCCATGCGCGAAATTTATGCCGGCCTGCCGGCCGACTGGCGCCTGTTCACCGAGCACAAGATGTATGAGCCGGCATTCTATTCGACCGTCGTGCAGGATTGGGGCACCAACTACATCATTGCCAGGGAGCTCGGCGACAAGGCCTTCTGCCTGGTCGACCTCGGCCATCACGCGCCCAACGTGAACATCGAGATGATCGTGTCGCGGCTGATCCAGTTCGGCAAGCTCGGCGGCTTCCACTTCAACGATTCCAAGTATGGCGACGACGATCTCGACGCCGGCTCGATCGATCCCTACCGGCTGTTCCTCGTCTTCAACGAGCTGGTCGATGCCGAGCTCTCCGGGGCGGACGGCTTCAACCCCGCGCACATGCTCGACCAGAGCCACAACGTCACCGATCCGATCGAAAGCCTGATGCTGTCGGCGGTTGAGGTGCAGCGCGCCTATGCGCAGGCGCTGCTGGTCGACCGCAAGGCGCTGGATGGCTTCCAGGAGGAGAACGACGCGCTGATGGCGACGCAGACACTTAAAAGCGCCTACCGCACCGATGTCGAGCCGATCTTGGCGATGGCCAGACTGCGCACCGGCGGCGCGATCGATCCGGTCGCCGCCTATCGCGAGGCCGGCTACCGGGCCAAGGTCGCGGCCGAGCGGCCGGCAGTAGCCGGCGGTGGCGGCGGCATCGTCTGACAGGCAGATATCGGATTTGATCTGGTCCAGCGCCATTGGCGGTGGACAGGTCCGCTGGCAGGGTCTTTCCTGGGCGTCCCCAACGCCAGGAGCACCGCCATGCCCTTGACCCGTCGGACGCTGATCGGCGTCACCCTTTCGCTCGCAATTGCCCTCGCGCCGCCGACCATCGTCCTCGCCGCCTCGCCGCAACCGGCCAAGGGCGAGCACGGCATGGTGGTGACGGCCCAGCATCTGGCGACCGAGATCGGCGTCGACGTGCTGAAAAAGGGCGGCAATGCGGTCGATGCCGCTGTTGCCGTCGGCTATGCGCTCGCCGTCGTCTATCCCAATGCCGGCAACATCGGCGGCGGCGGCTTCATGACCGTGCGCATGAAGGACGGCCGCACGACCTTCCTCGATTTCCGCGAGCGCGCGCCGCTCGCCGCGACCAAGTCCATGTATCTCGACAAGGACGGCAATCCGGTGAAAGGCGCCAGCCTCGACGGCTATCTCGCGGTCGGGGTGCCCGGCTCGGTCGCCGGCTTCGAGATGGCGCGCGAGAAATACGGCACGCTGCCGCGACAGGAATTGATGGCGCGGGCGATTGCATACGCCAAGGACGGCTTCGTGCTCAACCAGGGCGACGCGGCTTCGTTCGCCGGCGGCGCCGACCGGCTGGCGAAGGACCCGGCTGCCGCCGCCATCTTCCTCAAAAAGGACGGCAAGCCTTACGGCATAGGCGAGAAGCTCGTTCAGCCGGACCTTGCCGCCTCCCTTTCGGCGATCTCGGAAAAAGGCCCGGACGCCTTCTACAAAGGGTCGATTGCCGATGAAATCGTCAAGGCGAGCGGCGCGAAAGGCGGCATCCTCGCCAAGCCTGATTTCGAGCAATATGCCGTGCGCGAGCTGAAGCCGGTGACCTGTTCCTATCGCGGCTACGAGATCATTTCCTCGCCGCCGCCGAGCTCGGGCGGCGTCATCATCTGCGAGATACTCAACGTGCTGGAGGGCTATCCGCTCTCCTATCTCGGCGCCGGCTCGGCCGAGACGGTTCACGTCATGGTGGAAGCCATGCGCCACGCCTATGTCGACCGCAACTCGGCGCTCGGCGACCCTGATTTCGTCGACAATCCGGTCTCGAAGCTGGTCGACAAGGCCTATGCGAAAGACATTCGCGACAAGATCGACCCGTTCCGTGCCGGCGTGTCGAAGGAGCTGATGCCGAAGGGCTTCGGCGAGTCGAAGGAAACCACGCATTATTCGATCATCGACAAGGACGGCAACGCGGTGGCCGTCACCTATACGCTGAACGGCTCCTTCGGCGCCGGGGTCGTCGCCGACGGCACCGGCATCCTGCTCAACAACGAGATGGACGATTTCACCCAGAAGCCCGGCGTGCCGAACCTCTACGGTCTGGTCCAGGGCGAGGCGAATGCCATCCAGCCGAAGAAGACGCCTTTATCCTCGATGAGCCCGACCATCGTGACCAAAGACGGCAAGCCGTTCATGGTCATCGGCAGTCCGGGCGGTTCGCGCATCATCACCATCACGCTCGAGGCGATCGTCAACGTCATCGACCACGGCATGGACATCCAGCAGGCGATCGACGCGCCGCGCATCCATCATCAATGGCTGCCGGACACCATCTATGTCGAACCGTTCGGGCTTTCGCCGGACACGGAGAAGCTGCTTGCCGGCATGGGCTATCATCTGGACTTGAGCGACGAGACCTGGGGACAAGCCGCCGGCATTCTGGTCGGCGGCAAGAGCCTCAGCGAGATCGAGAAAGGCGGCGGCGCGCGCTACAACGGCGCCATTGACAGCCGCGCGGCAGCCGGCGAGGCTTTGGGATATTAAAGCATGATCCCAAAAAGCGTGAACGAGATCATGCTCAGATAAAATTACACGACCAGCGTGATGGTCGAGGCAATCAGCATCACGGCGGCGATGGCGACGAACAGCGCATAGATGCGTGGCCGGTCGAGCAGCAGCGCATTGCCGGAAATCCAGGCCGCCGTGGCCCCGCCAAGCGCGAACAGGAAGCCGTTGCGGTGGCCGAAGGACATGGAGGCGGCCATCAGGCCGCCGATGATCAGCGCGCCGAAGACGATGATGACGGCGACCGCGTATTTCTCGAAATCATTGCCGCCGCCCATCGCCGGCCCCATCGCATTGAGATTGGGCAGGTCGTCAGGGTCGAAGGGGCTGGTCGAGCCATATTCGTCTTGACCGAGGGATTCGCGCATCATTCGTTCTCCGCTGGGCGGCAACAAACCATCAACGCCTGCCGAGCGCAACCCGGCAAAACCGCCACGGCGATGCATCCGCTGCCCGGCTGATGCCGACGTGCCACGGTTTCCCGGTCGGTTTCAACGGCGCAGCGGCGTTGCGGTTCCCACAGCATGATGCCGAAAGATGCGAAGGGGTTTTCCGACGATATCAGCTCCATCTCTGGCCCTGATCTACCTGGAAAAATCGCTGCGCACGATGCCGTGCCGCTGCAGCTTGTCGTAGAACGTCTTGCGCGGAATGCCGAGCGCCTCGATGGTGCGGCGGACGTCGCCGTCATTGCGACCAAGTGTCTCGCGGATAATTTCGGCTTCGTAGCGATCGAGCCGTTCCGGCAAGGGCGTGGGGGTGCCGATCTCCGTTGCCGCCGGGGAAGACGCGGCGGCAACGTCGTCCAGCCCGAGCACGAAGCGTTCGGCGAAATGAGCGAGCTCGCGCACATTGCCGGGCCAGTCATGTTCGCCGAGATGGCGCTGAACCGCGGCGGAGATTGCTGGCACGGCGCGCCGGAAGCGGGCGGCGGCGCGATCGGCGAAATAACCGAACAACAGCGGCACGTCGTCCCGCCTTTCGCGCAGCGGCGGGATCGAAAGCGTCACCACATTGAGCCGGTAATAGAGATCCTCGCGGAAATTGCCGCGCTGGCCGGCGTCGCCGAGATCGACCTTGGCGGCGGCAACGACGCGCAGGTCGACCGGGCGCACCTCATTGGTGCCGAGCGGCGTCACCTCGCGCATTTCCAAGACGCGCAGCATCTGCACCTGCGTCGAGGCCGGCATGCTCTCGATCTCGTCGAGGAACAGCGTGCCGCCGCTCGAATGCTCGATGCGGCCAACGCGCTTCTTCTGCGCGCCGGTGAAGGCGCCGGCCTCGTGTCCGAACAACTCGCTTTCAATGACCGTCTCCGGCAGCGTGCCGCAGTTCAACGCGACGAAATTGCCCTTGGCGCGGCGGCTCCAGCGATGCAGCAGGCTCGCCACCACCTCCTTGCCCGAACCGGTCTCGCCGGTCACCAGAACGTCGACATCGGTGTCGGCGATCTGCCGCAATGTCCGGCGCAGCCGCTCCATGGCCGGCGTCTGGCCGATCAGCGGCAATCCTTCCTGCGCCTGCTCGGCCGCCTCGCGCAAGGCGCGGTTTTCCATCACCAGGCGGCGTTTTTCAGCGGCCCGGGCAACGCTCTGCGCCAGCCTGTCGGCGGCGAAAGGCTTAGTGATGAAGTCGTAGGCGCCGTCCTTGATCGCCTTCACGGCCATCGCGATATCGCCATGGCCGGTGACCAGGATGACGGGGATATCGGGGTCGAGTAGCAGCACGCGATCGAAAAGCTGCAGCCCATCGATCTCCGGCATGCGGATATCCGACACCACCACGCCGGCGAAATTCCTGTCGAGCGTCGCCAGCGCTTCGCTTGCCACCGAATGGGCCGACACCACAAAGCCGGCAAGCTCCAGCGTCTGTCTTGTCGCCTTGAGCAGATCGCTGTCGTCATCGATCAGGATCACCGGGGCTGGATCGTGCTTCGTCATGCAGCGCCGGCTTTCGACAGATGGATGGTGAAGCGTGTTCCCTGGCCGCTGCTCGAGACCTCGATGCGCCCGCCATAGTCGGTGACGATGTCCTTGGAAATGACGAGCCCGAGCCCCAGGCCTTTTTCCTTGGAGGTGTTGAAGGGCGTGAACAGCGACTTCAGGATCGCGGACGGAATGCCCGGGCCGTTGTCCGAGACCATGAGCGCGACGTCATCGCCGATCTCGGCCGTCGAAACCTCGACTTTCGCGTCGTCGCGGCCATCGAGTGCCTCCAGCGCGTTCTGGAAAAGGTTGATCAGCACCTGCTCCAGCCGCAGCCGGTTGCCCATAACCTTCAGCGCCGGCGGCGGCAGCGTGATCGCCAGCGCATCAAGCCGGCCGGCGAAGCGGCTCCTGAGCAGCACGACGGCGCCTTCGATCACGCCGCGCAGTTCGACCGGTTCGGCGGCGGTGCGGCCCTTGCGGGCGAAAGCTTTCAACTCTTCGGTGATGGAGCCGATGCGCTCGGTCAGCGCGGCGATGGCGCCAAGGTTCTCCTCGGCTGAGGCGCTCTGCTTGCGTTCGAGGAAGACACGCGCATTGTCGGCATAGGCGCGGATCGTCGCCACCGGCTGGTTGATTTCATGCGCGACCCCGGCCGCGACCTGGCCAAGCGTGGCAAGCCGGTTGGCCTGCACCAACTCCTGCTGCATCACCTGCAGCCTGGCTTCGGTGCTGCGATGGTCCGCGATCTCGGCCTGCAGCCGGTCGCGCGCCAGGCTCAGATCCTGCGTGCGCTCGACGACCCGGCGCTCGAGCTCGGCGCGCGCGGCCTGTTCGGCGGCAATCCGCATCTGGCCGGATTGCCGGCGCCACAACAGATAGGCGGCAAAGGCAATGAGCGGCACGAGGACACCGAGCACCAGGAGCCGCATTTCCCGCTGCGCCGCCGCGACCGGTGCTTCGGCAGGAACGAGATAGTCGAGGCGCCAGGGTGTCGACGGCACGGCTGTGGAAAGCCGCAGATATTCCGCATCGCTGCCGCCGGGCGTGATGGCCTGGACAAGCGCGACATCGGGGCTGAGCGGTTGCGGTTTCGTGATCGGCAAGGGCACCAGCGGCGCATCGCCGAATTGCTGGCTGGCGCGGATGTCGGCCGTAACCGGAGCGGCCAGCGGCGCCGTCGTCATGAAACGCCAGGAGGGCACGCTCGTGATCAGCACCACGCCATGCGCATCGCTGACATAGGCCGGCCGGTTCGCCTCGCGCCAGTCGGACTCGAGCTGGTCGAACTCCATCTTGACCACGACGACGCCGAGCGGCCCCGAAGCGCCGTCGACGCGGCGCGAGATGTAGAGGCCGGGACGTTTGCTGACATTGCCGAGCGCGAAATATTCGGCCGTGCCGGTTTCCATCGCGACAGAGAAATAGGCGCGAAAACCATAGTCGTTGCCGACGAAGCTCACCGGCTCGCGCCAATTGCTGGAGGCGATCGCCAGGCCGTCCGTGCCGGTGACATAAAGCACCGAGGCCTTGGTGCCCGAGACCAGCCCTTCGAGCTTGCGGTTGAGCACGTCGATCGATGCGGGGTTGCGCTCGGCCAGCGCATCATGCACCTGCTGGTCTTCCGACAGGAGCAGCGGCAGCGCGCGCGGATTTTCCAGCACCGCGCGCAGCAGCGCGACTTTGAGGTTGGCGTCCGTGCGCCCTTGCGCGGCTAGAGTCTCGATCTCGGCCGAGCGACCATAAAGCCCGGCGCCGTAGAGCGCCGCGAGCACGATCAGCAGCGCCACCGCCGTAAACAGCAGCCAGGTGCGCCGTGCCCGCCCGGCAAGCAGTTCGGGCGTTGGGGCGAGGGCAGCGGCCGGGCGTTGCAGCATGCCGCATCTGTGCATGATTTCGCACAAAGCGCAATTCAACCTATGCGGATAACCGCACTAGTGTTCTCCAACACGCTTGTCGCCGGATCGAAAAATCCAACAAAATCAACAGAGCGAGATTCCGGACATCATCTGGCACGCGGGTTGCAAATGCATCCCCAGCAGCCGCGAGGCTGTGGAGGTCAATAGCCCCCTGGGAGGTCGAGCGTCTCGATCGGGGGCCGAACGGAGGACATCATGCAGACAGCAATCGCTGCCGCCGAACCGCGCGGCAAGATTCCCTTTTACCGGCATCTCTACGTACAGGTCCTGGTGGCGATTGCCGCCGGTATCCTGCTTGGCCATTTCTACCCCGAGCTGGGCGCATCGCTGAAACCGCTTGGCGACGCCTTCATCAAGCTGGTCAAGATGGTGATCGCGCCGGTGATCTTCCTCACTGTGGCAACCGGCATTGCCGGTGTCTCCGACCTGCACAAGGTCGGCCGCGTCGCCGGCAAGGCGATGATCTATTTCCTCGTTTTCTCGACATTGGCGCTCATCGTCGGCCTCGTCGTGTCGAACGTCATCCAGCCCGGCGCCGGCATGCACATCAATCCCGCGACCCTCGACCCATCGAAGGTGGCGACCTTCACCGAGAAGGCGCATGACTCTTCCATCGTCGGCTTCCTGATGAACATCATCCCCGACACCATCACCGGCGCCTTCGCGCAGGGCGACATCCTGCAGGTCCTGTTCTTCTCGGTGCTGTTCGGCATAGCGCTGGCGCTGGTCGGCGAGCGCGGCCGCCCCGTGGTCGATTTCCTGCAGGCGCTGACCTCGCCGGTCTTCCGCCTCGTCGCCATCCTGATGAAGGCGGCGCCCATCGGCGCCTTCGGCGCCATGGCCTTCACCGTCGGCAAATACGGCATCGGCGCGATCGCCAACCTCGCCATGCTGATCGGCACCTTCTATCTGACATCGCTGCTCTTCGTGCTCGTCGTGCTCGGCACTGTGGCATGGTATAACGGCTTCTCCATCCTGGCGCTGATCCGCTACATCAAGGAAGAATTGCTCCTGGTGCTCGGCACATCGTCGTCGGAAGCAGCACTTCCCGGTCTGATGGCCAAGATGGAGCGCGCCGGCTGCAACCGCTCGGTGGTCGGCCTGGTCATCCCGACCGGCTATTCCTTCAACCTCGACGGCACCAACATCTACATGACGCTGGCAGCACTTTTCATCGCCCAGGCGACCGACACGCCGCTCACCTTCGGCGACCAGATCCTGCTCTTGCTCGTCGCCATGCTGAGCTCGAAGGGTGCCGCCGGCATCACCGGCGCCGGCTTCATCACACTGGCCGCGACGCTCTCGGTAGTGCCCTCCGTGCCGGTCGCCGGCATGGCGCTGATCCTCGGCGTCGACCGCTTCATGTCGGAATGCCGCGCGCTCACCAACTTCGTCGGCAACGCGGTCGCGACCATCGTCGTGGCGCGCTGGGAAGGTGAGCTCGACCAGACCAGGTTCGCCGCCGCCATGGCCGGCCAGTTGTCGGAAGAAGCCGACCTCGCGTTGTCGGGCGGCCTGCAGCCTGCCTAGCCAACCAGCATCCTCCCGATGCCGAACAGGTCGCGGCAATCGCCGCGGCCTGTTCTTTTTGTCGGCCGCCGCATAGGCTGCGCGAGCCGGATTCCCGGCGAAACATTCAGCCGAGAGGGCGGTCGATGAGCAGTGCGTATCCCGAGATCTATCTTGTCCGTCATGGCGAGACGGAGTGGAGTCTCTCGGGCAGGCATACCGGCCGCACCGACATCCCTCTGACCGCGAAAGGCGAGGAGGCCGCGCGCGGCGTCGCCGACCGGCTCAAGGGCCTGACTTTCCAGGCGGTCTGGTCGAGCCCGTCGCAGCGCGCCTTCGACACCTGCCGGCTCGCCGGTTTCGGCGAGCGCGCGGTGAAAAAGGTCGACCTGCAGGAATGGGACTATGGCGCCTATGAAGGCGTGACGACCAAGGAGATATTGTCCAAGCGTTCCAGCTGGCAGTTGTTTCGCGACGGCTGCCCGGGCGGCGAGACGGCGGCCGATGTCGGCGCCCGCGCCGATACCATCATCGCCGGGATGCGCGCGGTTGCCGGTAATGTGCTCATCTTCTCCAGCTCGCATTTCCTGCGTGTGTTCGCGTCGCGCTGGGTCGGCCTGCCGCCGCAAGGCGGCGAGCATTTCGTGCTCGACACCGCCAGCCTCAGCATCCTCGGCTACGAGCACGATCTGACCGAGCCGGTCATCCGGAGGTGGAACCAGAAGTAGCGAGCGCGGGCTCCCCCTCATCCGGCCGCTTCGCGGCCACCTTCTCCCCGGCGGGGAGAAGAGGCTGATTTCGGCGCCGGCGACCTCCTCTCCCCTTGGGGAGAGGTCGGATTGCCCCGAATTGCCTTCAATTCGGCTGGCAATCCGGGTGAGGGGGAGTGCTTGGCGCGTCAAGTCGACAAGATCGCCAGCTCCTCGCTCGTCAAATGCCGCGCCTTGCCCTTGGCGAGCTCGCCGAGCTGCAATCCGCCGATCGCCACCCTGATCAGCCGCAGCACCTCGATGTCGAAAGCGCCGAGCAGCCTGCGGATCTGCCGGTTGCGTCCCTCGTCGAGCACGATTTCCAGCCACGCCGTCCGCCCGCCGCTGCGCAACAGCGCGATCGAGCTTGCGGTGAGCAACTCGCCGTCGACGACCGCCCCTTGGCGAAAGCGCTCCAGCATCGCTTCGTCGGGCACGGCCGCGATCTGCACGTGATAGGTCTTGGCGACATGCGAGGCGGGGTCGAGCAGACCGTTCGCCCAGCGCGTGTCGTTGCTCATCAAAAGCAGCCCTTCGCTCGCCTTGTCGAGGCGGCCAACGGGTGACACGAAGGGCAGGTCGAGCCCTTCCAGGCAGTCATAGACGGTGCCGCGGCCTTCGGGGTCGTCGCGGGTCGTGACCAGCCCGCGCGGCTTGTTGAGCATCAGATAGACCTTGCGCTCGGCAACGACGCGCTCGCCGTCGACGGTGATGCGGTCGCGGTCGGGATCGATGCGCAGCAAGGCATCGCGCACCGTCTTGCCGCCGACCTGTACCCGCCCCTCGGTGACGAAACGCTCGGCCTGCGTGCGCGAGCAGAAGCCAAGCTTGGAAAGCGCTCGGGCGAGGCTGACCTTTGGGGTTGCTGATCGTCGGTCGGGTTGGCGTGCCACTGTCTCTGTCTTCGGACTTGCTCAAAACGCTGCAACCGATGCCACGCCTGGCGAGATGGGCGCAAGCGGCTCCATAACCCGGTTCGGGTCGCCGATCTCACTCCTGCGGCGCGCTCAACCGCCGGTAGGAGATGCCGTCGAATGTTGCCGTCACGAAGCTTTTGACCGACATTTTGCGCTTGCGCCCGTCGCTGCAGGCATAAAGCGGCCAGCCGGCCTCGCTGCATTCGCTGGCCATGCAGATGCGGGTCACGCAATTGCCTGCGGTCAGCCGGAAGCCACCCTTGCCGGCAAAGCCCTGCAGCAGGCTGCCATCCGAGGAACGCCATGTCCGTTGTTGGAATTCAGGCCGCAGCAGCCGAGGCTCGAGCGGCGCGGCCAAACCGGCCTGGTCCGTATGGCCCGAATATTGAAGCCGATAGCGCGCCATGCCGGTCGTGTACGCGGTGACGAGATCGGATTGGCCCGAATATGCCGCCGACAGCTCGGGACGATCGAAAAGATGGGAGGCGCGTGTCTCCGCCCCCGACGGTCTCGTCAGGGCAGCGATGACGACAAGGGCCAGGCAGACGCGCAGCATCCCGATTTCCAGCAGCCATACCGATCCGGCGTGCCGGTTTGCCCCGGCTGCGTTTACTACAATTCCGCCAAACAATGCTCTGTGCAAGTCGCCGTTGCCGGGGAAGACGCCTTTCATGCGGAGCCCTGGGCTACGCGCGAGCCAAAATTGGGGAATCAGCCGGCGGGGTTCATTCGTGCGAGGCAGCGGGCCTGGTCGCGTGGCCGCCCGAGTTCCTCGTAGCGGCCTGCCGCCTCCTCGAAGGCCGCCAGCGCGCGCATTTCCTTGTTCTGCGCCCGCCGCTGCACGCCGCGCGCCTCCCAGAGCGCCGCGGCCCAGGGGCCGCCTTGCCACATGCCGGCGATGCGCTCGGCATCGTTCAGGCGGCGATCGACCTGTTCCAGGTCGCCGGCTTCTGCAAGGGCTATCGCCGACGCGGTGCGCAGCGCCATCGAACAGGGCTGGCAGGCGCCGGGGATCAGCAGCCGGTCGCCGGCGAGGATTTCCTCGGCCACCATCTTGGGCGTGGAAGCGGCGCGTACGGCCAATGCCTGCATGCGCATGATCAGGTGTGGGGAAAGCCAGGATCGTTCCGCATCCGCCAGGCCGCGGCGGATGAGACGGCCGGCTCGCCACCTTTGGCCGCGTTCCAGCGCGATCTCGGCCAGCCGCTCGATTGCAAGCACGCGGCCTGCCACGGCATCCGCTTCCTGAAGCAATTGTTCCGCCGCGGCAAGGAAGCCTTCGGCGCCGTCGAGATCGCCCGAGAAAAGCGAGGCCTCTCCAAGCAGGAGGCAAGCGAGACCGCGGCCCGCGCTCGATCCGGCCTCTTCGGCCACGGTGAGCAATTCCCGCGCAAGTCCCGCGACCTCGGCATGGCCCTTCGCGCTGCACAGACAGAATTCGGAAAGGCACAGATGACCGTCGAACACATGCTGAACGAAGGCGGGTTTGGCGCGGACCCATTCGATGAATTCGGACCGGAACAGTTGCGGCCACCGGGCTTGCATCATCGATGCGATGCCCAGTAAGGCGCTGGACTCGCCGACCTCGCGCGGCAGGTCGGCGCCGAGTGCAAGGTCACGCGTGTGCCGGGCAATTTCGCTTGCCTTGTCGAATTCGCCGCTTTGCAGATGCACCAGCCCCCAGGCAAGCGACGTGCGTATCTGCTCCACCGGGCTGACGGTCTCCGTGCCGGACAGAGCCAGGGCCTTCTCGTAGAGCGCGATGGTGGCGGCGCTCGGCCCGACGCCGAGTTCGGCATGCAGATTGTCGCGAAGCTGATTGAATTGGCGGATCGCTTCCACGCGGTTGCCGGCATCGAGTGCTGCCTGCATCAGCGCGCATTGCGCCTGCTCGTCGGCCGGGTCGAGCGCGATCAGTCGCTGCCAGAGATTGCCGGCGCGCAGGAGGTCGCTATAGCGCTGCTGCAGTTGCGCGCGCGGGGCGTCCAGCCATTCGACGAACAGATCGTCGGGCAGGAGCCTGCCTCCGTAGAGCTCGGCGGCGTGTGCGAAGGCCTTGCTGTCGTCGCCTCGCAGGGCGCCCTTCGCGGCGGTCTCGAAGCTCTCCGTGTCGATCGCCAGTTCGACATCCGGGGCGAGCGCCACGATATCGTTGCTCACGTCGATCAGGTCGCGGCTGCCCAGCGCGCGGCGTGCGAAATGGACCGCCTTGCGCAGGCTGGCGCCGGCGGCGTCGGGGTCCGCGTCGGGCCAGAAGGTCTCCATGATCTGCTCGCGGTGGGCGCGATGTCCAGGCCGCAAGGCAAGCAGCTTGACCAAAGCCGCCGCGCGGTCGCGCCGCCACTCCGCCGCCGGGACCACCCGGTCATCGACGCTGACGGCGAACCGGCCGAGCAGATGGATCGAAACGCGCATGCATGCACCGTCCGGAAGAAAGGGCGCCGCCGCCGAAGCCGTCACCGGGCGGCCGTCGTCGGGGAACGCTGGCGGAACATAGATTTCCTAATTTAGCGCCGCAATCGAATTCCAACCGGAAAGGAACACAACCATGTCACTCCGTATCGCAGACATCGCCCCCGACTTCATGGCCGACACCACCGAAGGTCCGATTTCCTTCCATGAATGGCTGGGCAAGGATTGGGGCATCCTCTTCTCACATCCGAAGGACTACACGCCGGTCTGCACGACCGAGCTCGGCTACATGGCGCGTCTGAAGCCCGAGTTCGACAAGCGCGGCGTGAAAATCATCGGCCTCTCCGTCGACCCCGTCGAGAAGCATGCAGGCTGGGCAAAGGACATCGCCGAAACGCAGGGGACGGCCCCCAACTTCCCGATGATCGGCGATCCGACGCTGGCCGTCTCCCAGCTTTACGACATGCTGCCGGCCTCGGCCGGCAACACGGCCGACGGCCGCACCGCCGCCGACAACCAGACGGTGCGCAATGTCTACGTCATCGGCCCCGACAAGAAGATCAAGCTGGTCATTTCCTATCCGATGACGACTGGCCGCAACTTCGATGAGGTGCTGCGCGTCATCGACTCCCTGCAGTTGACGGCCAAGCACCGCCTAGCGACCCCCGTCAACTGGAAGCCCGGCGACGACGTCATCATCGCTGGCTCGGTGTCGAACGACGAGGCCAGGCAGCTCTATCCGCAGGGCTGGAAGGAACCCAAGCCCTACATTCGCATCGTGCCGCAGCCCGTCCTCACCTGACGAGTGCAAGCGGCAAGCCCGCTAGGCCTTGGCGGTAGGGGCATCGACGGCGAGGAGATGGAGTCCTCGCCGCCACTTCAGGGAATGAAGATCAACCGGCGCTTGGCGCCAGAGACATGGTGGGGAACTGAGATGAACACGGCAAACAAACCGCGCATCGTCGTCCTTGGGGCAGGCTTCGGCGGCCTCGAACTCACGACGCTGCTTTCCGAAGCGATGGGCGACGCCATCGACGTGACCCTGATCGACAAGAGCGATACCTTCATTTTCGGCTTCTCCAAGCTCGACGTCATGTTAGGCCTGAAGCAGCCGGACGCGGTTCGCCTGCCTTATGCCAGCTTCGCCAAGCCCGGCGTGCGCATGCTGAAGCGCACCATCACAGCGATCGATCCGCAAAGCCGCCGTGTCGTCACCGATGACGGCATGTTCGACGCCGACCATCTGATCGTGGCACTTGGCGCCGAATATGATTTCGACGCAACGCCTGGTCTTTCCGGAACCAACGAGTTCTATTCGGTGCCCGGCGCGGAACGGCTGCGCCACGTGCTGCCAGGTTTCAAGAAGGGCAGGGCGATGGTGGGGGTCTGCGGCGCGCCCTACAAATGCCCGCCGGCACCCAGCGAATGCGTGCTGATGCTGCATGACTATCTGGTGCGGCAAGGCGTGCGCGAGGCTTGCGAGATATCGCTGGTGCTGCCGTTGGGCAGCCCGGTGCCGCCTTCGCCCGACACCTCGCTCGCCTTGCTTGCCGCCTTCGCCGAGCGCGGCATCAAATTCATCCCGGGGCGCCGTGTCGCCTCCGTCGACAACACGCGAAACGTGGCCGTCCTCGACGACGGCTCGGAAATGCCTTTCGAGCTTTTCCTTGGCGTGCCCAAGCACCGGGTGCCGCCGGTCGTGCTCGAAAGCGGCATGTCTGAAAACGGCTGGATTCCGGTCAATCCGCGTACGCTCGAAACGAAATACGAGAATGTCTACGCCGTCGGCGACGGCGCTAACACCGGCACGCCCAAGGCCGGCGTCTTCGCCGAGGGCGCCGCGCGGGCGGTGGCCAGCGCCCTCGTGGCAAAGTTGCGCCACAGAGGCGGTGGGACCCTCTATGATGGGTTCGGGACCTGCTATATCGAGTTTGGCGGCGGGCGCATCGGCAAGGTCGAGGTCGACTTCTTCTCGGGGCCCACGCCGACCGGCAACTACTATGAGCCCTCGGTCACACTCCGTGCCGACAAGGAGATGTTCGGCGCGAGCAGGAGGTCGCGCTGGTTCGGCCTCTGACGAGAGGGACCGCGGCGGGCGCAGGCATCGTTCGCGGCCTTTCAGCTATTGGCGGCCGGGGGCAGCTCGAACAGGGTGGCGCCGTTCTCGCGCCCTCGGTCGACATAGCCGATCACGCGGAACCATTTCGCTACGTCGGGCCTGTCCAGCCAGCTGCGCGAATGTATGGGAAGGTTGCCGGCGAGCGCCTGGACATGGCGGATGTGGCGCTTGCAGAAGCGGACCGTCGAGGCGTTGAAGAAATCCTCCTGCGCGGCAAAGAGCGTATCGGCGGCGTCCGCATGCTCGTGCCAGGCGATGATCGCCACCGTCCTGTCGTCTTGCACGAGCGCATGCGCCCGGCCTTCCTTCAGGTTCATCATCAGATTGTCATAGGCGCTTTTGCTGTCCTTGCCGGCCGCCACATACTCGTCCGACATTCGCTTGGACAGGCCGTGGAAGACATCTTCCAGGTCTCCGACCGTCGCCGCGCGTGCTCTCATTTCTCCTCCTGACAGCCCGCTGGCAGTTTGCCCCAGTGAAGGGGGATCACCAAGAAAAGCAAATCCCCAATCGGGGCCGTGTGCGCAATCTCATTCCACGCGGGCGGGTTCGACCCATGTCCACGTCCCTATATAAGCGTTGGCTTGAGATTGAGCTTCCTGTGTCGGATACTGATGGTTTCTGGCCCGTCCGGCCCGCATCGTTCCCATGGCGGCCATGATCGATCTGATTGAAACCGTATACGAGCCTTCGTCCCGGAGCGATGGAACTCGGTGCTCCAGAAAGCGAGCGGCCTGTCGAACTCGGCCAGCGCTCAGGTCTTCGACGCCGGCGGAGGCACGGCTGGCAGCCGATCTTGCCGCAGGCCTCACTTTGGCGGAAACGGCCGCGCGGGGGCGGCATCACCGTCAAAATCCGCCCGCACCTATCTCGAGCGCGTCTTCCAGAAAACCGGCACCCATCAGCAGAGCCAGCTGCTCGCCATGTTGAAGACGCTGCAGCCGCTGGCTACCGCCGGCGCGATGACAGGGAGCTGCCTGGGAAATGGCAGAAGACAGCGTATCGTTGAATTCGACGCCGGCCTGCCATAAAAGGCGCAAGTCTCGACCAGCCTGAGGAATTCAAGGCGTGCCCGAACCTGTCGCCAAGATCGGCCTGGGCTGCGTTGATCCGCAGACTGTCCGCGGGCTATTGGTCGGTAAATGGTCTGGCTACAGCGTTAGGGGTATGCATTGACGTCGAGCAGGCCGATCCTGATCACCGGCGCAGCCGGCTTCATAGGTTTTCACCTTTGCCAGAGGCTGCTTGCCGAAGGCCGGCAGGTTGTCGGCCTCGACTCCATGAACGAGTATTACGACGTCGCGCTGAAGCAGGCGCGGCTCGAGCGGCTGAAGGCGTTCCCGAATTTTCGTTTCGAGCATGTCGATCTCGCCGACCGCGATGGCATCTCGAGGGTCTTTGCGTCGGTCGCGCCGGAGATCGTCGTCAACCTCGCCGCGCAGGCAGGCGTCCGCTATTCGCTGGTCAATCCGCACGTCTATGCGCAAAGCAATCTCAACGGCTTCCTCAACATCCTGGAAGGGTGCCGGCAGGCATCGGTCGGCCATCTCGTCTACGCTTCGTCGAGCTCGATCTACGGCGGTAGCACGCGCATGCCGTTCTCGGTGCATGATTCCGCCGACCATCCCCTCAGCCTCTATGCCGCCAGCAAAAAGGCGAACGAGCTGATGGCCCACACCTACAGCCATCTGTTCGGGCTGCCGACGACGGGCTTGCGTTTCTTCACCGTCTACGGTCCATGGGGACGGCCCGACATGGCCTTGTTCATCTTCACCAAGGCCATCCTCGCCGGCCAGCCGATCGACGTTTTCAACCATGGCAACATGCAGCGGGATTTCACCTATATCGACGACATCGTCGAGGGGGTGGTCCGCGTCATGCGGCATCCCGCGACACCCAACCCCGATTGGAAAAGCGCTGCGCCGGACCCGGCGACGAGCACCGCGCCGTTCAGGATCCACAACATCGGCGACAGTTCACCCGTCGAGCTCAGCCGGCTCATCGACGTGCTGGAAGACGCGCTTGGACGCAAGGCGATCCGCAACATGATGCCGCTCCAGCCGGGCGACGTTCTGGCGACCTTCGCCGATGTCACCTCGCTCGAAGAGGTGATCGGCTTCAAGCCCAGGATCCCGATCGAGATCGGCGTCCCGCGCTTCGTGGAATGGTACCGGGATTTCTACCAGGTCTGATTGCGCGCCTGCCCGCCGCGACAATGTACTAATGCGTGTCGCGCAAAAGTGTGCAGCGGTTTTGCGATAACGACCTGCATGAAAACAAAGCCTTAAAAGCGCGTCGCCTGAATCCGCTTCAGCGCGACGCGCTTTAGCGGTCGGTCGTGGACGCTTGCCTGTCGATCCAGAGCGCGATCAGCGTGCAGGCGGCGCCCGAAAGCAGGTAGGCGCCGGCGGCGATAAGGCCGAAATTGCCGGCCAGGAGCAGCGCGGCAAGCGGCGCGAAGCCGGCGCCGAACATCCAGGCCAGGTCCGATGTCACCGCCGAGCCGGTATAGCGGTGCTGGCGCGAGAAGCTCGATGCCACGACGCCCGAGGACTGCCCGAAGCTCAAGCCCAGCAGGATGAAGCCGAGCACCATGAACACCGTCTCGCCGACGGTGCCGCCGTTGAGAAGCTGTGGGGCAAAGCCGCTGAAAGCGGCGATGGCGACGGCGCCGCCGCCGAGCAAGGCACGACGTCCGACACGGTCGGCCAGCGGCCCCGATGCGACGATGGCCGCGATGCCGAACAGCGCGCTCACCGCCTCGATGACCAGGAAACGTTCCGGGCCCTCATTGGTGAACAGGAACACCCAGGATAGCGGGAAGACCGTCACCATATGGAACAGGGCAAAGCTCGCCAGCGGCGCGAAGGCGCCGACCACGACGTTGCGTCCTTCAGTCCGAACCATCTCCCTGATGCGCGTCGGCTGCAGGTCGCCGCTCTCGTAGAGTTTCGAGAATTCGGGCGTGACCACGATGCGCAGCCTGGCAAACAGCGCCACGACGTTGATGGCGAAGGCGACGAAGAAGGGATAGCGCCAGCCCCAGGCAAAGAAATCGTCCGCCGAGAGGTTGGCGACGAAGAAGGCAAACAGCGAGCTTGCCACGATGAGCCCGATCGGCGCGCCGAGCTGCGGGATCATCGCATAGATGCCGCGCCGGTTCTGCGGCGCATTTAGCGCCAGGAGGGAGGGCAGTCCGTCCCATGTCCCGCCGAGCGCCAGGCCCTGCAGGAAGCGGGTGAGCGCCAGCAGCCAGGCGGCGACCGCGCCGACATCCTCATAGGAGGGCAGGAATGCCATGGCGACCGTCGAGGTGCCGAGCAGGAACAGCGCGATCGTCAGCTTGGCGCCGCGGCCATAGGCGCGGTCGATCGCCATGAACAGCACGGTGCCGAACGGACGCGCGATGAAGGCCAGCGCGAAGATGGCGAAGGAGTAGAGCGTTCCGACCAGCGGGTCGTGCGTTGGGAACACAAGCTTGGGGAACACGATCACGGAAGCGATCGCATAGACGAAGAAATCGAAGAATTCCGACGTCCTGCCGATGATCACGCCGACCGCGATATCGCCCGCGCTGACCTGGCCGTGATGCGAGCCGATCAGCCTGCTGTCCGTTTCGGAAGTCGAAGTTTCAGCCATCGTTTCCGTCGCCACCGAGCTCAAGTTCGGAACGCGATTGTCGTCCCGATGCGATGTTGTCGTCATCCAATTATGCGTGCACACTTTCGCGAAAGCCATACCGACTGGGCATTGGACAAATTGTCCAATGTTGTCACCGTGCCTGCGGCAGTAGCCGTTGGTCCATATCGCATCGCAACCTGCAGAGATCCTGCTGCAGGGCCATCGAGGGCAGCGTTTGATGAGACGATCCGGAGCCTTGCTTCTTTTTCCGCTCGCGGTGCTGCTGAGCGGCTGCGATCTGGTCGTGCTGGTGCCTGCGGGCGACGTGGCAGTGCAGCAGCGCGACCTGCTCGTCGTCTCCACACTGCTGATGCTGCTCATCATCGTGCCCGTCATGGCGCTGACCGTGCTGTTTGCCTGGCGCTACCGGCAATCCAGCACCACGGCGACCTATACGCCGGACTGGGACCATTCGACCAAGCTGGAACTGGTGATCTGGGCGGCACCCCTGCTCGTCATCATCTGCCTGGGCGCGCTCACTTGGCTCGGCACGCATCTGCTCGATCCCTACCGGCGCATCGACCGGATCGAACCAGGACAGCCGGTCACCCAGAACCACAAGCCGCTCAAGGTCGAGGTCGTCGCGCTGGATTGGAAATGGCTCTTCATCTATCCCGATTACGGCATTGCCTCCGTCAACGAGTTGGCGGCGCCGGTCAACCAGCCGATCGACTTCCGCATTACCTCCTCGACGGTGATGAACTCCTTCTACATTCCAGCTCTTGCCGGGCAGATCTACGCCATGCCCGCTATGGAAACGAAGCTGCACGCCGTCATCAACCGTCCGGGAACCTATACCGGCTTTTCGGCCAACTACAGCGGCGCCGGCTTCTCCGGCATGCGCTTTGCCTTCCACGGCCTGTCCGACCAGGCCTTCGCCGATTGGGTGACGCAGACCAAGAGCGCGCAGGCCACGCTCAACCGAGACAGTTATCTCGAGCTCGAACGTCCGAGCGAGAACGAGCCGGTCCGCCATTATGCCTCCGTCGATCCCGACCTCTTCGGCGCCATCCTCAATTTGTGCGTCGAGCGCGGCAAGATGTGCATGAACGAGATGATGTCGATCGACGCCAAGGGCGGCCTGGGGCTCGCCGGCGTGCGCAACACCCTGCCGCTGCAATATGACAAGCTTGCCCGGCGCGGCGCGGTGTTCGGCAACGATCCGTCCTATGTCGCAAGCATCTGCACGGCGGAGGAAGCGGCCGCCGCCTCGCGCGCGGCCCGCGATGCCGACGCGAAATACTGGCCGGTGCGCGATCTTTCGCCATTGCGCGGGGCGGGGCTGCTCAGTCCAGGGGCAGGCAGCCGCCGCGCAGACGCCGAGACGCCGTCGCTCGGCCTGCTGCGCTTCGAATTGTGAGGATGGCGGATGCCTGAGACGCTGACCAAATTCATCTTCGGCCGCCTCACTCTGGAGTCGCTGCCGCTGCACGAGCCGATCGTCGTCGGCACCTTCATCGTGGTGGCGCTCGGCGGTGTCGCTGTTCTTGGCGCCATCACGTATTTCAAGCTCTGGGGCTATTTGTGGCGCGAGTGGTTCACCAGCGTGGACCACAAGAAGATCGGCGTCATGTACATGGCGCTCGGCCTCGTCATGCTGCTGCGCGGCTTTTCCGACGCCATCATGATGCGCCTGCAGCAGGCCATCGCCTTCAACGGTTCCGAGGGTTATCTCAACGCCCATCACTACGATCAGATCTTCACCGCCCATGGCGTGATCATGATCTTCTTCGTGGCGATGCCTTTCGTCACCGGGCTGATGAACTTCGTCGTGCCGCTGCAGATCGGCGCGCGCGACGTCTCGTTCCCCTTCCTCAACAATTTCAGCTTCTGGATGACGGTCGGCGGCGCCATCCTGGTCATGGCCTCGCTGTTCGTCGGCGAATTCGCCCGCACCGGCTGGCTGGCCTATCCGCCGCTCTCCGGCATCAACTACAGTCCCGACGTCGGCGTCGATTACTACATCTGGGCGCTGCAGGTCGCCGGCGTCGGCACGACGTTGTCCGGCATCAACCTGATCTGCACCATCATCAAGATGCGCGCCCCCGGCATGACGATGATGCGCATGCCCGTCTTCACCTGGACCTCGCTCTGCACCAACGTGCTGATCGTGGCGTCCTTCCCGGTGCTGACGGCGGTGCTGACGCTGCTCGCGCTCGACCGCTATGTCGGCACCAACTTCTTCACCAACGACTTCGGCGGCAACCCGATGATGTATGTGAACCTCATCTGGATATGGGGTCACCCGGAGGTCTACATCCTTATCCTGCCGTTATTCGGCGTCTTCTCCGAGGTCACCTCGACTTTCTCCGGCAAGCGCCTGTTCGGTTACACCTCCATGGTCTACGCCACGGTGGTCATCACCATCCTGTCGTATCTCGTCTGGCTGCACCACTTCTTCACCATGGGCTCCGGCGCAAGCGTCAATTCCTTCTTCGGCATCACCACGATGATCATCTCGATCCCGACCGGGGCGAAGATATTCAATTGGCTGTTCACCATGTATCGCGGCCGCATCCGCTTCGAACTGCCGATGATGTGGACGGTAGCCTTCATGCTCACCTTCACCGTCGGCGGCATGACCGGCGTGCTGCTTGCCGTGCCACCGGCCGACTTCGTGCTGCACAACAGCCTGTTCCTGATCGCGCATTTCCACAACGTCATCATCGGCGGCGTGCTGTTCGGCCTGTTCGCCGGCATCGCCTATTGGTGGCCGAAGGCCTTCGGCTTCAGGCTAGATCCGTTCTGGGGCAAGGTCTCGTTCTGGTGCTGGGTGCTCGGCTTCTGGTTCGCCTTCATGCCGCTCTATATCCTCGGCCTGATGGGCGTGACGCGCCGCATGCGCGTGTTCGACGATCCCTCGCTGCAGATATGGTTCGTCATCGCCGCCTTCGGCGCCGTGCTGATCGCCTGCGGCATCGCCGCCTTCCTGGTCCAGATCTTCGTCTCCATCCGCAAGCGCGAAGCGCTGGCCGATCACACCGGCGATCCCTGGGACGGACGCACGCTCGAATGGTCGACCTCCTCGCCGCCGCCGGCCTACAACTTCGCCTTCACGCCGGTCATTCGCGACAACGACGCCTGGTTCGACATGAAGAAGGCCGGCTACCGGCGCCCGCTGTCCGGTTTCAAGCCGATCCACATGCCGAAGAACACCGGCACCGGCCTCATCCTCGCCGTCTTCAGCGTCGCGCTCGGCTTCGGCCTGATCTGGTATATGTGGTGGCTGGCGGCGCTGAGCTTCGTCTGCCTCATCGCCACCGCGATCGGCCACACCTTCAACTATCACCGCGACTTCGACATCCCGGCTGCCGAGGTCGCGCAAACGGAAGAGGCGAGGACGACGCTCCTCGCCGCCCAGGGCTAGGGTTCGAGCATGGCATCGACGGCGATCACGGCCGATACCGCACCGGTCTTCCACCTGGAAGAGGAGCATGCGCACGCCGAAGGCGGCAGCACCATGCTCGGCTTCTGGCTCTATCTGATGAGCGACTGCCTGATCTTCGCCATGCTGTTCGCGGCCTATGGCGTGCTCGGCGGCAATTACGCGGCCGGTCCGGCGCCGAAGGATCTGTTCGATCTGGGCCTGGTGGCGGTCAACACCACCATGCTGCTCTTGTCCTCGATCACCTACGGCTTTGCCATGCTGACCATGGACAAGGGCCGCGTCGGCGCGACGCAAGCCTGGCTCGTGGTGACCATGCTGTTCGGCATGGCGTTCCTCTCCATCGAGCTATCCGAATTCGCGCACATGATCCATGAGGGCGCGACGCCGCAGCGCAGCGCCTTCCTGTCGTCCTTCTTTACCCTGGTCGGCACGCACGGCCTGCACGTGACCTTCGGCATCGTCTGGATGGCGACGCTGATGGTGCAGGTCGCCAGATACGGCCTCATCGAGGCCAACCGCCGCCGGCTGATGTGCCTCTCGATGTTCTGGCACTTCCTCGACGTCGTCTGGATCGGCGTCTTCACCTTCGTCTATCTGATGGGGATGCTCAGATGAGCGCGCATGATCATGCCGATCACGACCACACGCATGGCGGCGCCGCGCACGGGTCGCTGAAGGGCTACCTGATCGGCTTCGTCCTGTCGGTGATCCTCACCGCCATCCCGTTCTGGATGGTCATGAGCGGAGCCATCGACAACAAGCAGGCCACGGCCATCATCGTCATGGCCTTCGCGGTGGTGCAGATCGTGGTGCACATGGTCTTCTTCCTGCATATGAACCCCGCCTCGGAAGGCGGATGGTCGATGCTGGCGCTCATTTTCACGGTGATCCTCGTCGTCATCGTGCTCAGTGGCTCGCTCTGGGTGATGTACCACCTCAACGCCAACATGATGCCCGGGCTCCACGAGATGCGGGAGATGCCATGAGCCCCGTTTCGGGCGTGAGCGTGTCGGGCGTGGAGAGGGCCAAAGTCGAGGCAAAGGATATGATCGGCCGGACAAGTACTGGCTCTCATGCCACCCCGAAGGGCTCCGCGTCGCGATTCTTGCTTGCGCTGGCTGGGCTTCTCGGCGTCCTGGTGTTTCTCGGGCTTGGGATTTGGCAATTGGAAAGGCGGGTCTGGAAGCTCGACCTGATCGTCCGCGTCGACCAACGCATCCATGCTCCCGTCGTCGATGCGCCTGGTCCGCGGGACTGGAGCGGGTTGAGCGCGCCTGACTACGAATATCGCCATGTGCGGTTGACCGGGCGCTTTGAGGGCGGTGCCAACACGCTGGTGCAGGCGGTGACTGAGCTTGGCGGCGGCTATTGGGTGCTGACGCCGATGCGCGGCGACCGCGGTTTCACGGTCCTCGTCAACCGCGGTTTCATCCCGCAGGACCGCAAGGCCGAGTTCGAGCGGGAGGGTGGCGGGTCCACCGCGACGGCGACGGTAGACGGGCTGCTGCGCATCAGCGAACCGCGCGGCGGTTTCCTGCGCAGCAACGACCCGGCGGCCAATCGCTGGTATTCGCGGGACGTCGACGCCATCGCAAAGGCGCGCGGCCTGACCGATGTCGCGCCGTATTTCATCGATGCCGGAGCGTCCGAGCCGGCTGGCTGGCCGCGCGGCGGGCTCACCGTCGTCACCTTCCGCAACAGCCATCTGGTCTATGCTTTGACCTGGTTTGCCATGGCAGCGATGCTGGCGACCGCCCTCGCCAGGCCGATCTTCGCCGGACGTCGGAAGCGGGACGCGGCAAGATGAACATCTCGATCGCGCGGTTTCATCGCGACAAACCGATCCTGACGGTTCCGGTCGCCGGACAGGGAGGCGCCGCCTCGAATTCCGACGTGACGAACAGGAAGAACCTGCTGCTCCTCATCCAACTGCGCTGGCTGGCGGTGGCGGGGCAGGTGCTGACCATCTTGGTGACGCAATACTGGTTCGCGATCCCGCTGCCGCTCACCGAGATGGCCGGCGTGGTGCTTTTCCTTGTCGGGCTCAACATCTTCAGCCTGCTCGCCCTGCGCGGCAATCGCCGCATCTCCAACGCGCAGCTCTTCGTCGCGCTGATCTTCGACATGGCGGCGCTGACGACGCAGCTCTACCTGAGCGGCGGCGCCTCGAACCCGTTCGTGTCGCTCTATCTGCTGCAGATCACGCTCGGCGCCGCGCTGCTGGCGCCATGGTCGACCTGGCTCCTGGTGGTAGCCGCCTCGGCCTGCTTCGTCTTTCTCATCTTCGTTTTCCAGCCGATCGCGCTCCCGCATCACGGTGGCAGCGACCTCCTGGCGCTGCATCTGCGCGGTATGTTCATCTGCTTCGTGCTCGCGGCCGGCCTGATCGTGATCTTCATGACGCGCATCAACCGCAACCTGCGCGAACGCGATGCCTACCTCGCCGACCTGCGCCAGCGTTCGGCCGAGGAAGACCACATCGTGCGCATGGGCCTGCTGGCCTCAGGCGCCGCGCACGAACTCGGTACGCCGCTCTCGACCATATCGGTCATCCTGTCCGACTGGCGCCAGATGCAGGGCGTCAAGCGCAACCGCGAGCTTTCCGAGGACGTGGCCGAGATGCAGGCGCAGATCGAGCGCTGCAAAAGCATCGTCACGGGCATCCTCATGTCCTCCGGCCAGGCGCGGGGCGAGGGCACGATCCGCACCACGATCCGCCGCTTCCTCGATGATCTCGTGCAGGAGTGGCGTTCCAGCCGCCAGCCTTTCAAGCTGGATTACAGCAACGGTTTCGAGCCGGACGAGCAGATCGTATCCGACACGGCGCTGAAGCAAGTGATCTTCAATGTGCTCGACAATGCGCTGGAAGCATCGCACGATTGGGTCGGCATCACTGCCGAGCGGCAGGATGGGAAGCTGGTGCTCTCCGTCGAGGATCGCGGACCGGGTTTCGACAAGGATATTCTGGACACGCTCGGCCAGCCCTATATGTCGAGCAAGGGGCGGCCAGGCGGCGGCCTGGGCCTTTTCCTGGTGTTCAATGTGGTGCGCAAGCTCGGCGGCGACGTTTCGGCGCGCAACATGGCCGGGGGCGCCCGCGTTACCCTTTCGCTGCCGCTGGCGGCGCTGACCGATGGAGACGATCGTGAAATCTGATCGATCCTTGTTTGTCGTGGAGGACGACGCGACCTTCGCGCGGACGCTCAAGCGTTCCTTCGAAAAGCGCGATTACGATGTCGTGGTCTGCCACGACCGCGAGGCGCTGCTCGTCGCGCTGGAAACGGCCGTTCCGGTCTATGCCGTCGTCGATCTCAAGCTTGGAGCGGGATCGGGTCTCGAATGCGTCAAACTGCTCAGCGCCCGCAATCCGTCGATGCGGATCGTCGTGCTGACGGGATTTGCCAGCATCGCCACGGCTGTCGAGGCGATCAAGCTCGGCGCCTGCCATTATCTGGCCAAGCCCGCCAACACCGATGACATCGAAGCCGCCTTCGGCCGCGCCGAGGGCGACGTTTCGGTGCCGCTCACCAGCCGCCCCACTTCGATCAAGAACCTCGAATGGGAGCGCATCCACGAAACGCTGGTTGAGACCGGCTTCAACATCTCCGAAACCGCGCGCCGGCTCGGCCTGCACCGGCGCACGCTCGCCCGCAAGCTCGAGAAGCGCGTGGTGCAGTAGCGCAACTTTTCCTGGAATTGCTGTGCGCCCGCCCGACAGGTCGAATGTCGAGGCGGTGGTGAAGCTGTTTTCTTTCGAGACCAGCCACGCGACCATCGCGGCGGCTTCGTCGACTTCGAGCAGGCGGCCGCGCGGAATGCGCGAGCGCATGTATTCGATATGCTCGGGCGTCAGCTGGTCGAGGATGCGTGTCTGCGCGGTTGCCGGCGAAATGCAGTTCACGGCGATGTCGTATTGCGCCAGCTCCTTGCCGAGCGACTTCGTCAGGCCGATGACAGCTGCCTTCGAGGCCGAATAGGCGGCCGCGTTCGGGTTGCCTTCCTTGCCGGCCACCGAAGCGATGTTGACGATGCGGCCGTAATTGCGCTCCTTCATGCCGGGCACGACGGCGCGGTTGACGTAGAATGTGCCGTTGACGTTAATGTCGATGATCTTCTTCCAGACGTCGACGTCATAGACATCGAGCGGCGCCGCCGGGCCGGCGATGCCGGCGGAGTTCACCACGATGGAGATCTTGTCGGCGATCTCCTCGGTCCTGGCGCGGGCTGCATCGACCGCGTCCCAGTCGGCGATATCGACCACCAGCGTCGTGGCGGCCTTGCCGAGCTCCTGTCTGGCGGCATCGAGGCGTGCCTCGTCGAGATCCCAAAGCGTGACCGTGGCGCCCGAGGCGACGAAGCGCTTGGCCATGGCGAAGCCGAGGCCCTGGGCGCCGCCGGTCACCACCGCGTGCTGACCCTCCAGATCGATCCTGTTCATATCGGGCGTTTCCTCCAGTCTGATTTATCGGGATATTTCGGAAGTCGGTCGCAACAAGCCGGAATGCCTGAACCTCCGATCCGGCGTCGCGACGTTACATGGTGGCGCCGAGGCTCCACGGCACGAATTCATTGTCGCCATAGCCAAGCGCCTCGGACCTGGTGCGTCCGCCGGAAGCCACCCGCAGGATCTCCGCGAAGATTTCCTCGCCCTTCCGTGCCAGCGTCACGCCGTCCAGTATGTCGCCGCAGTTGATGTCCATGTCGTCGCGCATCTGTTCGAAGATGAACGAGTTGGAGGCGAGCTTGATCGAAGGTGTCGGCTTGCAGCCGAAGGCCGAGCCGCGCCCGGTGGTGAAGCACAATATGTTGGCGCCGCCGGCGACCTGGCCGGTGGCCGAGACCGGGTCGTAGCCTGGCGTGTCCATGAAGACGAGGCCGCGCTCGTTGATCGGCTCGGCATATTCCAGCACCGCGCGCAGGTTGGTGGTGCCGCCCTTGGCCGACGCGCCGAGCGACTTCTCCAGGATGGTCGTCAATCCCCCCAGCTTGTTGCCGGGCGAGGGATTGTTGTTCATCTCCATGTCGTGCCTGGCGGTGTAATCCTCCCACCAGCGGATGCGCTCGATCAGCTTTTCACCGACCGCCCGGCTTTCGGCGCGGCGGGTCAGAAGATGTTCCGCGCCGTAGATCTCGGGTGTCTCCGAAAGGACGGCGGTCCCGCCCTGCGCGACGAGCAGGTCCACCGCCGCGCCGAGCGCCGGATTGGCGCTGATGCCGGAATAGCCGTCCGAGCCGCCGCATTGCAGCGCCAGCACCAGTTCGGAGGCCGGTTGCGGCGTGCGCCGCGCGGCGTTGACGATCGGCAGCATCTCGACGATCGCCTTCACGCCGGCATCGACCGTCTTGCGCGTGCCGCCGGTTTCCTGGATCGTCATTGTGCGGAAGGTGACGCTCTCCTCGATGTCGTAGGACTGCATCCAGCGCGGGATCTGGAAGGCCTCGCAGCCCAACCCGACCATCAGCACGCCGCCGACATTGGGATTGGTGGCGAACCCCCATTGCGTACGCTTCAGGAGATCGTAAGCCGGGCCCTTGGTGTCGATGCCGCAGCCGGTGCCATGGACGAGCGAGATGATGCCGTCGACATTGGGATAGTCGCGCAAGATACCGGAGCGGTTGACCTCCTCGGCGATGAAGCGCGCGACGCTGGCCGAGCAATTCACCGAGGTCAGCGTGGCGATATAGTTGCGCGTGCCGACTTTGCCGTTCGGCCTGCGATACCCCATGAAGGTCGCCCGTTCGCCGTCGGGAAGCATCGCCGTTTGGCTGGCGTCCGCGCCATAGCCGTAGTCCCGCTCGAAATCGCGCAGGTAGACATTGTGCTCGTGCACCCAGTCCCCGGCCGCGATCGCTCCGCGCGCGAAGCCGATGGTCTGGCCGTACTTCACGATTGGCTCGTCCGCGGCGATGTCGCGTATGGCCATCTTATGTCCGCGCGGGATTCGGGCCCGCGCCGCGACGTCGCCGGCCTTCTCGCCGGTCGCTAGCGGATCGACCGCGAGCAGGATGTTGTCCGCATGCGAAAGCTTGATGAAGCGTGCCATTGCCCAAGACTCTGAAGAAAATTCTCGCCGGCGCCGGCCACGAGATCATCGACTAGGAATACTAATATAATAGAATGACGGCGGTCAAGGCTGCGACCCACTGGGCTCAGTCGGAACCGCTGTCGTGGGGCATCATTCACATGCCCGCGCCGTCCCCGCACCCGCGACCCGGTTGGCGTCGCGAGCGGTTCAGTCCAGGTGGAAGACTTCCTCCATCGCCGCCCACCACTCGCCTTGCGCGCGGGTGGCCAAGGGTTGCTGCATGGGGTCGCACAATTCCCACCATTTGCGCATCGCGGCCGATTCCCCCATCCGCGCGGCATCGGAGGCGAAATCGTCGCCGTGATATTCCCAACAGGCGAACAGCAGGTTCTCCGGCTCGCGCAGGAAGATGGAGTAGTTCCTTATGTTGGCGCGGCTGACGACCTCGAGCACGTCGGGCCACACCGCGGCATGGACGCGCTTGTATTCCTCGATCGCCTCGGCCTTCAGGCCGATGCAAAGCCCCATTCTCTTCATCAACTGGTCTCGCTTTGTTTGGCCGCGTCTTTTGTCGTCACGCAATTCCGGACGGAAAACCGCGTCACACCTTTCCTGGGATTGCAGAGCATGATCCCGAAAAGTGGGAATCGGTTTTCGGATAAGATCATGCTCCAACAAAGAGCTGGATCAGGATGGCGATTGAACGAAATGTCACCCTGATCTAGCCGAGGAGCTCGGCGGCGACTTCGAGCGTGTTGCGGAAGGATGTCTCCAAGTGGCTCTCCATCGCCTGCGCGGCGCCCTCGGCGTCCTGACGCTTGAGCGCGTCGAGAATGGCCTCGTGCTGCTCGATCGTCTGCTCGCCATAGCCGGGCTTGGGGATCGCGAGATAGCGGCCGCGATCCATCTGCGCCTTGGAGATGTCGACCACCCGCCAGATCGCCGGTAGGCCGCAGATCTCGGCTATGGTGCGGTGGAAGACGTCGTCGAGCTGGATCGCGACGGCATAGCGTCCACGCGAAATGGCGAGCTTGTGAGCGGCCATGTTGTCTTCAAGGAGTTCGGCTGCCTGCGGCGTCATCTTGGCCGCGGCACGCCTGGCGCTTTCCATCTCCAGCGCCCGGCGGATGACATAGGCTTCCTCAAGATCGGCGCGGCTGATCGGCGCCACATAGGTGCCGCTCTGCGCCAGGATCTTGACCAGCCCTTCGTCGCTGATGCGCTTGACCGCCTCGCGCACCGGCGTGCGCGATACGCCGAGCGCCTCGGCAATCGCAACTTCATTGATGATCTCGCCCGGCTTCAGCTGTCCGACGACGATCAGGTTACGGATCTTGTTGTAGATCTGGTCGCGCAGCGGCAGGGCCCGATTGAGGGTCGAAGGGTCTAGATCCATGGAAAATCCCATCGCTCGTCCACGCCAATGGATAAATTATATTAGAATGCCAACCGGAATGCACGTATGCGCGAAGCCGGTTGCCCCCTGCAAAAAGCGCTCTGAAAACCAGCTTGCCAGAACTGTTATATTAGTGCAATAGTGCCCGCCGTCGCGATTATCGGCGTCGTGGCGAAAGCGTTTCAGGGTGCCCAAGCGTGGTTGCGCGAAGGCCTTCTTGGTCGGTTTGAGGGACCGGCCATGCGCTTGATACGGCCGATGATCCCGTGCCGTGGAGCGCCGGCCGTCTTGCCAGGGAGGACCAAGCCAGAAATGACTGCCGTGGCGGATTGTGCCCTGGACATGCGAGGCATCAGCAAGGCGTTTCCGGGCGTGAAGGCGCTGTCGAACGTCAATTTCGCCGTGAAATTCGGCACCGTCCACGCGGTCGTTGGCGAGAATGGCGCCGGCAAGTCGACCCTCATGAAAGTGCTCAACGGCTCATACGCGCCGACCAGCGGCACGATCAAGGTCGGCGGCAATGAGGTGCGCATGCGCAAGCCGGCGGACGCGCAGGCGCTCGGCATCCGCATGGTTCACCAGGAGATCAATCTGGTCCCCGACCTGACTGTAGCAGAGAACGTCTATCTCGGCCGCATGCCCGGCAAATGGACCTGGCTGCGCAAGGGCGAGATGGCCAGGAAGGCCGCGGCGGTTCTCAAGGAACTGGGCGCAGCGATCAATCCGCGCGAACGGCTGGGCAACCTCTCGATCAGCCAGCAGCAACTGGTCGAGATCGCCAAGGCCTATGCCGCCCAGCCTCGCATCATCGTCCTCGACGAGCCGACATCGTCGCTAAGCGAGCATGAGACGGCGGCGCTCTTCCGCATCCTGCGCAAGATGCGCGGCGAAGGCATCGCCATCGTCTACATCAGCCACCGGCTGAAGGAGGTGCTCGAGATCGCCGACGAGGTCACCGTGCTGCGTGACGGCTCGATGATCGAGACGCGTCCCATCGAGGGGATCACCGCGGCCGAGATGATCCGGCTGATGGTCGGCCGCGAGGTGAGCAACGTCTTTCCCAAGAGCCCGGCCAAGATCGGCACATCGGTGCTGCGTGTCGAACGCATCGGCGACGGCGCGAGCTTCCGCGATATCAGCTTCGACGTGCGGGCAGGCGAGATCCTCGGCTTGACCGGCCTCGTCGGCGCCGGCCGCAGCGAAGTCGCGCGCGCCATCTTCGGCCTGTCGCGTCTGGCCGAGGGAAGCGTCAGCGTCAATGGCCGCAAGGTCGTCATCAGCTCGCCGTCCGAGGCGGTGCGAGCCGGCATCGCCTACGTTCCGGAGGACCGCAAGGGCGACGGCATCGTGCCCGGCATGTCGGTGCGCGAGAACATAAGCCTGCCTATCCTGCGCCGCCTGACCAGCTTCGGGCGCATCAGGGGCAGCGCCGACCGTTCCTTGTCGGCCCTTTACGTCAAGCAATTCTCCATCTCGCCGCCGGATGGCGAGCGGCGCATCAATCTTCTGTCGGGCGGCAACCAGCAGAAGGCGGTCATCGCCAAATGGCTCGCGGCAAAGCCCGCCGTGCTGATCCTCGACGAGCCGACGCGCGGCGTCGACGTCGGCGCCAAGGCGGAGATACATCACATCATCGGCCAGCTCGTCGCCGACGGCATGGCGGTGGTGATGATCTCGTCGGAACTGCCTGAAATCCTCGGCGTGTGCGATCGCGTGGTGGTGATGCGGGACGGCCGCGCATCGTCACCGCTGACCCGCGCCGAGCTCAGCGAGGAGCGCATCATGGCGCTCGCGACCGGCGAGGAAGCGGCGTGACGGAAGCGGCCATGGAGATCAGCGGCGTGAACCGCAACGACCGTTTTACGCGAGGCAGCAGGCTCGTCGATCTGCTGTCGAAGGCCGGCCTTGTGCTGGCCATCCTCGCGGTCATCCTCTACGGCTCGTTCGCCAGCCCGGCCTTCTTCACCGCCGGCAATATGCTCAACGTGCTGACGTCGATGTCGATCGTCGGCATCGTCGTGGTCGGCATGACCTTCGTGCTGGTGGTCGGCGGCCTGGCGGACCTGTCGGTGCCCGCCACCATCGCTTGCGGCGCGATCCTTTCGCTGGGGCTGCAGCCGCTGGTCGGCCCCGTGCCGGCCTTCGTCCTTGCCGTGGCGCTGGCCGGGCTGATCGGCCTGCTCAACGGCGTTCTCGTCGGCTATCTCGGCATCAATCCGATCATCGCCACGCTTGGCGTGGGAACCATCGGCCTCGGCATCGTCCAGGCCGCGGTCGGCGGCGTCATCGTCTACGGCTCGAACACCGCCTCCGCCGAATTCGCCAAGGGCCGGCTGCTCGGCATCCCGGTCGTGGTGCTGATCTTCCTGGCCGTCGCGCTGATCGGCCATTTCGCGCTTTCCAGGTCCTTCTGGGGACGCTGGACGCTGGCGACCGGCGGCAATTACAGCGCCGCGGAGGCCAGCGCCGTGCCCGTCAAGGCGGTTAAGGCCGGCGCCTTCGTGATCACCGCGCTCGCGTCCGGCATCAGCGGCGGCCTGCTTGGCCTGACCCTGCAGAGCGCGCGGCCGCTGATCGGCTCCGGCTACGAATTCAGCGCCATCACGGCGGTCGTCGTCGGCGGCGTCTCGATCATCGGCGGCTTCGGCTCGGTGCCGAGGGCCATCGCCGGGCTCGTCTTCGTGCAGCTCCTCACCAATGTCATGGTGCTGCAGGGCGTGCGCACGCCGATCCAGGGTTTTGTGCTGGGCACCCTGATCGTCGGCGCGGTCGGCATGGACGCCGCGCTGCGCAAGCGGGGAGTGGCATGATGCGCCTCCTGGTCCTTGCCTCGCAATATCGCGTTCTCATCATCCTCGGTCTGACGCTTGTCGTCTCGGCGCTGGTCGTGCCGGGTTATCTGGCGCCTTCGACGCTCGGCCTCGGCCTCGACCGGGCCGCGACCATCGGCCTGATCGCCATCGGCCTGACCTTGCTTCTGATCGCGGGTCAGATCGATCTCTCCGGCGGCGCGGTGTTCGCGCTGGCCGGCATCGTCTCGGTCATCCTGCAGCGCGAGATCGGCATTCTGCCCGCGGCGCTCGTCGGCATCCTTGTCGGCGCCGTCGCCGGCGCGATCAACGGCGCCTTGGTCGTCGGGCTGAAGGTCAATTCGCTGGTGCTGACCCTGGCCACGATGCTGATCTTCCGCTCGCTCGCGCATTGGGTCACCAACAGCCAGCCGGTGACCGGCACCGACATCATGCTGTCGCTGGCGCTGGCCAAGATCTATCTTGAGATATTCACCATCCGCAGCGCGCTGTTCATCGTCCTGATCGTGTTGCTGCATGTCTGGCTGACGCGCACCATCCCGGGCCGCAACGTCTTTGCCGTCGGCTCCAATCCGGCGGCCGCCAAGGAAAGCGGCATCGCCTCGGACCGCATCGTCTTTCTCGGCTTCGTCTTCGCCGGCACGCTGGCCGGCCTCGCGGGCGTCCTCCAGAGCCTCGTCACCAACACCGGTTCGCCCGTCTTCGGCTCGGAACTGACGGTCGCCGTTATTGCCGCCGTCGTCGTCGGCGGAACCCGCCTCGAAGGCGGCAGGGGATCCGCGCTCGGCACGCTGGGCGGCGTGCTGACGATCGGCTCGCTGACCATCGCGATGGAGTTCCAGTCCATACCCGCATACGTCCAGCAGGTCGTGTCCGGGCTGATCCTGATCCTGCTCGTCGTGCTCGATCGGGCCGTTACTACCAAGGGCAGGGCTCCGGGCCCGCGCCCTGCGCTCGTTCGCGACAAACCAATCACTCAAGGAGGAAACGTATGATCGGGAGGAAACGTATGATCGGGAGGAAACCTATGATTGACAAGAAAAGCATGCTCAAGATCGCCGCCGTGGCGCTCTTGTCCTCGACCGGATGGGCCAGCGCCAAGACCGTCTGCTACGTCACGGCGGCGGATTCGCATGCCTATGCGACGCCGGCCAACAAGGCGCTCGAGGCCCGCGCCAAGGAGCTTGGCGTCGAGATCCTCAGCCTCAGCCAGGACTTCGACGTACAGAAGGGCACCGAGCAGCTCAACACCTGCGTGGCGCGCAAGGTCGACGGCATCATCCTGTGGCCGCTCGACCCGCAGGCCTACATCCCGGGCCTTGCCCGCGCGCAGCAGGCGAACATCCCGGCGATCCTCATCAACTCGCCGATGAGCGACGATGCCAAGCCGTTCATCAAGTCCTTCACCGGACCGGACGTCTATGAGGAAGGCAAGCTGGCGGCGGATTCGCTGAGCAAGGCGCTGGGCGGCAAGGGCTCGGTGGTCATCATCGCCGGCCAGGCCGGCAACGGCACCACCATCGGCCGCGTCAACGGTTTCACCGACCGCCTCAAGGAAACCAACGCCGACATCAAGGTGCTCGATACGGTCAACGCCGACTTCGACCAGCAGAAGGCGCTGGTCGTCAGCCGCGACCTGATCACCCGCTTCGGCGACCAGATCACCGGCGTCTACGCCAATGACGACACCATGGCGCGTGGCTTCATCGACGCCTGGAAGGAAGCCAATCCGTCCAAGCCGACGCCGCCGATCGTCGGCATCAACGGTCAGAAGGATGCGTTCGAGTCGATCAAGAGCGGCGAGATGTACTCGACCATCGTGCAGTCGCCGGTCGAGGACGGCCGCCTCGCGATCAACACCATGGCCGAGATCATCGACGGCAAGGAGGTCAAGGACCGGCTGCCGATCCCGCTGACGGTCGTCACCAAGGACAATGTCGGCTCGGTCGAACCGGCATTCTGATCACGCGGCCGGCCCGGTTAAACCGGGCCGGCCTATCCGCTGCACGGCGCCCGTCCGACGCCGCGCCAAGATTATCCCCGAACGGCCACGCCCAGCACCGAGACGCAGTCGCCCGCCTTGACCAGGCCTGGGAAGTGACGCGCGGCGAGCAGCCCCGACATCCTGGCCCTGATCTCCCGCGGCGCCTGCCCGGTGCGCCCGACCGGATGGATGCGCGCCACAACCTGGCCGTCCTCCACGGGCTCGCCGAGATCGACCATCGTCTCGATCATGCCGTCATCCTCGGCGAAGGCGAAGCAATCGCCCGACGGCATGTCCAGCCACTGAGTTCCGCTTTTCTCGACCGCACCATCGACAATGCCGGCGTGGCGGAGCACGTTGAGGATGCCGCGCCGGGCAATCCGCACCGTCTCGGCGCGAGACGTTCCGCCGCCGCCGAGCTCGGTTGTGACGAAGACCTTGCCCATCTCCTCGGCGGCCGTGTCGTACATGCCGACCGCGTCGATCTCGGTCATGCGCATCGAGAATGGCGCCGAGAAAGCCTCGACCGCGGCGAAGGCCTTCTTCTCCTGCGCCTTGTCCGGCAGCGTGTGCGCCGCGCAGAACGGCACGAAATCCAGCGTCTTGCCGCCGGAATGGAAGTCGAAGACGATGTCCGCGCGGGGAAGCAACTCGCGCTGGAAATAGTCGGCGATCTTCTCGGTCGCCGTGCCGTCCGGGCGGCCGGGGAAGGAGCGGTTCATATTGCCCTTGTCGATCGGCGAGGTGCGCGTGCCGGCCCGGAACGCCGGATAGTTCATCGCCGGCACGATGATGACCGTGCCGGAGACGTTTCTCGGATCGAGCGTGCGGGCGAGCTCGTAGAGCGCCAACGGCCCCTCGTATTCGTCGCCGTGATTGCCGCCGGTGAGCAGCGCCGTCGACCCCTTGCCGTTGTGCAGGACACAGACCGGGATCATCACCGAGCCCCAGGCGGAATCGTCGCGGCTGTAGGGCAGGCGCAGGAAGCCATGCTGGACGCCGTCGCGCTCGAAGTCGACGGTCGGCGCGATCGGCGACGGACGCAAAGCGGACATCGGCTCAGTCCTTCACGAAGAGCTTGCGCGGCACATTGGCCAGGCACTCGACGCCGGTGTCGGTGATCAGGATCGACTCGGTGATCTCCAGCCCCATCGTCTCCAGCCAGAGACCCGTCATGAAGTGGAAGGTCATGCCAGGCCTGAGCTCAGTCCGGTCGCCGGGGCGCAGGCTCATGGTGCGCTCGCCCCAGTCCGGCGGGTAGGACAGACCGATCGAGTAGCCGGTGCGGTTGTCCTTGACGATGCCGTACTTCTTCAGCACGGCGAAGAAGGCGTTGGCGATGTCTTCGCAAGCGTTCCCCGGCTTTGCCGCGGCAAGGCCTGCCTCCATGCCTTCCAGCGTCGCCTTCTCGGCATCGAGGAAGGCCTGCGTCGGCTTGCCGAGGAAGACGGTGCGCGACAGCGGACAATGGTAGCGGTTGTAGCAGCCGGCGATCTCGAAAAACGTGCCTTCGTTCACTTTCATCGGCTTGTCGTCCCAGGTGAGATGCGGCGCCGAGGCATCGGCGCCCGACGGCAGCAGCGGCACGATCGCCGGATAGTCGCCGCCGATGCCGGCGACGCCGCGCGTGCCAGCATCGTATATCTCGGCGACCAGATCGCATTTGCGCATGCCGACTTCTACTTTGTCGACGATGCGCTGGTGCATCGCCTCGACGATGCGGGCGGCCTTGCGCATATAGTCGATCTCGGTCGGGCTTTTCACCGCCCGCTGCCAGTTCACCAGCGCGGTGGCATCGGCGAAACGGGCATTGGGCAGGTGCTTCTGCAGCGCCGCGAAAGCGGCGGCCGAGAACCAGTAGTTGTCCATCTCGACGCCGATCGTGAGCTTGTCCCAGCCGCGCTTGGCCAGCACGCTGGCGAGGTAATCCATCGGGTGCCGCTCGGTCGACTGCACGTAGTGGTCGGCGTAGCCGACGATGTTGTCATGGGCGAGATAGGCGGTGCGCTTGGCGCCGTTGGCGTCCTGGCCGCGGCCGTACCAGACCGGCTCGCCCGAAGGCGGCACCACCACCGCCTGATGCACATAGAATGACCAGCCGTCATAGCCTGTCAGCCAGGCCATGTTGGACGGATCGCTGACGATCAGCAGATCAACGCCTTTAGCCTCCATGGCTTTTCGCGTCTTGGCGAGGCGATCGGCAAATTCGCTCCGCGAGAATTTCAGGTTTGGCTGCATTTTGTTGTCCTCGTTTGTTGGGCCTGGCGGCCAGCATCAACTTTCGAAATTGAGCCCGGCATTGGTGGCGCGCGCACGGTCGCGAGCCAAAGTGGCGATTGCGGTGTCCTGCACGCCGGTGCCGGTGAGGTCGGCGATGGTGATGTCGCTTGCCGAGCGCCGGCCGGGTTTCTCGCCGGCAATGATCTGGCCGAGCTCCGTGACCTCGGCGTCGGCTGTCATCACGCCCGCCTCGATGGCGTGGTGAAGCTCGCCCAGGCGCCGCGTCTGCTTGGCGCTGTCGGCGACATATAGGTCGGCCATGCGCAGGATCGCCGGCGCGATCTCGTTCTTGTGCTCGGCGTCCGAGCCCATGGCGGTGATGTGCTGGCCGGCGGAGACGAAGCCGGGCTTGATGAGTGGTTCGATCGAAGGCGTCGTGGTGACGATGATGTCGGCTTCCGCTGCCGCGCTCGCCGCATCCGGCTCGGCCCGCACGGCAATGCCCAGTTTCTTGCGCAAGCGCGCGGCGGTCGCCTCCGCCTTGGCGGCGTCGCGCGCCCAGATGCGCGCTTCCTCGATCGGCCGCACGAGCCGCAGCGCTTCCAATTGCAGGCTGGCTTGCAAACCGGCGCCGAAGATCGCCGCGACCTTGGAGTCTTCGCGCGACAGATGCTTGGCCGCGACCGCACCAGCGGCGGCGGTGCGGATATCGGTCAGATAGCCATTGTCGAGCAGCAGCGCCTCGACCACACCGGTCTTTGCCGAAAGCAGCACCATCATGCCGCCGCCGCTCGGCAGGCCCAGCGTCGGATTGTCGAAGAAACCGGAGCTTATCTTGACCGCGAAACCGTCTATGCCGGGCACATAGGCGGACTTCACGTCGACCTCGCCGCGATGCTCATGAATGTCGAGCCGCAGAATCGGCGGCATCGCCACCGGCAGCGTGGCCAGGGCGCGAAAAGCGTTCTCGATACAGGCGACCGCTTCGAGATCGAGTGTCACGATCTTGCGCAATTCCGCCTCGGTGAGGATGGTCATGCGGCTCATGCAACGCGCTCCATCAGTGCAGGGTCGCCGCAGACAATGCGGCGATGCAGGCCCATATCGATATTGCGACCGGAGAGGATCAGAACAGTTGGGCCGCTCACTTTGGCCTTACCGGCAAGCAGCGCGCCCATGCCTACGGCGCCCGCGCCCTCGACGATCTCGCGCTCTTGCTCATAGGCATGGCGGATGCCAGCGGCGATCTCGTCCTCGGCAAGCAGGACGACGTCGTCGAGCAGGTCCCGGCACATGGCGAAGGTCAGCTGGTTGTCGAGGCCGATGCCGCCACCGAGCGAATCCGCCAATGTCGGCAGTTCCTCGACCTGCACCGGGCGGCCGGCATCGAGGCTGGCTTTCATCGCGGCACCCAGCGCCATCGAGATGCCGATGACTTTGGTGCCTGGGCTCACCCCCTTGACCGCCGCCGCGACGCCGGACGCCAGCCCGCCGCCGGAGAGCGGCACCAGCACCGCCGCGGTATCTGGAACCTGCTCCATGATCTCCAGGCCAAGCGTGCCTTGGCCGGCTATGATGCCGGGATGGTCGAAGGGCGGCAGCATGACCAGCCCTTCCTCGGCCACCAAGCGGTCGACCTCCTGCTGGGCATCGTCCTGGCTGTTGCCAACGATGCGGACATCCGCGCCGAGGCGGCGGATGGCGTCGAGCTTGTTTTGCGGCACCAGCTTCGACATGCAGATCACCGCGCGGATGCCTTCAAGCTTCGCCGCATGCGCCAGCGCGCGGCCGTGATTGCCGGTCGAGGCGGCGACGACGCCGCGCGATCTTTCTTTTGCGCTCAACGCGGCGATGGCGTTGGAGGCGCCGCGCAGCTTGAACGCGCCGGTGGTCTGGTGGTGTTCCAGCTTGAGATGAACCGGGCTGCCGGTGCGCTCCGACAGGCTTTGCGACAGCACGCAGGGTGTCCGCTCGACCTTGCCGGCAATGCGTTCGCGCGCTGCGCGAATATGCTGAAGCGTAACTGGCATTTCGATCACTGCGCCAGAGGCTTGGTCCACAGCCGGCCGAACTCCGGTCGCGGCTTGTCGTCGCCGCACAGCCGCAGGCAGTTCCAGGCGCTGGCCTGGTTGCTGGTGACGACCGGACGCCCGATCGCCTCTTCCATGCCGGGAACGGCGAGCGCGGCGCGCAGCGCGGTGCAGGAGACGAACAGCGCATCGGCCTGGGGGTGCATGATTTTGCGCGCCATCTCGACGAGGGACACCGGCGTGATCCGCGCCATCTCGCGGTCGTCCTCGAAGCCGAGGCAAGAGAAGCTCTGGATGTCGAAGCCGTGTGACGCGAAATAGGCTGCCATCGGCCGGCTGGTCTCGACGGTGTAGGGCGTGAGGATGCTGATGCGCTTCACGCCGAAGGCGTTCAGGCCGCGTATGCCGGCCATCGGCGGGGTGACGACGGGAACGCCTGGCTTGGCCGCCTGGATGGCAGCTTCGATCTCGGCATCGCCGATCACCACGGAGGCGGAGGTGCAGGAGTAGCAGATCGCATCGAGCGGCTCGTCCGGCAGGATGAGTGCCGCGCCCGCCGAAAGCGACGGCTGCATCTTGCGCAGATTTTCCGGCGTGGTCGGGTTGGCATAGGGGATGCGCGCGACATAGACGCCGACGCGCTCGCTCGCCACCATGCGGCGGAAATCCACCTCGCTGGTGTGATCGGTGGCCAGGGCGATCAGCCCGACGCGCTTTTGCAGCGGACGCGCGTCCAGCGCGGGGTGCGCCGTTTCGAGGCGGATGTCGGGCAATGCGTTCATGACTTTCATCTTTCGATCCTGCCGTAGCGATGCTCCAGCCAGCGCAAGAGCACGACGGAGCAGAGGCTGATGACGAGGAAGAAGGCGCCGACCAGCGTCATCGGTTCGATGTAGCGGTAATAGGTGTTGGCGACGCTCTTGGCCTGGTTCATCAGCTCCAGCACCGTGATCGCCGAAAGCAGCGGCGTCTCCTTGAACATGGCGATAAAATAGTTGGCCAAGGCGGGGATCATCGGCGGGATCGCCTGCGGCAGAATGATATGCGTCCAGGTGTGGCGGCCATTGAGATTGCAGGCCTTGGCCGCTTCCCACTGGCCGCGCGGCACATTGTCGATGCCGGCGCGATAGACCTCGGCCGTGTAGGTGCCGTAATGCAGGCCAAGCCCGATGACGCCCGCCACCAGCGGTGGCAACAGGATGCCGATGTCGGGCAGCACGTAGAAGATGAAATAGAGCTGCACCAGGAGCGGCGTGCCGCGGATGAACTCGGCGAACCAGCCGACCCCGCGTGCGACCATCCGGTTCTCCGAGCGCCGCGCCAGCGCGATCCCAAGCCCCACGATTGCGGCCAGGATCGAGCCGAGCACCGTCGCCAGGATGGTGATCTTCACCCCCTGGATCAGGGTAGGCATGATCTCCCAGACGAAGTTCCAATCCCAGTCCATCAGACACGCACCCCATCAAGGCCGCGCGCCATGCGGCGTTCCAGCGTGCGAACGCCCCAGGAGACGATCAGCGCGAGGGCGAAATAGATGACCAGCACGGAGACGAAGGGCATCAGTGTGCTGCCGGTCTGCGAGCGCACCACCTGCGCCTGGAAGGTCAGGTCGGCGAGCGAGATCAGCGACACGACCGACGTCGCCTTGAGCAGCTCGATCGCGTTGTTGCCGAAGGTCGGCAGCATGACCAGCAGCGCCTGCGGCAGGATTACGTGGCGCATGCCTTGCCAGCGGCCGAGATTGAGCGCCGTGCAGGCCTCGTATTGCTCGCGGCCGACCGACAGGATGGCGCCGCGCACCACTTCCGCCGCGTAGGCGCCGACATTCAAGCCCAGCGCCAGCACGCCCGCCTGCAGCGGCGTCAGCGACAGGCCGGCGAAAGGCAGCACGAAATAGGCCCAGAACAACTGCACGAAGATCGAGGTGCCGCGGAAGAATTCGATGTAGACGGTGGCGATCGCGCGCACGATGAAGAAGCGCGACACGCGCCCCATGCCGGCAAGGAAGGCCATGATCAGAGCAAGCACCGACCCCATCAGCGTCAGCTCGATGGTGACAAGCGCTCCTTGCAATATCAGGCCGAGATAGCCGGACCACTGGGTCATGGGGTTCCAACGTTTGCGGTTAGCTTCCTTCTCCCCGTTAACGGGGAGAAGATGCCGGTTTACCCTCCGTAGCTTCAGCGCAGCTGCTGCGTAGGACGGGTAGGCAGATGAGGGGCAGCGCGAACCTTGAAATGCTGCGCCGCCCCTCATCCGGCTCTTCGAGCCACCTTCTCCCGTAGGCGGGAGAAGGCAAAAGAGCGTTTACTTCGCCGAGCAGAGCTTCTCGCGCGTCGTCGACATCGCGGCCGCGGCCGAGAAGCCGTAGGGCTCGATGATCTTGGCGAACTCGCCGGACTTCTTCATCTTGGCGAGCTCGACGTCATAGGCATCGCGCAGCGCCTCGTCGCCCTTCTTGAAGGCGGCGCCGTCGCAATAGACCGGCGCGCCGACCACCGGGGCGATGACGTCGAGGTTCGGGTCGTTGGCCTTCTTGACCAGGTCGTTGATCGAGAGCACCGGCAGCGAATAGGCGTCGATGCGGCCGTCCTGCACCATCTTCAGACCGCTCTGGCCGTCCGGCACGACGATGACGCGGTCGCGCGGCACGCCGGCGTTCAGCGCCAGCTTCTCCTCGGTGCCGCCGCCAGGCGCGCCGACGGTCGCCGACGTATCCTTGGCGATGTCCTCATAGCTCTTGAAGCCCTTCGGATTGCCCTTCTTCACCAGGAGCGCCTCGGCATCGCAAAGCACCGGCTCGGAATAGGCGACCGCCGCGCAGCGCTCCGGCTTCATGAACAGGCCCGCGGTGACGACGTCGAAGCGGCCCGCCTGCAGGCCGGGGATCATGGCGCCATATTCGGAGATGGAGGCCACGACATCCGCGACGCCAAGCCGCTTGAAGATCTCGCGCGCAACATCCGGAGCCGCGCCCGAAACCTTGCCATCGGCGGCCACCGCCGTATAGGGCGGCTCGTTGGCGATGGCGAGGCGGGCGAAGCCCTGCGCCTTCAACTGCTCGAGCTTGCTGTCGTCGGCCGAACCCGCGCTGGTGGCGGCGAGCATGGAGGTCAGCGCGAGGCCGGCGACGCCAGCCAGAATGCCAAGTTTCTTCATTGTTCCCAACTCCTTGTTTGTCTTCTTGGTTTGCCTGGTTCGGGACGGCCGTTGGCCGCCCGTGGACGGCTTACGCCGCCCGTTTGCATTGCGGTCAGACGCGATGTCCGGCCGCGATGATCTTCTTCAGGAAGCTTTGCGTTCTTTCCTGTTTGGGATGGCGGAAAATCTCATCGGGCTTGCCTTCCTCGACGATCCTGCCGCGGTCGAAGAACAGCACGCGGTCGGCGAAGTCGTGGGCGAAGCCCATCTCATGGGTGACGAGCAGCATCGTCATGTCGGTCTCGGCGGCGAGCTTGCGCATGACGTTGAGCACTTCCTCGACGAGCTCCGGGTCGAGCGCCGAGGTGATCTCGTCGAACAGCATGATCTTGGGCGACAGCGCCAGCGCCCTTGCGATCGCCACGCGCTGCTTCTGGCCGCCGGAGAGTTGCGCCGGCATCGCCTTCGCCTTGTCGGCGAGTCCGACCATGTCGAGCAGTTCCATCGCCCGCTTCTCGGCGGCGGCGCGCGCGACGCGCTTGGTCAGCATCGGCGCCAGGGTCACATTGTCCATGACGCATTTGTGCGGAAACAGATTGAAGAGCTGGAAGACCATGCCGATCTTCTGACGCATCCTGGCCAGATGCCGCTCGTCGGCCGGCAGCAGCTGGCCGTTGCGCTCCATGTGGTAGAGCTGCTCGCCATCGACCTGGATATGGCCGCCGTCGATCTTCTCCAGCGTCATCAGGATGCGCAGGATCGTCGTCTTGCCTGAGCCGGACGGACCGATCAGCGCCAGCTTCTCGCCCGGCATGACCTGCATCGACAGGCCGTCCAGCACCTTGAAGGCGCCGAAGCTCTTGGAAATCGCATCGACCTTGATGATGGGCGCGGGCAATCCATGTCCTCGTCTGGAGAAGCCTATGCCCTTAACGATGCGAAACGTGCTAAATCATGTCAATTGGGAAAATAATATCATGACAATATTTCCAGCGCGGCACAATTTCAGGGCAATCTGAGCTCCATTTGTGCATCAGATGGCGAGCAGGAGATGCTCCGGATCGCCGAGCAACAGCTTGGCGACAACGCTCAGGCCGGCCCGCAGTTCCCCCTCCGTGGTCGATCCGAGCGAGATACGCACGGCCGGATGCCAGGGCGTGTTGGCGATGCGGAACGAGGTGCCCGGCGCGATCGCCACCCCGCGCAGGCGCGCCTGCGCGACGAAGCTCTCCTCGGCGCGGTCGCCCGGCAGTTCGAGCCACAGATGCAGCCCGTCGCGGTGGACGCGATAGTCGACGCCTGCCAGCATTTCGGCGGCAATCTCCTGGCGCCGCTTCAACGCCTGGCGCTGCCAGTTGACCAGTTCCATCGCGGTGCCGTCGCTCACCCAACGCGTCGCGATCTCGGCCACCATCGGCGTCGCCATCCAGTTCGAGACGAGGTGGCGGTTGGCGACGGCGGCGGCATAGCGGTCCGGCACCGCGAGGTAGCCGATGCGCAGGCCGGGCACGACGATCTTGGTGAAGGAGGTGACGTAGAGCGTCCGCTCCGGCGCAAAGGCGGCAACCGCCGGCGGCCGGCCTTCGACTAGCGGGCCGAGCACGTCGTTCTCGATGATGGCGATGTCGTGCTTGCGGGCAACCGCCGCAATCTGCTCGCGACGGGTGGCGTCCATCAAGGTCGCCGTCGGGTTGATCACCGATGGCTGGACGAAGACTGCGCGAATGTCTGACAGGCGGCAGGCCTCGTCGAGCGCTTCGGGGATCAGCCCGTTGCCGTCGATGGGCAGGCCTTCGAGGTTGAAGCCGAGATAGCGGGCGAGCGGGATCAGCGTGTGGTGACCGATCGCCTCCGTGGCGACGGTCGAGCCGGGCGGCGCCACGCTCATCAGCGCCACGGTCATGCCGGCGGTGGCGCCATTGGTGAGGCTGACATTCTGTGGCGATGCCTCCAGCCCGCAGAGCCTCAGCCATTCGACCGCAACGGCGCGGTGGCGCGGAAACACCATGTTCGGCCGGAAAGACAGCGCCGAGCTCGAAGGCAGGTTCTCGGCGAGCCAGCCCAGCGCCTGCTTCAATTTCTCCAAATGCATCGGTTCGCAGACCGGCTTCAAGATCGAGAGGTCGATGACTTCGCCCAGCCGTTCCGGAATATAGGGCGGCTCCGGTTCCCGGCGCTGCGTCTGCACGAAACTGCCGCGACCGACCTCGCCGGAAATAAGACCGCGCCGGATCAGTTCCTCATAGGCGCGGCTGACGGTCTGCACCGAAAGTTTCAGATCGTCCGCGAGGCGGCGGTGCGTCGGCAGCCGCGTTCCGTTGGCGAGCCGCCCGTCATGAATGGCGCGCGCGAACTGGTCGGCCAGCGAGAGATAGGCCGGTCGGCGGATGAGAGCAGGATCTGGCTGCCACAATGTCATGACTTATTAGAGAGCCAAATCAGTGCAATTGACAATCGAAATAATGCATCGTCATGGTGTCCGCGACGAAAGGCGAATCCCGCATGGCGGCAACGAAACTCGACCCGATCGACCTCAGGATTCTCGACGCGATCCAGCGCGACGGGCGCATCACCAAGCTGGCGTTGGCCGAGAAGGTCGGCCTCTCGCCGACGCCGTGCTGGATGCGGCTGCGCAAGCTGGAGAAAGCCGGCATCGTGTCCGGCTACCACGCCGCGATCGCCATGCGCGCTATCGCGCCGGTGGCGACGGTGCTGATGGAGGTGACCCTGGCCAACCACCGCCAGGCGGACTTCGATCGGTTCGAGCGGGTCGTGCGCGATGTTCCGGAGATCGTCGCCTGCTGGTCGGTGGGCGGCGGCGTCGACTATGTCCTGAAGGTGATGGCGCGCGACATCGATGCCTACCAGCGGCTGGTCGACAGCCTGCTCGAACGTGAGATCGGCATCGACCGCTACTTCACCTACATCGTCACCAAGACGGTCAAGGACGAGACGGTGCTGCCTGTGGCCGACCTGCTGCCCGATCAATGAAAGCGCCATCGTCATCCACGGGCGGAGCGACGCGAAGCGGAGCGCAGACCCGAGGATCCATTCCGTGACTTTCACGTAGGGTGCTGCGGAGCAGAATTCTGCATCGTCGCAACGCCTCAACGTCACGGAATGGATCCTCGGGTCTACACCGCGTCGCTTCGCTCCTTGCTTCGCCCGTGGATGACGACTTTGAAGAGGCTCGGCCAATTTTCACGGTTCGGCGCCGCCTGCTGGCCGGCCAGCTAGAGAGTTCGTCTGCTTCCGCGCGCCAATAGAGACAATCTCTCTATCAACAGCCGCTGAAACAGTCCCATTCTTTGCCCGACACGGTTGATGCTTCGGCATCGAATGGAGACGCCGATGTCCGCGCATTTTGCCCGCACCAACCACCATGAAGCGCTAGACCGGCTCGCCGATCGCCGGCTGCTGCGTGCGCTCGCCTATGTCGACGGCCACTGGACGGCGAGCGAAGCGGCGGCAAGTTTTGAGGTTACCGATCCGGCCACCGGCGCTACCGTCGCCTTCGTGGCCGCGCTCGATGCCGATCAGACGACAAAGGCAATCAACGCCGCATCCCGCGCCTTGCCGGCCTGGCGCTCGGCGCTGCCGCAGGAGCGCTCGAAGATCTTGCGGAAATGGTTCGATCTGATCATCGCCGCCAAGCACGACCTCGCGCTGCTGATGACGCTTGAGCAGGGCAAGCCGCTGAAGGAGTCGCTCGGCGAGATCGACTACGCCGCCTCCTTCGTCGAATGGTATGCTGAGGAAGCGAAGCGCCACAACGCCGAAAGTGTAACCAGCCATCTGCCGAATGCCGAGATGTCGGTGCGCCGCGAGCCGCTCGGTGTGGTCGGCGTCGTGACGCCGTGGAATTTTCCGTCGGCCATGCTCACCCGTAAGGCCGCCGCAGCGCTTGCCGCCGGCTGCACCATCGTGGCGCATCCGTCCTCGGAAACGCCGCTGTCGGCTTTGGCGCTGGCCGAGCTCGGTGAGCGCGCCGGGCTGCCGGCAGGCGTCTTCAACGTCGTCACCGGCGATGCGCGCACGATCGTCGCGGCGATGTGCGCCGACGCCCGCGTTCGCGCCATGAGCTTCACCGGATCGACCGAGGTCGGCCGTCTGATCGCCGCGCAAAGTGCCGCGACCATGAAACGGCTGGTGATGGAACTCGGCGGCCATGCGCCGCTGATCGTGTTCGACGACGCCGATATCGACAAGGCCGTCACGATTGCGCTGGATGCCAAATTTGCAACCTCCGGCCAGGATTGCCTTGCCGCCAACCGCATCTATGTCCAGCGGCCGATCTATGATCGCTTCTGCGCCGCTTTTGCCCGCCGCGTCGAGCAACTCCATGTAGGTAACGGTCTATCCGTGGATGCCGATGTCGGGCCTCTGATGCACGAACGTGCCGTCAAGAAAGTGGAGGAGCAAGTCGCCGATGCGCTCACCCACGGCGCGCGCTGCCTGACCGGCGGCAAGCGCCACGCTGCCGGGCCGCTGTTTTACCAGCCGACGCTGCTCGCCGATGTGCCGGACCCGGCTTTGATCATGCGCGAAGAAACCTTCGGCCCGGTCGCCGCGGTGACGCCGTTCGACGACGAGGCGGAAGTCGTCGCCCGCGCCAATGCCACGGAATATGGCCTGGTCGCCTATGTCGTCACCGAAAACGGTGGTCGCCAGGCGCGCATGGGCCGCGCCCTGGAGTACGGCATGGTCGCGATCAACCGGGTCAAGATCACCGGCGCGCCGATCCCCTTCGGCGGTGTCAAGCAGTCCGGCATCGGCCGCGAGGGCTCGCGCCACGGGCTCGAAGCCTTCACCGATCTGAAATACCTTTGCCTGGACGTTGCCTGAGCGCGCCGACAGGATCCGAACAAGGAGTCAAAAAATGCTCGAACAATCCAACGAACTCTCCGCCTGGGACCGCGACCACTTCTTCCATCCCTCGACGCATATGGGCACGCATGCGCGCGGTGAATCGCCGGCCCGCATCATGGCCGGCGGCGAAGGCGTCACCGTCTGGGACAACACCGGCAAGAAGAGCATCGATGCCTTCGCCGGCCTCTATTGCGTCAATGTCGGCTATGGCCGCCAGAAGATCGCCGATGCTATCGCCGAGCAGGCCAGGAACCTCGCCTACTATCACGCCTATGTCGGGCACGGCACCGAAGCCTCGATCACGTTGGCCAAGATGATCATCGACCGCGCGCCGAAGGGCATGAACCGAGTCTATTTCGGCCTCTCAGGCTCAGATGCCAATGAAACCAACATCAAGCTGATCTGGTACTACAACAATGTGCTGGGCCGGCCCGAGAAGAAGAAGATCATCTCGCGCTGGCGCGGCTATCATGGCTCGGGCGTCATGACCGGTTCGCTGACCGGGCTCGAGCTGTTCCACAACGCCTTCGACCTGCCGCGCGCGCCGATCCTGCACACCGAGGCGCCCTATTATTTCCGCCGCGCCGACCGCTCAATGAGCGAGGAGCAGTTCTCGCAACATTGCGCCGACAAGCTCGAGGAGATGATCCTCGCCGAAGGTCCGGACACGGTCGCGGCCTTCATCGGCGAGCCGATCCTCGGCACCGGCGGCATCGTGCCGCCGCCGGCCGGTTATTGGGAGAAGATCCAGGCCGTGCTGAACAAATACGACGTGCTGCTCGTCGCCGACGAGGTGGTGACCGGCTTCGGTCGCCTTGGCACCATGTTCGGCTCCGACCATTACGGCATCAAGCCGGACCTGATCACCATCGCCAAGGGCCTGACCTCGGCCTATGCGCCGCTGTCGGGCGTCATCGTCGCCGACAAGATGTGGCAGGTGCTGGTGCAAGGCTCCGACAAGCTCGGTTCGCTGGGCCATGGCTGGACCTATTCGGCGCATCCGATCTGCGTTGCCGCCGGTGTCGCCAATCTCGAACTGATCGACGAGATGGACCTGGTGAAGAACGCCGGCGAGACCGGCGGTTACTTCCGCGCCGAGCTCGCCAAGGCCGTCGGCAGACACCGGAATGTCGGCGAGGTGCGCGGCGACGGCATGCTGGCCGCGATCGAATTCGTGAAGGACCGCGACGACCGTGTCTTCTTCGATCCGGCGCTGAAGGTCGGACCGCAGATCGCCACGGCGCTCGCGGCAAGTGGCGTCATCGGTCGCGCCATGCCGCAGGGCGACATCCTCGGCTTCGCCCCGCCGCTCTGCCTGACGCGCGAGGAGGCCGACATCATCGTCGCAAAGACCGCCGACGCGGTGAACAGCGTGTTTGCCAGTATCTGAGAAGCGACATCTGAGAAGTGACATGAATGCGATGACCAGAACCGTCCCCGCCACGATGGCCGCCGTGCAGCTTACGGCCCATGGCGGCCTGGAGAAACTCGTCTACCGCACCGATGTGAAGGTGCCCGCGCCGGCCGCCGGCGAGGTCCTGGTCAAGGTCAGCGCCTGCGGCATGAACAACACCGATGTCTGGGTGCGCCAGGGCGCCTATGGCACGGAGGAGGATGCGGCTGCCGTGTCGACCTGGCGCCGGCAAGGCAACACGCTCACCTTCCCGCGCATCCAGGGCACCGACACGGTCGGCGCCATCGTCGCAGTCGGCGACGGCGTGCCTGCCGACCGCATCGGCGAGCGTGTCATGGTCGACTTCTCGATCTACAATCGCGACGACGATTCGCTGGCCGACATCGACTATATGGGCCATGGCCGCGACGGCGGTTATGCCGAATACCAGGCGCTGCCGGCTGAGAACGCGCATGTCGTCGACACTGATCTGAGCGATGTCGAGCTTGCCACCTTCTGCTGCGCCTATCTCACCGGCGAGCAGATGCTGGAACGCGCCGCGCTGAAGGCCGGCGAGCGTGTGCTGGTCACCGGCGCATCGGGCGGCGTCGGCTCCGGCATCGTGCAACTGGCTCGGGCACGCGGCGCCATCCCCTACGCGGTGGCCGGCAGGGGCAAGGAGCAGGCCGTGCTCGACATCGGCGCCGAGAAGGTGATCACGCGCGGCGTGGCCGACCTGCTCACCGCCGTCAACGAAGCGACGAATGGCCAGCCCATCGACGTGGTCGCCGATCTGGTCGGCGGCGCGATCTTCAACGACCTGCTGCGTATCCTGCGGCCCGAAGGCCGCTACACCACGGCGGGCGCAATTGCCGGACCGGTGGTGCAGCTCGATCTCCGCACCATGTATCTGAAGCAGCTGCAGCTCCACGGTTCGAGCCAGGGCACGCGGGCCGACTTCCGCCGTATCGTCCGCTACATCGAGGAAAAGAAGATCAAGCCGCTGGTCGGCGGCGTTTATAAGCTGTCGGATTTCCACCGGGCCCAGACCGACTTCATGAGCAAGGACTTCGTCGGCAAGCTGGTGGTGGTGCCGGATCCGATGTGGAGCGGCGCCTGACCCGGGAAGGAGGCCGGCGTGGTCGCCCCGCCAGTCGAGCCGCCGCCGGCGTCAGGCGCCGTTGTGACCAGGCACAGCAGTGGTCGGCATCCAGGATTTCAGGCGTTCAAGCATGGGCTCCGTCAGCGGGGTGGATTTCCGCTCCGCAAGGTTGAAGAAGACCGTCTTGGCGGTGAGCTTCGCCGCGAGCTCGCCGCCATGCAGCCTGCGCATCTCGTAGTCCGTCTGGATGGACGTGCGGCCGATAGCGCGGATCGTGCCGAAGATTTCCACGATGACCCCGGACGCCACCTCGCCGACGAAGTCGATCTCGTGCCGGACGTCCGCCCATCCCCTGTCGGCCCATTCGGGCGTCGTCGGCGCCCATCCGGTCGCCTGGCCGAGCAGGATGTTGATGGCGTCGTCGAAAAAGGCGACGTAGAACCGCGTCGTCATGTGGCCCATCATGTCGCAATTCCAGGGCTGAACCACAGCTCTCGTCAGTAAGATCATTTTTGCTCCCGATAACTCGTCCGATGCGACCGCTATCTAGCGGGGATTGGTTATCTCTGGGAGAGCCAATTGATGGTTGGAGCATTGCTCGCCCCATTTTGACGGGGGCAAGTCGATTACAGTGACGGCAGGACACCCCGGATGTGGCTGGCAAACGCCTCGACGGCCGGCGACCTCGTGGTCTCGGCGAAGGCGACCAGAACGCCGAGCCGGGACAATCTCGGAAGCGGCGCGTTGAGGATGAAGAGATCCGACGGGACGGCCCTCTGCGTCATCACGCTTATCGCAAGGCCGGAGCGCGCCACCGCTATCAGGCCGGTGAGGCTGTTGCTGGCATAGGATATCTTGTAGCGCAGCCCGGCGCGGGACATGGCATCGCAGGCGGCCTTGTGGTCCATCGCGTTCGATGCCGGCAGCGCCAGCGGCACGGTCTCGCCGAACTCGTGCAGCTCCAATGTCGGCTTGCTGCCGACCCAGACCATCGCTTCCGTGCGCACGACTTCCCTGGAGGCGCTCGCGTCCGGAATGGAGACGAGCGCCAGATCGACCTGGCGCGCATGCAGCAGATTGTGCAGTTCGACGGTCGGCGCCGACACGACCTTGATCTCGATGTCCGGATAAAGGCTTCCGAAGCTTCTCAAGAGCGTGGGAAAGAAGGCGCTCAAATAGTCTTCCGGGCTGCCGAAAATGATCGATCCCTGCAGGCCCTTGCCGGAGAAAGCCGAAACCGCCTCATCGTGGATTTTGAGGATGCGCTCGGCATAGGCAAGGAAGCGCTCGCCGCTGCCGGTGAGGCGGACGCCGCTGCCGCTTCGATGGAAGAGATTCTGGCCGCCGAGCGCGTCTTCGAGCCGTTGTATCTGCATCGTCACCGCCGATTGCGTGCGCCCGACTTGCACGGCGGTGGCGCTGAGCGTTCCCGAATGCGCCGCGCGGACGAAGGTCGACAGCAATCTGAGATCGAGGGGCATATCAATTCCATTGATATCGGAGTCCGATATCTATCAATTTTACTGCTGTAGCGCCAGACGCTAATCTTCGGGCCTGCGTTTTGGCGAGGCTGCGAGATGTCAAGAAATCTGGATAATGCCTTCTGGTCGGCGGCGCGAAAGCACCTCATCCGATATGGCGGCGCCTTCGAGCCCGCCATCATCGAGCGGGCCGAAGGCTCGTTCGTCTACGACGCCGATGCCCGGCCCATACTCGACTTCACCTCCGGCCAGATGAGCGCGCTGCTCGGGCATGCGCATCCGAGGATCGTCGCGACGGTGCGCCGCCAGGTCGAAACGGTCGCGCATCTCTTCAGCGGCATGCTGTCCCGCCCGGTTGTCGAGCTTGCCGAGCGCCTCGCCGCGCTGGCGCCCGGCCTCGACAGGGCGCTCCTGCTTTCGACGGGCGCGGAGTCGAACGAGGCGGCCATCCGCATGGCGAAGCTGGTGACCGGCAAGCACGAGATCGTCGCGTTCTCCAAAAGCTGGCACGGCATGACCGGCGTTGCGGCTTCCGCCACCTATAGCGCCGGGCGCAAGGGCTACGGTCCCGCGGCGGTCGGCTCGATCGCGATTCCCCCGCCGAACAGCTTTCGCCCACGCTTCAAGAAAGCCGACGGCTCGCTCGACTGGGCAACCGAGCTCGACGATGCCTTCGCCCTTGTCGACAGCCAGTCGACCGGCAACCTCGCGGCCTTCATCGCCGAGCCGATCCTGTCGAGCGGCGGCATGCTGGAGCTGCCGCAGGGCTATCTCGCGGCGCTGAAGCAGAAATGCCGCGAACGCGGCATGCTGCTCATCCTCGACGAAGCGCAGACCGGCGTCGGCCGCACCGGCGACATGTTCGCCTTCCAGCGCGACGGCGTCACGCCGGACATCCTCACTCTGTCGAAGACCATCGGCGCCGGCCTACCGCTGGCGGCGGTCATGACGACGGCCGAGATCGAGGAAGCGGCGCATGAGCGGGGCTTCCTGTTCTACACCACCCATGTATCCGATCCGCTGCCGGCCGCCGTTGGCGTGACCGTGCTCGATGTCGTGGAAGAGGAGCGCCTTGTCGAGCGCGCGCGCCATCTCGGAAGAAGGCTTTTCGACGGCCTGTCCGACCTGAAGCAGCGCTTCGAGTGCGTCGGCGACGTGCGCGGCCGCGGCCTGATGCTGGGGGTCGAGATCGTCAAGAACGGAGAGAGCCGCGAGCCCGATCACGAGCTCGGCGCGAAAATTGCCGCGGAAGCATTCAAGCGCGGACTGAGCATGAACATCGTCAAGCTTCCGGGCATGGGCGGCGTGTTCCGCATCGCTCCGCCGCTGACGATTTCCGAGGAAGAGCTCGACCTCGGATTGCGCACGATCCGCGACGCCATCGAAGCGGTGCTGTCCGCCAGCGGCGGCCGCATGGCTGCAGAGTGACGGACGGCGACCGATGAACGAAGCGGACATGACCGAACAGGCGCCGGGCGATGCGCCGGACCGGGACGCGATGACCGGCACCATCCGCGTGCTTGTCGCCAAGCTCGGGCTGGACGGGCACGATCGGGGCGCCAAGGTGGTCGCGCGGATCCTGCGCGATGCCGGCATGGAGGTCGTCTACACCGGCCTCTACAAGTCTCCGGACGAGGTCGTGGCGGCGGCGGTCCAGGAGGATGTCGACGTCATCGGCGTCAGCCTCCTTTCCGGCTCTCATGTTCCGTTGTTCCGGGAATTGGGGCGCTGCCTGCGCGAGCAGAAGGCCGACCACATCGTCGTCGTCGCCGGCGGGGTTATTCCAGAGCAGGATTATGCCGCTTTGTGGGACAGCGGCGTCGACGCGATCGTGCCGCAGGAGGCGCGGGCCGAACTGATCGTGACGACGATCAGGGACCTGATCGCCGCTCGTGGCCGCGTATGACCGTCTTCACGCCCTCGAGACCGGTGAGGCGCGCGGCATACAGGCCCTCGATCGAGCTCGTGCCCGAAATCCTCGCGGGCAACGTCGCGGCCATCGCCCGCATGATCACCCGCGCCGAGGCCGGCTATCCGGAAGCAGCGCCCGCGCTGGCGGAGATCTACGGGCATACCGGCAAGGCGCATGTCGTCGGTATCACCGGCGTTCCGGGAGCCGGCAAGTCCACGCTTGTGTCTTCTCTCATCCGGTCATTCGCGTCGGAGGGGCACAAGGTCGGCGTCGTCGCCGTCGATCCGAGCAGCCCGTTCTCCGGCGGCGCGATCCTCGGTGACAGGGTGCGCATGAGCGAGGCGGCCTCGTCCTCGCAGGCTTTCGTCCGCAGCATGGCGACGCGCGGCCATCTGGGCGGCCTTGCCCGTTCGACGCTGCAGGCGGTCGATGTCCTTGACGCCGCCGGCTACTCGCCCATCATCATCGAGACCGTCGGCGTCGGCCAGGACGAGGTGGAAGTCGTGACGGCGGCGCACAGCATCGTCGTTCTTTCGGCGCCTGGCCTTGGCGACGACATACAGGCGATCAAGGCCGGCATTCTCGAAATCGCGGATATCCATGTCGTCAGCAAGGCCGACAAGCCGGAAGCGGCGGCGACCGTTTCGGCCCTGCGCGGCATGATGACCCTCGGTACCGAACGGACGGGGTCGAAATGGACGCCGCCGGTCCTGCCGGTCAGCGCGGTCTCGGGCGAGCGGATCGGCGAGCTGAAGGACGCCATCTCCAGGCACTGGTCGCATCTGCGCGACAGCGGCGAGCTGGCCGAGCGGCAGCGGGGCATTTGCCGGACGCGGATTCTCGGCGCGGCCAAATATCTTTTCCAGCGCAAGTTCGATGAGCGGGCCGGCGAGGTCGGAGAGCACATCCAGGCCGTCGTGAACAGGGACATGGACCCCGCCGGCGCGGCCCGCCTTCTGCTCGGCTGGACGAACGAGGGGCAAGCGACATGAACCTGTTCTCGCAAACCGCGATCGAGGACATCCGCGAAAAGCAGGCCGCGTGGGAGGAAAAGGAACTCGCCACCGCGCTCGGCAGCAGGCCCGAGGAAAAGCCGGCCTACGCGACCGAATGCGGCATTCCGCTGAAGCGCGTCTACACAGCCGCCGACATCGCCGACATTCCCGCCGACGAGTTGGGTTTTCCCGGCGCCTATCCCTTCACCCGCGGAGCCTATCCGACGATGTATCGCGGCCGGCCTTGGACCATCCGGCAGGTCGCCGGCTTCGGCAATCCCGAGGCCACCAACCAGCGCTACAAATACATGATCCAGACCGGTCAGACCGGGCTCTCCACCGATTTCGACCTGCCGACGCTGCTCGGCCTGGACTCGGACGATCCGAGGGCCTTCGGCGAAGTCGGGCGCGTCGGCGTCGCCATCGACACCGTCGATGATGTCGACCGGCTGTTCGACGGAATAGATCTCGAAAAGATCTCGGTCTCGCTCACCATCAATCCGTCGGCCTGGGTGGTCTACGCCATGTATGTCTCCGTCGCTGAACGGCGCGGCTATGACCTCCACAAGCTGGCGGGCACGCTGCAGGCGGACCCGCTGAAGGAGTATGTGGCGCAGAAGGAGTGGATCTATCCGGTACGTCCCGCGGTGAGGCTGTTGCGCGACCTCATCATGTACAGCGCCAGGGCGACGCCGAAGATCAATCCGATCAGCCTCAGCGGCTATCACCTCTCGGATGTCGGCGGCAACGCGCTGCAGGAGATCGCCTTCATCATGGCCTTCACCATCGCCTATTGCGAGGAGGTCACCGGCGCCGGCATGGACATCGACGACTTCGCGCCTCGGTTGTCCTTCTTCTTCATCAGCCACCAGGACTTCTTCGAGCAGATCTGCAAGTTCAGGGCGGCAAGGCGGGTCTACGCCAAGATCATGGCGCAGCGCTTCAAGGCTAGGAAGCCGGAGTCCATGCGGCTGCGGGTGCATGTGCAGACCGCGGCGATGAGCCTGACCAAGGTCGAGCACCATAACAATCTCATGCGCACGGCCATCCAGGCGCTCGGCGCCGTGCTGGGCGGCTGCCAGAGCATGCACACCAACGGTCTCGACGAAGCCTTCGCCATCCCGACCGAAGAGGCCATGAAGCTGGCCATCCGCACCCAGCAGATCATCCGCGACGAGATCAACGTGACCTCCGTGATCGATCCGCTCGGCGGCTCCTATTTCATCGAGCGCCTCACCCGCGACATGGAGACGGAAATCTGGAAGCTGCTGGACGAAGTCGACGAGCGCGGCGGCGCCGTGAAACTGGTCGAGGACGGCTGGTTCCAGCAGAAGCTCGCGGACTCGGCTTACGTCACGTTCCAGAAGATCGATGCCGGCGAAAAGATCTCGGTCGGCGTCAACCGGTACGTCGACGAGACCAGCCGATCGGCCGAAGTGCACATCCATCCTTATGACGAAGCGTGCACGCAGTTGCAGATCGATCGCCTCCAAGCGGCGCGGGCGGACCGTGACAACGCCCGTGTCCGGCAACTGCTGAAGGAACTCGCCGAGCAGGCGAGATCCGACGACGTCAATCTTTTGCCGAAGACCATCGAGGCCGTGAAGGCGAAGGCGACGCTTGGCGAGATCTGCGCCGCGCTGCGCGAGGTCTGGGGCGCTTACGCCGAACCGATGATCGTTTGAGGAGGAACGCCAAGATGGGCGATGCCAAGATGGGCGCAGTCATTTCCAGGCACGACGGCGCAATCGCCTGGGTCAAGCTCAACCGTCCCGAACGGCTCAACGCCATGAACAGGCAGCTCGTCGACGACCTGTCCGAGGCGCTGGCGCGAGCCGAAGCGGACCCGTCGATCCGTGCCGTCATCCTGCACGGCGGAGGACGCGCCTTCTGCTCCGGCGACGACCTCAAGGATCTCGACTCCCAGACCACTTCCGAGGCCACGACGCAGGCCTGGGTGGACGCCATCCAGAACATCACTTTGCAGATCATGCAGTCGCGCAAGGTCGTGATTGCCGCGGTGCATGGCTGGTGCGTCGGAGGCGCGCTCGAATGGGCGGTGAATTGCGACTTCACGCTGTTCGCCGACAATGCGCGCTGGTTCTTTCCCGAAGTCAGCTACGGGCTGTTCGTCACAGGTGGCGTCACCGCCCTGTTGACCAAGCAGACCGGGCCGCAGGTCGCCAAGGAACTGATGATCCTGGGCGAGAAGCACGATGCCAGGAAAGCGCTCGAGGTCGGCATCGCCTGGAAACTCGTTCCCGAGGCGCAGTTGCTGGACGAGGCGGAAAAACTCGCTTTGGCGATAGCGGAGCGTCCGGAAGGAGCCGTGGCAGACATCAAGCATGCCATCAACAACGGCTTCCACTCTTCCCTGGCCGATGCGATGGCGCTCGAGACCAGGGCCACGGTGAGCGGTTTCCTTTCCCCCGATGCGCAGGCGCGGGCAAAGAATTTTTGATCCATGACCATGCTCGAACGCGCCCCGTCTTTCTACATCCCCGGCCAGCATGACGACGATCTGGAGAACCGGGTGCTGCCCAAGATCCTGCGCATGCAGGCCGAGCGCCTGGGCGACAGCCCTTTCATTGACATTTGCGGACGCTCCGCCGGCTTCGAGGAGATGCAGATCGCTTCAGGGCGATTGGCGCGAGGTCTTCGCGCCCTTGGCATCGGCAAGTCCGATCGTGTGGCGATGCTGTTGCCCAATTGTTTCGAGCTGGTCGCGATGTGGTTCGCGGTATCGAGCCTGGGCGCCATCGAGGTGCCCAGCAATCCGGGCCTGAAGGGCGACCTGCTTTGCCACAATCTGAACAATTGCGGCGCCGAAGTCCTGGTCGCCGAGGCCAACGCGCTGGACGAGCTCGCCAGGGTCCAGGACCGCCTGCCGGACCTGCGCACCCTCATCCTGGTCGGCGTCGATCCGAGCGAAGCCCGGGCGGCCGGCATCCGGATCGGCCGCATCGTCGGCTTCGAGGAATGCATGGCCGGGCAGCCGGATTTCGACCTCGCCGACATCCACTATTCCGACCCGATGGCGATCCTCTACACCTCGGGCACCACCGGTCCGGCCAAGGGCGCATTGATGTCCCATCATCACTGCTATTCCTGGGCCGCGGCGATGGCGCTCAATCTCGGCTACACGGCCGGCGACAGCTATTTCTCGGCATTGCCGCTGTTCCACACCGACGCGCAGATGTTCGGCGTCTACCTGCCGCTGATCTACGGCACCCGCACGACATTGGTCGACGGTTTCAGCGCGTCGCGGTTCTGGGACCAGGTGCGCGAAAGCGGCGCCACGGCGACGAACCTGCTCGGCGCCATGGCGGTCATCCTTTCGCGCCAGCCGCCGTCCGATGGCGACGGCGCCAATCCGGTGCGCATATGCCAGTGCATTCCCATGGTGCCGGACAAGGAAGCGTTCGAGCGGCGCTTCGGCATGCAACTCGTCACCGGCTATGGGCAGACGGAGACAGGTTTCGTCACCCTCGACACAGTGGGGAATACGAAGGCGGGCTCCTGCGGCTGCCCGCACCCCGATTGGGAGGTGGCGATCGTCGATGAGCGGGACCGGCCCCTGCCGCATGGGTCCGTCGGCGAGATCGTATCGCGCCCGCGCAAGAACTGGAGCATGTTTTCCGGCTATTACCGGGCGGACGCCAAGACGGTGCAGACGCTCCGGAACCTCTGGTATCACTCCGGCGACGCCGGTTGCCTGGACGAGGATGGCTGGCTCTATTTCAAGCACCGGCTGAACGAGGCGATCAGGCGGCGCGGCGAGAACATCTCCGCCTACGAGGTCGAGACCGTCGCCGAAAAGCACCCCGACATCGTCGAAAGCGCCGCATTCGGCATCCCGTCGGAGTTCACCGAGGAAGACATCATGGTCGTGGCCCAGCGGCGGCCTGGCTCCACGCTGGGGGCGGCCGACCTGCTGGCGCATTTCAGGGCAATGGCGCCGCGCCACATGGTGCCGCGTTACATCGAGATCACCGACACGCCGCTTCCGCGAACGCCGACGGAAAAGATCGCCAGGACCGCGCTGCGCCAGCAAGGTGTCGGCGCCGCCACATTCGATCGGGGCGAGCGCTAGCCAGGTCGAACGCAGGCAGAAGGAGGACGGAGCCCTACGCGATGCAGCGCCGGATGATCGCCCCCTGTTTCATGGACGACACGCTCGAATGCCTTCGCCGCCACAACGTCGAGGTGGAGCCTCTGCTGGCTCGCGTCGGGCTGCCGTCGGTGATTTCCGAGCCGATCTCGGCCGAACAATATGGCGCGCTCTGGCACGCCGTCGCGCACGAGATGGATGACGAGTTCTTCGGCGAAGGCGCTCGACCGATGCGGGCCGGCAGTTTCGCGCTGCTTTGCCAGGCGCTGCTCACCACCGAGACGCTGGAGCATGCCTTGCGCAGGGGCCTGCGCTTCCTGCGCGCCGTGCTCGACGATCCGCATGGCGAGCTGACCTTCGGCAACGGCCTCGCCGAAATCAGACTGAGCGATTCCGGGCCGCTGCGCTCGGCCTTCGCCTATCGCACCTTCTGGATCATCGTCCACGGCGTGAACTGCTGGTTGGTGGGCCGGCGTCTCCCGATCCGCTGGGTGGATTTCAAATGCAATATCCCGCCGACGGGGAGCGACTACCGGCTGTTCTTCGGCGCGCCGGTGCGTTTCGACCAGCCCGAAAGCCGCCTCGTCTTCGACGCCGAATTCCTGAAGCTGCCGGTCATCCGCGACGCCTGCGCGCTGCGCGAATTTCTGCGCGGGGCGCCGGCCAACATTCTGGTGCGCTACCGGCATGACGAGGGGCTTTCGGCGGCCATACGCGGACGCCTGCACGCCACCGCGCCGGCGGCGTGGCCGAGCTTCGAGCGGCTTGCCGCCGGCATGCGCATGCAGGCGCCGACCTTGCGTCGTAGGCTTCAGTCCGAGGGTCAGAACTATCGCTCGATCAAGGACGAGATGCGCAGGGCCCTGGCGATGGAGGCCCTGCTCAACGGCAGCCGCAGCGTCGCCGATCTCGCCGCCGACATCGGCTTTTCCGAGCCGAGCGCATTCCACCGCGCGTTCCACAAATGGACCGGCAAGAGCCCGGCCTTGTTCCGCCGCGAGGCCTCGTCCGACGCCGATCCGCGCGACAATGCGTCCGCGAATTAGCAGGCGAGCGACGCATTCCCGAAACATTGCAAAATCGATCACAAAATCTGGGTCTTACGGTCATCGTATGCCACTTCGCTTGCAGCCAATATGCCCTGAAGACGGGGCATTTTGGGTGCGGATGAAGGCAAGACATCTCTGGTGACGGGGCCTGCTCCGGCCTCATGTCCTGACCCGCTCGCCTGGGCCTGACCTTGCCCAACGGCAAAAACCGGCCCGCCCAATTCAAGTCAGCTCGATGCGTCGGACGTGGGCATCGCATCGAAGCCGCAACCAGTGCCCACCACGAAAATGGGAGTCTCATATGAAAAAATATCTTTTGTCGGCGGTAGCAGTGGCCGCGCTTGTCGCCTTCGCGGGCAACGCCTGGGCGGACATCGTCATCGGCGTCGCCGGGCCGATCACCGGTCCGAACGCGGCTTTCGGCGCGCAGTTCCAGAAAGGTGCGGAACAGGCGGCCGCCGACATCAACGCGGCCGGCGGCGTGCTCGGCCAGAAAATCAAGATCGAGATCGGCGACGATGTCTCCGATCCGAAGCAGGGCATTTCGGTCGCCAACAAATTCGTCGCGGACGGCGTGAAATATGTGGTCGGCCACTTCAACTCGGGCGTGTCGATCCCCGCCTCGGAAGTCTATGCCGAAAACGGCGTGCTCGAGGTATCGCCGGCATCGACCAATCCGCAATATACCGAGCGCGGCCTTTGGAACACCTTCCGCACCTGCGGCCGCGACGACCAGCAGGGCAAGGTCGCGGGCGACTATATCGCCGCGAATTTCAAGGACGCCAAGATCGCCATCGTCCACGACAAGACGCCCTACGGCCAGGGCCTCGTCGATGTCGCGAAGAAGGATCTGAACGCCGACGGCATCACCGAGGTGATGTATGAAGGCATCAATGTCGGCGACAAGGATTTCTCCGCGCTCATCGCCAAGATGAAGGCGGCCGGCGTCACGCTGATCTATTTCGGCGGTCTCCACACCGAGGCGGGCCTGATCATGCGCCAGTCGGCGGATCAGGGTCTGAAGGCGACGCTGTTCTCGGGCGACGGAATGGTCTCGAACGAGCTTGCCTCGATCGCCGGCGATTCGGTTATCGGCACCTTGAACACCTTCTCGCCGGACCCGCGGAAAAACCCCGCCGCCAAGGACATCGTCGAAAAGTTCCGTGCCTCGGGTTTCGAGCCGGAAGCCTACACGCTCTACTCCTACGCGGCGGTCCAGATCGTCGCCGCCGCGATCGACAAGGCGGGCTCGGCCGACGACGCGCAAAAGGTCGCCGCGACCATCAAGGCAGGCGGCCCGTGGAAGACGGCGATTGGCGACATCGGCTATGACGAGAAGGGCGATATCACGCGCCCCGACTATGTCATCTACGAATGGAAGAAGGGCGCGGACGGCAAGCCGACTTACGCCGAGAAATAAATGCCGCCCAGGCGGGTGAGCGTGACAGAGGATGCCCGGTCCAGACCGGGTGTTATCATCGAGATCACGCGCACTTGCCGTCGCGAATGCCGATGGCGGCGATGAAAACCGTCGTCAATTGCGGCTGGTTCGGCTTCGCTGCAGCCAGCCGCTCAACCCGTTCGGCCATGCGATGACGAAGACCGCCAGCAGCAGCCCAAGGCCGATGTTGCGGTAGTCGGACAACTCCCGCATGCCTTCGTCGGCCAGCATCAGCACGGCGGCGCCGAGCAGGGGGCCCCATATCGAGCCGAGGCCGCCGATGACGATCATCGCGATCAGGAACAGCAGCGTCGAGAAGGAAAAGACCGTTGGGCCGACGACGCGGAAATGGATGGCGTAGAAGCCGCCGGCGATGCCGGTGAAGAAGGCGGAGACCGCGAAGATCCACAGCTGGTATTTGAAACGGCTGATGCCGCGCGACATGGCGTAGCCCGGATTGTCGCGTAACGCCCGGAAGGCCAGGCCGAGCGGTCCCCGGATGACGACGATCGAAATCGTCACCGCGACCGCCAGCAGGGCCAGCCCGACATAATAGTGGGCGATGTACCATTTCGACGGGAACAGCGCGCGCAGGCCGATATCGCCGAACTGGCCGATGCCGCGCACGCCGCCGAACAGCGGCATGCAGCCGCCGACGGTGGTGAAGCAGTCGGTGTCGTTGACGATGAGCACATACATGACCTGCGCGATCGCCAGTGTCAGCAGCGCCACGTAGGGGCCGCGCAGGCGCAGGCAGGCCAGGCCGATCAGCAGGCCCATCGCGACGGTAATGACACCCGCCATCGGGATGGCGGCAAGCATGGGCACCTTCCAGTAAAAGCCCAGCATCGCCGTGGCGTAGGCGCCGGTGGCGAACAGCGCCATCTGCGCCAGCGAGAAGATGCCGCCTATGCCGAGCACGAGGTTCCACTGCACCACGACGATCGCCCAGATGAAGAACAGCGTCGACTGGGTGATGACGTAGCGCCCGGGCATGGCGAGCGGCAGCGCGATGGCGAAAGCCAGGCAGATAATACCGATCAGGATGTCGCGGCGGATCGATGTCATAGGCGCACCACCTGCTGTTTGCCGAACAGGCCGTAGGGCCGCCAGATGAGCACGAGGATGACCAGAAGCAGCAAGGTGGCGAAGCTCCAGCGCACGCCGAGCACATATTGGGTGGCGGCCTCGAGCAGCCCAAGCGCGATCGCCGCGATCACGGCGCCGTAGACATTGCCCAACCCCGCGACCACGCAGACGATGAAGGCTTTCAGCATCGGGTCGCCGCCCATCACCGGCGTCAGCGTGGCGATCGAGCTGATCAAGATGCCGGAAACGGCGGCGAGCGCGCCGGAGAGCGCCAGCACCTGCGCATAGACGCGGCCGACCCTGACGCCCATAAGCTGCGCCGCTTCGCGGTTCATCGAGGTGGCGCGGATGGCGCGGCCGGCGCTGGTGCGCTGCAGGAGGATTGCCACCGCCACCATCAGCACGATGGCGACGCCGAGGATGAAGACGTTCTGCAGCGGTATGTGCACATTGCCGATGACGACCTGGCCGCCAACCGCGAGCGGCTGCGGGATCGGATAGGGTCCAAAACCCTTCAGCATCAGGTTCTCGATGACGCTGCCGATGCCGATCGTGGCGATGAAGATGTTGGTCTCGAAATTCTCGGCCCTGAGCAACGGCAGCGCCGCGCTGAAATAGATCAGCAGCCCGACCAGCGCGCAGACGAATGCTGCGGCAAGAAGCGCGAGCACCGGATGCAGGCCGGCATGGACGATGGCCGCGTAGCAGATATAGCCGCCGAGCGTCAGGATGGCACCGTGCGCCATGTTGAGCATGTTGAGCGAGCCGTAGACCAGCGACAGGCCGATGGTGGCGACCGCGTACATGGCGCCGAGCGTCAGGCCGGAAGCGACGATCTGGATCAGGACGTCCATCGCTCACACTCCGAGATAGGTTTCGACGATTTCCGGGCGCGCCATCAGTTCCGCGCCCAGGCCCGACCAGGCGATGCGGCCATTGTCGAGCAGGTGGATCATGTCGGCATGCTCGGCGATCCGCTCGGCGTTCTCCTCGACCAGAAGAATGGTGCGGCCCTCGCGTCTTAGGTTGAAGATGACCTCGTAGATCTGCTCGATGACGATCGGCGCCAGTCCCAGCGAGGGCTCGTCAAGCATCAGCACCTCGCCGCCCGCCATCAAGCCGCGGCCGATGCCGCACATGCGCCGCTCCCCGCCTGAAAGCGTGCCGGCGGTCTGGTTGCGACGCTCCTTCAGCTTGGGCAGCAGCGCAAAGACGAAGTCGAGCCGCTCGGCCAGTCCGCCGCTGTTGGCGTAGGCGCCCATCAGCAGGTTCTCGTGCACGGTCATCGCCGGAAAGAGCAGGTCGCCCTGCGGAACCTGGATGACGCCGCGTTCGACGATCTGATCGGGGCGCAGGCGGTCGATGCGCAGGCCGTCGAGGCGGATCTCGCCCGACGTCACCGGCACCAGTCCGGAAATCGCCTTGAGCAGGGTGCTCTTGCCATGGCCGTTGGGGCCGACAATGGCGGTGAGCTCGCCCTTCCTTGCCGACAATTTGATGGCGTCGAGCACGATGCGGCCGGCATAGCCGGCGCTGGCGTCGACGATCTCGAGCGCCGCCTCAGCCATGCGTGGTTTCCATGAAGGAGCGCAGCCGCTCGGAGGCGCCCTGGCCGAGATAGACGTCGACGACGGTGCGGTCGTCGAGAAGCTTTGTCGGCAGGCCTTCGAAAATCTTTTCGCCGTGATGCATGATCATGATGCGGTCGGAGAGGCGTACCAGGAAGCGCATCACATGCTCGATGAGGATGATGGTGACGCCCGCCGCCTTGATGGCGCGCACTGCGTCCATCACACGGTCGACTTCGCGTGCGGTCAGGCCGCCGACGGGCTCGTCCATGAGAAGCAGTTTCGGCTTCGTCGCCATGGCGCTCGCCATCATCAAGAGCTTGCGGTCAAGCACCGGCAGCTTGCCGGTGACCTTGTCGGCGCAGTCGGCGATGCCCAGTATTTCAAGCGCGGCATCGGCGGCCTCATGCGCCGCGCGGCCGGCGCGCAGCGTCGGCACGGCCCGGTTGCTGCGGCCGAAATAGGCGCCGACCAGCACGTTCTCGCGCGCGGTCATGCTGTCGAAGCCGGCATTGAGCTGGAAGGTTCGGGCAACGCCGGCATGGCAGATCTGCTCGGGCGCATGCCCGGTGATGTCCTGGCCGTCGAGCACGATCGCGCCGGTGGTGGCCGGGTTCAGCCCCGATATCACCTCGAACAGCGTCGTCTTGCCGGCGCCGTTCGGTCCGCCGATGCCGAGGATTTCTCCAGCCCCGACATCGAAGGACAGATCGCGGACCGCCGCCAGCGCGCCGAAGGACTTGCCGACATGCCTGCACGACAGCAATGGCGTCGCGGCGGCGTCTCCCGTCATCCGGCTAGGCCTTGATCCATGGCGGCATCATGAACTTGGCCGTGCCGTAAGGCGCCGGCGCGATCAGGCCGGGACCCTTGGTGTAGTCCTGGATCTGCAGGAATTGATGCGGCATGCCGAGCGATGAATCGTTGACCTGGGTCGGATAGGTGTAGGCGGCGTTTTCGAGCGGCATGAAACGGGTCGTGCCGGTGACGCCGCGCCATATCATCGTGCTCATCCGGGCCGCGACCTTGCGGTTCTGGTCGTTGTTGCCGGGTTCGCCCGTGCCGCCGGCAAGCGCCGCGGCAGTCGCCCAGACATAGGCGCCGTCATAGGGCTGCGCGCCGGAATTGTGGCCTGCGTTCGGGCCGAACTTTTCCTTGTAGCGCTTCTCGAAGGCGGTGCCGATCTCGTCCTGCAGTGCGCCGACGACGGTCGCGTAGATGATGCCGTTGGCCGCCTGCTTGGCGATATCGCGGAAGGCCGGGATCGACGGGCCGTATTGCATATAGACCAGGCTCGGCGTCGGGTTGGAGGCGAACTGCAGCGCGAACTGCCCGAGATCGGCAGGCAGGAAGTGGGTGATGCAGATCACCGCTGGCGGATCCTGGCGGATCTTGGCCAGCGTCGGTCCCCATTCCGAAGCGGGCACGCTGACGGTCTCGAACAGGCTTATGTCCCAACCATAGCTCTTGGCCTGTTCCTTGACGGCGTTGGCGATGTTGGAGGCATAGACGCCGGCCGACAGGATCACCGCCATCTTGTTGTTCTTGCGCTTCCACTCGCCGTTCTCCTCCAGTCCCTGCAGGAACTTCAGGAAGCCGGGACCGTACCAGTATTCGGCCGGATCGCCCTGGAACGAGCCCCAGTAGCGGTCCGGGTTGGACTTCACCAGATTGTTGTGGCCGATCGTGGTGTCGTAGTGGACGTAGATGATGCCGTTGTCGGCGGCGACCTCCTGGATCGCGGCGCCCGAGCCGATATTGTAGCCGTTGAGGATGGCGTGCACGCCATGCCGGTCGACGAGGCGCTGCGCCGCCTGCACGTTGGTGGCGTCGCCCATCTGCCCGGTGTCCTCGAAGGAAGGTTCGAGCGGCCGGCCGAGGATGCCGCCCAGCGCGTTGATCTCCTCGCAGGCGAGCGTCAGGCCGTTCTTGAACTCTATCCCGTCGGGCGCGGCGAAGTCGGTGGTCGGCCCGCACTGGCCGACCGGGATCGGGTCGCCTTCGGCGCGCGCCTCGTTGTTCATCGCAAGCAGCATGGCCGGCATGCCGGTCAGCGTCGCGGCGGTCGCAAGTCCGCCCTTGATCAGGAAGTTGCGGCGAGAGCCGGCAACCACATTCGGCGTGGTGAGTTTCGAACTGCGCTTCATCTCGATTCCCCTTATAGGTTTTTGTCAGTTTATGTTTTTGACCAGTTCGGCCGCCTGGTCGATGATCGCCGTCTGATGCGGCTGCGCCGACATTCCACCCCATTGTCCCATCAGTTGATCCCACGGGTCCTCGACGCCCGTGCGGTGCCCGCAAAGCTCCTCGATCACGGCCAGGCCGCAGTAGGGCACGTACATTTCGGAGTAGCCGCCCTCATGCGTCATCACCAGGCGCCCGCCGCACAGCTCGCGCGCCGCGTCGAGCAGCATGCGCGCCAGCCTGCGGTAGCCGCTGGAATTCATCAGCATGCGCCCCATCGGATCGACGCCGGAAGCGTCGAAGCCCGAGGGCACCACGATCAGCTCCGGCTTGAAGCGCGTCAGCGCCGGGATCACCACGCGCTCGAACGCCGCGGCGTAAGCGCCGGGACCAGACCCCGGCGGCAGCGGGACGTTGATGTTGAAGCCCTTGCCCTTGCCCTCGCCATTTTCGCCGATCGCACCGGAATTGGCCGGGAACAGATTGTCCTGATGCAGCGAGATCGAAAGCACGCTCGGATCGTCGTAGAAGATCGCCTGCGTGCCGTTGCCGTGATGCACGTCCCAGTCGACGGTGGCGATGCGGGTGAGGCCGTGCAGCTGCTGCGCATGGCGGATGGCGATCGCCGCATTCGAGAACAGGCAGAAGCCCATGCCGACATCGGCGGTGGCGTGATGGCCCGGCGGACGGATCAGTGCATAGGCGTTGTCCACCTGGCCCGTGATGACGGCCTCCATCGCCTTGATGGCGCCGCCGGCTGCCAGGAGTGCGATTTCATAGCTGCCGGCGCCGAGCGGCGTCAGCGAGCTGGCGTCGCCATAACCACGGTCGCTGATCTCCCTGATCCTGGCGATATGCGCCGGCGTGTGGACCCGCGACAGTTCCTCGACAGTGGCGCGCCGCGGCTTGATGGCGACCAGATGGTCAAGGATGCCGCTCACTTCCAACAGGTTGCGCAGGCGCCGCTTGGTCTCGGGATTTTCGGCATGGGTGCCGGGCTGAACCGTCAGGCTCGGCGGAAAGACCTGGTTCCAGTTCCAGGTGTTGTGCCAAAGATAAAGTTCGTGGAAAACGAAACCCGTCGCCATGCGGCTCCCACCCAGCGTATTTCGACCGGATGATGGCCCGCTACATTGGCGCTGTCCCGACACCTTCGGGTAATGGGTGGTCTTTTCGAGCCCACCCTTTCGGGTGGTTAGAGCAATTCCAGGAAAAGTGTGGACGGTTTTCCGTACGGAATTGCGTAAAATTAAAGGGATAGAGCGGTTCACCGTTTCCGTGAAACGGTGACCCGCTCTATCCCGCCAATTGCCGCTCCGTGGCGGCGTCGAGCCCGATTTCCTTCAGCTTGAGGACGGCTTCCGTCCGGCTTGAGACGCCGAGCTTGCCGAATATGTTCTTCAGGTGCCATTTCACGGTGTCGGGCGCCATGGACAGCGTCTCGGCCAACTGGCGGTTTGTGTAGGCGCGCAGAAGCAGGGCGGCGACATCGGTTTCCTTGCTGCTGAGCATCTGCTTCCTGCCGGCGATTGCAATCGGGCGCGCGCGTTCGGGCGCGGTCTTGCCCAGTTCGCGCAGAAGCGTGTCGACAAAGGTGGCAGTGCTGGAATTGCGCGACCAGGCTGGAATTCGTGCCCGGGCGAATTCGAGCACCTCGCGCATCGGCAAGCCCTCATCGATCAGCGAGCGCAATGCGTTCTGTGGCAGCGCCAGGGTGACGACGTCGACCGCCGCCGCCAGCGCCAGCAGCGTTTCGGCCGCGCTGTGCGCGGCGATCGCGACAAGTGCCCGCACCTGCATGAAGCCGCGCAGGCGGCCATCGCGCCGCATGCGTTCGGCGATACGGTCGAGCACGGCGATGGCCTTCGCGGGGTGGCCCTCGGCGATCAGCACGCGCGCGGCGCCGATATAGGCGTATTCGTCGAGCGGATGGATCGGCGCGGGCCGGCTTTCGGCCGAAGGCTCGATGCCGCGCGAGCGCAACGCCAGCCGCGCGGCACGGACGTCGCCGCGCGACAACAGCAGCCGCACCCGCTCGTTCAGCGCGGCGGCCGTCAGCCGGCGGTAGCGCTTTTCGATGCCCAGCCGTTCGGCGCGTTCGAGGAAGACGATGGCCTCGTCATGCCGCCCATGCGCGGCGGAGAGCCGCGCCAGATGCAGCTTGCACGCCATCTCGTGCACGACGAGCCCGCATTCCTCGATGACCTGCCGGTGCTGGTGCAGGATGCGCTCGGCGCCCTGCAGGTCGTTCCATTCATAGGCGAGCTCGACATGGAAGATCGCCGTCATCGCTTCCGTGTAGGAACCCGACCCGAGGCGCTCGCGGGCCAGCCGGCAGGCGCGGTCGAGCAATTGGTGGGCCTCGGCGAGGTTGCCGGCGGAAATCTCGACCAGCCCCAGCAACAGGTCGCAATAGACGATGCCGAAGACGGAATTGGCGGCCGCGTGATGGTCGCGCGCCGCGAGGCTGCGCAGCCGCGCGGCGTCCAGCTCGCCGAGCGAATAGTGGCTGAAGGCGCAGATATTGGCGAGCGTGCCGCGCGCGAAAGGCTCGTCTTCGGGGAAGTCCGCCAGCCAGCGCGAGGCGACGCGGATCGCGGTGCGGGAGCGGTCGGTGGCGCTGATGACGCCAGCCGTCAGCGTCTGCAATTCGGCCTTGAGCGAGCGGGTGGTCGCGCGGTCGATCTCGCCGCGCTCGGAAAGCTGCCCGACCAGGATTTTGGCCTGTTTGAGGATGCGGACCGCCTGGCGTGGCCGGCTCATGTGGAACTGCGCCCAGACACGTGCAAGCAGCAGGCGAGGGCGGGCGGCGATGAGGTCTGGGGGAAGCTGGTTCAGCCACTCGGTCAGCTTGGGGATGTGGCCCTGCATGGTGAGCGGCATGGCGCATTCCTCAACCAGGCGCGCCGCATGGTCGGCATCGCCGCTGGCAAGCGCGTGGTCGACCGCGTCGGAGATATGGCCCCGGGCCGCCAGCCAGGCAGCGGCGGCGCGATGCAGGTCCTTGCGTGCCTCCGGCGCCCAGGCATCCAGCCTGTCGCGCAGGAATTCGGAGAACAGGTGGTGATAGCGGAACCATTGTCCCGTGGAATCGAGCGCGATCAGGAAAAGGTTCGAGTGCTCGATGGTCGCCAGTGCCGCGGCGCAGTCCCGTCCGGGACAGACCGCCTCGACGAGGCCCAGGCAGAAGCGGTCGAGGATCGAGGTTCTGAGCAGGAAATCCTGGATTTCGGGCGCCTGCCGGGCGAGCACGTCGTGGGTCAGGAACATCGCCACGTCGCGCTGGCTGCCGGAAAATTCGGCAATGAAGGCTTCTCGTGAGCCCTCATGCGCCAGCGCCAATGCGGCCAGCTGCAGGCCGGCCGGCCAGCCTTCGGTCTTGTGGTGGAGCGCCACCACGGCCGAGACGGCGAGGTCGAGGCCGCAGACATTGGCAAGATAGTCCTCGGTCTCCTCGAGCGAAAAGCGCAGGTCGCTGTCGCCGAGGCTGACGACATGTCCCTTCATCTTCATATGGGCGAGCTCGAGCGGCAGTTCGCCGCGGGTTGCGAGCACGATGCGCAAGGCCGGCGGCGCATAGGCGACCAGCATGTTGATGCAGGCGGCGATCTCGCCGGAGACGATCAGATGGGCGTCGTCGAGAACGAGGTAGATCGGCGCGGCGCGGCGCGACAATTGGTTGATGATGGCGGTGAGGATGGAATCGACCGGCGTCACCGGGCTGGAGTCGATCAGCGATTCCGCGTTGCCGGCAATATCGGGGTCGACGCGGTGGAATGCGGCGGCAAGATATTTGAGGAAGCGGGCGAGATCATTGTCCAGCCGGTCGATCGACAGCCAGGCGACCTGGGCGATGCCGCCGGATATGCCGGCCGCCCATTGCGAGAGCAGGGTCGATTTGCCGAAACCGGCAGGCGACGTCACCACCGTCAGCTTACCCGCCGTCGCGGCGTCCAGCGTGCGCAGCAGCCGCGGCCTCCGGACCAGGGCGTCGCGCAAATGAGGCGGCTGGAGCTTCGTCTCTATCAGCATCTGGTTCTCGGTTGCTGCTTTCGGCGCTTTTAATAAACGCGCAGTGCGGCGCGGAGGCAATGGTCGGGCTGGGAGCACGTCGATGATCGCGATCCGGTTCGTTGTTGCGAATCCGTTCTGCCGTTGCGGTGCCGAAGCCGCTGCGGTAATCTCAGGCGGACGATACGCATGCATCCTGTCGTTAGTGCGAGGGTTCCATCCTGCCTGGGCGGATTGTGAACTCTTTAACAGACCTCCGCGTCGCAAGCTGCGTTCTTGTGGCCGACAGGTCATAGCGGTTAAGGATTTTGCCATGCTGCGACGCTGCGCGCTGATTGCAGCCTTGATCCTCGTGGGCCTCACGACGGTGCAGGCGCATGCCGATCGAAGGGTTGCGCTTGTCATCGGCAATTCCGAATACCGCGAAATCCCGGCCCTCAAGAATCCCGACAAGGATGCGGAAGACGTGTCGAGCACGTTCCGGCTGGCCGGCTTCGATGTGTTCGTCGCCAAGGATCTGACCAAGCTCCAGTTCGAGAAGGAATTCCGCAATTATCTCGCGGCGGCGGACGGCGCCGATCTTGCGGTCGTCTACTATTCGGGACACGGCTTTCAGATTGGCGGCGAGAACTTCCTGATCCCGGTCGATGCGTCGCTCAAGGCTGCGGCCGACATCGAGGTCCAGGCGGTCAAGCTCGACGATGTCCTGCAGCAATTGCGCGCCAAATCGAAGATCCAGGTGATCATCCTCGATGCCTGCCGCAACAACCCGTTCCCGCGCAAGGATTATTGGTTGCGCGACCAGTTGATCGCGGCCGGCGGCACCGGCCTTGCGCAGGTGAAAAGTTCGCTGAACACGCTGATTGCCTTCGCCACCGAGCCCGGCGCGGTCGCCTATGACGGCTCCGGCGATCTCAGCCCGTTTTCATCCGCCTTCTCCCGCCGCGCCCTGGCGCCGAACCAGGAGATACGCTCGGTCATGGCGGCCGTCCGCCGCGATGTGGTCGAAGCCACCAAGGGCGCGCAGGTTCCTTGGGAGAACTCCTCGCTGATCGACGAGGTGGTGCTGATGCGCCGCGCCAATCGGCCGGCTTTGCCGCCAGTGCTGGAAAAGACCGTGCCGTCGGGCATCGGACCGGTCGCGCTCGACCTGCCGGTGCCAGTCGATGTCGACGGCGGCGCCGTCAGCATCAGCATCGAAAGGCCGCCGGCCCTGGGGCGCCTGATCCTGGACGGCAAGCCGGTCGCAACGGGCGAGCCGATAGAGGGCAAGGATCTGCCGCGGCTTCAGATGGATGTGCCGAAGGGTGCCGACGCCGAGGATCAGGTCGATATGCTGGCCTATGCGACGCACGACGAATGGGGCGGCGGATCGCAGGGCATCCTGGTGTTCCGGGTCAAGAATGGCGATGGCGCCGCGGGCAAGCAACTTGTGGCCTCGCTGGAGTCCGAGCAGAAGCAGGAGGTGGTGGAGCGGGGCATCCACATCGCCGGCGCCGCCGAAGCGATCGACAACCGCGACGTCAAGATACCCGTCGGCGTCGGCCCTGTGCCGCTGAAACTGGATGTCCCGACCAAGGATCCCGGCGTCAGCCTGAAGCTCGCGAGCTATCCGGCAACCGGAACGCTGTCCCTGCCGGATCGCACCTTGTCGCCGCAATCGAGCCTGATGGCCGATGAAGTCGATAAACTGCGCTACGAACCGCAGATAGGCGCCGCAAAACCGTTGATCGTCGGCTTCGACATCATAGCCGACAACACACCGTCAAAGCCGGCGACGATGAAGCTGTCGCCGAGCGTCGATCCTTGCGACACGCGGGCCGGCGAACCTTTGGACCTGCAGGGCGTCGTCCCCGGCCTGTTGCCGAACGAGATCGGCGCGGGAGCCGTGGAGGCCTGCCAGGCGGCGGTGAAGGCTTATCCCGATGTCGCGCGCTTCCATTACGAGCTAGGGCGCGCTCTGCTCGCCGCCGGCAAGGTCGACGAGGCCAAGAAGGCGATCGAGGAGGCCGCCGACAAGGGACATGTCCGCGCGGTGTTCGAGCTTGGTTATCTCGTCGCGTCCGGAATAGGAACAGCTGTCGATCCCACGAAAGCAAACATCTTCTATTCCGCAGCATCCGACAAGGGAGATCCTTACGGGATGACCGCATGGGGCCGCGCTCTGTTCAACGGTTTCGGAGTCCAGCGCGACCCGAGCAAGGGATTGGACCTGCTGCTCAAGGGCGCGGCTATGGGGCATACCTATGCCATAAACGAGCTTGCTTCGATTTTTACGGATGGCCGCAATGGTGTGCCTGCGGATTATGCTCGCGCAGTAGCCTTCCTCAAGGCGGGTGTAGAGCGGCAGGACATGTATTCGATGAATCTTTTGGGGCGCAACTATCTCACCGGAAGGGGCGTTGAAAAGGATCCGAAACAGGCGCAGGCGCTTTTCCAGAAGGCGATGGATCTTGGCCAGCCATATGCCCCTGCTAGCCTTGCACGTATGTACCGGGACGGTGTTGGTGTGGCGCAGGATTTTGACGAAGCCCAAAGGCTGTTCGAATTGGCGACTGCCCGCGGCGACTACTCCGGTGCCTATGACCGAGCAGCTCTTGAGATGCAGAAGGGTAACAAGGCCGACCAGGTTGTGGCTGTCCGGTATCTAGCATTCGCGGTGGGGCTTGATCTTCGTGACGAACTGCCGAGTGCCCAGACAACTCTAGCGCAATTTGGAGCAAAGCCGAAGGCTGCTGCCCTCAAGCAGTTGCGCTCGGAGCTCAAATCGAAAATCCCAACGGGTGGTTCGGTCGACGACCAATTGATCAAGACGGCGAGAGCTGTCTGGGAGCAAGCCAACCCGCGTCGAGACTTGTTTTGATCAATAAGGAGACAAGGTGGTGGGCAGGGCATTGAAAAAGGCAATCATCGCGACGATGCTATCCGGTGTCTTGGCGACCGCCGGGTGCACCACCGTACCCCCTAAGATTGAGCCGGCACCGACAGCGAAACACCGAACCAAGGTCGTTCGTACGACGACCGCACCGAAGGTCATCAAGCGTAAAAAGGTGACTGTTAAGAAACCGATCGAACCCGTTCAGAACGAAACGCCGCCTGTCATTGCGCCTTTGGGGGGAGGTGGCACAGGTGGAGGTTCCGCGGGAGGCGGTCACAGTTGGTGACGAGGATCGATGGAGACAAGCCGATCTCTGAATAGTTGATCCCGCTCTCACTTCACCTTGAACCGCTCGCCAAGCCCGGACAATTGCTCTATGCTCCCGTTACGTGCCGGTATCGAGATCGGGTTGTCCTGGCGGGGGCGTTCCATGTTCGAAGTCGTCGCATTCTGGCGAAAAATGCTAACCAAGGCTGCGGCTTTTGGCTTGATCGTTGTCGCGCTGCTGGTCTTCGGATCGCAGGCTGCGAGCGCCGCGCACAACTGGACGCTCGATCCGTCCGCTTCGGTGCTCACCTACCAGTCGGTCAAGAAGAACACGATCGTCGAGACCAACAAGATCAGGAACATCACCGGCACGCTGAGTTCCGCCGGCGATGCCAAGATCAGCTTCGACCTCAATTCCGTCGACACGGGCGTCGACCTGCGCAATGTCCGCATGCGCTTCCTATTTTTCGAGACCTTCACCTATCCGACGGCCGAGGTGACAGCGAAGGTGGACCCGGCGGCGTTCGCCGACCTGCCGACCAAGCGCCGGGTGAAGACGACATTGCCATTCCGCCTCAGCCTGCATGGCGTCGACAAGGATCTAGAGGCAAGCGTCGTCGTCACCATGATCAGCGATACCCAGGTTTCCGTCGCTTCGGAGGCGCCCGTCGCGGTCCATGTCGAGGATTTCGGGCTCTTGCCCAACATCGACAAATTGCAGCAGGCCGCCAACGTGACCAACATCGTGCCGACCGCTTCGGTGTCGTTCGATTTCGTCTTCACCGCCGACGGCGGCAAGCCGGCCGCCGTGCAGACCGTCGCGGCCAGCACCGCCGAGGTCGGCCCCGTCGCCACCGATGCCGCGAAAGCCAATTTCAGCGACGAGGAGTGCCTCAACCGGTTTGCCGTGCTCTCGCGCACCGGCGCCATCTATTTCCGTCAGGCGAGCGCAAGGCTCGACGCGAAGAGCCGTCCGCTGCTGGCTGAGGTGGAAGGTGTCGTCGGCAAATGCCCGGCCCTCAAGGTCGAGGTGTCCGGCTACACCGATTCCGACGGATCGCCCGAGGCGAACAAAGCGCTCTCTGAACGGCGCGCCCAGGCGGTCGCCGATGCTTTGGTTGCGGACGGCGTCCCGCGCAACCAGATCAGCTCGGCCGGCTATGGCGAGGACAAGCCTGTCGCCGCCAACGATACGCCCAAGAACAAGGCGCTCAACCGGCGGATCGAATTCTCCGCAAGCAAGCTCGCCAATTGAGGTGGCGGTGAATTCCGCTCCAATCGCCTTTTGCGGTGACGTGTTTCGCGCCGCCGGGCTTGTGGCGCTGGCCTTGCTCCTGACGTTGACGGCCGCGAACGCCGAGCGGCGGATTGCGTTGGTGCTCGGCAACTCGCAGTACCAGCACGCGGCGCCGCTCCTCAATCCGGCGCGGGATGCGCAGGCCATGGCCGATCGGCTCAAGGACCTCGGCTTCGAGGTGGTCTCCGGCTTCGACCTCACCAAGCAGCAGACACAGGCTACGGTCGCGCAGTTCGCCAAGCAGGTGCGGGGCGCCGACATCGCGCTTTTCTTCTATGCCGGCCATGGCCTGCAGGTCTCCGGCAAGAATTATTTGCTTCCCGTCGATGCCGCGCTCGAGGACGAGACCTCGCTCGATTTCGAGGCCGTCTCGGTCGATTTCATCCTGCGCCAGATGTCGCGCGAGACGAGCATAAGACTGGTTTTCCTGGACGCATGCCGGGACAACCCGCTTGCCGAGGTGCTGGCGAAGGCCGCCGGCATCAAAGGCGCAAGCAGCGGCCTTGCCGAAATCCCGATCGAGAATGGCGGCGCCGGCACGCTGGTCGCCTTCGCCGCCAGCCCGAACCAGCTTGCCTATGACGGGTCGGGCGACCACTCGCCCTTCACCACGGCGCTGCTCCAGCATGTCGGCGAATCCAACGTCTCCATCACCGAAGCGATGAACAGGGTGACCAGCGACGTCTTCAAGGCCACCGCCGGCAAGCAGCGCCCCTGGATCAACGTCTCGCTGACCACCGAGGTCGTCCTGCACAGGGTCGATCTCAATGCGCCGCTGATCGTCGGCGAGGCAAGCGCGCCGCAGGCCGAAGCGGGCTCCGAGACGCGCAACACCGGCGCCGCGTCCGGCCAGACCGACGACCAGCTTGCGCTCAATGCGCTGCGCGAAAAGATTCCGAAGTTGGAGACGGACGGCCCGATCCTTTTCGATCGCCCGGTCAAGTTCGGCGACCCGGCGATCGACGGCAAGAGCATAGCCCAATTGATCAAGGGGGAGCCGCTTTTCAGTCCGGTCGAAGGGCTCGACAAGTCGGTCTGGCAAGGCAAGCACTGCGACGGCTGCCACGAGTGGAACGAGACCCGCCTCTGCGAGCAGGCGAAGAATTTCGCCGCCAATGACGTCTCCGTCCTGCGCCTGCAACATCCGCTTGGTACCCGCTTCAAGGTCGCTTTGGCCAGGTGGGCGCAAGGCGGCTGTAAATGATGCTGAGTTAAGGACTTTCCGAGTCTTGTCCGGCGTAAAGCCCTAATACGCGTCGACAGATTGCCGCTGCGCCTCCATCTCCACCATCTGGACGCCCATTTCGACGAAGGCGGAAAGCACGCCAAAGCGGTCCGCGGTCGAGACGCGCGCCAGCCCCGCCAGGATCCCGGCGTTGACGGCGTGAGCGGCGGGGAATCCGGTCGATAGCATGTCGAAGGCCGGGTCACGCCACGCTGCCGACAGCGCGATCCATGCAGCCGGCGTCGCTGGCGACGGATCGACGGCACTGCTGAGCGCCGCTCGATGGCGGGGATTGCCGGGCTCGCCGACCCAATCGTTGACGAGCGCCAGCAATTCGAGTTCCCTATCGGCAAGGAGTTCTGAGAGATGGCTCAGGCATTCATGCCCCCACCAGACCGCGGCGCGATCGGGCAGGAGATAGGCGCAGAACGTGACGGCCTCCTCCGGCACGCGTCCGGCGAGCAGGGCGCGGCAGAATTCCAGCGGGGGTTGATTGGCGGCAGGCGATTTCATGTCCCGGGCGATCGCGGGACAGGCAAGAAACAAATCCCTTGCGGTTCTGTATCCGAGTTCGTTGGCCATGGCTGCCACACCCCGAGAGCCACCTGACAAGCACTCAAGCCTTTAGCCGAGAGCCGGTCAAGCGTTAGCTTCTAGCAGGTGGCGGCCGTCGGCAACGTGCGCTTGGTCACAGACAATCGTTTCAAGATTTGATATAGTTCGCGTCAGCGAAACCCGCTCAAACAGGAGAGACGGTCATGCGGTGGGGCAGCTCAGCCTTGGCATTGGCGACCGTGCTTTTTTCAACGCACGTTTACGCCGATCCGCTTCAGAAATCGGAAGACATCGTAAATTACTTCGCCGGCCAGGGTAATCTTGGCGCGTCACGCGGCATCTGCGTCGGCACCGAGGAAGAGTGCAAGAGCAAGGCCGAGAAGAACGAGGCGCCTCAAAAGGCCGGCCTCGACATGATGATCAATTTTGCCCTGGATTCGGCCCAGCTCGACCAGACCGCGCGCACGGAACTGGACGAGTTCGCCAAGGCGCTGAAGGACAACCGGCTGAGCACGTTCAGCTTCGTCGTCGAAGGTCACACCGACGCGACCGGTACGGATCGCTACAACCAGGACCTGTCGCAGCGAAGGGCGCAATCGGTGGCGGCCTTCCTGGCGGCGAACGGCGTTCAATCTACCCGGCTCGAGCCGATCGGCCTGGGCAAGTCGCATCCGCGCGTCGCCAATCCCTACGATCCGGTCAACCGCCGGGTGGAAATGCGGATCAGGACGCAATAGGGCGGCCGGCCCAGGCCAGTCAGCTCATAGCGAATTGCCGATGCGGGCGCTGCCGACAGGCTAGCTCTCATCTTCGATCGGTTCTTGAGTGCACCGCCCACCGCAATAGCCGGGCGGTCTTGCACAGCCGAAGCCTCCGCGGCATTGGACCGTGCAGCGATTTACCACTCATTCACGATATTAGCGCAACCTGATATTCGGTCATGCTGGTACAGCGTACATGCCAAAAGCCCTAAAGCGCGTCGCGTCGAAACGGATTCACGCGACGCGCTTTAGGTCGTTACTTGATGCATGTCGTTGTCGCAAAACCGAGTTCACTTTTGCGCGACATGCATTAGCGCCGATCCTTCAGCGCTGGGGCTTTTTACGCATGATCCATTCGACTATGTTGGGGTCGACATAATCGTCTCCGGTCACGATACGGACCAGCTTCGTTGCGCGCGGCCGCCATTGATCTTCAGGAACCTTGTCTTCGTCGACCCAGCGCTTGAACGCTTCGCGCATGACGTCGAATTCGAAGTATGAACCGTTGTCGTTGGATTGCTTTTTGACCATGGCGGGCAACGTCGAATTCGCTGAAATGTTCCAGCCTCAGATGTGAGCCTCGCCACTTACCCGAACCGTTAATGACATTGTTGCTCTGCGGATCACCATAACATGAGTGAATTCTAATGGAGATTTTGTGGATGGTGCGGCGCAATTCAGGCAGGCAGCGCGGTTTCCGTCCATGCGCAGGTTCGTCAAACTAGTCACCGCGCGTCGAAACGCTGTTGCTTGGTAAACCGAGAACTAGCCGGGCTCGAGCGTATTCTGGATCGAACCTATCAACGCGGCGATCGCCTGCTTGTATTTCTCGAACTCCGGCGATGTCTGCCGGACCTCGGTCGTGGTTGTCGTCGGCTGGCCCTGGTCGGTGACCACGCGTGGCGCTTTCTGCCCCATTTTCCGCTCGGCCCAGTCCACGACATAACTGGCGGTCTTGCCGGTGAGGAACGGGTTGGCCTGGATGACGGCTGATCCGAGAACCGCAGTCAATTGCGACGAACCCGGCGCCGCCAGCACCTGATGCGCCCCTTCCATGCCGAGGAAATGGCAAAGATAGAGGCGTCCGGCGGTGATCTGGTGGCCGCGGGCGCGCAGATAGGCTTCCCCTTCGCGCGCCAGGTTGCGCACCATTTCACGCGACAGCGTGGCGTCGTAGCGAAGCGCAAGCAGATCGGCGGTCGACAGCGAGCGGGCGAGGTCGGGCCGATAGGTGTTCATCATCCGGATCCAGGTCTTGGAGATGAACTGGCCGGCGCCGGTTGCCGAGGAAAGCGGATTCTTGGCTCGCGCGCTGCCGCCGCTTTCGACATGCACGATCCGGTCGGTCAGCGTCTCGACCGCGGCATCGCCGGAGCCGCCGGAACTGACGGACACGGCGGTAGCGACCGAGGTGACCGTGCCCAGCGGGTCGATCGCCTCGCCGTTCTGGTAGAGCTCGAAATGCAGATGCGGGCCGGTCGAAAGCCCCGTAGTGCCGATATAGCCGATGACGTCGCCGGCCTTCACCTTGGTGCCGACGGCGCTGGCGCTGGCGAATTTCTGCATATGCGCGTAGCGCGTCTCGCGGCCGTTGGCATGCGTGATCTTCACCAGATTGCCATAGCTGCCGCCATCGCCCTGGAACGAGATCTCGCCGTCGAAGGCGGCCATGATCGGCGTGCCGACCGGCGCCGCCCAGTCGACGCCCTTGTGGATTCGAACCGTGCCCAGGATCGGATGCTTGCGCGGGCCGAAGGTCGAGGTCATCACCCCGGCGACCGGCGTGACCATGCCGTTGGTGACGGTCAGCGAGCGGACCTGGTCGTCGCCGGTCACACAGGCATACTGGCCGTCGCTCTGCTGGAAGACGAAACAGTCGAGGCTCTTGTCCGTGCCCTGGACGCCGACATAGAGCACCCGTCCCGAAATCTCGCCCTGGCCGCGCGGCATCTGCGAATAGATCAGCACCAGGCGCTGGTCCTCGCTGGCGAAGGCGTCGAGGTCCTGTCCCCGCGACAGATACATGATCGCCTCGCCGATGACGCTGGTCGGCACCTTGTTGCGCGCCGCGGTCGAGTAGATCGCGTCGAGCAGGCGGTACTGCCGCTTGGGCCCGCCCTGGTCGGAAGCGCCGGAATAGTTGAAGAGGTCCTCGCGCACCCAGGGGTCGACGCCCGACACGAAGGCGCCGGCTGCATTGCGCGTCAGCGTGCCGACATAGACGTTCCTCGCGTAGATGGAGACCTGCATCAGCGACATGGTCGTCGTCTCGCGATTCGGCCGGAACCCGCGCATGGCCACGACAAAGCCGGGCTCCAGCCCGTCGCGGTTGAACAGCGTCTTCAGCGCTTCGCCAGCGAGCTTCGCGTCGTCGGCGGAGAAATGCGCGTCGAGCGCCACGCTGTCCAGGCTGCGGTCGTTGAGGATCTTCACGAAAGTGTCCTCGGTCGCCTCGAAGCGCTGGTATTCGCTGGCGACGGTCGCAACGGTCGTGTTGTTCTCGATCGCGGTTTTCGTGAAAGCCGGGAGTGCTGCCTCCCCCTGGTCGATGGTCTCGCCCCAGCCTGCCTCTGGATCGTCGGCGTCTGCCTTGGGCGCCGAGCCGGCATCGCTTTCGTCCGGCGCCGCCTGGAGATCATTCTGCAGGTCGCCTCGCGGATCGCCCTGTTGATCGTCCGGCGCCGCGGCCGGAGCGGGTGGGGCCGGTTGCGCATCTTCCGGCTCCGTTGCCGAAGGCTTCGGAGCGGCCTGCCGCTGTGCCTGGAAGAAGGCGAAATCCTCCTGCGTCGACGGGATCGTCGTCATGAACTTTTCGCTGGCGCTCAGCATCACGTCGGACAGGATTTCGATCTGCGGCGAAGCCCCGGAACTGTCGAGCTCGGCTGGACGCGCTACCGTCTTGCCCTTTGTCGCAGTGTCGGCATCGGGCGCCAGCGTGATCCACATCGGATCGCCGGCGAGATCGATGATCGCCGGCACATAGACCGAGGCGTCGGGCGGCACGTCTTCCATGTCCTCGACGGGATGCAGCTCTTCGTCCTCGTCGCCGAACGACCAGTAGTCCCTGGTCAGATAGAAGCCGGTGGCTAAGGCGACGACTGCGAGCGTGGCAAGGCCGGCAAGGGCCCGCCGCCAAAGCTTGCGCCGTTGCGCGGCCAGGCGCGCCTGCTTCTTCTGTCTGAAGCTCGTGTCGATCGCGTGCGTCACGGGCTGTTTCCGGTCAGGAAATAGGTCCAGCGCACCTGCTCGAGCGTGTCGACCTCGACGAAGCGCGCCGCGATATGGCCGCGCTGCCAGCACTCGTCGATGCCGCGGATCGAGAAGCGCCGCCGGTCGATGCACATCTCGGTCGAGCCGTTGAGGATCGCGTGGCCGAAGACGTCCGTCGCGTAGAGATAGATATAGCGGTTGGTCAGTTCCTCGCGGATGACGTTGACGCACTGGTTGGCGCCGATCGTCCACCAGCCGTCCGTCTGGTCGGCATTGTCGACCTTCTGTCCGACGGCGAGATTGACGACGTCGAGCGTCTGGTTGCAGACGGTGAATTCGGCATGCGCCTTGCCGGGCGAAAGGATCGAGAACAGCGCCGCGCCAAGCGCGGCAAGCGTCATGCGGCCCGGGAACGGCAATCGGAGCCGGCTACGCTGCTTGCGTGGCGGGGGCTGGTGCAAAGAACGCAAGGTGCGAAGGTTCATCGGCGTTCATGCTATCCGCCAAGCCGGAAATAGGTGGCCGTGGCGGAGAACTGCGATCCGTCGGCCTCGATCTCCTCGAGGATCCTGGGCAAAAGCTCCGAGGCCGGCGTCGGCCTGGAGAACATGGCGGCCTGGATGTCCTTGGGCCCGGTGATCACCAGCATGATCTGCGGCACCGCCTTGCCGGCTGCCTTGTCCGCGGCGGCGAGGCCGATCGGGATGTTGAAGGTCACCTTGTCGGTTTGCGGCACCATGCGGTCGTCGAGATTGAACGCCACGCCCTTGTGGTCGATCAGCATGATGTTCGAGACGAGCCCGCCGCCCGTATAGAGCGCGCCGCTGACCGGCGAGCCGTCCGGGACCGATGTCCGGTCCAGGACAAGCTGTGGCTTCGCGGCCGAGCTCCGGTCGAGGAAGCGAAGGAAAGTGGGCACTCCGCACTGGGAGAGCGTGATGAGGCGCACGCTGATGTCCGGCTCGATATGGAACCTCGTCTGGAAATCGCTGAGCAATTGTTCGAAGGGTTGGACCGCCGTCCCGTATCCCTCGATCGCGGGGGAAGCGCCGGGTCCCGATGTCACGTTCGCGTAAAAACAGCTGCCGCCGCTGAAATCGCGAACCCAGGAGCGCTGGTCGTTCCACTTGGCCGTGTCCTCTTCCAGTGACGGAAGCGCCGGCTTTGGCACATTGATGGCGACGTCAGTGTCCGGCTGCTTGGTCGCCGGCGGCTGCGGTTGCTGGGCCGGCTGTGCTGGCGCTGTCGGCGTTTCCGGCGGGTTGGCTGTTGGGGTCTGTGCCTTAGGCTCGGCCGGCGGGGTGGTCGGCTGCGCCGGCGCCGGACTCTCCGGAGCGGGGGGCGGGGAAGCGTTCGGCTTGGGCAGCTTGGAAAGCATGTCAACGAGGTCTTTTACGCTGGGCTTGGCTGCCGGCGGATTCGCCTCCTGCGCCGGCTTGTTCTCGGCCGCCTGGCTCGGTTCCGGCGTCTTGACCACCGGTTCGCTCGTCGGCTGCGCCGGCTTCTGGCTTTCGGCGGCCGTTGGTGCGGCAGCCGGCGACTGCTGCGCCAGGGGTTGTACGGGTTTGGTCCCGACCTGAGGCGTCTGGCTTTTTGCCTCGCTCTTCGGCTGAGCGGCGGGTGGCGTCGGCTTCTCGACGGTGGCGGCGCCGTCAGTTTTCGGCGATTCCAGCTGAGGCGCGGACGGCGTCTGCGGTTGGGGTTTCGGCGCTTCCGGCTGCTGCGCTTCGGCCACTGGTTTGGCGGCTTCGGCGACCGGCTTCGGTGCCAGCGGTGTGGATTTTTCCGTCACCGGCGGGGGCGCCAGGACGCCGCTGAAATAAAGGCCGCCCCCAGCCAGCACCAGCGCCGCAACGCCGCCGGCGATGACGGGTATCCGTGAAGCCTTTCGCGGCGCAGCCGGTGCGGTCGCAGATGCGCTCGCCGGAGCGGCAGCCGGTGCGGGCCATTGCTCCGACAGGTATGCAGGGCGCACATGCTCGACGAAGCGCGGCTCGCCGGGAGGCGTCGGCGGCTGGGGCTTGGAGTCCGGCGGCGCCGTCCACCCGGCGCGCGGCAAGCCGGAGCGTTCGCGTGCGCCAAACGACACCGGCGGCGGCAATGTCGCCTCGAGATCCTCGCCACGCGTCGCCCGGGCGATCTCGCTCATGCTGGCCGGCCGGTCGCGCGGATCCGGCTGCAGCATGGCCGAGATCAGGTCGTGGAAATCGGGATCGATATCCGACAGGTCCGGCACGGTCCGGCGCTTCTCGATGACCTCGTATTGCGACCCGCTCATGTCGAGCGGCTTTCCGCGCAGTGCCGCGGCCAGCACCAGCCCAAGGCTGTAGATATCGGATTGCTCGCTGACATCACCGCCATAGAGACCGAGCTGCTCGGGCGAAACATAGTTGTATTTGCCGGCGAATTTTCCGCCGATCAGCGTTTCGCCGCCGACGGTCGCCGAGCGCGCGATGCCGAAATCGATGATCTTGGCGCGCTCCACCCGGCCGCCGGGCAGGATGATGTTGTCCGGCGAGAGGTCGCGGTGCACGGCGCCCGCCTGATGCACGGCGCTCAAGCCGGAGGCGAGGCGATGGCAAAGCCGGCGCACATCGTTCCCCTGCATCGGTCCGCGCCGCATGACGTCGAACAGCGACTCCCCGTCGACGAACTCCATCGCGAGATAGGGACGGCCGATCCCCGTATCGATGGTGAAGACGTGGTAGCGCACCACTGCGTCATGCGACAGATGGTTGAGGATCGACGCCTCCTTGCGGAACAGCGACAGGATCGTCTGGTCGCGCGCGAATTCTGGCAGCACGATCTTGATCGCCACGTGGTCGCCGGTCTGGATGTTGTGGCCGCGATAGACTTCGCCCATGCCGCCGGAGGCGATCCTCTCGTCGAGCTCGTAAATGCCGCTGAGCTGCGTGCCCACCCCGGTATAGATGACGTTCGTCGAAATCCGCGTCTTGTCGTCGTCGCTCATCTGGCCTGGCCCTCCACTGCGGACCGATCCGGATGGAGCGCGCCGTTGCGCCCGCCGCCGATCTTCACGAGTACAATGGTCACATTGTCGGTTCCGCCGCGCGTCAGCACCATGTCCAGCAGGATCTGGCAGGCCGCTCGCGGTGTGGCGGATTTGACCGCGGCCTCGATTTCGGCGTCGCTGACATGCGCGGTCAGTCCGTCGGTGCCCAGTACGAAAACATCGCCCGCCATCAGCTCGCCCTGCTGGAAATCGATATCGAGCTCGTCGCTGACGCCGATCGCATGCGTGATCACGTTGCGGCGCGGCCAGGTGCGCGCTTCCTCCGCGCTGATCATGCCGCGGTCGAGCAATTCCTGCACCTCGGTGTGGTCCTTCGAAACCTGGAAGATCGAGCCGTTGCGCACGAGATAGATGCGGCTGTCGCCGGCCCACAGGCAGGCGAAACGTCCATCCATGGCAAGCAGGGCCGCGAAAGTGGAGCCGATGGTGATGCCGCGCGATCGCGATATGTCGCGGATCTCGGCATTGGCGCGGCTGAGCCGGTCCTCGAATCGGGCGCGAAGGTCCGGCGCGGAGCTCGCAATGCCGATCGTTGCCAGATGGTCGACGATGCTGGCCGAGGCGACTTCGCCGGCCTCATGCCCGCCCATGCCGTCGGCCACCACCCAGAGCCCGGTCTGCGGTTCGATGAGGTAATTGTCCTCGTTGTGATCGCGCACGCAGCCCTTGTGGCTCACGCCGAAGCTTTCGATGGGGAGGGCGACAGTGCTCAATTTGCCACCAAGCGCTCAGCAGGCGTCCTCTGTGACCAACCACGGGCCGCGTGCCCAGGCCACTCTGCCACAAGCGTGTACATTAGAGTACCGAAATGAAGGCTCGCTCCAGCCATGTCAGAACGCCTTCGGACAGCTGAAGCCGGACAAGGCCGGCAGCAGCAGGGGATTGGCGCCCGAGCCGGCCTGGATCGTGTAGGCGACATCGCGTCCGCCGATCACGAAGCGGGCTTCCGTATTGGCGCCGTCGCCGGTGATGGTCGCCTTGTCGAAAAGCCGCTTCAACGCCCACGGCCCTTCGAATTTGAGCGCGGACTCGCGGCCGGGCATTTCCGGCATGAGGCTCAGGCTCGCCGATCCGGAAGCGGCGCCGCTCGGCCATGTCACGATGCTCGGCGCGTTGCCGGCCTGGGCGCTCTGGACCGTCTGCCCGTCGACATTGAGCACAGCGCTGTCGACTTCGCTGTTCACCGACGTGGGGGTGATGGTGATCGAGACCGAAGGCACCGAGCCGCCGGAAGGGAAGAAGGCGCTACGGATTTCCGCGGCCGACTGGAACGCCTTCAAGGTCGACTTCGCAAGATCGCGGCTGGAGCGGGCGTCCTGTTTCCAGGTCCATTCCTGGCCGGTCATGTCGATCAGCGGCGCGAGATTCTGCGCGAAGAAACGGTCCATCAGCCCGCCCGGCGCGAACAGCTTGGTGAAATCCGCCATCGAGATCTCGTCTGTGCCGTCGCGGGTGAAAGGATAGCGGCCATTGACCGCCTCCTCGCAGGCGCGCGTCACCGTCTGGTCGAGGTTCTGGTTGAGGTTGGCGACTGAGGTCTCGGCGACATTGCCTTCGAACTCGTCCGCCGCTGCGTTGACCATGCGCGCCAGCGGCTTCGGCAGGCGCGAGACATTGGCGCGCAATGTCGAGATCTGCAGCTGCAGGTTGGCGTTGACGCGCTCGGTCTGTGTGGGGACATCGGCCGCGAGCTTCAGGCTCTGGAAGATGTCGTGGAAGTTCTGCGTCAGCGCATCGAGCGGCCGGTGTCCGGCGGCCCCGCCAACCAGCGCCTGGAACGAGCGGAACTGCGCCTCGACGCTCGCGCCGGCATTCTGCGCGACGGCCGAGCTTGCGCCGGCGCGGCTTTGCGACTTGCCGCCGGCGATCTGGAGGCCGATGCGGGCGAGGCCCTTGGCCATGCTGGCGGGGTCCTGCTGCGCCGTGCCGGTATCGCCCTCGGCGGCGCTGTCCTTCGTCAATGCGGTTTCATCGGCGATCGCGGTGAAGAGCTGGTCGAGAGGCGAGTCTGGCGCGGCGACGGCCGAGAGCGCCAGATATTGCGGCTTGTCCTTCAGCATCGCCTTGAGCTTCAGCTGGTCGAGAACGCCGTTCCAGGCGGCGGCGAATTCCTTGCCGTAGCGGTCGATGAGCTCGGGGCCGAGCTTGGGCAGGTCCTGGTCGATGCCGCCCTGTTCGCCGCCGCCGCCAAGCACCCATTGATCGTCCACGAGCATCTGCGCGATGCGCGACAGCTGCGGCAGGAAGAAGCTATTGAACCCGCCGCGCGTATAGAGGCCGGTGACCTGAAGATCGGCAAGCTCGCTGCCGTCCGTGCGCTCGAACAGCAACTGCGCTTCCGGACCGGCTCTCGCGGCGATGGAGAAGTCCTTGAGCCTTGCAGCATAGACCGCCGACTTGATCTGCGCCCAGGCGCGGTCGGTGAGGCTCATGCGTCCGAGCGAGCGCTGCGCGGCCTCCACCAGCGGCTGGTTGAGCTCGAAGACGGGATCATAGGCGTCGTCGAGCGCAAGCATGGCGCGCAGGTGCTTTTCGAGCTGCGCGCGGCCCTCGCGGTTGTTCTCGCCGGGGTAGCGGTTCTCCTCCCAATCTTGCTTCATCCAGGAGACAACCAGTTCGTCGTCGACCTTCGGCGCCTTGCCGCCCAGCATCAGGTAGATCTTTAAAGGCTCGTAGAGCGCGACGGGGTCGGCCATCCGAGCCTGGATCGTCCGCTCCGCCTGCACCAGCAGCCGCGAGCGGAAGGTTCGCTCCAGCGCTTGCCGGTAGGCGGTCTTGGAGGCCGACAACAGCCTCTCGCGCTGGCTGAGCCCGAACGTCTCCTCGATCGGCTTTGCCTGGTCGCCGTTTTCGAAGCCGGCCGGCAGGTTGCGCAACTGGTCGAGCGGACCGATGACGTTTTCGAGGTCGACGTCGGTCACCGTCGTGCTGTTCAGCAGCGTATCGGCGCTGTCGCGATAATGCGCCATGGCCTGCCTTGTGGAGGCGATCAGCTGCTTGTTGGCGAAGAAGCTGAGGCCCAGCATGCCGAGCGCCGCCAAAGCCGCCAGCGCGATCGCGGCGAGGCCGCCGAACCTCGCGAGCCTGGCGCGCCGCTCGGAGGCCCTGTCGAACGAGACCCAGCCTGATTCCGGAAAGATCACCTTGACCAGCAGATCATGCAGGAAGAAGCTCTTGCCGGCGCCGGAGAGATGCGCTTGCGAAGCACTGCCGAAACTGCGGCCGATCGCGCCTAGCACCTGGTCGAAAGGCGTCCCTTCCTGGGTGCCCGAGGAGAAATAGAGCCCGCGCAGGCTGACATTGACCTGACTGCGCGAGGTGTCGAACAGGCTGCCGACGAACTGTGTTATCCGGGCCTTCAGCGCGCCGAACTGCGCCGGGAAGCCGAACAGCGTGATCCGCGCTACCGGGTCGGCCTCTTCCTGCAGGCGGTCGGCGATCTCTTCGGCGAGCCGCTTCGCCAGTTCGTCGAAGGCTGCGGGCGCCTCGCCGGCCATGTTCCTGGTGCGGTCGGCCGTCCGGAATGTCGCGCCCCACACCTTGCGCCTGCGTGCCTCGTCGAAATCGCCGAAATAATCCATGAAGCCGCAGATGAGATCGGCCTTGGTAAAGAGCAGATAGACCGGGAATTGGATCTTCAGCGTCTCGTGCAGTTCGCGCAGGCGGGTTCGGATCTCGGTGACATGCGCGTCGAGCTGCCGGTCGTCGAAGCCGATCAGGTCGGCAAGGCTGATGGCAAGGATCACGCCGTTGATCGGTTGCCTGGTGCGGTGTTTCTTGAGCAATCCCAGGAAGGCGAGCCAGCTTGCCTTGTCGCGCTCGCGGTCCGACTCCTGCGTCGTATAGCGGCCGGCCGTGTCGATCAGCACCGCCTCGTCGGTGAACCACCAGTCGCAGGACCGCGTGCCGCCGACGCCGGCCACCGGCTGCGCGCTGCCGGAGCCGGCAAGCGGAAACTTCAGTCCGGAATTGACCAGCGCCGTCGTCTTGCCGGCGCCGGGCGGGCCGATGACGATGTACCAGGGAATGTCATAGAGGAAATTGCGCTTGCCGCTCGTCCGCTTCAGCGTCGCGATGGCTTCGCTCATGCGCGCTTCGAGCACCTGTGAATCGTCGTTGCGCTCGTCGCTGCGCACGATGGCCGTTTCGAGCGCCTTTTGCGCCTTGCGCCGCTGCCAGAAGCGGACCCCGTAGAACAGCGCGAGCGCCAGTATGGTGACGCCGATGATCGTAGCCCTGAGCCACGCAGGCGCAAACGGGCGTGTGTCGGCGAAGCGGACCAGCGGCCCGGCATACCAGACCGCCGCCGAGAAACCGGCAAGCGCAAGCAGGCTGAAGATCCGCGGCGTCCAGCGCATCAGTTGCCGTTCTCCGCGGAGCCGTTCTGCAAGGTCTCCTGTTTCGGGATCATCATGGCGACGCGGCGGTTCTTGGCGCGGCCGTCCGCCGTGCCATTGTCGGCGATCGGCTCGTCCTCGCCCTTGCCGTCGGCACTGAGCCGCGACGGGTCCTTCAATTGCGTGGCCACCAGCGCCTGGACGGCCTTCGCCCGGGCGACGGAAAGATCGAAATTCGATTTGAACGTGCTCGACTTCTTTGGCTTCACATTGTCGGTGTGGCCGACGATCTTGATCGGCCCGGGTTCGGCGTCGAGCGCCGTGGCGATGGCGGCCGCGATCGGCTGGAATTGCGGCTTCAGCTCCGCCTGGCCGGGAGCAAACAGAAGCTGGTTGTTGATCTCGACGACGATGAACTCGCCCTTCTCGCCGACGCTCAGTCCGCCGCTGGCGATCTCCTTGGCAAGTGCGGCGCGGATGCGGTCGATCTGGGTGGTGTCCGGAACCACGGGCGGCGGCGGGCTGGCTTGCGCCGGCTCAGTGGGCGCCGCCACGCTGGCGCGCTCTATGGTGACGGGCGTCGAGGGATTGAGCGCCAGCAACTCGCCGGCGGTCGCATCGCCTTCATCGGTGACCAGCACCCGCAGTCCGAAGAAGGCCGCCGTCACCAGCGTCGCCGCGGCGGCCGCGACCGCCCAGAGCGGCAGCCGTGCCCTCGGCTTCGGCAGCGCCGCCGCCATGCCCTGCCAGCGCGGCGAGATGTCGTCGCCGGCGCGCTGCTTGAAGTAACGCAGCGTGTCGTAGACGTCGCGCCGGACACGTTCGAGCGTGTTTCGCTCGCCCGCAAGCCCCCGATACTGGCCCTCGAAACCCAGCGAAAGGCATGCATGCATCAGTTCGAGCAGGTTGTAATGCGCTTCCGGCTTGGCGAGGACGTTGTTCAGCGCTTCGTAGAAGCCGGCGCCCGTCGGCTGGGTGTGGAAGAACTGCGCCACAAGGCTGTGCTGAAGCCAGCTGTCCTTGCTCGGCCATGGCAGATTGCCGACAAGGTCGTCGGCGGTTCCGCAAAGGGCGAATTTCGCGATTCGCGCGTCTTCCTCGGCTACGCCGGCTTTCGCGATTGCAAGCTCGAAGGTGTCGATCGCTTCGGCTATATGCTCCGCCAAGGGCGCCGCTTGCCGTTCGACCGGCATCAGCCGCAATTGGCCGAGAAGCATCAGCAGCGGCGCCGCGGCGGCAAGGATCGGATTAGCCGCGGCGTATCTCACGCCGCCGGCGGCGTCGAGCAGGGCATCCTGCTGCACCCCCGGCGCCGCATTGGCCTCTGCTCCCGGGGTAGGTCCCTGAAAGAGTACCGTTCCAGACGACCAGCCCGTAGGCATCTGCCGGCCGCCGCCGGGATCGAACACCGTCGATTCGCGGGAAGGCGATGGAGCGGACCGAACGCCTTCCGGACCGGAACTCTCGGCAGCCGCGAGCGGTCGTTGCTTCGGCCGCGGCGCGCGGATGACGGTTTTGTCCAGCGGCCTGGAGGGATCGTCCTTCGAGCTCATCGGCGACGACCCGCCGTCGAATTGCAACGAGCATGTCTTTGCCCGGCAAAGCGCGCTTCAGGCTGAGCCTCGGCGGGCCGCATGGAAAGGCACATCTCGCCGAAACATGACATTGCTGCACACGCCCCAAGCCACGCCGCGTTGCCCGCCAGGCAAGCATCCCTGTTCATTCTAATCGCCCGGGCATTCAATTGAAACGGGGCCGCCGATTGAAATCGGAAAGCAAGATGATCGAAGAGGCGGCTTCTTCTATGAGAACCGTCACATACAGCCGGCGCGGTCCGTGCCGATCCAGGCTATTTCTGCTTGTCGGCCTTGGCGTAGGCTTCGGCGAAATAGGCGAGGAAGACATCCAGCATGCCGTTCTCGTGCTTGTCTTCCATCGTCCGCCATGTCGCGACAAGCGCATCCCAGGCCTGGCTTTTCCTGGACGAGAAGGATGCCGGCGGAATTTTCTTGGCGATCGCCTCCGGCGACAGGTCGTCGAGCAACCGCGACAGCGCGGCCTGCATGGCGGCGTAGGTCGCGATTTCGTGCGCCTTCAGGTCGCGAAACGCGTCTTCGACACTATGCCTGGCGTCGAGATAGCCGGCCCTGCGCTTGGCGAACATGATCTCCAATATGTCGTCGATGCCCGGCACGAATTTCAACGGATTGTTGTCCTCGGCGCCGATCATCGTCCGGTTCGAACTCTTGGCGAGCACCTTTGCCGCCGCGCGCGCCTTGAGCAGCAGGGACAGTTGCTCGACAGTTGTCCTCAGCACGGAGCCGATCTCGGCCGCGACATCGTGCGGATCACGCGACTGCAGCAACTCCGGCGCGATGCCCGCCGCCTTGGCGATCTCCCGCAATATCGCGTCCGCCTCCGCGGGCCGGTTGGCTGGAACCGCCGGGCCGGGCTGCAGCGCCGAGGATGTCGAGACGGGCGCTGCCCCGGTTGGTCGCTGCTCTGCCGGATTGAAGAACGGCTCATGGCCGGGATCCAGGGGGCGGCCGGTCGAGGACGGCAACTCACGTTGCGTCGATCCTGTACTGGCTTGAGGATGTCCGGTCGCGGCTCGTTCGTCTTCGATCGAAACGCCGACGACATAACGGCCGATCAGCAGCCGGTCGCCCTGGGCCAGCCGATGCGGCCCGCTCATGCGCTGGCTGGAACCGTTGACGAAAGTGCCGTTGCGCGAGACATCGTAGAGCCAGAACGAGCCCGCCTGATAGCGGACCTCGCAATGCCGGCCCGAGATGAACTTGTCCGGATCGGACAGCGTCCAGTCGCAATTCTCGCGACCGATCTCGAAGCTGCGGTCGCGGGCGGCGTAGCTGGCGGCGGTGCCGGCCGGCAGCCTGTCGACATTGCTGATCTGGAGAGAGATGAACATCCGGAAGCGTCGCCCAACTTGGTCAACAAATGCTTATTTTCCGCGCAATTCCAGGCGGAAACGCCAACGCACCTTTCCTGGAATTGCCTTGGCATTCTAGCAGCTTGCGAGCGCGGCGGGAGAGGAGCGTTTCACACCGGCGCATGGGCAGTTTAGCCACAGCTGTTATTTGGCCCCCGCCAAACATATGCTAGGCTGAAAGCGGTCCGGTGCGGTGGGCGTGAAAAGTTCCCGAACGTGATGCGGTTAACATAGCGGGGGCTTCAATCCATCATACTGGCGGCCGCGTCCAGGAGGGGCACGACCATGCCGAACGAACGTGCCACGGTTGTACAGACGCCGGCTGGCGCCGACCTGACCTTCACCCATCTCGTCGGCCGCGATGAGATCAGCCGTTGTTTCGCCTATACGGTTGGCTTCGTGTCGAAGAATCGTGACGTCGATCCGTTGAAGATGCTGGGCGGCGTCGTTTCGGTCGAGGGCGAATCCGATCCGAAGCGCTGGTTCAGCGGCCTTGCGTCGGATTTCAAGCTGACCCGCATCGAGGACCGGCTGGCCTTTTACGAGGCGACCGTCAGGCCATGGCTCTGGTTCCTCGGCAACACCACCGATTGCCGTATCTTCCAGAACATGACGGCGGTGGAGATCGTCGAGAAGATATTCTCGAAATACGGCATCGCCAAATTCGAGAAGCGGCTGCAGGGGTCCTATCCCCAGCGCGAATATTGCGTCCAGTACGACGAGAGCGATCTCGATTTCGTGCAGCGGCTGCTCGAACACGAAGGCATCTTTTATTTCTTCGAGCACGACGAGGGCAAGCACACGCTCATCCTCTGCGATGCGATGAGCAAGCTGAAGCCGGCGCCCGGTTACGAGAAGGTGCTTTACAATTTCGAGGGCCAGGCGTCGCGGCGCGATGTCGAATACATCACCGAGTGGATACCTGGCAGCGCGGTGCGGCCGGGCGCCTATGCACACACGGACTACGACTTCGAGAAGCCCGGCGCCGACCTGATGGCGAAATCCGCCCAGCCTTTCGCCCATAAGGAGGCCTCGGGCGAAAACTATCGTCAGCCTGGCGCCCATCTCGATGTCGGGCGGGGCGACAAAATCGCCGGAATCCGTCGCGAGGAGCTTCAGGCAGTGCACCAGCACAGCACGGCGGTTGGCACGGTGCGCGGCCTTTTTTCCGGGTGCAAGTTCACGCTGGAGAGCTTTCCGCGCGACGACCAGAACCAGGACTATCTGGTGGTCAGCGCCGAATACCGGCTGTTCGATCCGGGCTACCGGACCCAGAACGAGGCCCACAGCGAGAATTTCAAGGTAGTGCTCGGCGTGGCGCCCACCAAATTGCCCTATCGCCCACCGCGCATCACGCCGCGCCCGATCATGCGCGGTCCACAGACGGCGACCGTCGTCGGCCCTTCGGGCGAGGAAATCTTCACCGACAAATATGCGCGCGTGAAGGTGCAGTTCCACTGGGACCGGCTCGGCAAGAAGGACCAGAACTCCTCATGCTTCGTGCGCGTCTCGCAAACCTGGGCAGGCAGCGGTTGGGGCTTCATCCAGATCCCGCGCATCGGCCAGGAGGTCATCGTCGATTTCATCGAAGGCGATCCGGACCTGCCGATCATCACCGGCCGCGTCTACAACGCCTCGCAGATGCCGCCCTATGGCCTGCCGGGCAACGCCACGCAATCCGGCTGGAAGTCGAATTCCTCGAAAGGCGGCGGCGGTTACAACGAGCTGATGTTCGAGGACAAGGCGGGCTCCGAGCTGGTCAACTTCCAGGCCCAGAAGGACAACCATCTGCTGATCAAGCACGACCGCAACAAGACGGTCCAGCACGACCAGTCCGATCGCATCGACCACGACGCCAAGCACTCCGTCGGCCACAACCTCGACGAGGATGTGGGCAACAACAAGACGGTCAAGGTCGGCGTCGACCAAACCACCAACATCGGCTCGAATGACACCGAGACGGTGGGCAAGAATCGCTCGCTGACCGTCCAGGCGAATGAGACCATCCACGTCGTCGCCAATTCGACCGAAAACATCGATGCCAACCATTCGCAGACGGTGGGGCTGAACCAGACGGTCACGGTGGGTATCGCGCGCGTCGACACGGTGGGCGCCGCCGAAGCGAGGACCGTGGGTGCCTCGCAGACGAATACGATTGGGGCGACCCGCGCCGTCAGCGTCGGTATCAGCCAGAGCCATGACATCGGGGCCGGCGACAGCTGGAACGTCGGAGCCGGTCAGACCGTTAACATCGGCGCCGACCAGAACGTGACCATAGGCACCGCCCAGTCGTTCAATGTCGGTGCTGCGCGCAGCGCCAGCATCGGCGCCGACGACTCGACGAATGTCGGTGGCGCCCATTCGCTGACTGTCGCAAAGGACAGTTCGATCGGCATTAGCCAAAACAGCGCGATCAATGTCGGCAAGAAGCTGGTGATCAATGCCGGCGACGAGATCCTTATCCAGACCGGGTCGGCCAAGATCATGATGAAGAAAGACGGCTCGATCGCGATCGAGGGCAAGGATATCTCGGTCAAGGGATCGGGTAAGATCGTTATTAAAGCATCGGGCGACATCACCATGAAGGGCTCGAAGATTGCGGAGAATTAGGAGGGCGCATGGCAAAGCTTCGTAATCGCATCGAAGGTGTCGTCATTGGCCAGTTTCTTGGCTTTGACGGCGACAAGCCGCTGGTCGTTTTTCCCGGCAATCCCTGGGAAACCGCGTTGCCGGCACGCAGCTTGGCCTCCTTGAGTTCCGACATGATCGGACAGGAGGTCGCGCTGCTGTTCGAAGACGGCAACCCGCAAAAGCCGCTGATCGTCGGCCGTATCGTGGAGCCTGCCAAAAAGCCAACAGGAGCTCAGGTCTTTCGCGATGGCGAGCGCGTGCGGATCCATGCCGAGGAGCGGCTTGAACTGCGCTGTGGCAAGGCCACGATTCTGATGGAGGCGGACGGCCGCATCACTATCCGCGGCACCTATGTCGCCAGCCATGCGAGCGCGACCAACCGCATGCGCGGCGGGTCGATCAGCCTGAATTGAAGGTCAGATGGCGGGCGCGGCGAAATTGAACCGGCCGCCTATCGCGGCGCAAGAGCAGATTGTCCCCGATATCGTACGCCAGCACGTCGAGCAGGCCGCATTCCTCTGGGCGCAGCGCGACATGCTGGCGGCCCAGAAGCCGCCGGACGAGAAAGCCATCGTGGGTATCGACCGGCGACTGGAGGCTAATCTGGACGGTGTGCGCGTCGCCGGAGCTGCCGCTTGGCCATTCATCACCGCAGCCTATGATGACTTTCCCGAGAGGGGCGAACTGTTCGTCTATGGCTGGACGGCAATAGAACAGACGGATGGGCGACGTATTCTCGAAGCCGTGGAGCTGGGCCGCACACGGGACGACGAAGTGCACGGGCTGGTCGGCGCACTTGCATGGCATGACGCCAAGGCGATCGGACCGCTGGTGCGCAACTGGATCGCGTCCGAGGATGGGTTCAAGCGTTATCTCGCGGTTGCCGCATGCCTGGAACACGGCGTGGATCCCAAGGACGTCCTGGTCCGCCTTGTCCGCGATCCAGATATGCGCGTGTGCGCAACAAGCCTGCGCCTTGCCGGCAAGGCGAGGCGCGCCGACCTAGTGCGCGAGATCGCTGCCGCCCTGGAATCGCAATATGAGGCGGTACGCCTTTCCAGCGCCCTGGCGCTGAACGAACTCGGTCACGCCGCTCTGGCAAAGCCCGAACTGCACAAACAGGTCCTGGCTAACGGACCCGACGCGCTGATTGCCTTGCGCACCATTGTGAAGATCGGGCCGGACAAGGATGTCCGCGCCTGGATGGGCGGGTTGCTGAAGTCGCCTGACACCGCGTCGCTTGCCGTGCGCGGGGCCGGCATGCTGGGTGACCGCACGATCCTGAACTGGCTTATTCATCAGATGCGCAATCCTGCGCTCGCCGTGGCGGCGGGCGGCGCGTTGCTCGAGCTTTTTCCGGAGGCGCGCAACGCGGATCTCTTCACGCTCGAGCCCGCGGAAATCGGCCAGGCATTCGAGGACCATTTCGGAGATTTCGGCCCGAATGTGCCGGTGGCCGACAAGGTGGAGGCCTGGGGAAGAGCGGCTGCCCTGCTTGGCTGACTGAGCCGGGTCACGGTTACGAGGTTATGCGGACGTCCAGGCGCTCGGCGCGGCAAATCGATGGATCCAGTCCACTGTGCAGGCCCTCTCGGCGAACGGTCCTTCGAATTCGGTGATGTCCGTCAGCAATACCGGATCGAGGAGAGACCCGGCCGTGAAATAGGAGGCCAGTTCAGGTTCCCGGCGGTGTCGGTCGCCCAGGATGGGCTTCTCCCCGAGCTGAAGCAGTGCGCCGGACCCGCAGGGCTTGAGCACCGCACCGGGTATCGTCTTCAACGACTGTCGCTGGCGCGCGAGTTTTGGATCGGCCAGGAACTTGGCGCCGATGAATGTGAGCCAGGAAATTGCCTTCATGCCGTTGTGCATGAACGGCAAAGCCGCGTTCAAATCCTCGACATCGACAGCCCAGTAGCGTTTCGCCCACGGGAAAATCTGGGCGAAAGCGGCTGCCTTGAAGTAGGGATCGTACAGGTGACAAAATCCGGCATGGCCGGACAGATATTGGATGTGTTTTCCCACTTCGTTGGCCAGGCTTGCCACCAGAGCCGGTGCCGTGTCCCAGGGAAAGAGAAACCGGTAGAAGGCGTGCTCCGGCTCGTTGGCCTGATGCGCGAGGCGGTATATGCAGGCGCTCCAGCTTTGCGAGAGCTTGCCGTCCCAGATGCGAAATTCCGTGCGCCATCCTCGGATGGTCCGATGACGGATCCGGTGCAGGAACGGAAAGGTTGCGCCATCCGAAAGCGGAGCGTTGATATAGTTGCCGGCAGGCAGCCTGCTGAAGCCGATATCGGGAGAGGCCTTAACCTTCGTCCAGACGTCTGCCGGCGCGTATTTTCGGTAGATATCGAGAACCGCCTCCCATTCAGGTACCGATAGGCGTTCTGCATAGATAGTGAGGTCGAGCCCGATCTCCAGCAGGGGAGAGTCGAGATCTCCGGGGGAAGGCAGTGTCAGGAGGGCGGGAGACGTCATCTGGAATCCCTGGTTACTCTTTGGGGTCCGGACCGGCGTCCGCCCCCTTCTCGTCCTTGATCCACTCGCGCACCTCGTCGTAATTGCTCTTGAGATATGCAGCCATGTCCTTATGTCGGGCCAATTCTCCCTCTTCGTAGGTGTATTCCACGACATCCATTTCGCCGTCGGCCCGGCGGGTGTCGATGTCGAGGTAAACGACAAAGGTGGTATCCGCGCCGCCGACGATCAGCAGATTATCCGGATTGTAAGGGTCTTCTCCCTCGCGCATCATTTTCTTGAAGCTTTTGACGCGGTCACGAATTTCCTCCTCATGGCGCTGTGCCAGGGACAAGAGGTCGGCTTCGTCCTCCAGGGCTATCCAGCCATCGTGCAGCAGCAGCATCTCGCGATAGCTTGGAGGCAGCGCGTAACCGAGGCTGCGTTCCAAGGCTTGTAGCTGCTGCTCGGAGGCAGGTGGCCCGAGGACTTGATCTGCTGATTGACCAAACGCCACCTGGTAGAACTCTTCCCGGGCCTGATATAGTTTCGAGACCAGAGCCTGTAGCCGTGCACGGATATCCTTGGCCATCGTTCCCATCCATCTATTTGCAGCAATCGAGCGTGACGCCCGTGTGTGCCTTGACCTTTTTCCCGTTCGCGTAGGTAAAATCGGTGGTCTTGAAGGCCCTCATCTTCGAACCAATCCATTCGTTCGGTTTTGACGGCATCATCCTAAGGTTCGCGAAGTCCTTGGTCGCACCGCCCACCTGAATTTCCTTCATGTGATCGGGGCTCATCCCCGGCAGGTTGGGTTTGGCTCCCTGATCCTTCCATCTGTCATGCGCGCATTTGTGGACGAAGTTGTCTTTGATGTCGTCGGGCTTGGCGGTGCCTTTGGGGGGGAGCTGGTCGGTCAGCGCCTTGCGATAGGCGTTGGCCCCCGCGTTGCCGAGCTTACGCAAGCTTTTTCGCCCGCCCGACCGCGGCGCGTGCGAAGCCTGACGCCGAAAATCGCCTTGCTTGTTCATTGCCAGGCATTTGGCGCACATGCATTTTATGTCGCATTCACGCTTCTCTTTGTTCCGTTCCTCTTTGTAGTCGGAGCATTTGATAATCAGCGGATTGCTGCCGGCTTTGCATACGTCTGGGATAATGCCTGCCATACAGATCGTGTTGCCGTGGTTCATCTTCAGCTTGTCGCTGAACCGGCAGACGTTTGCCCCGTCCATCTTCACATCGAAGGAATACGTGATCCACGTCGCCTCCTTCATAAAAGTGCTCGACACGACGCCGCCCGCGGTTCCAGCCTCATCGCCCGAGCAGCGGCTGAGTTCAGAGCCCTTGATCGCGCAGGAGTTGCCGTCCGCCGTGACAGTTGTGGTGCCATTAGCCAGGTCGCTGGCGTTTGAAATGATGACGGGGTATGGGATAGGCACTGGTCCGCCGGGGCTGGGTGTCTTGCACACGTCGGGAGCCGTGCTCATCGCGAAGTCGGAGCTGCCCTTGTGGACGATTCCGTTCATCGTGCCGTTGACCTTGACCGTTACCGACATCAGCGCGCCTGTGCCTCCGTGCGGGCGTGGACGAGAAACCCGCAGCGTTCGCCCGATTCCGAACTCGTGAATGCCGCCAGGACAGGTCCTGCGGCGTAGCGTTTCCTGGTGGCCGCCTCGGCCAGCATGAGCAGCAGCGGTCCGGAAGCCGCCCCCACATCGCCCCAGCAATCCGCCGGCGCCGTAAAGGCGTCGGGCGCGCGGAACAACTCGGCCGCGCGGATGCTCGCAAAGCCAAACTCATCCGCACGGTAAGGCTCGCCATTCATGTCGCAATACAAATGGTCTACCTTGATTGCGGGCGGGTCGCCGGCCAGGATTCGAAACATCGCCAGCAGGCCTTCGCCGGTGCACACGGTATCGGTCTTGATCAGGTTGGTTTCGCGGGCGATGGCAACCGACATGAGCTCTAGCGCTGCTGAGAGTTGATATGTTTGCGCCGCGGCTGTGGTCGTCAGCAAAACAAACCCCGCGGCCTCACCGGGGATGAAACCATAGGGATTGTTCTCCGCCCCGGCCGAGTGAACCTGATCGTTTTCTTCCAGCCATTCCAACGTTTCCGGCTCCAGATAGGAATCGACGCTACCTGCCAGCGCGAACTCGCAGGCGCCCGACCGCACCGCCTGCCACGCCCTTTCGATCGCCATCGTTCCGGCAGCGTGCCCGGATTCGATGACGATGGTTTTTTCGATGTGGCACAGAGGAGCCAGTTCCTCGCGCAGCCGGTCGACGACGATGGCGGCCACGTCACTTTCGCGGCCCGGTCGGGCAGACGGCAAGCCGACGAATAGGGAAACCCGAAGTTCGCCGGCCCAAGGCGCTGATGAAGGTCCGACGGCCTCTACTGCGGCGGGCGCCGCCAGTTCCGCTAACCGGGCCGCTCCCCTCACATCTATGTCGAGGTATGGCGCCAGGGCCACGATCATGCTCTTGCCGGCAGTGTCCACCACGAAAGGATGTTCGCCGAAACCGGCAATACCGGCACGCACGGCGGCAGCTGTCGCCGCTGCTGTCATGCCAACGGCCGTTCGGGCTCCTGATCCGATAAGCGCCACTCTCACTGCCCTTAACCACCTTCTTCATCAGGATCGCGCCAACTCTCATCGATCCCGGATGGGACCGAGCGCGGGTGTGCGTTCGTCACCGACAACAGGCTCACGCGCGTCCGGTCTAGCCGCTGCACATTGGCATGCGCCGGCAGCGACGTTCGCCAGACCAGCACCACCCGCGGCACGTCCGGCTCGATTATGACGGTGTGCAGGGTCCCTCGGTGCGTGATGCGTGGCTTGCCCTTGATATCCGTCTCAAACCGGAAGGCGAGGCGAGGTAAAAGAAACGCCATCCGCCCGGCCGGCGTCAGGTTCAGCAATTCCACAGGCTCTCCCCCTCGGAAGAAATGTTTCGGTCGCTGGTCCTCGGGAGAGCAAAGAAAGAAGCGGTCATCCAGGTCGAACGGATAGAGCGGGAAGTGATTTTTCTGCCACGCTTCATCATAGGTGCCGGCGTGTTGGGCACGCTGGCGCCAATGCGCGGGGATCGGTCCGAAGCCGGCCGCCTTGCTGCCACCGTTAGAGCCTAAGGTTTCAATATTCGGAGCGATCTTGCCGGGCACGGGCACCAGTCCGGTCCCGACTGGGTTGTATTGATCGAAGTGGGGCCGCTCCGGATCCTTGACCGGATCGGGCTCGCACCCGCCATACGCGCGCTCGTAGACCAGCGGCATGCGCATGAAAGGCTGCGGCGATCCGACACTGACACCGGACACTGAGTGCTGGTAGACGCGATCCCCGGTGACTCGGAGAGATTTTTGCAGGTCACCTATTCTCAAACTCACATCCACGGACGTCGCGGGTTTGTCCCCAACAGCGTAGGCATGGCCGCGCAGCAGCACGTCGGTCGTCGGTTTCGTCAGGTAGAAATCGGAATCGTACACCAGACTGCCGGCGCCCGGCCCGATGCCGAATTTGGGGGCCACGACCGGAGGCTCTTGTTCATCGGCGACAGCCGTTGTCCCATCCGGATTGACGCGCAGGCTGCATCGTACGGCGACCATCCAGACCTCGCCTCCGTCCCGGCCTCTGGTCCAGAGCCCGCTTGCTATGAACGGCGTATCGTTCTCGACCTGCCACATCAGCTGGTCTCCCAACTAGCGGCGAAGATCTGCTCCAGCGTCGATTGCGGCGCCTGCGGATCGACGTCGAAAATATCCGTATGCGCGGTCCACATAACCAGGTCGTCGACGACATCGCCCTCGCCTTCGACAAGCGGAACCGGCATGGCGGCCACGGCCGCGTCGAGCTCGTCGGTCGTCAGCTCTCCCCGCTGCGCGGCGAAGGCTGCGCTCTCGATGCCATCGAACCAGCCATCGCAATAGGCCAGCTTCAGCGGCGCGTCCGGGAGCCTTGCGACGACGCTCAATGGAAATTGCCGGCCGACCCGATCGGCGCTCTGCAACACGATGCCCGCCGAGCCGCCGAAGGCACCAGGGCCACTGAGGAACCGCAAGGACGTGCTTGCCAGCCAAGTTTCTATCCCGAACAGCGGCACGATGTGCTGCGCCAGCCAGCGGTCCCACACGCGCACGAAATCGCCCGGCAGCCGCCGCGTCACGAAATCGCCGGCGGCGGGCATCTTGCCGTAAAGGCCGGGCAGGATCAGATCTGTGGCGGACATGTGAACTTCTTGAACATTTCGAGCGTGTAGGGGTTCTCGACGCTGGCCGCCTTGAGCTCGAAATCGGCCCACATCCCCTTGGTGCCGAGCCGCAGGCTGTAGACGTCGGTGAGCTTGGTCGCGTTGAAGCGGCCGCCGCGCAGCATTCTCAGCCACGCCCAGCTGCCGGTCTCGTTGAGCATTATCTCAGGCGAGCCGTCGACGGGCTGGAAGGCGAGCGAGATCACACCGGTGCCGTCCTTGCCGGGCCATGTCATCGGCTGCGGCCTGGTCGCATTGTTGTAGTAGACGAGATTCTGGCCATCGAGGTTGAGCGTCACCCGCGCCACGTTGGGCGACAGGTCCTTCGGCTCCAGCGTAAAATTCATCACAGGGCCGGTGCCGCCGGGGAAGAGATCGTCGCGGATGTGGCGCGCCTGCTCGAACGCCGCCAGCGCCGCCGGGTCCAGGCCGAAATCGGCGCGCCATTTCCACGGTTCGCTGGCGGTGTCGACGTAGTTGATCAGGTGGTCGTTGGTGAAGGCGTCGATCAGCCCGGTCGGCCCGAACAGGCGCTGGAAGTCGCGCACGTTGACGTCGACCGCGCTCTCCGGACTGAACGGATAGCGGTTGTTGAGCGCGGCCTGGCAGAAGGGCAGGATGTCCGCCCGCCAGATGGCGTTGAGCTCGTTGGTGACGGCCTTCTGCGACAGGCCGCTGGTGTCGCCGGCAATCCCGCCCAGCCAGTCGTTGATCGGCGAGGGCAGGATCTGCGCTTGTCTCGCAACCGCGCCTGTGAGCTCGGCCAGCCCGCCCTGCTTCTTGATGGCGTCCTGCGGGTCGGGATTGGCGGTCACGGTCTGCAGCACGTTGGACAGCGCCGTCAGCGCCACGACGGCGGCGTCGAGCGCCGGCGGTTGGCCGTCGACCTGGGCGATCGTGCCCTTGAGCGGCTTGAAATGCTCGGCCACCAGGCTGCCGGTCATGTCGACCTGGTCGGTCGAGCCCGCGCGGGGCAGCAATTTCGCGCCGGTCTTCACCACCTTGCCCAGTTTTCCGAGCTTGCTGAGCAGCTTCGAGCCGGTCTTGGCGGCGCCGCCGCTCTTGTCGTCGGCAGCCGCATCGTCCGAACGGGTCAGGTCGGTCTCCTGCACCACCGCGGTCAGCAGGCGCTTCAGCGCGGAGTCGGCGCTGGAAAGATCCTTGAGGTTCTCGCTGGCGACGTTGAGGTCGGTCAGCGGCGCCAGCCGCATGTCGCGCAGGAACGAATCCCACTGCGCGATATAGTCGTCGTAATAGAGCTTCAGGATGTCTTCCGACAGCGCCGAGACCGACGTCTCCGAATTCTCCGAGCAGCCGCCGGCAAACACGGCGCGGTCGAGCGCCGCCTGTCCGGCGACATCCTCGACCCGGTCGAGGATCGCGTCGTGGAAGCCGGCATAGGTGTAGGGGCCAGGAACGCCGACGCGCAGCGTTTTGTCGGAACGGCGCGCGAACACCTTGGCGCCGTTCGGCCCGGCGAAATTGGCCGGCACCCATTCCTTGACCGCTGCCACTTCCGTGTCGGCCAGAAGCTGCTTATAGGCGCGCTCCGGCAGCGAGATCGTGCACACCGTCTTCAGCGCTTCGGCGACCAGCTCCTTGTCCGGCGCGATGTAGCTGTCGTCGACCGCCATGCGGCGGATGGTGGCAAGCTGGTGCTCTTCGGCGTCGGCGGTTGGGAAGGGGGCGGCAGGCGCGAATTGCGGCAGGCTGTTCACCCACCAGTTCTGCACGAAATCGGTGTCCATCTGCGACAGGCCTGTCATCATCCGGTAGGTCTTCAGCGCGCCGAGCATGAAATCCGGATCGCGTATCTGCCGCCACATCGTCGCCTCCAGCAGCGCGACCATATGCGGCTCCAGCACGTTGCGCAGCGCATGATCGTAGGTGTCGGTCTGCGCGCGCACCAGCTCGGCCGAAGCGGTCGGGCCGAGCAGATTGTGGATGGCGTCCGGCGGTGCGGTGCGGGCCGTCGCCACCGCGTCCATCGCCGCCAGCGCGCCGTCCATGGTCGGCTGCTCGACCGCGGCCGGCATGGCGGCGACGTCGGTCAGGGGCTGCTGCAACGCCTCGAACTGGCCGGCCTGCTCGGTGATCGCATTGCGGTTGTCGAGATAGGACCAGGTGAACAGTCCACCGGCGAGCAAGGCGGCGAGCGCGCAGGCGGCGGCGGCTCCGCGCCAGATCCAGGCGCGGCGGCGCTGCGCCAGCGGATCGAACGTGCCGAGGCCGGCTTCCTTGAAAATCACTTCGGTGAGCAGGTTTCTGAGGAAGAAGCTGCGTTTCTCGACGCGCGCCGCCGGAATGGCGCGGCGCGGCGGCAGTCCGAAGGATGAGGAAAGGGCGGCGGTCAGCCGGTCGATCGGCGCGCCTTCCTGCGTCGCCGAGGTCAGATAGAGGCCGCGCAGCCAGGCGGCCTCCTCGTAGCGGCTTTCGCCGAACATCGCCTCGACCAGCACCTGGATCGGCTCGGAGAGGCTCGCGAGCTGCGCCGGGAAGCGGAAGATCTCGGCGCGCTGGCCGAGCTTGTCCTCGTCCTCGAGCCGCGGCACCAGCCGCCGCTCCAGCTCGGAGGCCAGCCTGGCGAGTTCCGTCTGGATCGTGCCGGCGTCGACACGTGCGTCGAGCGGAAAAGTGGTTCCCCACACCTGCTCGCGCGCCGTCGTCGACAGGCCGCCGAAAAAGGCTTCGAAGCCTTTGATCAGGTCGGCCTTGGTCAGCATCAGGTAGACAGGCAGGCGGATCTCCAGCCGATCGTTGAGCTCCGCCAGCCGCCGGCGGATTTTTCTGCCATGCGCCTTGATCGCCTCGTCGCCCTCCGACAGCGCGTCGATCGACAGCGCGACGATGACGCCGTTGAGCGCACGCCGGCCCCGGTGCTTCTTGAGCAGATCGAGGAAGCCCAGCCATTCCGTCGCATCGACATCCGGCTGGCTTTCCTGCTGGACGTAGCGGCCTGCTGTGTCGATCAGCACCGCGTTCTCCGAGAAGAACCAGTCGCAATTGCGCGTCCCGCCGACGCCCTGCAGATCGTCGGTGAGGTCGATCGGGAAATTGAGACCGGACTGGCGCAATGCCGTTGTTTTGCCCGTCGCCGGCGGCCCGACGATCACATACCACGGCATCTCGCGCAGGAATTTTCTGCCGCCGAGCTTGCGCCGCTTGAGCTCGGCCATCACCTCGCCGAACTTGGCGCCGACGGCCGCGACGCTCTCCTCGCCGGGTGTGAGCTGCTTTTCGGCCACCGGCGCCGCGATCTCGGCCACGAACATGCGGTTGGCGCGGATCGCGCGGCGTTGCGCGACGATCAGCCAGATCAGCCACAGGATGATCAGCCCGGCGATAATGGCGATGCGCACATTGTCGGATTCGAACGGCGCGTAAGGGCCGACCTGCACGATCGGGCCGAATACCCAGATCAACAGCGAAAGCAGCGCGATGCCGATCAGCGTCCATAGGAATCGCGAGGTGATGACGGCCCAGAGGAAGCGCAGGATGAACATCTCAGAGCCTCTTCTCGACCAGAACCTCGACGCGCCGGTTGAGCGCGCGGCCTTCACGCGTCGAGTTGTCGGCCACCGGATCGGTTTCGGCGCGACCCTCGGAAGAGATGCTCTCTTGCGGCACGCCGGCCTGCACCAGAAGCTTGGCTATGGTTTCGGCGCGCGCTTCCGACAGACGCTGATTGCTGGCAAACGGATTGGACTTTTGCAGGCGCACATTGTCGGTATGGCCGACGACGGTGATTTTCCCGATCAGCTCCTTGTTGTCCAGGATCACCTTGGCGATCGCTGCGATCAGCGGCTCGTACCCTTCCGTCAGCGTCGGCCGGGAGGACTGGAAGAGCTCGGGATTGGAGGACTGGACGATCAGCTTGGCCAGCGAGACGCTCTCCGTGCCGCTCAGCGCCCCCTTGAGGTTGTCCGGCGCTTCGGCCTTGAATTCGGGCAGCAGCGCGAAATCGACGGGCTGCGGCGGTTCGGGCGCATCTTGCTGTGGCGCGGCGCGGGTGACGTCGCCGCGCGAGGCCGGCGGCAGCGTGCGCACCAGCGCCGAGAGCTCGACCGCCTGGCTGCTCAGGCCCATCGACAGGCCGATATAGGCGGCCGCGGCGACGACGATCGCCGCAAGCGCCATCACCCAGATCGGAACGATGAAGCGCTGCGGCTCGTCAGAAGCGATCACGCCTTTCCAGTTCGGCGACAGTGGCGCGTCCTCCGCGTCCGCGTTGCGCAGGAAGCGCGCCGCCGCCACGCGCACGGCATTCAACGACCGGTCGCCGGCGCGGCCGGGCACGCGATACTTGCCGCGGAAGCCGAGCGCGAGGCAATAATATTGCAGCTCCAGCATTTCCCGGTCCCGGGTGGGATGGCGCTCCAGCTCGTCGAGCCGCGTGAAGAACTGTGTGCCGGCATCGACGTCGCCGCGCAGCATCACCACAAGCGGTTGGCGCGGCCAGGCGCTGGCGCCGCCCCATGGCGTGTTGAGCGCAAGATCGTCGAGCAGCGCCGCCACCGCCCATGCGGCCTGGTCGGCGCGCTCCAGCGATGAACCAGCCGCAACCGCCGCGTCGCGGGCCCGCACCAGCTCGTCGAGCAGGCGCGTGCGCATGACTTCCGGGTTCTCCGGCGCCAGCGCGCTTTCGAGCTCCGGCGCGAATTCGAGCAGCGGCGCGAAGATGTTGATCAGCGTATTGGGATGGGAGCGCGCCCGTTTGACCGGCGCGCCCGGCGCCAGCGGCGCCATCGGCCGGGGCGCCGCGCCGGTCAGCCGGATGCGGGTGCGCTCGCGATCCTCCGACAGTCCGAAAGGATCATCCCGGCTCATGGCCTCACCTATTCACCGAATAGCAGTCGACCTGCGGCTCGCTCGGCAGCACACCGGAAACGCCGATGACGAAGCCGGGGGCGTCGAGCAGCGAGGCCCAATGCTCGCTCTTCTGGTCGAGCTCCAGGCACAGCCGGTCGCCGTCATAAGGGATCTCGCGCGGCTGCGAATGAAGCGGTTTCAGCGGAATGCCAGGCAGGCGAGACTTCCATAGGCCTTCGAACTGGTCGGCGGATCCGACCGTCGCCTGGTTGACGAAGATCTTGCGCAGCGCGTCTTCCGAAAGCTCGGAGCCGACGCGGATGACGATGCGGCTGGCGACCAAAAGCTTCGGGTTGTCGATGCGCACCTTCCAGACATTGGTCGCGTGCCGCATGACCGGCAGCGCGCGCGATTTCGGCTCGATGTAGCGCAGGCTGAGGATGAGCGAACGCAAGGCGTCGGCCAGCGCCATATAGGCGGGGCCGGGCGCCATGTGGTCGTAGGCCGGCAATTCGCCGAGCCGCCGCGAGCTCGAGCCGTAGGTAGCCATCTCGCCGGCGAGGCCGGCAAGTTCGAGATAAAGCTCGGCCGGATGGAAGACATCCTGGGCCAGCATATGGGCAAGGCGTGGCCGCGCGGCGTTCGCCAGGTGCAGCATCAAAAGGTCCTCGACGCTGCGCCCGGCCCCGCCCATCACCATCTTGCCATGCGCCTCGGCGATCTGGTCGAGGCCGGTGACGACCTCCTGCAGCAATTGCCGATACCAGTGGACGGCGCCGGTGATCAGCGTCGGCGGCAGGAAGGACTGGTCGAGCGAGACGCCGCCATCAGCGCGCACGCCGGTGATGTCGGCGACCGGCAGCGCGGTGTAGCCGCCGACCGATTTGCCGGGCGCCAGCAGCACCGCTTGCGGTCGGGCGATTTCGATTTCCTCGGGATCGGCGCCGCCCTGCACGGCATCGCGCACCGGGACGATCTTTCCGTGGTAGCGCGCGCCCGTCGATGCGGCATGCGCCGGATCGAATCCGACGCCGCCGGGCGGCTCGAGCGGCAACGCCACCAGCACCGGCCCGGCGCCGGTGTCGGCCGTGACCGGCAGCGGCTTCGGCGCGTCCATCAGTTCCGGGATGGAGAAGGGCGTGCCGTCCGGGAAGATGCCCCGGGCGGACACGATCGAGACCTGGCCGGCATCGAGCAGCGACTGGTCGAGCGTCAGCTGCTGGAAGCCGAACGTATGGAGCTGGCCGGCCTGCAAGGCGCCGCGCACCATCCCCTCGAAGAACCGGTCCTGCTGCTGGAAATGCTGGGTCCTGAGAAACAGGCCCTCCGACCACAGCACCCTGTTTGCGTCGCTCATGCCATTACTCTCTGCACTGCCCTGCCGCCTGGTTGCCACGTTGCTAAGCGGAGATGCCGCCCTTGCCGAGGCTGACGTTGATGGTGAATTTCGAGCCCGGCGACACCGACTTGGTCGTGCGCCAGTTGCGTCCGCCAGGCTCGCGGATCAGCGCCACGAAACCGAGCGCGGTCGCGTTCGGTTCGACCGTGATGGTTTTTGCCGCCGTCTTGCCCGGAGCAACCGAGATCGCGTCCGAGCCGATGAGGTCGGCGCCGAGCGCCGAGCCGGCATCGCCCTGCAGCGCGAAATAATCCGCCGAGTTGAACTTGCCGGTGCTGGCAAGCCGCATCACCAGCACCGTCACCGGCCGGTCGCCGCCGCCCGGTCCCGGATTCATGCCGGCGCCGCCGGTCACGTTGACGGAGATGACCGATGGTTTCGGCGGGCCGCTCTGGCAAGCTGCAAGCAGCCCCGTCGCGCCGATGGCAATGATGAATTCGCGTCTGTCGATCATGTCCCTACTCCTCTTCATATGCATCCCTGAAGTCTGCGCCGATCTCGCCCAGGAAGCTCGATTCCGCGCTCTGGGCGATGTCGCGATGGCGTTTCTGGTAAAGTTCCCACAGCTTGGCATTGCGCCCGCCGGCGAGCAGATTGCCGATCGCGGAATTGGACTTGAGCTCTTCCTCGATCGCGGCCGGATCGAAACGGTCGATCATGCGCCGCAGCGCCGCCTGCACGCCGCGCCAGGCGCGCACGTGATGCTGCGCGAGATCCTTGACCGCGTCGCCGATCGCCGCCTCGCCGGAGAGAAAGCCGGGGCTGCGTTCCGCGATGATGGTGACGATGACATCCTCGACCGTCGGCAGGAATTTGAGCGGGTTGACCTCGGAGGCGCCGACCATGGTTTGGGCGACACGCGCGCTTCCCTTCTCTTCGGCGCGCTTGCGCAGGAGCTGCATCAGGCCATCGAGCATCAGCCGGTATTCCCGCCCGAACTTTTCCATTTCGGCAATCGCATCGCGCCCCGGAAAATCGGCCTCCTCGACGCCCATGCCGCGCAAGAACGCGGCGCGCAACGCCATGTCGCTGGACGCCGGTTGCGCCGGACGCGATGGCTTGGGCACGGGAACAGGGCGAGGTGGTGGCGCTGAGGGGTCGGCCGCCTGCGCCGGTATCTCCCATGGACGGGCGGCCTTCGGCTTCTCGGCGGGCCGCCCGTCGCGACCGGTTGCGTCGGCGTTGCTGCCGGAAGCGGGCGTCGCGGCTGGTCCGAAGCTGAAATCGTCGAAGCCGGACGGTTTCGGCGCGGGCTCGGGCATATCGTTGCGCGATGGCATCTCGCCGAAGCCGAAGGGGTCCGCCCGGGCGGCGTCAGGTTCTTCGCTCAAGGCCGGCGTCGCCACCGGATCGAGGCTGAACGGGTCGTCGAAGGCGGGCGAGCTGCGTTGGTTCGCGGCGCGATCGTAAGCCCCGGGCACAGGCTGTTCGAACGGATCGGGCAGCCCTGCCGGGCGCGGCCGCTGCGGCTCTTCTTCGACCTTGGCCGAGAAGAAATCGTCGCCGCCGATGCTGGGGGGCGTCCGCGATTGCGGCGGCGACCATGCCGGCGCGGCGTTGGAGATCGGCGCCTGACCGATCGAGGTGTGGCCAGCGCTGGGTTGAACCTCGACATGCAGCACATAGTCGCCCAGGCGCAGCCGCATGCCGCTTTGCAGGCGCGTCGACCTGCCGGTGCCGAGCGGGCTGTCGGAATCGTCGATGAACAATCCGCTGCTCGACGTGTCGGTGACGAAGTAGCCGTCGCGGCCGCCGCTGATCTTGCAGTGGGCGCGTGAAACGAACATGTCCGGATCGTCGATCTGCCAGCCGGCATCGGCGCTGCGGCCGATCACCAGTTCGCCTTCGTCCAGCCGGGTCTGCCTGACCACCTGCGAGCGCGGACCTTGTTCCAGCGTCAGCAGCAGGCTCATGCGACTGCCTCCGCCATTTCCGGTCGCCAGCCGACGATGGTGCGCAACCTGAGATCGTCGGCGTCCCCCTTTTCGGCGGGCCGCGAAAGCCAGGAGGTTCGGCCAAGCTGGATGGTTCCCATCTTCGGCGAAGGCACGGCTTCACGCGCGAGCACGATGCGCAGATCGACATCGAGCGCTTCGCCGATCATGTCGCGCACTGCCTTCTTGAACAGGGCAAGGCGCCGTTCTCCGGGCAGGAAGGACCTGAAATCGTCGAGACTCAGCGGTCCGACGCGCAATTCGATCCGGCTCTGCCGGCTGAAGACGCGCGGCCCGATCGTCGCGCCGCCGCCGAGCGTCGCATAGGCCTTGCCGATACGGCTCTGCAGCGCCGCCGGAATGGTGATCCAGGCGGCGACGAATTCCTTGATCTGCACCGGCACCTTGAAGGCGGTGGCGAGAAACAGCGTCAGCCGCTCCGCACCGTCGACCTGGTTTGCCAGCCATCCGGCCTGCCGTAGCCGCACCGTGTCGAGCTCGGGATCCTGCGTGCCGGGAAGGCCGATCCCGGCCATGGCTTCCAGCATGGCGCGGACGCGCCCGCCGACCGAACGTTCGACCTGCACCGCCGGATGCGCGTCCGCCCATGCGCGGTAATAGAGCGCGATCATGCGATGCTGCAGGATGTTGACGAAGTCGACGAAGGTCGTGTCGCTGGTCTGCTCGGCATCGGCGCCGGTGAACCAGCGCTGCGACAGTCGGTCGAGCACCCAGCGCGTCAGATGCAGCGGCATCGGCCCTTCCGGCCCGAGCAGGCCGAGATTGGCGACGGTCACCCGCGCCGGAGCCTTTTCGCCCACATCCTGGAATTTGATCACGTCCCGCGCCGAGAAGCTCAGGCGCACATGCTGGCCGATCCTTGCCGGCTCACGGTCCGCGGTTCCGGAATGCCCGAACAGGCCGCGCCGCTGCTCCAGGCGGCGCAGCAGCTCGAAGAAATCGTACCCCTCCGACAGCGGCTCCGCTTCGGTTGGGGCCAGCCGCGCTAGATCAGGTAGCGATTGCCGGGCGTCATCGGCCATGGCACATCCTCCTGCTTCTGCAGCAACCGCGTACGCGTCCGCACGAAACCATTTATCCCGGCATGGCGGGCGAACAACCGCGCAAGCAGGGCCGAAAGCAGCAGCGTGCTCTGGCCCGCCAGCACCGACTGGTCGACATGCAGCGTCACCTCGGTGCCGCGGCCGAAACACATCGGTCCGTCAATCTTGAGCCGCTCGATCACCGGCCGCGAGTCGATGCGGGTGATCGAATGCACGTTGCGGGCAAGGCTCGGATCGCCGCGATCGGCGTAGAGGTCGAGCAAGGCATGCAGCGGATCGACGCCGCGACCTTCTTTGGCGAGGCTGAGGAAATTGAGCGAGAGCTGCGCCACCAGCCGCCAGGCGAGATTGTCGGCGCGGGATTCGCCTTCGGCGCCGGCCGGGAGCGCTGCCGGGATCGCCGGCTGCGGCGGCCGCAGCGCGCCGAGCAGCCGTACCGCTTCCACCGGATCGGCGGTCTCCAGCGTCAGCGCCGGCGTATCGTCCAGGATCGGCAGGTCGCGGTTGGTGCAGAGCGCCATCACGTCGAGCCGTTTCAGCGGCCGGTTGGGCTGGCTTCCTGCCGGACGCGAGACGGCGAGGAACACGTCGTCGCCTGTGTAAGAGGTGCGGGTCAGGCCGTCGCGCCGCTCGTCCTCCGTGGCCCGGCGGGGGCGCCGCTCCGTCGAATAGACCCAGCCGCTGCCGCGGTTCTGCCCCAGGCTGAACAATTCCGGAATTATCGCCTCGCTGCCTTCAGCATCGGCGTCTTCCACCCGGGTGACCCGAAAGATCTCGAAGTCCCGTGCCCGGGTGCGGTCGGCATGCAGCACCTGGCGCGTCCGGCGCGGGTCGATCTCGATGACATTGCACTCGCGTTCGAAGAGATTGATGATCGGCGTTGCGAACAGCTCGAAATCGGCCACCGCCACATCGGCGAGTTCCGGCACCGGACGCCGGAACAGGAAGATGATCTCTATTGCCCCATCGCACTTGCGCACCACTGGCTGCAGGCCGGCGACGCGCACATAGTGGAAGCGCTCGGGGATCAGGAAATATTCGCGCAGCAGCCGGTATCCCTCGAAGGTCGGGCGCGTGCGCGGCATCAGCGCTTCGTCGTCATGGATGCCGATCATTTCGGGCTCGGGCAGCGCCGTGAGCGGATTGGTCTTGCCTTCCGCCCGCGCGCCGACGGCCGAGCAGGCACCGAAGATCGCGTCGAAGATGAGCGGCGCCTTGGTGCGCCCGGCGAAGTGGAGATCGAGCCGGTCGAGCGACAATTCGCTGAGCTTGCCCTTCCCGGTCCGGGTAAGCGCGATGCGGAATGCCGCTTCGCCGCGCACGCCGCCAACCGGCGCGATGCCGGCGGCGGCCAGCGCGCTGCGGTCCTGGAAATAGCTGACCGAATTGATCGTGATCGGCCACAGCGTGACCTCTTGCGCGGTGGTGAAGGTCGAGCGCGTCGAGAGCCCGGGATGCAGGCCGGAAACCAGCCGCGTGCCGCGCGCCACGGCATGGCCGGCGATCATCGATTGCACCTGCTGTCCGGGTTTCAGCACGGCCATCGCGGTCGCCGGCGCCGGCGTCACCAGGTCCGGATAGAGCACGTCGAGCACGGCGCGCGAAAAGCGCGAGCGCTCGGCGTCGACCTTGAGCCGCGTGCGCGCGGCAAGAAAGGCGACGCCGTCGAGCAGCCGTTCGACATAGGGATCGGGGCAGGGAACGGTGTCGAGGGAAAGGTTGCGGGCGACTGCCGGATGCATGTCGGCGAATTCCGCGGCCAGCGCGCGGATATGCGTCAGTTCCTCTTCGTAATACTCCACGAAGACCCGATCCATCTCAGGTCTCCCGGAATTCGGTTCGCGCCAGGCCGTTGTCGAGATTGATCGTGGTGCGCAGCCGCATGCGTTCCGGCGTCGGCGTCATGATCAGCACGGCGTCGATCTCGATCTTGAGGCCGACGGTCTTGTCGCCAAGCGTGACGTTGACGGTCGTGGCGCTTTCCTTGAGGCGCGGCTCGAAAGTGGCGAGCACCGCGCGGATCTCGCGCGCCAGCGTGTCGCGGTCGAAATCCCGCGACGAGCGGCCGGAAAACGACGGCACGCCGTAGTTGACGACGCTGCGGCGCACCTCCGGAAAGTCGGCGAGCGGCGGCAGCTCATCCAGGGGCTGTTCGTGCTCGGCGTCGGAAAGCATCGGTGCGGACTCGAAACGCTCGGTGTTGAACAGAGCCTCGATGTCGCGCCGGACCGCTTCCCTGAGCACGCGCGCCGACACCACCACGCCGCGGCTTTCGATCTCTGTGCGATGCTCGGTCTGGAAGACCAGTCTGTGCAGTCGTCGTTTCTGCTCGGATGTCAGTTCGGCATCGGCATCGATGACGCGCGCGCTGCCGGCAAGAAGAGCCTCGACGCGCTCGGCGCCGAGTTCTTCTTCCAGCAGACGGCGCAGCCCGTCGATCTCCGACGTCAGCCCGGGCAAGTCGTTGACGAGGCGGTCCCAGAGGGAGGGCTGGACCGCCTCGCGCTTTGCCCGCGAACTGCCGGCAAGCTGCGCTTTCGCGCCAGGCCGCTTGGCCTCACTTGCCGACATAGACGTCCATTTCGATCTCGTCGTCCTTGTCGTAGACGAACTTGATCTTCTTGTAGGCGAAACTGACTTCTTCCTCGATCAGGTCCGCCTCGTCGTGGGCCTGCCGCATGTCGTATTCCATGACGGAGGCGTCGGTGAGCGTCACGACCAGATAGTCGCTGGTCTCGCCGTCAATGGTGCGGCGGGCCGAAAACACCACTTCGTCCAGCGCCTTGTTCTCGAACAGCGCCTTCTTCAAGTAGGGCGACGACTTGTCGTAGTGCTTGAAGAATTTGATCATTCCCATCGACACGCGGCCGCGTCGCGACAGCGAATTGGGATCGTAAGGCGCGATCATCTTGTAATCGACGCCATGGATCTCGATTTCGTCTTCGTGGCCGTCGCGCTTGCTCGGGCCCTTGATATCCGGGACTTTCAGGAAGCCGTCGATCTTCATCGAAGGCGCATCGGCTCTATCAGGCATTGTCTTTCTCCACCGCTTTCAAACGAAACAAGATGACTTCGCTTACGATTTCAGCCCTTCACTGACGGCAATTCCGACACCAGCCGGAGCGAGGCGTTGATGCCTTCCAGCTGGTAGTGCGGACGCAGATAGAAACGGGCATTGTAGTAGCCGGGCCGGCCTTCGACGCTGTCGACCTGGACCTCGGCCGCGGCAAGCGGGCGCTTGGCGCGCGCCTTGTCGTCGGCAAAGGCAGGGTTGGCCAGCACGTACCGGTTGATCCATTCGGTCAACCAGGTCTCCATGTCGGTGCGTTCCTTGAACGAGCCGATCTTGTCGCGCGCGATCGCCTTGAGGTAGTGCGCGAAGCGCGAGACCGGGAAGAGGTAGGGCAGGTTGGCGCTCAGCCGTTCGTTCGACTGGGCGTCGGGGTCGACCAGACGCCCGGCGCGCGTCTCGTCGTCCTGCAGCGAATGCGCGCCGATGAAGGCCGCGAGATCGGTGTTCTTGCGGTGCAGGATCGGCATCAGGCCGAGCTTCGCCAGTTCCGCCTCGCGCCGGTCGTCTATGGCGACTTCCGTCGGGCATTTCATCGCGATCGACCCGTCGTCGGTCGGGAAGGCGTGCACCGGCAGATTGAGCACCGTGCCGCCGTTCTCGACGCCGCGGATCTGCGTTCCCCAGCCATAGAGCTTGTGGCTGCGGTTGATGTTCACGCCCATCGGGAAGGCGGCATTCATCCAGACATATTTGTTGTGGTCGCCGCCCACCTCTTCCTCGAAGGTGAAGCCCTTCACCGGAACCGTCTCGGAGCCGTAGGGCAGGCGCGCCAGCACGCGCGGCATGGTAAGGCCGATATAGCGTGCGTCCTCGCTTTCGCGCAGCGATTGCCATGAGGCATAGGCCGGGTTGTTCACGATCATCTGCAGGTCCTGCGGGTTCGGCAGTTCCTGCCAGCTGTCCATGCGGAACAGCCGTGGCGAGGCGGCAGCGATGAACGGGGTGTGCGCCGAGGCGCAGACGCCGGAAATGTTGCGCAGCAGCCCGACGTCGCGCGGATGGTTGGAGAATTCATAGGCGCCGATGATGCAGCCGATCGGCTCGCCGCCCAGCATCGAATACTCGTCCGTGTAGACCTTCTTGAAGATCGGGCTCTGGTCCCACATCTGGCCTTCATAATCTTCGAGCGTGTCGGCCAGCTGCTCCTTGGAGATGTTCATCACCCGGATCTTCAGCTTGGTGTCCGTCTCGGTGTTGTTGATCAGGTACCAGAGGCCGCGCCACGTGCCTTCCATCTCGCGCACTTCCGGCGCGTGCAGGATCTCGTTGACCTGCGTCGTCAGCATCTTGTCGATGCCGGCGATCAGCGACTTGATCGACTTGATCGCATTGGACGAGATGGTCGTGCTCTCGGAGCGCGATTGCGCGGCAAGCGCCAGGTTGCGCACCAATTGCTGCAGCTTCTCGCTGTCGTCCTTCTTGACCTTGAAATCCTTTTCAAGGAGGCCGCTGAATTCGCCAAGATCGATGGCTTCCGCCTCGGCGGTGGCGGCTGCGGTCTTTTGCTGTTCGGCCATGACTTACTCCTCGCCCTTGCCGTCATCCATCGCCTGGCTGGCGATCTTGCTCAGCAGCGGCTCGTTGTTCAGAAGCTGCGCTATGCGCTTTTCCGCGTCGACGCGGCCGTCCATGAAGCCAAGCAACTCCTCGAGCTGACGGCGCATCTTCAGGATTTCGGCCAGTTGCGGGACCTGCTCGGCGACCTTGTCCGGCGCGAAGTCGCCCATCTTGGAGAAGGTGAGATCGACCATGAGCTCTTCGTCCCGCTCCTGGCCCTCGGCCTGTGGCAGGGTGTTCTTCACCCGCGCCTTCACCCGCGGCCCCATCGCTTCCATGAATTTCGGGAAGCGGTTGGCGTCGGTTTCGACGAAGTTGCGGTCAAGCACCGACTTCGACGCTTCCTTGGTCTGCGAAGCGCCCGAAAGGTCGGCCATCACGGCCATGACGAACGGCAGTTCGATCGTCGTCGGGCTGCCGTAGGTTTCAACATCGTAGGCGATCTGCACGCGCGGCGCGCGGTTTCTTTCGATGACCTTCGCTTTGCTCTCTGCTGGCATGCTTTTCTACCTTTCATCCTTCTGGGCCGGCTTCTTGGGATCGGGGACGCCGGCAAGCTGCCGGAACTCCTTCAGCCCCGACGGGGCGAGATCTTCCATCAGTTCCACGAAATCCATGTGCACCATCCGGCGCACGCGCCGGGCGAGATGCGGGATGGGGCTGGACGGTTCGGTGCGGTCGTAGAAGGCGACCACGAGGTCGAGGCATTTGACGACCTCGTCGCGCGAGTTGATCCGGTCCGGCAGACCGGCGCTCGCGTCCACAGGGCTTGCCACACTTGCCATCGTCTCGGCTCCATGACCGTTGCGGGCGGGCATCGCTGATTCCGCCGCCGCCTGCGGAGCGGGCTTCGCGGCGCCGTTCGCCGTGGCGCCGCCACTGGAATTCCGCTCCAGCGTCGTCAGCAAACGCTGCAGGAACTTCTTCAATTCCGGGACGGTGGCGCCATGGCCTTCGATGCGGGCGTTGAGTGCGGTGTCCACCGCCTCGAGCGCGGCGATCGCGGCACGCGCGTCGGCCAGCAGCGACGTCATTACATCCGCTGCTTGATCGATTTGCGCCGCGCATCCGGTGCGCACGCGGTTCAACAGCTGGTTGTGGCCGCTCGTCAGCGCCGCCTTTTCGGCGGTCCCGAGGCCAGAGGCTGCTTCCTGGAGCATGACGCGTTCGTCGAGCGCAGCCTGTTCCAGGTCCCGGCCGCTGATCGGCCCGATCGCGCGCGGGGAGAAGAAGGCCACCTGCCTGAGGTTCGCCAGCAAGCCTTCTTGGCCGTTTTGCAGATCGAGCAGCGCGTTGATGCGGCGTAAGGCAGCTTCGCGTGGCGCGCCCGTCCGCAGCGAAGGGTGCATCGTGTCCCAGTACTGCTCGAAGGCTCGCGCAATCAACGTCAGCCCTTGGGCGAGGCCGGCCAGCCCTTCCTCGTTGGCCAAGGCCCGCGCGACGATGACCAGCAGGCGCAGGTCCCGGCCGCGGGTGCGCAACTCTTCGGCTCTTTCGAGCACCGCCGCCCAGTCGACTGGGCTGGACTGCGACGCGGGCTTGCTGTTGCCGTCATGCACAACTTTGAGCTGAGGCTCGGTCAAGCGCTCCAGCTCATGAAAGGCCGGGTCGTTGCGCAAGTCCTCTCCCGACGGATTCTCACCGTTCAGAGGATTCAGCCAGAGTGCGAGATCAATCACACCAACCCCCAGCCAGCGGCCCTGAGACCCCTATGTGACGCAACGTTATCACCGGCCTCACGCGACGACAATTGAGCACCTGCGCAAAAACTAACGGAAGCTAAACGCGACCGTTCTTTCTTTGGCCAAACCCATTGCGCGATTGTCGGACCCGGTATGTGAAATGGCTCGCATAGCCCGGGCAGCAATCCGGTGTTTGTTGCAGCGAGTTTGCAAGGCTTGTGTAACCGGGCGGTGCCGCCCGGATAGATTCAAAAACCTTATCCGCCACGCGGCTTTGTCAAGCAGCAGCTTATATGGCAGGGTACGGTCGGCAGGTTGCGGGAGCAGGTTCGATGGAACAGCGCCGGTCATCGCAGAGTTTCAAGCGTAAGGAACTGGTTGCCAAGCTCAACGCCACGGGGGTGCGCGCCTTCAAGGCCGCGGCCGACACGGCCAAGCTGCGCGGCAATCCTTATGTCGAGCTTGTCCATTTCATCCAGCAACTGGTGCTGTCCGAGCGCTCGGATGTGCAGATGATCGTCGCCGACGCCGGTATCGATGCCAGCCGGCTGACGGCCGACATGACCCGTGCGATCGACAAGCTGCCCTACGGCGCCACCTCGGTGGAGGAATTCTCCGACCACATCTTCCACGCCATCCAGGAAGGCTGGAACCTGGCGACGCTGGAGTTCGGCGTGGAAGAGGTGCGCAGCGCCCATATCCTGCTTGCCTGCCTGAAGACGCCGGTGCTGGAAGGCCTGGTGTCCAAGATCAGCGCCGAATTCGACAAGATCGACGCCGACGGTGTCGTTTCCCGCTTCGCCGACGTCACCGAAGGCTCTCTCGAAGCCGGCTCACCGCCCGCCGCGGCCGCTACCGAGACGCCGATGAAGCGCGGTCCGGGCGGGGATTCGGCGCTGGCGAAATACGCAACCGACCTCACCCAACGCGCCCGCGACGGCAAGATCGACCCTGTCGTCGGCCGCGATCCGGAGATCAGGCAGATCGTCGATATCCTGATGCGACGCCGGCAAAACAACCCGATCCTGACCGGCGAGGCGGGCGTCGGCAAAACAGCGGCGGTCGAGGGTTTTGCACTGCGCATCGCCCAGGGCGACGTGCCGCCGACATTGCAGTACGTCAGCGTGCGCATGCTCGATGTCGGGCTGATGCAGGCGGGCGCCAGCGTCAAGGGCGAGTTCGAAAAGCGGCTGAAGGCGGTCATCGACGAGGTCCAGGCCTCCGAGGTGCCGATCATCCTGTTCATCGACGAGGCGCACACGCTGATCGGCGCCGGCGGCGCGGCCGGCACCGGCGACGCCGCCAATCTGTTGAAACCGGCATTGGCGCGCGGCGAGCTTCGTACCATCGCCGCCACGACCTGGGCCGAATACAAGCAGCACATCGAGAAGGACCCGGCGCTGACCCGCCGTTTCCAGGTGGTCAAGATCGACGAGCCCTCGGAAGCCGTGGCCGTGCTGATGCTGCGCGGCGTTGCCGGCGTCCTGGAGCAGCACCACAAGGTGCAGATCCTGGACGAGGCGATCGAGGCGGCCGTCTCGCTTTCGCATCGCTATATCCCGGCAAGGCAATTGCCGGACAAGGCGGTCAGCCTGCTCGACACCGCCTGCGCCCGCGTCGCGGTCTCGCAGCATGCGACGCCGGCCGAGGTCGAGGACATCCTGCGCCGCCGCCAGGCGCTCGAGGTCGAGAGCGGCATCATCGGCCGCGAGGCGGCGATCGGCATCGATGTCGCCGACCGGCAGGCTCGTGTCGAAGCCGGACTGGCCGAAACCGAGACCAGTCTGGCCGCTGCCCAGGCGCGCTGGGACCGGGAAAAGGCGTTGGTGAGCGAAATCCTCGACCTGCGCGCCAAGCTGCGCGGCGAGGGCGTGCCGCTCGACGAGGCTGCGGTTGAAGAGGCCGCCGCGGAGACGGGGAGCGCCGAGGGCGCGGCAAAGGCGCCCGAGCAAAAGGCTCCCGAGAGCAAGGCGCCCGAGAGCAAGACTGGCGAGAGCAAGGCCGGCGACGGCAAGGCTGCCGGTTCGAAGAAGGCAAAGTCCTCGAAAGCCAAGGCTGCAAAGGCCGAAACAGCTTCCGCCGAGCCGGCTGATGAAGCCGCCGATCTCGCGCGGCTGCGCGAACTGATGGCCGAGCTTGCCGACGCGCAGGGCGAGACGCCGCTGATCCTGCCGTCGGTCGACCGCAATGCGGTTGCCGCCGTGGTGCAGGATTGGACCGGCATCCCGACCGGACGCATGCTATCCAGCCAGACCGAGAAGGCGCTGAAGCTCGCAGCGACCCTGTCCGAGCGCGTGGTTGGCCAGGACCATGCTATGGAAATGATCGCCAAGCGCGTCCAGACCAGCCGCGCCGGCCTTGGCGCGCCGGAGAAACCGGTCGGCGTGTTCCTGCTTTGCGGCCCCTCCGGCGTCGGCAAGACCGAAACCGCGCTGGCGCTGGCCGAGACGCTTTACGGCGGCGAGCAGAACCTGATCTCGATCAACATGTCCGAATTCCAGGAAGCGCACACCGTCTCGACGCTGAAGGGCGCGCCGCCCGGCTACGTCGGCTACGGCAAGGGCGGCATCCTGACCGAGGCGGTGCGCAGGAAACCCTATTCGGTGATCCTGCTCGACGAGGTCGAGAAGGCGCATCCGGACGTGCACGAGATCTTCTTCCAGGTCTTCGACAAGGGCATGATGGACGACAGCGAGGGCCGGCGCATCGACTTCAAGAACACGCTGATCCTGCTGACCTCGAATGTCGGCTCCGACGTCATCATGGACCGCACCAGGAATGGCACAGTGCGCACCGGCATCGACGATCTCGACACCGCGCTGCGCGCCCCGCTGCTGAAGGTCTTCCCGGCCGCCTTCCTCGGCCGGGTGGTGACCATTCCCTACTATCCGCTCTCGGATGCGATGATCGAGGCGATCGCCAGGCACCAGTTCGGCAAGATCGCCAAGCGCCTCAAGGCAACCAACGATGCCGAGCTGGTCATCGGCGACGGCGTGATGGACTTGGTCAAGGCGCGCTGCACCGAGATCGAATCCGGCGGGCGCATGATCGACGCCATCCTCACCAACACGCTGCTGCCGGAACTCAGCCGCGGCGTGCTCAACCGCTCGCTCGAGGGCAAGAAGATGGCGAAAGTCACCGTCGGCGCGTCGGCGGAAGGATTTACCTACTCGTTCGAATAGGCCTCCACGGTGAGTGAAGCCGCCCTCAGATGGACCAGAGCGCGCCGCCGTCGCAGGCGACGGCCTGGCCGGTGATGTAGGAGGCGCGGTCGGAGGCGAGGAAGGCTGCCAGCGCCGCGAACTCTTCGGGACGGCCGATGCGCTTGGCGGGTATGGCCTGGCTCACCTTTTCCAGGTCGAGCTTCGCGTCCGCCAGTCTCTCGGTCAGCGTATAGCCCGGCATCAGCGCGTTGAAGGTGATGCCGTTGGCGCCCTCTTCCTTGCTCAGCGTGTTGATCAGTCCGTGGATGCCGGCGCGCAGCGAGTTGGAGAGCGCGAAGCGGTTGATCGGCTCCTTCGCGGCGATGGAGGTCACGAACAGCACGCGGCCCCATTTCTTCTCGCGCATCGAAGGCAGCACCGCCCGCACGATCTCCACCGCGCTCATGAACAGGTTGTCGAAGGCGGCGCGCCATTGCTCGATCGTGATCTCGTCGAAGGGCGCGGTGGGCGGGCCGCCGGTGTTGACCACCACGATGTCCGGCGCGCCCAGCGTCGCCTTGGCCCGCTCTACAAGTTCCGTCGCCGCGCCCGGCTTCGCGAGGTCGCAGACGAGCGCCGTCGCGCCGATCTCGCGGGCGGTCTGCTCCAGCGCCGCCACGGTGCGGGCGCAGATCGCCACGCGCGCGCCTTCGTCCAGCAATTCCTTGGCCACGGCGCGGCCTAATCCTTTCGAAGCGCCCAGCACGAGCGCGTTCCTGCCCTTCAATCCAAGATCCATCCGTCCTCTCCGATGATGCCGCGCCTCAGGCGCCGCTGACCTCGACGCTGCCAAGACCGGCAATGTCGAACCGATAGGAAAAAGCCTTGTCGGGGAAACGCGTGTGCACGATGCTGCCCGTCATGACGATATCGCCCGCCTTCATGCCCCTGCCGGAGGCGCCCAGATGGTCGGCCAGCCAGGCCAGCGGCTCATAGGGGTGACCGAGCGCATCGGCGCCGACCCCTCTGCCGATCTCGGCGCCGTCCTGGTAGACGATCGCCTCGACTTTCTCCAGCGCTGCGGGCGGGGCGACGAAATTACCCAGCACCACGCCGGCATTCCAGGAATTGTCGGCGACCAGCGAGCGCACGTCCAGCACCGAATAATCGGCATGGCGATCGTCCACCACCTCGACCGCCGGGCAGACGCCGTCGACCGCCGCGGCGACCTCGTCGCGCGTATAGGGCGCGGCACGCGGCGCGAGATCGCGGCCGAGCCGGGCGCAGATCTCGAATTCCAGGCCGAGATGGCCGTAGCCTCTCAGCGAGAGCTTTGCTCCGCTATGCATCATCCGTCGCCCGAAAACGGCGCCGGCAACAGGGTGGTCGATCCCGCACATGCTCTGCATGCTGTGCGAGGTCAGGCCGATCTTGTAGCCGGCTATGCGGTCGTCGCCGATGATCGCCCCGACATAGGCATCCTGCACCTTGTAGGCGGAGACGAGATCCGACAATCCCTCGATCGTTGCGAACTGCGTGTTGTCCTGATGGCCGCGCACCAGCGCTTGTGCGGCACCAACAATATCGAACGCCATATCAAATCTCTCCATTCCCGTCCGACAATTCGCTCGCCGATTGCCGGACAAATTCGTCGTAAACCCCAGACCACCTAAGGGGTTTTCGGCATCGGGATTTCCCGACTTCGTTCCGATGCATGTCGTTATCCCGGAACCGCTGCACATTTCTGGGCGACATGCATCAGAGATTGGTCTCGTCGGGGTTGAGCACCACCATAGTCGACGTCTCGGCCACCGATGGGATCGATTGCAGCACGTTGCTGATGAATTCGCGAAGCGCCGCGATGTCCTTCACCCATACCCGCAGCAGGTAGTCGATATTTCCCGTCACGAGCAGGCATTCGGTAATCTCCGGGTGTTTCGCCACTTCGTTGAGAAACAAGCCGGCTCCTTCCGGGCCTTGCTGCCCCAGGCGCACGGAAACCATCACGCAGACGCCGAGGCCCAGCGCCGCCGGATCGATCCGCGCCGCATACCCCTGGATCACGCCCGTCTCTTCGAGCCTCTTCAGCCGGCGCGCGCAGGGCGTGGGCGAAAGGCCGACGCGCTCGGCCAGCTCCACCGTCGAGATGCGGCCGTCCTGCCGCAACTCGCGCAGGATGCGATGGTCGATGCCGTCCAGTTCGATCATGACGCTTTCAGCTAAAATTTCCGCCAACCTTGGTGACTATGCGCGAAAAGTTGGCGATGACAAACGAAATTTATCGTGAATGCGCTTTGATAAAGCGATAAGCTCGATCGAAAATAAGGAGGAGGCCATGGCCGCTTATATGATCTGCACGATGAGGGTCCACGACCCCGAAACCTACAAGAAGTACACGGCGCTCACCCCTGCCACGTTGAAGAAGTATGGCGGGAAGTTCCTGACGCGCGGCGATCCGGTGACCACATGCGAGGGCGAGACCTTCACCGACCGGATGGTCATCCTCGAATTTCCGGACGAGGCCACGGCCCAGCAATGGTACAACGACACCGACTATCAGGCGGCGTCGAAATTCCGCCGCGCCTCTTCCGATCGCGGACGGATGATCCTGCAGCAGGGACGCGGCGAAAGCGCCGCTCCCGACCCGCTCGTCTGAGCGGGCCAAGCCGTTGAGCCGGCAAAGTGCGTCCTTGATGCATGTCGCTCAGAAGTGTGCAGCGGTTCTGGGACAACGACATGCATAAAAACAAAAACTTAGAGCGCGGCCGGGGGAACGCATCTTGCGATCCCCGGAAAAGTTCATGCTACAAACGTGAGCGGGACAGTGCGAGTTTTCCTTGAAACGCCGACCCGCTTCAGGTCGAACTTGCGAGGCAGAATTTGACTCGTTGGAGGCCGGTCATGAGGGCCGAGGATTTGCAGGTCGCGCGGGAAGCGTATGAGAATTATGCGGAATTCTACCGCAAATCTTCCTACTCCGCCTTTCCCCAGCAGCATCGCACCATCCAGGGCACCGTGAGTGTCGGGGCGCCAAGTTAAAGCGGTCCAGCTTGCAGGGAACACTGCTTACGAAGGCTTTCGGCGCTTATCGGTCTCGGTGGACCAATGCCCAAAATCTGTGAAACGCGCGAAAAGCGAGCTCATAGCTTTGAATGGACACAGGTGTACATTCACGCTAAGTGTGTGCTTGGCGCTGCTTTGCGGTGTTTGGCACCAACGGCAGGTATCTTAAGAGGCGATCGATGCACATGTTCGAGCTGGGGGCCCGGCGACCAAGCCCTTGCGGTGGAGCGACGTCACTGGCCTCTGACGGCGGTTTGGGCGCATGACGAGGCAGTACTCGGCGCTTTCGCTCTTCAAGGAGGGCATCGCCGGTCAGACCGGTTGGGAAAAGGCCTGGCGCTCTCCTGATCCGAAACCGCGCTACGACGCGATCATAGTCGGCGGCGGCGGGCACGGCCTCGCCACCGCCTACTATCTCGCCAAAAATCACGGCGTCACCAACATCGCGCTCTTGGAGAAGGGCTGGATCGGAGGCGGCAATACCGGCCGCAACACGACGGTGGTTCGTTCGAACTACTTCTACCCGGAAAGCGCGGCGATCTACGGGCTGGCCCACAGCCTCTACAAAAGCCTTTCGACAGACCTGAACTACAATGTGATGTTTTCCGCGCGCGGCATCCTCACGCTCGCGCACAGCGAATCCGCAATGGAAACCGCCGCGCGGTCGGTCAACGCCATTCAGGTCAATGGCATCGATTGCGAGTTGTTCTCGGTCGAGGACGTGCGTCGCGTCGTGCCGATCTACAATTTCAGCCCGCACACACGCTTCCCCGTCTATGGCGGCACCTGGCAGCCAAGCGGCGGCACCGCCCGCCATGACGCTGTCGCCTGGGGCTATGCCCGCGCGGCGAGCCGTCTCGGTGTCGACATCATCCAGAATTGCGAGATTTCCGATTTCATCATCGAGAATGGGCGCTGCCGCGGCGTCGTCACCTCGCGCGGCGCAATCCGGGCCGAGCGTACAGGCATGGCGGTGGCCGGCCATTCGTCGGTGCTGGCGGCGAAGGCGGGCTTCCGGCTGCCGGTCAATTCCTATGCGCTGCAGGCCTGCGTGTCCGAACCGGTCAAGCCGATCATCGACACGGTGGTGATCTCGCCCGACACCGGCGTCTATGTCAGCCAGTCGGACAAGGGCGAACTGGTGATCGGCGGCGCGCTCGACCGCATCCCGTCCTATGGCCAGCGCGGCAATCTGCCGGTGCTGGAAAGCGTGATCGCCGGCATGCTCGAAATGTATCCGATCTTCGGCCAGTTGAAGATGATGCGGCAATGGGCCGGCATCGTCGACGTCGTCCCCGATTCCTCGCCCATCATCGGCGAGTCGCCGCTGCCCGGCCTTTTCCTCAATTGCGGCTGGGGCACGGGCGGCTTCAAGGCTATTCCCGCAGGCGGCACCCTGCTTGCCCATCTGCTTGCCACCGGCAGGCATCACGACATCAGCCGGCCCTTCGATCTCGACCGCTTCGCCCGCGGCCGCCTGATCGACGAAGCGGCCGGCTCCGGCATTGCCCATTGAAGGTGTAGAAAAGATGCAGCTCTTTCCCTGTCCGTTCTGCGGGCCGCGCGAAGAAAGCGAATTCCACTATGGCGGCGAGGCCGGCAATCTCCGGCCCGACGGCAGCGACGTGACCGCGGAGCGCTGGGCCGGTTATCTCCACATGCGCGACAATCCGAACGGGCGGACGCGAGAGATCTGGGTGCATATAACATGCGGCGAGTTCTTCGCGATGAGCCGCGACAGCGTCAATCACAAGGTGTCGGGCTCTTCCGTGCTCGGCGAAGCGGAGCACGGCGCATGAGCGCTTCCCGTCTCACCACCGACGGCAGCGACATCGACCGCGACCGCCCGTTGAGCTTCACCTTCGATGGCAGGCGTGTCGAGGGTTTTGTAGGCGACACAATCGCCTCCGCCTTGCTCGCGAGCGGCCAGGCCGTGGTCGGCCGCAGCTTCAAATATCATAGGCCGCGCGGCATCTGGGGCTCCGGCGTCGAGGAGCCCAACGCGCTGGTCGATGTCGAGAGCGCGATCGGCCGCGTGCCGAATGCGCGCGCGACGACCGTGCAGGCCGTCGACGGCATCAAGGTCAAGAGCGTCAACGCTTCGCCGACGGCCGAGGCCGACCGCAACGCCGTTCTGGATCGCTTCGCCCGCTTCCTGCCGGCTGCCTTCTACTACAAGACCTTCATGTGGCCGGACTGGCACCTGTTCGAGCCGCGCATCCGCGCCATGGCCGGACTTGGCGTCGTCGATCCGGACTGGAAGCCGCGTCAGGTCTCGGACCAGATCAACCATCATTGCGACGTCCTGGTGGTCGGCGCCGGGCCCGCAGGCCTTGCCGCGGCAGCCAGCGCGGCGGCGGCCGGGCACTCGGTCGTCCTGGTCGACGACAAGACGCATCCCGGCGGGTCGCTGCGTCATCGCGCCGGCGAAGTCGATGGCGTCGAGGGCAGGGCGTGGGTCGACGCCACAGTTGCCAGGCTGAAGAGCGATGGCCAGTTCGTGCTCAGCGATACGACCGCTTTCGGCCTTTACGACCACAATCTGGTCGCGCTCAACCAGCGCCACTCCGACGGCAGGCCGGACACGCTTTGGCGCGTGCGGCCCCGCCGCATCGTGCTGGCGACAGGCGCGATCGAACGGCCCGTGCCGTTCGCCAACAACGACCTTCCGGGAATCCTCTCCGCCGACGCGGCGCTCAGCTATCTGCGCCGGCATGGCGTGCTTGTCGGCCGGGAAATCGTGGTCGCGACCAACAACGACAGCGCCTATGAACCTGCCTCCGCGCTCGCCGCCGCCGGCGCTTCGGTGACGGTGGTCGACTGCCGGCGCGATGGCGGCGCGCAAGGACGAGCCGATATCCGAGTCGTGGCTGGGCGCACGATCACGGCGGCGCGCGGGCGCAACGCCGTCCGGGGTGTCCTGCTGGACGATGGCACGACGCTTGCCGCCGATTGCGTTCTCGTCTCCGGCGGCTGGACACCCACAGTGCACCTGTTCTCGCAGGCGAAAGGCAAGCTCGCCTGGAGCGACCAACTTGCGGCCTTCATTCCCGGCGAAGCCATCGACGGGATTGGCGTCGCCGGCGCCGTGGCCGGCACGGTCTCGCTTTCGGATGCCTTGGCCAGCGGCGCCGCGGCGCCCGGCGACTTCGGTTCGTCGACGCCGGCGCCTCGCGGCACGGGGGCGGAAGCATCGCTCGGCGTCGCCAGCCTGTGGCCGAAACCCAAGGCCAAGGGTCGCGTCTGGATCGACTATCAGAGCGACGTCACCGCAAAGGATGTCGAGCTCGCGGCGCGGGAGAACTTCGTCTCCGTCGAGCACCTGAAGCGCTACACCACGCTCGGCATGGCGACTGACCAGGGCAAGACCTCGAACCTGAACGGTCTTGCGCTGCTGGCTGACATCACCGGGCGCGGCATCGCGGAAGTCGGCACCACGACCTACCGGCCGCCATTCACGCCTGTCCCCTTCGCCAGCCTTGCGGGAGCGCGCCGGGGCAGCATGCACGCTCCGGTCCGCCGTCTGCCGCTGGAGGCAAACCATCGCGCCGCCGGCGGGGTGTTCCAGGAATATGGCGGCTGGCTGAGGCCTGCCTATTATGGCGGCGGTGAAGCCGGCGCCTCGATCCAGGAGGAGGCGCGGCGAGCCCGGCAATCCGTAGCGCTCTTCGACGGTTCGACGCTGGGCAAGATCGAGGTGATCGGCCCGCGCGCGGCCGAGTTCGTCGACTTCATCTATTACAACACCATGTCGACCCTGAAGCCGGGCCATTGCCGCTATGGCTTCATGCTGTCGGAAAATGGCGTCGTCTTCGATGACGGCGTCCTGGTCCGCCTGGACGAGCATCGCTTCATCGTGTCCTGCTCGTCCTCGCATGTCACCGCGGTCCACGCGCGCCTCGAGGAATGGCGGCAGGACCGCTTCGGCCGCGACGCGCTCTATATCCACAATGCCACCGCGCACTACGCCACCTTGACCGTTTCGGGTCCGAATGCGCGCCAGGTCGTGGAAGCGCTCGATCTGGGCGTAGCACTTGACGATGCCAGCCTGCCGCATATGGCCGTCGCCGCCGGCCGCTTTGCCGGCAACGAGGTGCGCATTGCCCGGGTCTCCTTCACCGGCGACCGCAGCTACGAGATCTCCATCCGCGCCGACCGGGCGGAGGCGCTGTGGGCGAGGATGCAGCAGGAGGGCCGCGCCTTCGACACCGTTCTGCTGGGACTTGAATCGCTGATGATCCTGCGCGCCGAGAAGGGGTACATCGTCATCGGCAAGGACACCGACGGAACCACCATGCCGCACGATCTGGGCGTCGCCGGACCGCGGACCAAACGCGCCAACGAGTTCGTCGGCCGCCGCTCGCTTTTCACGGAGGCGGGGAACAGCATGGACCGCAACCAGCTCGTCGGCCTTGCGCTGCGCCAAGGCGAGGCGCCGCTGGCGACCGGCGCGCATGGCGTGGAGAAGCGCGACGGGCGCCTCAGGAGCATCGGTTTCGTCACCTCCAGCTATCAGAGCCCGACCCTGGGACGCCCTGTCGCCCTGGCGCTCATCGAACGGGGCGCGGCGCGGCACGGCGAAACGATCGACGTTCAACATCTGGGTGTCGTGCGGCAGGCGACGATCGTCGCGCCTTGCGCCTTCGATCCGGAAGGGAGCCGGCTCCATGCGTAACCTTGCCGAAAAGTGGCCGGCGGCGCCCGACTGGGCTGCCGCTACGCTCAGCAAAGGCGGCGTCAGCGTGCGGACGCTTGGCGGGCTGAACCAGCTTCTGGTCAGCGGCGACCTCGCCGCCTGGTCGAAGGCTTCGGGGCTTGCTGGCGAGGGCGTCGGCGCCGGCGCAATTGCCAGTGGCGACAGATACATGGCGCGGATCGCGCGCGACCGCGTTCTTGCGGTCGCGGAGCAGCCGTTCCCCATTGCGGCCGGCTGGCACGCGGCCGGTTTCGCGGTGACGGTCATGGATGCCGGACTGCATGTCTTCGAGATCGAGGGGCCGGACCTGGATCGCCTGATCGCCAGGGGCACGGCGCTCGATCAAGGGGCGGCAAGCCGCTCGGCTTCGATCCTTTTTGCCGGCGTCGGCGCTCTCTTCTACCGGTTCGGCAATTCCCATCGGGCGCGTCTCCACGTCGACCGGGGCCTTGCCCCATATCTTTGGGAGTGGCTTGAACAAGTGCAAGTATTGTAGCGCGGTGGTTTCAGGTCTATCTAGCCGGCGTTCAAACTTGGCCGGTCCGCTATGTTCTCTGATTCCAGTGCTGATGAAGTCGTGCGGCGGTCCGGTCTGATCGGCAACACCAAAGTGACGCGCGAGGACTGGATGAACCTCGCGCTGGAGACGTTGATCTCCGAGGGCGTGGAGGCGGTGCGCGTGCTGGCGCTCGGGCAGAAGCTCAACGTCTCACGTTCCAGTTTCTACTGGTACTTCAAGAGCCGCCAGGACCTGCTCGACCAGCTGCTGGATTACTGGCGCAACAACAACACCCGTTTCATCGTCGAGCAGGCCGGCCGGCCGGCCGCGTCGATCACGCAAGCCGTGCTCAATGTCTTCGAGTGCTGGCTGGACGAAACGCTCTTCAATCCGCGACTGGACTTCGCCGTGCGCGCCTGGTCGCGCCAGTCGGCCGACGTGCACCGGGTCGTGAACGAGGAGGACGACGCGCGCGTCGAAGCCATCCGGGCGATGTTTTCACGGCATGGTTATGAAGCCACCGAAGCGTTCGTGCGGGCGCGCGTGCTGTATTTCACGCAGATCGGCTATTACTCGCTCGAGATCGTCGAACCGGTAAGCAACCGTCTCTTCCTGACGCCGGCCTACCTGCTCACGCACACGGGCGAGGCTCCTCGCGAAGGAGAGGTGGAGGCCTTCGCCAAAAAGATGCTGCCGAGACGTCCCGGCTGAGCAGTCCCGCCATCCGCGATCGCATCAATTCAGATCGCGTGGAAACTCCTTGACCTCTTCGCGGTCGACCACGACCTCATCGCCGGCACGTGCGATGAGATGCGTTTCCATGCGCCAGACATCGTGCAGCGCGCGCACCGTGGCGGAGACCGAAACGCCGGCGTTCCAGTCGCCGCGCGAATAGGTCTTGTCCCACGTCACGGTCCCGCGCGCCGAGTTCGGATCGTCCGGATGGACGACGAAAATCTCGGTCTGTCTCTGCGACAGGGTCATGCCGGTGTGCGGATGGCGCACCGTTCCGGCGTCGATGACGACCGTATAGCTCGTCTCGCCGGTGATCTGGTCCGTCGTCACCTCGCGCCGGAAAGGCTCGCCAGCCTTGATCGCTTCCTGCGCCATCGGCGTGGCGCTTTCCGGTCCTTCGAATTCCGGGAGTGTCTTGTCGAGCGGCTGCGGCTTGCGCACCGGCAGGACCAGCCTGCTGCCGGCGCAATGGATCGACAGCGTCGCCTTCTCCGGTCCCGGAAAGACGATCGGCCAATGCGCCGTTGCAACGGCAAGCCGGATGCGCTGGCCCTTCTCGAAGCGCTGGCCGCAGCAGCGCAATTTGAAGCGCACCGTTTCGGCCTTGCCTGGCGTCATCGGTGCCAATTCGAGATCGCCATGCCGATGCGTGAGGTTGAGGATGCCGTAGCTGACGCGCGAGGCCGCGCCATCTTCAAGCACGAGCGACAGCGTGGCCGAGATCAGCGCGACCGGCTTGTCCGAGGCGAGCTTCACCTCGAATTCCGGGAAGCCGAGGATCTCCACGGCTTCCTCAAGAGGATCGGTTTCGAAGACGAGCGCGTTGCCGGCTTCCATGCGCTGGTCGACCGGCAAGGTCGGCAGGACGCCGTAGCCGCACCACGCGCCGGACGAGAGCCCCGCCGTCGAGGGCGAGCGGATCGTCAGCACGTCGTCGCTGCCCGCGCCCTCGGCAAGACGGCCGGGTGACAAGGCGAGCGCGCGCTCGCCGATGCCGGGTCCCGGCCATGACGGCTCGGCAACCCAGCGGCCTGGGCGCTCCTCATAGATGGCGGCCGGCGGCGCCGGCTCCTGCATCCAGGCGCGCAGCATGGGTTCGTCGGCGATGCCGGTGTCGATGCCCTTGAGATACTGGTCCCACCAGCGCAGGCATTCCTGGAGGAAGCCCATGCGCGGGCCCGGCATGGCGAAGTGCGGGTATTTGTGGCCCCAGGGGCCGATCAGTCCCTTGCGGACACCCGGCAAGTTTTCAAGCATGCGGAAGATCGGGTTCGGATAGCCGTCCGCCCAACCGCCGACGGCGTAGACCGGGATTTCGACGTCGGAATAATCCTCGCAGATCGAGCCGTGCTTGTAGAAGTCGTCGCGGCGCTGGTGCTCGAACCAGTCCTGCATCCAGATGCCGTTGCCGTCGAGGCGACCCTCCCACATCTCACGCCAGCGGTCGCCGACGATCAGCGGATCGGGAGGCGTCATGGCGATCGCCCAGGCCGTGGTGCCCCATATCAGATTGTCGCACATCTGCGCGCCGCCGAGATAATGGACGTCATCGTTGTAACGGTCGTCGGTGGAGCAGAGCGAGATGACCGCCTTCAGCGCCGGCGGGCGGCGGGCGGCGACCTGAAGTCCGTTGAAGCCGCCCCAGCTGATGCCGATCATGCCGGCCGCGCCCGAGCACCAGGGCTGCTTCCCCAGCCATTCGATGACGACGAGACAATCGTCCTGTTCCTGCTTCAGATATTCGCCCCTGCAGACGCCTTCGCTGTCGCCGGTGCCGCGCATGTCGACACGCACGCCGGCATAGCCGTGACCGGCGAAATAGGGATGGGTGAGCGCGTCGCGCTCCACGGTTCCGTCGCGTTTTCGATAGGGCAGGTATTCGAGGATGGCCGGCACCGGATCGGCTTCGGCGTCTTCCGGAAGCCAGATGCGCGCGGCGAGCTTCACGCCGTCTGGCATCGGGATCCACAGGTTCTCGATCTCGCGGACCTTGCGCGGGAATTCGGTGACCACGCGGATATCTTTCATCGGACGGACCTTCTTTAACTTGCGGCGATTGCCTCGACGGCGCTTGGGCCGGCATTGAGCGGGAAGTGACAGGTGAGCCGGCTCGAGCCGACTGCGGACGGGGCAGGCGCCTGCGTTGTGCAGATGTCTTGCGCGAACGGGCAGCGTGTGTGGAACTCACAGCCCGAAGGCCTGTCGAGCAGTGACGGCACTTCGGCCGGCAGCGCGATGCGGTTGTGCACCTTGTCGGGATCGGGCTCGGGGTTCGCGGACAGCAGCGCGGCCGTGTAGGGATGATGCGGCGCCCGGAAAATCGCCTCGGTCTCGCCTTCCTCGACAAAGCGCCCGAGATACATCACCGCCATCCGGTCGGCGATCTGGCGCACGACATGCAGATTGTGCGTGATGATGAGCATCGACAGGCCCATGCGGTCGCGCAGGTCGTTGAGCAGGTTGAGCACCTCGCCCTGGATCGATACGTCGAGCCCGGCTGTCGGTTCGTCGGCGATGATCAGCACCGGGTCGAGCGCGACGGCCCTTGCGACGCCGACCCGGCGCGCCTGGCCGCCGGAGAGCTGGTGCGGATAGCGCTCGGCGAAATCGCGCGGAAGCCCGACCAGGGCGAGCAGGCGTTCCACCTCGGCTTCGAGGCTGCGGCCGGACAGGCCGTGGATGGCGAACGGCTCCGCCAGCAGCGAACGGACGCTGAGGCGCGGCGACAGCGAGCCGACCGGGTCCTGGAACATCATCGACATCTTGCGCCGCAGCGGCTTCCATTCCGCCTTGGTCAGTTCGTTCAGCTCTCGGCCCTCGAAGCGGACCGAACCGCCGGCCACCGCCTGCAGGCCGTTCACGGCGCGCGCGAGCGTGGTCTTGCCCGATCCGGACTCGCCGACCAGCGCAAGCGTCTGGCCGCGCTCCAGCGTGAAGCCGACACCGGCGACGGCCTCGATTTCCGTCCGCCGGCCGGCCAACGCGCTCATCATGCCGCCGATGCGGAAGCGCACGCGAAGATCGGAAACGGAAAGCAGAGGTTCTGTCGTCATGCGGCCGCTCCGGCCGTCTCATCGGTGTGCCAGCATCGCGCGACGTGCGACGCGCTCAGCGCGGTATCGGGCGGCATCGCGGAGCAGACATCGTCCGCGAGCTCGCAGCGTGCCTGGAAAACGCAACCCTTGGGGCGGTTACGCAGGTCCGGCAGCGTGCCGGGAATGGTGGGCAGCCGCGGCTCGCGCCGCGAGAGCCTTGCCGGATCGCAGGCGAGCAGCTTCTTCGTGTAGGGATGTCGCGGGTTGTGGAAGATGTCGCGGGTCGAGCCGCGTTCGACCACTTCGCCGGCATACATGACGATCATCTCGTCGCACAGTTCCGCGATGACGCCGAGATGATGCGAGATGAACAGAACTGAGCAGCCGATCTGCTTCTGCAGGTCCTTGAGCAACTCGATGATGGCGACTTCGAGCGTGGCGTCGAGAGCCGTTGTCGGCTCGTCGGTGATCAGCAGCGAGGGTTGCATCAGCAGCGCCATGGCGATCGCGATGCGCTGCTTCATGCCGCCCGAGAATTCGTGCGGAAACTGCGCCAGCCGGCGCTCAGGATCGGGAATCCGGACCTTGCGCAGCATCGCGATGGAGAGCGCGTCCTTCGCCTTGCGCGACAGTCCGGAGCGGTACTGGATGTCGCGCATCTGCTTGCCCACGGAAAGCACCGGGTTCAGCGCCCCCATCGGGTCCTGGAAGACGGTTGCGATCTTCTGGCCGCGCAACGCCCGCATGCCTGTGCCGTCGAGACGGACGAGATCGCTTTTGCCCTCGAACAGAATCCGGCCCGACGTGACCCTGCCGTTGTCTGCGAGCAGGCCGAGAATGGCGTTGATCAATGTCGATTTTCCGCAACCCGACTCGCCGACGACGCCGACGATCCGGTTCGTCGGCACCTCCAGGCTCACCTTGCGCAGCGCCTGCAACGTGCCGGCTTCGGTGGCGAAGTCGACGCTGAGATCCTTGACGTCGAGGACGGTCATCCGCGCCTCTTCAGCCGGGGGTCGAAAACGTCGCGCAGGGTCTCGCCGAGGAAGGTGAAGCCGAGCGTTGTGAGGATGATCGGCAGGCCGCCCGCGACCACGATCCAGTATGAATCGCGGATGTTGACGAAGCCGTCGTTCAGGATCGCGCCCCAGCTTGGCAGAGGCGGTCTGACGCCGAGGCCGAGGAAGCTCAGACCGGCCTCGATCGCCACGACGACCGGGATGTCCATCGACGCGAGGATGAGGATGGGGCCGATGACGTTGGGCAATATGTGGACGGTGAGAATGCGCGCGGTGCTTGCGCCCATCGAGCGCGCCGCCATCACATGTTCAGCGGACTTCAGCACGAGCGTCTGTGTCCTGATGATGCGGGCATAGCCGGGCACGTTGACCAGCACGACCACGATCAGCACCGCAAGCAGCGAAGGTCCGGTCAGCGTGACCAGCGTAAGCGCCAGCATCACGGTCGGGAAGCTCTTGATGGCATCGAAGAGCAGGAGCATCAGATTGTCGAGCCAGCGCGGCCCGTAGCCTGCGATGAGCCCAAGCGCGATGCCGCCGATGAGCGACAGTCCGGTCGCGCCAAGCGCAATGGCCAGCGCGATGCGGCCGCCATGGAGCACACGCGAGAACAGGTCGCGTCCCAGATGGTCCGTGCCGAGCAGGTGATGCAGGCTTGCGGGCGCGAAGCGCTCGGCCGGGGCGAGTTTCGTCGGTGGGTAGCTGCTGAGCACGTCGGCGAAGAGAGCCGAGAGAACGACGATCACGACCAGGGTGAGACCGAACGCGCCGAGCGGCTCGCGAACGATGCGCCGAAGCACGCGGCCGATCTTGGCGACGCGCTGCCGTGATGGCCGGTCAATTAAGACTTGTTCTGACACGGGGGTCCAACGCACCAATGAGGATGTCGGCGAGAGCGTTCACGACGACGAAGAAAACGGTCGTCACCAGAACGGCGCCGGTGACGACCGGATAATTGCGTACCGAGATCGCCTCGTAGACCAGCTTGCCGATGCCGGGGCGGGCGAAGACGATCTCGGCGAAGACGGCCGAAGACACCATATTGCCGATGCCGACGCCGAGCAGCGTGACGGTCGGCAGGATGGCGATACGCAAGGCATAGGAATAGGTGATGCGCCGATCCGTCAGGCCGAAAGCGCGCGCGGTGCGGATGTGGCTGGCTTCCAGCGTTTCCAGCATGGAAGCGCGCACCATGCGCGCGATGTAGCCGACCCAGCCGACGCCGATTGCGAGCGAGGGCAGGGCAAGGTGCTTCAGCTGGCTGGCGAGATTGCCGGGCTCGCCGGCGCCGATGGCCGGCAGCCACTGCAGGGCCACGGCGAAGATCAGCAGGGAATAGATCGCGATGACGAAGGATGGCACCGCGATGACCGCGACCGACAGGATGCCGATGACGCGGTCGACAAAGCCGCCGCGCCGCACCGCCGCGATGCAGCCCAGCGGAATGCCGAGCAGCACCGACCATGAGATCGCGCCCGCGATCAGCGCCAGTGTGTACGGCAACTGCTCGAACACGACGTCCAGCACCGGCCGCCCGGACAGCACCTCGGTGCCGAGGTCGCCGCGCAACGCGGACAAATAGAACCGGAGGAACTGGATCCAGATCGGCTGGTCCAGCCCCATGCGGCTGCGCAACGCCTGAACCATCTCGGGCGTGGCGCGCGGTCCGAGCGCCACGGATGCCGGGTCGCCCGGGATCACATAGATCATGGCGAACAGCATCACCATCGCGACGCTCACGATGATGATGCCCAGGCCCAGCCGTTTCAGCGCATAGCGGAGCATCTCAGGAGCCGGCCATTCCGCCCCATGCCGTGCCGTTGTCCATCACGTCAGGCAGGTTTGAAGTCCGCGAAGCAAGGCTCGCCATTCGGCTTGAGCCCGGCGGCAACGCTCTTGCGGTACATCACGCCGGTGACTTCATGGGTGAGGAAGACGTAGCAGCCGCTCTCCTCCATCAGGTCCTGCATCTTCTTGTACATGACGTCGCGCTTGGCCGGGTCGAGCTCGATCTTGCCTTCGGTGACCAGCTTGTCGAATTCAGCGTTGCTGAACTGCTCCCAATTCCACTCACCGATCTGGCTGGTCGTGTACCACTCCGTCGCCCAGCTCGGATCAGGCTGCATCGAGAAGCGCGACAGCACCATCTGGAGCTTCTTGTAATAAGGGTTTTGCTTCGACCCCAGCGTCCAGAACGTGCCGCTGTCATTCTGCTTGATTTCGACGTTGATGCCGATGTCCTGCAGGTTCGCCTGCACGACCTGCGCCGCCGACAGGCGTTCCGCCTTGTTGAGGATGTCGAGCGTGACGGTGACGCCGCTGGCGCCGGCCTTGTTGACCAGCTCGCGAGCCTTGTCGGGATCGTATTCGTAGAGATTCTTCTCGCGATGGCCGACCAGGCCGGGCGCGATGATGCCGGTGGAGGTGGCGGCGGCGCCGAAATAGGCCGCGTCCACCACGGCCTTGCGGTCGACGCCATACTGCACGGCGCGGCGCAGGTCCGGATTGTCGAAGGGCGCCGCGATCTGGTTCATGCCGAGCCAGACGAAGGCCAGCGATGGCTTCTCGACCACGACGGTGTCCGCCGGCGGCGTTTCCTTCAGCCGCTTGATCGAGGACACGGCCGTCCAGGTGTAGTCGAGGTCGCCTGCCTCATAGCCAAGCTCGGCGGTCTTTTCGTCCTCGATCGGATGGACGTGGATCTCGTCGTAGCCGCCCTGCTCGTATTTCCAGTCCGGGTTGCGCACGAGCACGGTGCGCTGCTTGGGCGTCCATTCCTTGAGCAGATAGGGGCCTGACTGCGCCACGGGTTTCACGCCGAGCTTACCGCCAGCCTCAGTCACGGCGCGCTTGGACAGGATCGTGCTCGACGGCGTCGGCAAGGTCGAGGTCCACAACGGCGCGAACGCCTTGTTCAGATGGATGATGCCCGAAAGCTTGTCCTTGACCTCGACTTCCTTGAGCGTCGCCCAGTCGCCCGCATAAGGGGACTTGTTGGCGGGATCGGCGATGCGCTCGATCGAGAACTTCACGTCCTCTGCGGTCAGCTGACCGAAACCGTCGGTGAAGCCGATATTGTCGCGCAGCTTGAAGGCGATCGTGAGTGGGTCGAGCTGGTCGATCTTCTCCACCGCCATCGGCTTCCAGCCCCAGCTGTCACCGGGCGTGGCGACAACCAGGCCGGCGAAAATGACGTTGGTGATGTCGCCTTCGGGCGCGGCCAGGCGAAAGGCCGGATCCAGCGTCTGGATATCGCCGTATGAGCGCACCTTGAGGATGGAACCCGCCGCTTGCGAGCGTTTCGTCGAATAGATCAGCGAGGCAAGGCTGAGCGCGCCGGCGCCGGCCAGCACGCCGCGGCGCGTCATGTTGATGTTTGCGGTTTCGATCATGCTCTGCCCCTCTTGTTTATATTGTCCGCCGGCATCGGCCCGGCTTCGGGAGATCCTTCCAAAGGCCCCCGTTTCGATCAGCCTGCCCCGGCTATACACATATGTCTAGTGAAAAAAATGCATCCTGTGCCGTCGGACCGGACGCCTTTTATCCGCGACCGACGCGATTGCCATTTCGATCGGCTATTTCCAGATCTCGCGCGCCAGCCGCATGAAGTTGCCGCCCATGACGTCGCGAACAGTGCGTTCCGGATGGCCGCGGCGCAGCAGCACCTCGATAAGCTCCTTCGTCTGGCCCGGGCTCGAATAGGTCGTCTTGCCTTCGGGATATTCGTTCTTCGGCCAGAAATGCGGATTGCTGGAGATGATGTCCTCGATGCCTTCGACCTCGACCGGGAAAGCATAGTCGAGCCCGATGCCGACATGGCGCGGGCCGGCAAGGTCGATCAGATATTCGACGTGGTCGGCCAGCCGCTCGGAATCGGTGCGGCCCTCGCCGAGGAAGCGGTTGAGGCCCACGACGCCGATGATGCCGCCGGTACGGGCGCAAGCCTTGATCTGGTCATCGGTGATGTTGCGCCCGTGAGCGCAGAGCGCCTTCGGGTTGGAGTGCGAGAAGATCACCGGCCGGTCCGTATATTCCATCACGTCCATCGTGGTGCGATAGCCCGTATGGGTCACGTCCACGAACATGCCGAGGCGGTTCATTTCGTCGATCACCTGCCGGCCGAATGCGGTCAGACCTGTGTCCTCGTCGTGGCACCCGCCGCCGGCGAGATTGTTGCGGTTGTAGGCGAACAGCATCTGTCGCACGCCCAGGCGATGGTAGAACTCGACCATTTCGACCCGGCCGTTCAGCGCATTCATGCCTTCGATGTCGAAAGTGACCGCCAGCTTGCCTTGCGTCTTCGCGGCGAGGACTTCGTCGGCCGACGAGACGAGCGCGTAGTCGGCCGGACGCGCCAGGATCCAGTGCCGGAAACAGGCAAGCGTGGCGACTGTCTTTTCCCAGGGCAGGAGATCGAAGCCGACATCGATGGAAAGATAGTCGACGCCTGCGTCGCGCCAGATCCGCAGATTGTTCAGGTCCGCGGCCGGGTCGGGCATGAAGCCGGAATGCGCATCCCAGATGACTTCGCTCTTCAGGATCGACTGGACTTTGTCGTCAAGGTTCATCGCGTCTTTGTCCGGTTGTTACGTCGCTTCGAAATCTGCGCGTTCCAATCATGGCGGGTCAACCGCCCATCGTGCCGTCAAGGCCGCTGGTCCAATCTAATGTACACCGGTGTCTAGACAATGCTCCGACTGTCGTTATGGTTGGGTGCGTGAGCTTGCCGTGGCGATAGCGCCAGGTTGAGCGCGGTGTTGGGAAGTCGAGATGAGCAGCGTGCGGAACTCCGGATCGATGATCGCGCCGATTGCCGGCCGGATGTCGGGGGATTTCCGCTCCGCCGCGGAATTCGCCGAGGCAGCGGGTTTGTATGCCGCTCTCTTCGGGCTGGACGGGCACGTCTTCGCGGCTCGCTCTCTTTGCGGTCACGCCTCCAGCGATGCGATGTTTTTCATCGGCCAGAGCTTCGAGGGCGGCCTCGATGGCGCGCCGGTCAGCCGTCTCTATCAGGTGGGGCGCGGCGGTGAATCGCCTCAACGGCTCAATGATGCGGAGACCAGGCAAATCAGTCTTGCGCCGGACGGAGAGAGCCTGGCGGTCGCTTACGCCGGTGGAGAGGCGGGCGTCGACCGCATCGAGATCTGGTCTGGCGGCGAAGGCACCGCGGTGGCGGATGTGCCCGGCCGGATCGAGCTGATGGACTGGGCGCCCGACGGCCAAAGGTTGCTGCTCGTCGTTGCCGGCGTCGGCGCGGATCTGGCTGGAATTCACGGCGGCTACGCGCAGAAGCAGAAGACGGATGCGCCCGCATGGCTGCCCGAAGTCGGTTGGGGCGAAGGCGAGGACCTTTGGCGCCGGGTTTGGATCTGGGATATGAAGGCCAAACCCGCGCCGCTCACATCGGCGCCGGTCAATGTATGGGAAGCGAGCTGGTGCGGCGCCGACAAGATCGCCGCCGTGACCAGCGATGACCATGGCGAGGGCAGCTGGTATGCGGCGAAGCTTTCGCTGATCGACGCGAAGTCGGGATCGGCCACCCTTCTTCACACGCCGCGCGACCAGATCGGCGTTCCTCGCGGCTCGCCCGACGGCGCCCGCATCGCCTTCATCCAGGCCTTCTGCAGCGATCGCGGCCTTGTTGCCGGGCAGCTGTCGATCCTAGATCCGTTCGGCGGCGAGGTTGCAGTCGTGCCGACCAATTCGATCGACGTCACCTCGATCGAATGGCGCTCCGCCTCCAGCTTGCATATGGCGGGCATCCGCGGCCACGAGACGGTGCTGGCCGATTGCGATGTCTCCAGCGCAGGGGTGACCGAACGCTGGTCGTCGACCGAATTGACCTGCGGCGAGTGGGCGCCCTCCAGCGTGCCGGTCGGGGCCGCGGGCTCGCTCTTCATCGCGGAGGCTTATGACCGGGCTCCATTCCTGGCCGAAGTCGCCGACGGCGGACTGCGCGAGATCGCGTCGCTCATGGCGTCCGATGCGCAATCCGCAATGGCCGGCCGCGGCAAGGCCGAGCCGTTTTCCTGGCGTGCCCGCGACGGACTCGAAATCCAGGGCTGGCTTGTCCGCCCGCTGGCGGCGGCCGGGCCGACGCCGCTGCTGGTCGATATCCATGGCGGGCCGATCTCGTCCCATCGCAACCGCTGGATGGCGCGAACGCGTTCCGCTCCACTGCTCGTCTCGCGCGGCTGGATGATTTTCTTTCCCAACCCCAGGGGCAGCACGGGACGCGGGGAAGCCTTCGCCCGCGCCGTGCAGGGCGACATGGGCGGCGCCGATGCCGACGACATTTTGAGCGGCATAGATGCCCTGGTGGAGAAAGGCCTGGTCGACCCGGATCGCGTCGCCGTCACCGGCACCAGCTATGGCGGCTTCATGTCCGCATGGCTGCCGACGCGCAGCGGCCGCTTCGCCGCCGCCATTCCGATCTCGCCTGTCGGCGACTGGTATAGTCAGCACCGCACGACGCAGATACCGGAATTCGACGCGCTGATGCTGGAGTCCTCGCCATGGGAAGAAGGCGGCGCCTATTTTACCCGCAGCCCCGCCTTTTACCGGCAGCTCAGCAAGGTCCCGACACTGGTCATGGCCGGCGGCATCGACAAGAGCACGCCGCCCGGCCAGGCGCTGGAGTGCCATTTCGCGGCCTTGCGCTCGGGTTCGCCAAGCGCGCTCGCGACCTATCCGAGCGCCGGCCATAGCCTGCGCGGCTATCCGGAATATATCGACACCGCCGCCCGCATCGTCTGGTGGCTTGACACCTATGTTGGCGGTTCTTCGACCGCGAAGATCTAAGGAGGAAGAGAAATGCCGGCAGCAAGCAACAGCAAGCATATCGTGGTCGTGGGCGGCGGCATCATCGGCTGCTGCACCGCCTACCATCTGCTGAAGTCGGGTGTGAAGAACGTGACGCTCGTGGAGGCAACCGAGCCGGGCGCGGCAACGACCAGCGCCGGCGCCGGCTTCGTCTCGCATTGGTCCGCCGGCATGATCCCGGCCGGCGAGGAAGGCCTTCGCCTGCAACAATACGGTCTCGACTTCTACCGCATGTTGCATGAACTGGGCACCGAGATCGGCTACCGGCCGAACGGCACGCTGATCATGGCGCTCACGCCGCAGGGGCGCGAGGATTTCGTCATGCCGGTGCTCAGCTCACCCTATGCGCCGAAGGAGATGCAGGATCTGAACGCTGCGCAGATCGGCGAGAAGATGGGCGGGCTGGTCGATCCGGCGAAAGTTCATTCCGGCGCCTACAACCCGCATGGCATACAGGTCGATACCAAGCTCGCGCTCGGCGTGCTGGTCAACGAGATCAAGAAGCTCGGCGGCGTGGTTCGGGACAGGACCAGGGTCCTGAAGATCGAGGACGCCGGCGGCAAGGTGACGCTGAAAACCGGGAGCGGCGCAATCGAGGCCGATGGCGTGGTCGTGGCGGCGGGCGCCTGGAACAACGAGGTCCTCGCCAGCCTCGACTGGCATCTGCCGCTGCTGCGGGTGCTGGCCACGCGCGTGGTCACCGACGATCGAGGCCTGCCCTCGACGCTGCCGACCATCCAGTGCCGCGAGTTGCGGCTTTGGCTGCGCGAGACCTTTGGCGCGATCATGTGGGGCACGGGCAGCCACTACACGCCGATGCATCGCCTGGAGGAGAGCGACCTCGAACCCGGCCAGCCGCATAATCGCGAGCTGATGCAGTCCATGGTCGATCACCAGATGGGCAAGCTGCAGGAAGTCTTCCCGCCGCTCCGCGGCTCGAAGGTCGCGAACTGGTCGCAGGGCATCCCCTGCTACACGCCGGACGTTGGCTTGATGGTCGGGCATGTGCCGGGCCACGCGAACATCGTCGTCGCGGGTGGCGACAACGAGACCGGCGTCAGCCATGGACCGGGCCTCGGCAGGCTGGCCACCGAGATCCTGCTGGACACGCCTCGCTTGGTCGATCCGGCGCGCTTCAGGGTCGACCGCTACGCGCGCGATGCCTTCCCGAGCGAGGAAGATGTCGAGGCCTCGATGCCCGCATGGAGCGCGCGCCACGGCGCCAGGCGTTTCGCCACCGCCGCGGAATGAGACCGGCGGCAGGTCAGCGGGCTGTCGCGCTGTCGAGCAGGGCTTGCGCCACCATCTGTTCGGTTGGCGTCGTCTTCCTGCGGGTGACGATGTAGAACGCATCGGCATGGCGGCGCGGAGTCCCGGTCAACCGCACCAATTGCCCGAGCCTGAGTTGCTCTTCGACGAAGCCGGCCCAGGCGAGCGCCGCGCCGCGGCCGGCTATTGCCTCATGCATCATCGACAGATAGCTGGAGAATGTCGGGCCGGGCAGGCTCCGCGTAGTGCCGATCCAGGATCTCCAATTGTCGATCGCATCTTCGGGAGCTGCGAGATGCAGCAGCGGCACGTCGAGGAAGGATGCCGGATCCTCCGAGGCCAGAGCAGGGTGCCGTTCGAGGAAGCCCGGCGAGCAGACAGGAAACCACTCCCCGTCGAACAGCTTGCGGGCGGCGAGGCCAGGCCAAAGCTCGGGACGTCCGAAGCGTATCGAAATCCCGACTTCCGGCCGGCCGAAATCGTCGGGATTGCTGGAGGTCAGCAGCGTGACACGGCCATGCGTGACGAGCGAGGTCACAAGGTCGAAGCGCGGCATCAGCCAAGCCTGGACGAGGTCGTAGCCGCTGGCGATGACGAGGGAATCGCGATCGGCCTCCTGCAGGCGCGCGACGGCATCGCGGATCGTGCCCAGCCCGTCTCGTATCGCCTCGGCCAGCGCGGCGCCGTTTTCGGTCAGCGAGACGCGATTGCCCTTGCGGGCCAAAAGGTCCAGCGCGAGCCGCTTTTCCAGATTGGCGATGTGGCGCGACACGGCCGATTGCGCGATGGCAAGCTCCTCGGCAGCGGCCGTCAGGTTGCCGCGTCGCGCGGTCGCTTCGAATGCGACCATGGCGTTGAGCAAGGGGAGCGAGGCTTTGAGCGTCTTCATCGAGGATAAGAGTATTCCATGACTTTTCGAGATGGAAGCCTGCCAAATCCATGGTTGATGAGTGCAGCAATTCGCTGCAACCCTGATCAAAAGGCATTAGCCAGCCCCGGAGCCCGCCATGTATCCAAACGATAAGATGTTGTCCGGCCTCGATCGCGCGCGCGTGGTCAGGCTGATTGACGAGCATCGCAAGGACTGGTCGCTGCAGCAGGCCTTCTACCTCGACCCGGACATTTTCGCGATCGAGCGCGAATTGTGGTTCCCTCGCCAATGGGTCATCGTCGCCCATTTGAGCGAAGTGCCGGAGAAGGGCAGTTACGTCATCCGTAAGTTGTTCGACGAGGAGATCATCGTCGCCCGTCATGGCGATGGCGAGGATGATATTGCCGCCTACTACAATGTCTGCACCCATCGCGGCTCGCGCCTGTGCGTCAAGGATGGCCGCGGCAAGCTGCTGGTCTGCCCCTATCATGCCTGGTCCTTCCGGCTGACCGGTGAGTTGCAGACCCGGCGCGACCTGCCCGAAGGCGTCGATGGCGACAGCCTCGGACTGCACAAGGTGCCGACGAAGGTGATGGGTGGTCTGGTGATATGTGGCCTCGATGCCTCCAGCCTGCCTGACATCGAACCGGCGGCGGCCGGGCTGACGGATCTTCTGCGCGAGAACGGGGTCGCCAACGCACGCATCGTCGCGCGCAAGAATTACCTGACCAAGGCGAACTGGAAGCTTGTGCTGGAGAATTTCCTCGAGTGCTACCACTGCCGCCCGGCTCATCCCGAATATTTCCGCGTCAACGGCCATGTGAAGGTGACCGCCATGCGCGACGACTACAACGCCGCCGAATGGAGGCAGGAGATCGACGCCTGGCACAGCGTCATCGGCGACGCCGAGTTCCACAAGGGCGTGTGGGAGCCAGGCGACCTGGACACGATGCCCTACGCCATGCATCGCAAGCCGATCGGCTCGGGCCGCCTCACGCTTTCCGACGATGGCCAGCCGGTCTCGTGCCTGATGGGCGGGCGCGGCAAGTATGACGGCGGCGAGAATGGGTTCCGGATCGGCCGGCTTTCGTTCCTAAGCGCGCCCAACGACTATCTGACGATGTTCCAGATGATTCCGCGCAACGCCAACGAGACCGACGTGATCCTGACCTGGCTCGTCGACAAGGATGCCGATCCGGCCGCGGACGCCGACAAGATTTCATGGATGTGGGACGTGACGACCGTCCAGGACAAGAAGATCACGGAAGACAACGCCGAAGGGATTGCCTCGCGCGCCTATCGCCCCGGGCCTTATACGCCGCTGGAGTCGCAGACCGCCTCTTTCATAGAGACCTATCTATCGCAGATGCGCACCCTGGTCACCGGCGAACGTAGGGAAGGGGACGAGGCTTGGGCTGCGCCGTCACAGCTCTATGCCTCGCCGCAAGCAGCCTGCAGGGCGCAAAAAAATGGCCAGGCCGCATCATAGATGTTGTGACCACGATCCAAATGTAGGTTGTCGCCTCGCGATAATCGCTCGCTGGCGGCAGGCCGACACGCGCGAACAATGGTCAGGAGCAGCCCTGTCGCCTGTATAGGCGTTTTCAGCCTGATCGTCGTTCCGTGATCCCTGCCGCACGTCTGCAAGCCACCCTCGATCTTATGCACGAAGTCGATAGCGTCGCGCGTCCCGCGGATGCAGCCGTCCCGGCCTGGTTTGGCGCCCGACGCTATATCGGCGACAAGGACCGTGGTCAGATTTTAGAGTCGCTCTATGCGCTCCGGCATCAAGGACGGCTTGGCTGGTGGCTGGTCAAGCATGGGCGCGAGGATATGCCCCGCACCCGGCTGCTGGCATGGTTCACGCTGAAGGAAGGCAGGACGCCCGAACAGACCAAACGCCTGTTCAATGGGGTGAAATTCGCGCCTGCCATCCTGATGGATCATGAGCACGCGCTGCTGGTCAAATTGCAGGGATGCACAATCGACCATCCCGGCATGCCGGAAGAGGTGCGCCTCGAATGCCCTTCCTGGGCGGCCGATCCCCTACCGCGCCGTTTCAAGGAAGCGCATTCGTTCCAACCGAGCGCCGTCATCTCGGCGCGGTTCATCGACAGGAACGGCGCTGCCCGTCCGGCATGAGGCCGGTGGCCGGTGGCGGAACGATTTCTTTTTGGGCGCTGGCTAGGGTTTCCATTGGCAACGTAGAGGACGCCGCCAAAGTGGATTGGTTCGGTTCCCGAATATTACTCGCAGCTCCGGCCCGGCGCAGCTTGACTGCCGCCGGTCGGGATACGTCGTTGCAGCAGTCCGAGTCGCCAATGCCATGGCACAGGTCGACCACAAAGTTCTGAATGACTGCTTTGCGACCGTCGGTGTCGACTTTCTGGTCCTCAGAGGTCGATTCTGGGAGCGGCTGGCAGTAAATATCGGGATAGTTCGTGTGTTTGCCGCTTTTTATCTTCTATTCCTTCGCCGTAGGTAGACCAGACGCGCTCTGATCGCGGGCCGGAAAGGTCAGCTCATGACGCAACGGCGACTGACGTCTGCCGACGCGTGGACGACCGGTTTGCGCCTCAATCTCAGTCGTAGAGATCGACTTCGTAGGTTTCTGAAAGCAGTTCTTGCCGGCAATTACTACGTGTCGTGGCAGCGCAAAACAGCCGGCCTCCTGACGCGGCGGTCAGGTTTTCGGCCCCCAACGCGCCGCTCGCCTCTGTGAACGGGGTCGATTTCGCAGCTGGCTGCGACTGTGCTGCTAGCGCCGACTCGCGCCACGCGATGATGGCAGGCTTTTTCAACGTCTGGCTCGCGCCGGCTCAGTGTACCGCGATCCGCTGAAGCTGCAATCCAGTCGCCGATCACCTACGGGCTTCTTCCGGCCGTCGCTGTGACGAGCGGGTCCGCCCGGCAACTCTTATCGGAGTCATCAATACCGGCATTCTTACAATGAATTGGCTGCATAAGGAAAGACAACGAAAATAAACGAAAAGAATGACGACTGCGAGGAATGAATGGCGGCGGAAACGACAACAAAGGACATGCAATGGATACAGGCGATCCGCGTTGACAGCCTGCCCGTCGGCGACGCGACGCGCATAGAGCACGCCGGGGCTTGCATCGCAATCTTCAATCTCGGCGGCATATTTTACGCGACAGCCGGCGTCTGCACCCATGCACACGCATTTCTTTCCGAGGGCTACATCGATGGCCAGACGATTGAGTGCCCGCTGCATCAGGGACTGTTCCATATCCCGACCGGCATGCCGCTTTCGCCGCCCGTCACCGAGCGACTGAAGACTTACGAAACCAAGGTGGCGGACGGCTACGTCCACATCCTGGTGGGAGGAGGAGACTAGCACTGACTTCTTCGGGACATATCCCGAGCTGAAACCAAAATATGGGAGGAAACCTAATGCTGAAACTATCACGCCGTTATCTCTTGAAGACGGCTGCGACACTGACCGTGCTTGCTGCCGCCCCGCTGGCAATCGCTCCGGCGGCCGCTGAGGAGTCGGTCCATTCCATCATCAACGCGCTTATCAAAAAGTATTCCGGCGAGGCGAAGGCCGGAATGTCGAATGGTGACGTGAGAGCGCTGTTCGAGAAAGATGGCTTTCGCGACTACCTCGACGTCTACCCTGTGGGCGAGCTCGCCGGCGGGTTCGTATGGAAGCCGGGCATGGGTGCGAGTTTTGTTGGCCCCTACAGCAAGCTTCAAATCAAGTCGCCTTTCACCGACTATCTGCCGCTTGCGGAAGGTCCGGTGCTGGATCACAACAAGAAGTACCGCATAGGGCTGGTCTTTCACGGCTTCAACCACCCTTGGCTGATCAGCCTCGCGGACACCGCCGCTTGGGAGGCCAAACGCCATCCCAACATCGAGCTCGAGGTGATTGACGCCGAGTTCGACGACAACAAGATGGGCCAGGTCATCGATACCTGGATCGCCAAGCAGTATGACGGCATCGTGCTTTGGCCTAACCGCGAAGCACCGATGGGGCCACCGGTCGATCGCGCCATCGCGGCTGGCATCCCGGTGGTGAGCCTCGATCGCCGCACTTCGTCCGAGCAGATCAGCTCGGAGGTGCTTGGCAACTTCTATGCCAACGGTCTGCAGCAAGGTCTCTATCTCAAGCATGCTGCACCCGAGGGCAACATCATCTTCAATCGAAAGGATCTCGGCAGCACGGCGGACTCCATCCGCACCGGCGCCTTCCTGGAGGCGATCGGCAACACACCTGGCTACAAGGTGCTCGCCAACTATCACACCAACAGCCAGCGCACGCTGGCCTTCAAGTCGACGGCGGATGCGCTGCAGGCCTTCCAAGACATCTCGGTGTCGTTCAACACCGGCGGCGAGGAAGCCATGGGTGCACTCGACGCGATCCGCGAGGCAAACCGGCTGAACAGCGCCCCGGGCGGGAAGAAGATGATGATCCTCGCCAATGACGATGCCCGTGAGGTGCTGAAGGAAATCAAGGCCGGCAACATCGAGATGGTGTCGCCCTACACACCGCTGATCGGCGACATCGGCATCCGCGCCGTTGTCATGCATATCGGCGCCAAGGCAGGCCTCAACGAAGCGCCGCCGAAGCTCATCATGACGCCCAACCTGCCGATGATCACCAAGGAGAAGATGAACATTGAGGGCATCGAGACGCTGACACCGGACGAGTGGCCTTATGCCTACGGTCCGGCAGTCGCGGGCTGATCGCCAGCCCCCATGCGCCTGCCGGATTCTCTGGTGAGGACCGGCAGGCGTTGACCGAACAGGCAGGCGAGCACGTCATGACCATGAGTACTCTTGAAACCAAGGTTGCCTCACAGGCGCGGCCTTCCGACGCCTTGCGGCACCTAGGCGTTGGCGAGATGAGCCGCGTCGCGGTGTTGATCGCCCTGCTTATTGCGGGGCAGGCGATCACACCGTCCTTTCTGTCCCTCGCCAACATCCATGTCATACTTCTCGCCGTGGCCGCGATCGGCATCATGGCCTACGGAATGACACTAGTGGTGATCACCGGAGAGATCGACTTGTCTATCGCCGGGGTCGCAATACTATCCTGCGTCGCCGGCGGGCTACTGATCCCGACCGGCTCCGCAGTGCTCGTCATCGGCACCACTTTGTTGACGGGGCTGGCCATCGGCCTGGTCAACGGCATTCTCGTCGCAGCATTGGGCATTCCTTCGCTGATAACCACGCTCGGCATGCTCGGCATCACCCGCGCGCTCGCCAACATCTTCTCAGGCGGTCAGGCGCTCTATCCCGAACCGATCGCCGCCTATCTCTGGCTCGGCCGCGGCGACCTTGTCGGCGTTCCGCTGCCGATCGTGCTGCTCGTAGTGCTTGGCGCAGCTGCGATCGCGCTCACCAAATATTCGATCTTCGGCCGTGCGCTCTACGCAACCGGCGGCAACGTCAAAGCAGCCGCTTTGTCCGGCATCAATGTCATCGGCGTGCGCACCGCCGTGTTCGCGATTTCCGGCATCTGTGCTGCGCTTGCCGGCATGCTTGAAAGCGCTAGGCTGTCCTACATCAATCCGGCCGGCTTCGAAGGCATGGAGCTTTCGGTTTTGGCGGTTACCGTGCTTGGAGGCGCGGCGCTGTCCGGCGGCTCGGGCTCGATCACCGGTACGGTTGTGGCTGCCCTGATCATCGGCATCGTCAACAACCTTCTCAATCAGCTCGGTGTCAGCATCTATCTGCAGCAGGTCGTGACCGCGGCAGTCATCCTCGCCGTCGTGATGCCTGGCATGTGGCAGCGGGGGATCGCGAAATGAGCGTCCTGGAATTTTCAGCCCCGCGCGTCACGCCCTTCCTGCAGGGATTGCTGCGCGATCCCATCATCTGGCTGATCCTGCTGATCTTCGCTGTCGGCGCGCTAACCTCCGAGTATTACCTCACCGCGCTCAACATCGAGAACCTCATGCGCAGCATCGCTGTCATCGGCCTGTTGTCGCTCGGCATGACGGTGGTGCTGCTTACCGGCCGCATCGATCTGTCGGTCGCGGCGCTGATGATCTTTTCGGTCATTGTCGGCGTGGTCGTCATGGCCGAGATCGGCCCAATGCTGGGAAGCCGTTGGCTGGTGCGCGGCAACACCTATGCCGGCCCGATCGTCCCGGTCATTTTGATCGCGCTGGCGACGGGCATCGCGGTCGGCGCGCTCAACGGCATTGGCGTGGCGTATTTCAAGGTCGCGTCCTTCATCATGACGCTGGTGTCGCTGACGGCCTTGCGCGGCTTCAATTACGTACTCACCAATGGCCACCCCTATTATCTCAAGGCACCGCTCTACAGCTGGATCGGCGATAGCAAGATAGTCGGCATCCCGATCAGTTTCGTTATCTTCCTTCTCGTTCTTCTTGCTCTCATGGGCTTCGTAAATGGCAGCATGCGGGGCGGCCGCTTCTACGCTATAGGCGGCAACGAAAAAGCCGCGCTCTATGCCGGCGTCAAGACGCAGCGCTACGTGGTCCTGGCCTATGCCATCAGCGGATTGTGCGCCGCCCTTGCCGGCATCATCTTCACCGCACGGCTGAAGTCGGTCGATGCGCCGCTCGCTGCCGGTTATGAATTGACTGCCATTGCCATTGCTGTCATCGGCGGCACGGCGCTGGCTGGAGGCATCGGATCGCCTTGGCGTACGCTGCTGGGCAGCATTGCGTTTGCCGCCGGCCTCAACCTGCTCGCCATCTGGGGCGTCGGGACCTGGTACCAGAACCTCGCCATTGGCGTTGTTCTCATCCTATCGGTCGGCTTGTCGAAGATGAGCCGCAAGAAAACACAAGCATAGGCACTCTGGGAGGAGCGATTTATGGGCGGACATCTCACGCTCGGCATCGATATCGGCACGACCAACGTGAAGGCCGCGGTTCTGGACACCAATACCGGCAAGGTGGTGGCATCAGGCTCGCAGGAACATCCTCTGTTTCACCCGTTTCCCGGCTGGGCCGAACAGGATGCGTCGAATTACTGGGGCGCCGTGGTCTCGTCCGTAAGGCAATGTCTGGAGCAGGGCCGCTTCGCCGACGATATCGCGGCCGTGGCGCTTTCGGGCCTTGTCGGCGTAACGCTGCCCGTCAGCGATCAGGGTAAGCCGTTGCGTCAGGCCATGATCTGGATGGACTCCCGCTCCGAGGAAGAGTGCGAAGACATCCGCCGCAGCGTCGGCGAGGCGACCATCAACAAGAACAACGGCAACCGTATCGCGCCCTGGTTCATCGATCCCAAGGCGCTGTGGATCAAAAAGCACGAGCCGCACATCTTCAATGCCACGCACAAGTTCCTGTCGCCTTCCGGCTATTGCACCTACCGGATGTGCGGCAACTTCACGATGAACACCGGCGATGCCGGGCTCGCTTACGCTTACGAATATCGCGAGGAGCGCTGGAACGAGTCGGTCGCCAAGGCGATCGGCATTCCGCTGGAGAAGCTGCCGCGGCTCTACCAGTCCCATGAAGCGGTGGGCGAGGTGACCAGGCAGGCGGCCGAGGAGACGGGACTGCGTCCCGGCACCATAGTCGCGGCAGGCGGCACCGACATCAGTTCGGCAGCCCTTGGCGTTGGCGTCACCAAAGCCGGTGAGGCCTACTACTCCATGGGCACGGGTTCCAACCTCGGCATCATGATCCCGACCGGGCAGAGCGTCGAGGAATACCGCATCCTGAAATGGCCGCACGTGCTGCCCGGCCTGACCATGTTCGATGGCCCGATGGCCTTTACCGGCGCGTCGTTGAAATGGTTCCGCGATCAGTTCGGCGATGCCGAATTCCGCCTGGCCGAGCGCATGGGCCACAATGTCTTCGACCTTTTCACCGAGCAGGCGAAGCGCGTGCCGGCTTGTTCCGACGGCCTGCTTTATCTGCCATACCTCGGCAACACACTATCGCCCAACTGGAACAGCAATGCCTGTGGCAACTTCTTCGGCGTGCGTCCAACGACGACACGGGCGCATTTCATCCGGGCGCTGATCGAGGGCGTCGCCTTCGACCTTTATTCCAACGTCCGCACCGCCAACGCAGCCGGCGTCAAGGTCGATGGTTTGATCCTGAACGGAGGTCCGACGAAGAGCCGGTTCTGGAACCAGATCACCGCCAGCGTGGTGAACCTGCCGTTGAAGACGCCAGACATCGGCGAGGCCGCTCCGATCGGTGATGCTGTCCTGGCCGGCGTCGCAGCCGGGATCTACAAATCGCCAACCGAGCCTCTTGAAAGCATCGTCCGCATCAAGGAGACGATCGACCCCGATCCGAAACTGCACGAGCGTTACCAGGATTTCTTCGAAGTCTGGTCGTCGGTCTATCAGAACCTGCGCGGAGACATGGATCGCCATCGCGCGCTTCTCAACAAGTATCATTCGGCTTGATCGCAATGAGCGCCCCACTGCTCGAGGTCCAATCGATCCGCAAGACATATCCTGGTGTCATTGCACTCTCCGACGTGACCTTCGATCTGAAGGCCGGCGAAGTTCATGCCCTGGTCGGCGAGAACGGCGCCGGCAAGTCGACGCTGCTGTCGGTCATGAATGGCCTCGTCGCGCCCGACAGCGGCGAAATCAGGATCGATGGCCAGCCCGTGGTCCTCAACGATCCCACGGTGGCGCTCGCCAACCGGCTGGCGCTGGTCCACCAGGAACTGGTGCTATGTCCGAACCTGAGCGTCGCCGAGAACATCTTTCTCGGCCGTGAACCGGCCGGTCGTCTCGGCAAGACACGCGCCTTGCTCAACCGCATGGCGAAGGACCTGCTCGATGAAATTCATGTCAACCTTGATCCTTCGCGGGCGGTCGGCGAACTCAGCCTCAACGAGCAGCAGATCGTCGAGATATGCCGCGCCTTGGCGAGCCGTCCGCGTGTCCTCGTCTTCGACGAGCCGACCGCCTCGCTGAACGATGACCAAGTCGTGCATCTGCTTGCCATCATTCGCAAGCTGAAGGCCAACGGTCTGGGCATCGTTTACGTCTCGCACCGGTTGAGCGAGGTGGTGCAGATTTCGGATCGCGTCACCGTGCTCCGCGACGGCCATGTCGTCGCCACCCGGGACATAGCCGGCTTGAACGAGGCTGCTCTTGTCACGTTGATGGTCGGGCGTGAACACAAGCCGGGCCAGTCCGCCTACAAGGAGAGGCGCTGTGGCGACGTCGCGCTGGAGGCGAAGGGGATCGGCAAGGCCGGGGTCTTCGAGGATATTTGCCTGCAGGTGCGGGCCGGCGAGATCGTCGGCATCGCCGGATTGCTGGGCTGCCAGCGCGAGGCTGTCGTGCGCGCGATCTTCGGCGACCAGTCTATCGATCGCGGCGAGATCCGCGTTCAGGGACGCAAGGTGCAACTGCGCTCTCCGCGTGACGCCATCGCCTTCGGCATCGGCTTCATGCCCGCCGATCGCAAAGGTGAGGGCCTCGTCCTGCCGATGAGCGTCGGCGACAATATCGCAATGACGATCCTGCGCCGACTCGGCCGCCTCGGCTTCATGAAACGCCGGCAAAGAAACGCGACGGCCAACGGCCTGGTGCGCACATTGGCAATCAAGACCAACGGCCTGGCGCAACTGGCGTCGCAACTCTCTGGCGGGAACCAGCAGAAGATCGTCATCGGCAAATGGATCGCACGCGGCGGCGACATCGTGATCGCCGAGGACCCGACCCGCGGCGTCGATGTGGGCGCCAAGTTCGAGATATGGCGCGCAATCCAGGACCTGGCAGAACAGGGCAAGGCAATCCTGCTGCTGACCACTGAGCTGCAGGAGATGATGGATGCCTGCGACCGCATCCTCGTCATGAGCCGCGGTCGAGTGACCGGACATTTTCACCGCAAGGACTTCTCCGCGGAAGCAATCGCGCATTGCTTCGTGGCCTAGCGCCGAAGCGATAACGCCATAGGAACAATGAATTTTTCTTCGATGTCGCGACCCGTTAGACCTGTCGCGACAATGCGCAATCTGAAGGAGGATCGGCATGCAAGGCGATAATTCCGCGAGCTATGCTGGGATCGGTGGCATCGGCAGCAAGATATGGCCGCTGACGGGACCGGAGATCATTTCACGCGACAAGCTGAAGACGCTTCGCACGCGGTCCAATGGACCGGGGCTGATCAGATTGGCAGTCCATCTTACGGCCCTGGCCCTCGGCGTGCTCGCCGTCTACCTCTCGGGTGGAACACCGTGGCTGCTGATACCTTCGATGCTCGCTTACGGCATCGTCGTCGTGCTGCTGTTCGCGCCCTTGCATGAATGCTCGCACGGCACCGCTTTCCATTCGCGATGGATCAACCACGCCGTCGGTTTTGCGGTCGCAGCCTTCACCTTCCGTCCCTTTCTCTACTTCAAATACAGGCATGCCGCCCACCATACGTTCACCCAGCACGAGGACCATGATCCGGATATCGTGCCGTTCCCGACATCGCTTCGCGACTATTTCGGGCAGATAGTCGGCCTCTCCTTCTGGCCGAAGCTGGTCGGTACGCTGTGGCGCGGCACGACCGGGCGCTTCACCGAGGAAGAGCGTGAGTTCCTGCCGGAATCGGTCTGGAAGCAGGTGATGCTGGAGATTCGGCTGCTCGTCCTCTTCTATGTCGCCGTCGCCGCCGTCTCGATCTATTTCGGCAGCACGATCGCGCTGGCCTATTGGCTGCTGCCCCGGGTGATGGGCGAGCCGGTGCTGCGCGCCATCCGCATGGCCGAGCACACCGGCGCCGAGGAAAGTCCGAACCTGCTTGCCAATACCAGGACCACGCTCGCGAACCCGTTGCTCAGGATGCTCTACTGGAACATGCCGTTCCATGCGGAGCACCACCTCGCTTCCTCTGTGCCGTTTCATGCGCTGGGCCGGCTTCATGACGAGGTCTCGCCGCATCTTCAATGTGTCAGCAAGAGCTACTTCCAGGTGCATCGCGAGATCATCCGCGAGGTGCTGCGCAGTGGCCGCGCCACGCATGCCGGGCAGGGGGCCTGAACGGCGTGGCAGGCCCAGGGAGGACGACCGGGGTTGTGATCGTCGGCGCAGGACACGCCGGCGGTCGCGTCGCAGAAAGGTTGCGGCACGGCGGCTTTGTCGGGCCGATCGACGTGGCCGGGGTCGAAACGGAGCTGCCCTACGAGCGGCCGCCTTTGTCCAAGGGCGTGCTGACGTCGGCGGGCGTCCCGGCAAATGCCTATCTGCTATCGCCGGCACGGTGGAACGAGATCGGCGTCCGGTTCCATCTGGGCGCTGAGGCGATCGGCATCGACCGGCGAGAGAAGATCGTGGCTCTCTCTAACGGCCGCAGCCTCTCCTACCGGAAACTGGTTTTGGCCACGGGATTGTCGCCCCGCAGGATCCGATCGCTTGAGGCTGTCGCGGCACGCACCTTCTATCTTCGCTCGTTCTCGGATGCGCTCGCGCTACGCAGCCGCATCGTGGCTGGCGCTCGGTTAGTGCTTGTCGGGGCGGGGCTGATCGGCCTGGAGGTCGCCGCAAGCGCGGCCAAACTCGGCGCGGCGGTGACGGTTCTGGAAGCCGCCGGGCGCCCGTTGAGCCGACTGCTTCCGCCTTATCTTTCACAATGGCTCGCCGATCTCCATGAACGGGCAGGCGTACGCATTCTCTGTGATCGGCAAGTCGTTTCGTCCGAGACGCTGGACGCCGCAGGGCACCTCCATCTCGATGACGGATCGATGCTGGAGGCCGACCTTGTCGTTGTGGGCATCGGCGGCACGCCGAACGACCGGATTGCCGGCGAAGCAGACCTGCATGTCGACAATGGCATTGTCGTCAATGAATTTGGGCAGACCAGCGATCCCGACATATTCGCAGCGGGCGATGTCGCGGCTCATGAGAACCATTTCTTCGGTCAGCGCTGGCGGTTGGAGTCGTGGAAGAATGCGGAAGACCAAGCGGCCGTCGTTGCGTCATATCTGTGCGGCAGTCCATCCCCTTACAGCGAGGTGCCCTGGTTTTGGACGGATCAATACGACCTCAACTTACAAGTGGCAGGGATGCCAGGCATCGGAGAGCCGGCGTATGAACGCGGCAAACCGGGCGATCGTGCCTATCTCGCATATTTTACGGCGGGCGATCGGCTGGTCGGCGCGGTCGGGGTCGGATGCGGCCGCGACATCCGCATCGCGCGCGAGATGATCAAGGCCGCCGCAAGGCCAGACGACGCCGAACTCATTCACAAGGGCTTTGCGCGCTTCGGCGATGAACTCGGCAGGCAGGCGTCATGATCCGTTCACGCGCCGCGATCTGCTTCGAGATCCACAAGCCGCTAGCGATAGCAGAAGTGCAGGTTGCGCCGCCCGGTCACGGCGAAGCGCTCGTCGAGATCGTCGCCTCGGGCCTTTGTCACACGGACCTCACCGCGCTCGATGGCGTCAACGCGACTAGCGTCTATCCTCTCATTCCCGGACATGAGGGCGCAGGGCGAGTGGTCGAGGTGGGCGATGGAGTCTACGATCTCAAGCCGGGCGACCATGTCATTCCGCTCTATGGCCCGGAATGCAGGCATTGCCGCATGTGCAGGAGCGGGCGGACCAATCTTTGCTGGACCATCAAGCCGACGCGCGACAAGGGCGTCATGCCGGACGGAACTTCGCGCTTCTCGATCGGATCGCGGCCGGTGCACCATTTCATGGGCACCTCGACGCTTTCCCGCTATACGGTCGTCCCTGAAATTGCACTGGCGAAGATCCGCAAGGATGCGCCGCTGGACAAGGTCTGCCTGTTCGGCTGCGGCGTCACCACGGGCGTCGGCGCGGCGCTGGCCGAGGTCCGCGAGGGCGACGCCGTTGCCGTCTTCGGGCTGGGCGGCATTGGCATAAATGTTGTGCAGGGAGCGCGGCTTGCCGGCGCCGGAAGGATCATAGGCATCGACGTGACGGATGGCAAAACCGGAATCGCCCGCTCCTACGGCATGACCGACTTTGTCGATGCGTCACGCGAGGACGCCAAAGTCGTGCAGGCGGTTCGCGATCTCACTGACGGCGGCGTCGATGTTGCATTCGAATGTACGGGCATCGTGCCGGTCATGCGGCAGGCCTTTGATTGCTGCCAGCCGGCCTGGGGCGCCGCTGTGTTGCTCGGTGTCGAGCCGCCCGGCGCCGAAATGGGGTTCCCGCCGGTTGGCGTCCGCTATGGCCGCACGATCCGCGGCAGCTATTTCGGTGGCGTCAAAGGACGCAGCGGGCTGACCAAGCTGATTGACTATTACATGGACGGCCGGCTCGATCTCGATCGGCAGATCACACACAGGTTGGGCCTCGATGGTGTCAATCGCGGCTTCGATCTCATGCGAGCGGGAGAGTCGGTGCGCAGCATCGTTCTCTTCGAATGAATGGCGCGAATTCCAGCAAGGAACATGGCTATGTCTTCCGCGACCGTCATCCGGAAAGAACGGACGTCTATAGACGTTTCGACGAGACGAGCGCCGCTGCCCGCAGCTCACTGACATGCCGGCGCAACGTCGCCTATGGCGCGCATCCGCGTGAAGTGTTCGACCTGTTTGCGGCTGGCGCGGGTGCGCCGCTGGTGGTTTTCGTACATGGCGGCTACTGGCAGAGCCTCGACAAGGACCGTTATTCCTTTGTCGCCTCGGCGCTCGTTCGCCGCGGCTTCTCCGTGGCGCTGCCAAACTATCCGCTGGCGCCTGAGACCCGTATCGACGCGATCGTTGCACGCGTCGGGGCCTGCGTGCGGGCGATTTTGCGAACCCTTGCAGCGCCCCCGGCTTTCTGGATCGCGAGCGGCCATTCCGCCGGCGGTCATCTTGCTGCCACACTCGCGATGAGAAGCCTCACGGCAGGCGCGCCGCTGGCGGGCTGCGTTCCGATCAGCGGCATCTTCGATGTCGAGCCGCTGGCAGAGACGTCACTCAACGCGGCGCTTGGGCTCGATCGCGAGCGGGCCGCAAGGATCAGCCCGATCCGCTGGCCGGTGCCGCGTTGTCGGCTCGCGGCCATCGTCGGCACAGACGAGACCCAGGAGTTCCGCGAGCAGTCGCGGCAGTTCTCTTCCTATTGGAGCGGCTCGGGCCAGCACGCCGAACTGGTTCCGATGCGCGGAAAAAACCACTATACGATATTGTGCGATCTGTTGGAGGAACGCTCGGAAATCGCTGAACAAATCGTGCGGATGGCTGAAGCCTTTCGCAGGGAGACAGGCCGTGGGCGGCACTAACAAGCTTCATTTCGTCAATTTCAGCCAGCTGCGCTCCTTCTATGCGGTGGGTCGTGAGCTTAGCTTCACAAAGGCCGCCGATCTGCTCTGCATCGGCCAGCCGACCGTGACCACCCAGGTCAAAGCGCTTGAAGAGACTTATGACGTTCAGCTCTTCTTGCGATCGCCGCGCGGCCTGAAGCTGACGGACGCGGGAGAAGCTCTTCTGACAGTGGCGCGCCAGATCTTCTCGCTGGAGGAGCAGGCGGTCGGCATACTGCGCGCCGAGGGCAATCAGATTTCGGGCAAGTTGCGCGTCGGCACGGTGGGTCCGTTCTTCGTCATGGAACTTCTCTCCGCGTTCCATGCTCAATACCCCTTAGTGCAGGTCTCGCTCGAAAGCGGCAATTCCGACGTCGTCTATAACAAGCTCATGAATTACGAGGTGGACGTCGCCATCATCGGCCGGGACTATGACGATCCGCGTCTCGATCTCGTTCAGCTCGGCCGCCATGAGGTCATTATCTTCGTCCACCGCAACCATCCGTGGGCAGGCCGGCAGCAGATCGATCTTGAGGAACTCGACGGGCAGCGGATGATTTTTCGCGAACCCGGTTCGATGACGCGTCGCGCGTTGGAGGAGATGCTGGAATTGCATCGGATCCGACCAAACGTGGTCATGGAGATCCCGCGCGATGGCGTTCGGGAAGCGGTCGCGGCAGGCTTGGGTGCCGGCATTGTGTCAAAGACCGAGTTCCAGCTCGATGACCGGTTGACGCCATTGTCGATCGCAGATCACAAGCCATTCACCGAATCTTTCGCAACGTGCCTGAAGGCACGTCAAGAACTTCGTCCAATCGGGGCCTTCATGAAGCTTGTGACGGAAGTTTCAAATCTGAAGTTCAACCAGATGGCTGCCGCCGTCCTCTGCAAGGAATGACCCTCAACCAGAGGCGCTAGGATCACAGATCCTTCAGGCTATAGGCGGAAGTGGCGACGTGGCTGGAAGGCCAAGTCCACAATGGATCGGGTCGCGGAATTAGTCGCCCGGATGTGCCGAATGGGTTCTGTCGCAACTCGAGACTGGGGTCACATGGGAGCTTTGTACGCCCCGCTCAAGCGGCGAGGATGTTCGAATTGCTCAGTGATTGATGGGCTTGGATTGAAGGCAAATTCGCGCGTCGTTTACGCATCATGTGAACCGCCTCGATATGGGAAAGAATGGCCTCGGCGCTTATATCTGACATCTCGCGCACCTCGGAAAGCCCAGCCTGCTTTCCGATGGTGACACAGGATCGCAGGCCGGACCATACACTATTTGAGGGACCATTGCGGTTGGGATAGTGCTTCCGCAGGGCGTGAACCGCAAGGTCGCGTCAAAGCTGGTTCTAACCGTACACAAAGTCCGCCTAGGGCTTGTTGAGATTCATCGTGAGTTTATGACGGCGGCAGCGAGATGGATGATGGCACTGAAACTCTGGTCGGTT